>JAZDOY010000046.1:0-54083 GCA_043798165.1 bacterium | reverse complement strand
AAAGACTTATAGTATAATACTTTCATATGAAAAAACTTTTTATTTCTTTTATAACCGTTCTCGCTTTGACAACTGTTATTCCCCACAGCGCTTTTGCTGATTACGGGCAATATGGACAATATGGTCAGCCTGCTCCTGTAGAATCTATTCTTGTGGATAAGCAGGTTTCAAAGCCCGTTACTATGAGTAAGGGAGGCATTCTCCAATATGAATATGTTGATAATCTCACTCCTTCTGACGCTCGTTTTCAGCCTGGATCTGATATATATTTTAAAGTACGGGTTAAAAATACCTCAAGTATCAGTCTGAGCAATGTTATGGTGGTTGATAAGGTTCCTTTGTATCTTGATGCCGTAGAAGGTCCTGGTTCATACGACACTCAGTCACGCTCAATTAGCTTCAATGCAGGTACGTTTCAGCCTGGTGAAGAAAAGCTTTATTACTTTAAGATGCAGTGGTTTGCACAGGATAAACTTCCTTCAGACCGTGGTCTTATGTGTGTAAGCAACTATGTACGTGCTTATACTAATACTGCTTCAGATGATGACACTGCCCAAGGTTGTGTTGAAAAACAAGTGGTGGGCGTCACTCAAGCACCAAAAGCTGGTCCTGAGATGAATATACTGCTCGTGGCCGGACAGCTTGGAGTACTTGGAATTGGTATCCAGCTGAAGAAAAAGGCACAAAAGGTGCTCAGCTTGAAATAAAGCGTGCGCCCTGTTATTGCACTGAGATCAGGCCAAAATATGGAAGTGGAGGCTGGTTTCCAAACGAAATACCGAGAGACACAGGAATGAAGCGCATATCCATACGAGTAATGGCAGCCGCCGGAGCCACGATTGGCCCAAGAGATATCGGTTCAAATAGACTGAAATGTGTGTCTTCTTCGGTAAAGCAGATCACTCTCGTTCTTTCTCCCGTTGGGGACACAACCTCTCGTATTTCAAAAACGAGTCCGTTATTCGCCCTTAATTCTGAGACAAGGCTGGATTCTTCATATACTTCTTTTTTCATGGCTAGCGGAAGAAATGCCGCGGATCTTGATCTTTCATCCTGCATCTCCGTCAATTGTCTTGCATGGAGCGCAAAATTTGTCAATCTCATATAGTCACCCACAGCTTTTTTTGAGTCTTTATACCATTCATCCACATATCTGTCTATATTAAAGGAGGCGGGAGTTTTGTCAAAAATACCTTGTCGTAACAGTCGCATTTGGTCTTCAAATTGCCCCACCACTGTTTGTACATCAAACAATTTTTTTTGCTCGAGAGCATAGGTAAAACTCATGCGCTGCGCATCTTCATGAATGGTGGAAGGGAGCCCGAAGGTACGTGTATATTCATCCAATGTAAGCTGTCTTGTTTTATCTTCCAGTGTTTCAGGCTCATGTTCCGGATCTGTGATACGTTTTATTGTTTCCTCATCATATCCTAACAGTTCACTTGCAATACGCCGCTTTAACCTGCTTGTAGCGTATGGAATCGCCTCGTCATTCATTATTGTGTCATACCGAATAGAATACTCTTCATCCTGAGCTCTTGAAGTTTTTGCTTTATGCATGAGGGTCTTAATGAGACTAAATACTTTATCAGGATCACTTTTGACTTTCATGAGTGCAGTATGCATTTGTTGCTGACTCCTTTCAAGACTTAAATAATATCTTTTTGTCTGCTTTTCCAAGAGACTTTCTTGTATCTCAAGATCAGAAAGCGAGAGATACCAGAGATGGTTGCGTGTACTTCCCTCCCCCAATCTTCTTCTTCCAATGGTTTGTGTAACACGTTCTTCAGAATCCGGCATGCCAATCATTACGGTTCTCATATCCGGAAATGTGCCGTCCGGTCGCTCAAAGTTTACTCCCAGTGCTGCGCTTCCTGAAGATACAAGCATACTAATTTTCCCCTGTGCAAGATCACTTCTATATTCGTTAAGCTGCCTCACATATCTTCTTTCAGCTTCCTTGTCTCCTCCTGTTGGTTTGGAGAGAAGGAGTCGCACGTTCTCTTCCCCATAGATGGCCTGCATGTGTTTATAAGTTCTTGTCGCGTTTTCCAGTCCGTTAAAATCGACAAGAAGTGTTGGCCGTATTCCTTTATGTGTATCTTTATAGCCGCTTTCTTGATCAAAACCCATTTCCCACTTTAAATCTGTTGCAAGAGCAGTATACATTTCATCGGTTTGTTCAAACAGCTGTGGCTTGGGAAGCGGTTTCATTTCAGGTGGAGTTATAACACATGTTTCACATCCTGTAGTCGTTTTTAAAAAGGACGCAAACGAACCTTTTTCCATTATTTTCTTTTCTGGATTTGGATGCATAAGAGTTCCAGACAGAGCAACAAATCTGTCACCAATGGCATGTACAAAGCTGGGGTATGTCGCGGTTTTATAGGCAACCTCCTTTTTGATAGGCTCAAAAATGCCCGTGATGGCAAGTACTGCCGATTGTGCGGCGGGGTTATATTTGTGTTCCGAAAGGAGCTCGTCGATATATGCGTCCCGTATAACAATATGTCCGGCTGTTTCGGTGAATATTTTATCCTTCAAACGCACAAATTTTGCAATTTCGTCACCAATGGACTGTACATGATCCCTTCTCCTTTGTTCTGATTCAGTTTTTCTTTCTTTGCCATGGCGAAGGGAGCGTTCCATTTCCGTGAGTAGTGTTTGTGCGAATCTCTCTTTCTGCTGACCTTGCATATCAACTCCCAAGGTGCCCAATATAATATCCACTCCCTTATAAAATGACTGTGCATATGATTTTTTATTCTGTGGATTGATTTTATGAAATTGAATTGTGTTAAGTTTTGTCCTTGTATCTTCGGCAAGAATATATCCCCCCCCAGAGGGCACGACATCGGTTTCCTTAATCTCTTGTGCAACAATGTAGTGAATAAGCCAATTTGACACCCCTCCCCTTACGTCATCTTCCCCAATGGCTTCCGATTGACCGGTTTTTGAATACGGTGTACCCTTATCATATGCTACATGAGCTTCGTCCATATATATTTTAGGACATTTCCCCACAAAAGCTTCCGGATCATCCATCCATTTAAACACGAGGTCCTTTTCATCGCCAAAATAGAGGTCAATTTTATGCACTTTTTTATCTGCTCTTTCGGACAACAAATCGTCATTCTCTGATCGTTGTATATATTGCTTCCAATAGCTGCTTTTTTGTTTTTCTTTTGTTTCTTTCGAAATAGATCCTTGTAACAATACGTCTTGTGTAATTTGTGCAGAGAGGTCTTCTTCTTCACCCTCATTGTTACTTTTTCCTTCTGTGGTTACATTATGCAGATCAATGTCCCCAAAGAGATTTGTTGTACGAAGTTCATGTGCAAGACGTGTGGTGCTTTTTTTAAGTTCATCCACGAGAACACCATTTGCAGACCCTACCACTACCTTTCCGTCTGTGTTTGTTGCTGCATCAACAAGTGAGGCAATGGGGAGAATAACGGTGCTTTTGCCCTCTCCTGTTCCTATGTGGAGGTGTTGGCCGGCAGTTTCATTTATAGCGCGTAACACCCCTTCTATTTGACGGGCCTCTTTTTTGGAGTCATAAGCATCAAGAGATCCTTTATCAGCTTTGTAAAGCTCCTTGTTTTTTGCAAATAAAAAACCGGTTAAGGCTACTTGGTATGCTTCTTGTGCTGCATCAAATTCCTCTTCAGGAGTTTTAAATTTTGTTGTTCGAATGGCTTCATGAGTTTCATTATATGCAGCGTTGAGTTGCGCGAGCGTTGCTTTGCGAGCATTTTTTTCCTTTGTGTCTCCGTCTTGGGTGTAACACTGAACCATTTCAAGTTTTAATAGTTCCTCTCTTAATCTGTCTTTTTCTGCCTCCAAGCTACTTTTATACCCCTTGAGGGATCCCTCCCCATATTGAACCTGTTTTGCTTCAAAAATTCGCTTTGCTTGAGAAACACTGTCTAAGAGTTTGTTTTTGTTGGGAGTTTGCTCCCATTGACCTATAAATAAGGCTACGCCCTTCTGCATGCGGCTTATTTTAGCCTCACGGGTATGAATTTCAACAGATTCTCCGCTCAGCACCTCTGCTGTTTGGCCGCTCAATCGGGAAAGTTTAGTTAAAATTGGCTGTATTTTGCCCTTTATGGACATCTGTGGTAGTTCTGCCGTGAGCATACATATATAATACCCTAATTGAGCTCCAAAATATAGTCATGCGACATATTTATTATAGGTATAGTACATTCTCATAATCCTCTTGACAAGCACTGAGTATCTGTTATACTATAGGTGTTATCAGTAATTTTCATTAAAAATATGACTGAAATAGTAGCACGAAAACAAACAGGTCGTTCTTTAGGTGGTAAGGTAAATTTACTTGGAGTTGCCGTCGATAAAAAATGGATGGCCGTAGGTAGCGGTGTTCTTCTTGCTGCACCTTCTCTCGCTTGTACCCTCTCCGCTAATGTGACTGCTACTACCGGCGTTCCTAAAGCTACTGAAACAAGTATGCCTACGGCTACCGCTATGCCAACAGCTACTGCTACAATCTTACCTACTCCTGCAGATGTACCAAGCAAACCAGGTACATTTTTTAAGCCTGGATATCAAGCTCCCGGACTTGAAGCAGCTTCTCCAACTCCTACTGCAACCGTTGAAGCTACAGTCGCAGCTCCTACTCCCGTAGCCACTGCTACTGAAGTATCATCTGTTACTCCAGAAGACGTTAAAGCATATATGGAATATCTTGGAAAACTTGGAATCAAGATTAATTTACCTCGGGAGGGATGGCCAGTAACTCCTGAACAAGCCGTTGAGGTGCTTAAATCAACCGATCCTGCAAATGCTATTAAGCCAGAGCAGATGACTCCTATTATCGAAACTCTTCCTGACGGATCAAAAGTGTGGAATGGTTGGATGATGGGCGAACCTGCCTTCCCTATGAAGGACAATATTACGTATGATCCAAAGCTTCATGTTCATATTGATAAAAATACAAATCAACCTGAATTTGATCCCCAAAAAATATTTAAAAGCTTTAATGATCTTACTGCAAAAGAAAGAGAAGACTTTAAGAGCCGTCTTGTTGACATCAAAATCAATAAGCCTGGTGTTGCCGTCTTTGCAAGAAAAGGTGGAATCGTCCGTGAGGGAGACACAGAGAAAAATACACAGTTCTTCTTCGGTACTCCCGGAGCAGAGGTACTAGGGGTTGAACAAATATCTCTTATTCCAGTCCCTGAAGATTTGTGTGTCTATGATCCTGAATTGTCTGGTGCAACAAAATCATTTAGACAAGCAGCTATTGAATTCCGAGACAATAAAGACGCACAAACCGGAAAAGTAAAAGTAGAGTGGTATAATCCTGAAACAAAGAAGTTTGAAACTCTTGATGGAAGAATGATTGCTAAGCTTACAGAACAAGGAGTAAATGTGTCTGTATTTGAAAAAGCACCAGCAAATACTCCCCTTTCACCTGAAAATATGTCACAAAGATTCGGTGGTCAAGCAAAAAATTGGGTCTTTGAGCCAAAAACAGGAGAATGGTTTTATGAAGCATATGCCTACCAACCAGGAGTACATTATGTAGAAGGGGTTGGCCCAGTCGATCAAAATGGTAAAGTACTCTTTGGAGCAGAACAAGCAAACAGCGCAACAAGCAAAACATTTGATTTTAAAAAACTTGACACTGCTGCACTCGTACAAGATGTGAAAGCTTCTGGATCATTTCAGGCTACCATGTTTGTACGACAAGGAACAGTGGGCGACCCAGCAACAAAAAATCATTCATGGTATACATGGGGTGAAGGATCGGTGCATTTGAAACAACCTGGAGTTGAACAAATGACATTCATGCCAAACAACCCAGAATGGTGTGCTCCAGCTGATATGCCAAATGATCTTGCTGCAAGAGCCAAAACATTAGCTACTGAACAACCAGACAAGGGTGTAAAAGCATTCTTCTGGGACGGAACACAGTTTGTGGAAGTAGTTAAGTAATACTTGAACAAGAATGTATCACAAAAAACTGCTCATCTGAGCAGTTTTTTGTTTATATACAGAAAAACAGTGTCTCCATTAGGAAGGGGTTCCCTGTTTATGGGGACAAAGGTATCGTTTGATTCACCTAATAGATAATTTTGTATGGTTTTAATGGGGGTATATAATGCGTCCAATCTTTGTTCTGGATGAATAGGATTATAAAGGGAGGTAAAGATAAAATCGATAGAACTTAATGGCTGCTTTAATGTATAGGTGCTCTCAAAATCATTGTTATTTTGAAAGTTGTCATAAAGTTGATCTAAACGCGTCAACGTTATCTGCTTGTTCAGAATTTCCGTATTTGCATACGTAATGGTATCGCTATATTTCCGATATAGTTCGATAAGTATATGATCATTTTGAAAGTTGAGAAGATTAACTGCAACAACAACCTGGAGGGGTTTATCGGAATACGGTTTGTACCGTAGTATCGTATTTACGAGGGATTCATAGTTTACCGCAGGTGCGTTATACAATAAATTTACAGGATACGTGTGTAAATAAAGCACCTCCAGTTCATTAAAACCGGGAATATGTCCAGTAATTTGCACGTTTGGATAAAATGGGATGCCAAATGAAAGGATAAAGAAAGAAAGCACAATATAGGTCATCACGGCAGAAAATACAGTTCTTGCCAAAAAGAAAGCTTTGTGTGTTGTGCGTAATAATTCATTTGCTCCAAATGCCAATATCAGGGCGATAAACGGCATAACGGGAAATAAAACTCGAATATTTTTATTTATTACAAAAAAAGTGAAAAAGGCGTAATTAAAAAGTACTGATAGGAGAGATATTTTCATATAAGAAGGCTTTTTTAAAGCGATCTTTATAGACGAATACAGGAAGATTAACAGACCAACAAACTGAATTTGATAGTTAATGATTAATCGCGTATAAAAAAAGATGTTCACAGAGCTGAGCAGATTGTGAGGATCATCTGCTTCTCCCTTAAAATTGATTGCTCCCAGTTTAATAAAATTTTCAAAATTGTAATAATACCAAGGAAGAACAAGAATAATAATGATCCCTATACAAAAGACGATATGAAGAATAAATCGGGTTGAATGAAATTTTTTATGTTTAATGGCCCATATAAGAAGAAAGAGGGCGGGAACAAATAAAAATATGACTGCGTGCCACTTGGTGAGCTCCGCAAATGCGAATGTGAACGCACTTGCATACAAATAACGATAATGACCTGTTTTTTTTAGGCGTTCCCAGAAATACATTGTGAATATAATCATTGCGGTGAGAGGTATGTCCAGCATATGGAATCGGGAGTACTGAACCACCGATACGAAGAAACTATAAAAAAAAGCACTGAGAAAAGCTATCTGGGGCTTTCTAGAAATCTCTTTTACATATAAAAATGTGCCAAAAATGGTTAAAAGAAAGAAAATAGTGCCCGTACATTGAATAACTTTCCAGTAATTTCCGAAGATGAAAATAAGAATAAGGCTTATTGTATGTGTAAAGTTTGGGTAGGCCGGGGAAAAGAGCATATAATCTCTTAAATTAAAGGAGAGAATGTGTGTTTTAACGTATTCAGCAGAATTGATACTGATAAGTGTATGGCCGATAGGATCAAAATCAAGAGGATTTTTATTTAGATAGATCCAAACAAGATTTGCAACGGCATGAAACAAGAGAAGGATTACGAGAAACAGTGTGTACCGTGCCGACTCGTGTTTCTGTTTCCCATATTTTTCATGTAACGAGTCAACATCAAATCCTGTATAATTTTTATTGCTCATGCTTAAAAAAATAAAAATTGACTATTATTTGCTTGTTCTTGTTTTGGTCTCTCTTTTTCTTTGCTACAAAAATTATACACCAAATACCTTTCTCTCTGGATGGGACACATTACATCCTGAATTTAATCTGTCCCAATACTGGGGAAGAATTACCACTATGTGGCAATCACATCAGGGTCTGGGTGCTCCACCCTCTCAGGCACATGCATCCGAAATACCTCGTATGGCACTTGTCGCTCTCTTTACCACCCTCTTTCCTCTTTCCTTTGTAAGGTATGCCTATATGTTCCTTATGATACTCATTGGGCCCATTGGCGTATACCTATTTCTTAAATATCTTCTCTCAAGACAGCCCGGACATCATCTCAAGATAGGTGGTGCAATTGTGTCCGTCAGTTCACTTTTAGGAGCTCTTTTTTACCTACTTAATATAGGAACTGTACAGCATTTTATTGCTCCGCTTGAGATGTTTACAACGAAGTTCGGATATATTGGATTTCTTTTTCTTTTTTCAACACAATTTATTCATGAGGGAAGAAAAAAACATCTTCTCTATTTTGGAATTGCCTCTATTCTTTCTTCCGCAATGGCACATACCGCAACACTCTGGTACGTCTATTTTATCGGCTTGGTGAGTTATCTTTTTTTTCTTTCTCTCTTTAAACATTCATATATAAAACGATCGTTAATAATAGTGTGTTTGAGCCTTGTTTTAAACTTGTTCTGGATCTTGCCAAATATGTATTATTCATCAAATTATTATTCTGATGTTATCAATTCAAAAATCCATCGGCTTTCTTCCGAAGAAACGTACTATTACAACAAAAAATATGGGGATGTCAAAGACTATCTCCTTCTTCGTAACTTTCTTTTTGATTGGAAAGTTATAGACAATAGTCAAAGAAGTGTTCCTCTCCTCGGAGCGTGGGAAAATCATTTACAAAGTCCCTTTGTGTCTTCGCTTGGTGTAATTTTTTTCTGTTTGTCTTGTGGTGGAATACTTGTGTCAATTAAGAAAAAAAAGGTAGAGCTGATAAGTCTTGTTCCTTTATTTGTGGGCGTGAGCTTTTTTTTATTGTCGGATATACCCGCCCTCTTTACTCTTTTTAGTTGGCTTAGAGACAGAAGCCCCTTGATAAAGGAAGTGCTGCGCTCCCCTTTCACCAAATTTTCGCTGTATCTTATATTTCTTCTTGCAACATTTTTTGGTTATTTCCATTACTACCTTCTCACTTTAATCACACATATTTTTAAAAGGGTACGATCGTTCTTTTTTATACATGGTTATTTGTATGTATGTGTTTTAGTGATTTTTTTCTATATACTTCCCGCCTTCCAGGGAAACTTTATTAGCCCGGTTGAACGTGTTCGCATCCCTCAGGAATATTTTGACTTGTTCGATTGGTCGCGTCAACAAGACAGTGAACGAATGCTCATATTACCAATAAACAACATGTTTGGTTGGGTATATTACAAATGGGAGTATCCGGATATGACTCAAACCTACCAAGGAGCCGGATTTACGTGGTTCGGATTAAAGCAGCCTACATTAAACCGTGAATTTGATCGATGGTATCCGAATAATGAACAAAGCTATCGTGAACTTTCCTATGCAGTATATTCAAAAAACGTACTTTTATTTCAAAATCTTCTCGAAAAATATAAAATAAAATATATCCTTTTAGATAAAAACGTATTTATCCCGGACGACAATAATTATTCAAAAGCACTTTTTTTTCCTCAATTGCTTAAAATGATAACGTCAAATAAAAATATTAAGCTCGTAAAAACATTTGGGAGTAATATTTCGGTATTTCAATACGACATCACTCGGGGAGAGAGTGTTTCTGTGGCAAATAATATTGAACCATCATATCGATCCAGCTATATAGATCAAGGGTATATCGATAAGGGAGAATATATCACTCAATCTTATTCAAACACATCTCTTATCTACCCGGGACGTAACATCCTTAATGAGAAAGAGAGAGTAAATAATTCTCTATTAAAAATTAATGATGACTCATATAGTGTAAATTTTGGAAATATACTCCATAATGGAACTGTTTTTATTCCCCCTATTGAAGCTGTGGAGAAAGAAAGTTATATTGATATATACGTCAGTACTATTAATGAAAAACCTCGCCTCAGAATACAATTTCTTATCCCTTATTTAAGTGGTAATGATAATACTGAACAATATGTATATCTCCCCTCAAAAAAAATAACATCTTTTATTATCAATAGTCAGCAATTTGTGATTCCTGATGGAAAAATAGAGGGGGAGGTATATTTGGGTGAAATACTTATTGAATTTAATAGAGAAAATGCTATTTATTACTCAATGGATTCTATCATAGAAAAAATGAGTGTAACCCTCCCCTCTTCAAAAGCGGGAACCGCTCCGCAACAAGATAAGATGGAGATTGTTGGCAATTTTCCGTCGGAACAGATTCATCCAGATATTGGGTCACTTGTCAGCACTATTAATGACTGTCATTCTTCGAAATCAGAGTATATTAATAAAGAACAAATAACAATTGGGGCGGATGAATATGCGCTTAATTATCAAGCAAGAAATGGAACAATCTGCGATACGATGTCGTTTCCTAATCTATCTCATAATCAGGGATACATAGTGGCAATTGAATCTCAACATGTGTCTGGACTGCCACTTAAGGTTTGTTTTGAGGATTATGTGCTGCGAAAATGCTTTATTAATGACGAGTTGTCTCAATTTAAAGGGTATGACACGGATTATTTTATTATCCCTCCCTATAACGACAGCACGAATGGATATAGGTTGTCGGTGAATAATTTTGGTATTGGGAGCCTACTGACCGAAAATAATATTAAAAATATTCGTATCATTCCTTTTCCATATAATTATTTTCAATCAATTTATTGGAGTAATGAAAGCAAAAATGAAAATCATACAATTATTACCAATAATGAGGCATTTGAAAAAAACTGGAAGGCATTTCAAATAAATGCAGAGGGGGGAAATATCAGTTGGATTCAGACACATTTTCCCTCTCTTTTTGGGACAGAACTAACAAGTCACGTGTTGGTAAATAACTGGGCAAATGGATGGGACATTACTGGAATTAAACTAAACGATAAAGCAAAGATTGTGATACTATTTTGGCCACAATATTTGGAGTATATTGGTTTTGTAATGATAGTTTTATGCCTGAGTATTGTTATTTTATGGCCGATCCCCATACACACCAATCCTCCAACGACACTGCATAAAGAATAGAATATAAGTATGCGATGAGAAATCGTGGACCCAATAGAAATATAACTACAACAGGAGCGCGTGTATGAACAAAAAGCTATTGGGTGATATGGCAAAACAGAATGTTAGCTTTTGGCTTTTTGCTTGGGAGCTAGTTTCTTCCATTCTTTTGCAAGCTCAGCCTTTAACTTTTCCATTTCTTTCTCTTCATGCTTTGCTTCTTTTTTGAGAATTTCCACCGTTTCATGAGCTACTTCTGCCACTTGTTCCTTGTCAAGTGACTCAATAGTGCCCTTTGCTTGTGCGAGGGATTTAATGAAGTTTTTTTTGGCTTTTTTGTATACTGCGGTTGCTTCTTCTGTTGCCTCGCCGAAAATTTCCTTAACTTTTTCTTCTAGGTTGCCATCTGCAAGCAATTTTTCAAGCTCCTTAATTTTTTTTGCAACCATTTCTTGATTTTGAGGACCCGATGTTGGAGAAAGAAAAAATGCAGCCAACCCACCAACTACTGTTCCAAGAATGAGACCCAATCCAAATTTTGAGGATGTTTTTGAATCTGACATAAATAAATGTATATAAAAATGATAACTGTATTCAGTGTAACACAAAAAAATTCAAGCTCCAAATTCAAATTAAAAAACGGTGGTTTTTGTCACGATTCCCCCTTGGAGTAAATAATAGAACAGAAAAATTTAGGTTGGACTTGGGGTGGGTGTCCTGGTTGGGGTAGGAGTGCTTGTTGGCGTTGGAGTGGATGTTGGGGTGGGAGTTGTTGTGGGGCTTGGAGTGAGGGTGGGAGCAATGGCACATGAGCCAAGTACATATTTCCCTACACATCCTGACTTCATCCAATCCAATGTGCTACAGGTATACCCAATTTTTTGACAAATTTTCTGGCAATCTGTTTCGCCACATACATAAATGGGGAGCGTGGGAATTACATATACATACGTTGTGGGTGTAGGAAGAACAAGAGTCTGGGTGGGAACACTTGTGGGATTTATTTTTAGTGAGGACGTTTTTAACGGACCAAAAGCGCCCTCCTGGGTGGGTTCCAGTGGATTAGTTTGTGTGGGAACAGGAGTTCCCGCTCCGAGAGTGGGAGTTGGAGCAGGCGTTCCGGTGGTTGAGGCTAATTGAGCTTTTGTTGAAAAGGTCCAGGGTACCCCCCCATTATCATATTTCGTCTCACCAATACGAATCTGGAAATAATAGGAGGTGGCTGGAGATAACAGGGTGATTTCTACGTTGTGATTTTTTTGTTTTTGGCTTTCGGGAGCAAATAAGTTAAGTGAAGTGGGAGATGAGCCGTACTCCACGACCCCTTGTGTTTCTTGGTCGGTGGTCCATGCAATTTTGGCAGTGTTAGTGGTAATACTGCTGATGATTAAATCTCTTGGAGCCGCATCCGAGGCCCTTGTAAATACATTTTGTATGAGAAGAAATCCACCAGCAACAACAGCAATGCCGGCGACAACACCGATGGCTATTTTTACTGCAGCGGGACCCTTAAACGACGGCAATTTCATATCTTCATAAACAGTACCATCCTCAGTATGACGCCTGTGAAAATTAATAATCCTCCGATCATTCCCCATTTGGGCAATTCGTCCATAAACCCTGTGCGAGGGAGGGATGTTGGTTGGGTTTGCGAGCTATATACTGCAGTAGGCGCGGCAACGGTAGGAGTAAGAGATCCGCCGGAGCCAATAGTGATGATAGAGGTGCCGTTTTGGGCACAATTAATGACGTTGATGGGATCTACAGCATTTTTGATAACTTTTGAAGAATTACTTACGTCTGTGCGACAATCATAGGTAATAGTAGCTACCCCGTTTTTTAACCCTTTAAACGTAATGGTTGCTACACTACCAGATCCTGTCTTATAGGTTCCAGGGTCGGTAACAAGGCCGGCGACATACACCTTGCCTGAGGTTATATTGTGGGTTTCAGCTGGAAAAAAAGCCGCTGCGGATGCGCTTTGTGCTTCAAGAAGTGTAGAGTCATACAGTATCCACATATCTGTTGAGGTGATTTGATCACTTCCCGCATCAACTACGGCGTCCAGTGTAAATGTAGATCCAACGCTTACTGTTACGGTGCCCTTATCAAATTTTACGGAAGCAGCCTCAACGGGAGAAGAAATAAATAAACAAAGAAATAAATAAACAAAGAAATAAATAAACGGAAAACGCAAAGTACGCATTACCTACTATTATTCATTATTCCTTAGTTAATTTCAAGGCGGAAATCATTCGATTCTGGATAGGTGACTTGTGCGCTCTCATTTACAAGCTTGGAGCTTTCGTTTCCCACGGGTTTGAGAGAAAATATATACGTCCCTTTCTTTTTTGCCAAAAATGTAAAGGTAAGAATTGGTGTGCTGCTAAATCGGATTTGCTCGCTTACTTGAAGATTTTTTGTTGCAGAAATTGAAAGATGGGTAGTTCGATCATAGGTAAAAATGCGAAAGGAATCTACCTTATTTTGCACTGATTGCCGTTCAAAAGCACTTTCATCATAAGAAAGGATTGCATCATAGCCAGCGACGGTATCTGTACTCGATGTCGCAATAAGATCAATGACAACCGGCATTCCCAGCTTCACGCTCTGCAGCATTGATTGTTCTTTTAAAACAAATGATCCCTTTGTTGGATATGGAATCAGGGTGGGAACAATTTTGGGTGCAGTAGTAATTTGTATTGCATCTGTTCCTTTTGGACTTGATTGCATACGCTGAGACACAAAATATCCGGTAATGCTCGCAGACAGAAGTACCAGTGCGAGAATGAGAAGCATTATGCGGGTATATGTCGTGTGGGGAGTGTGTTCCATAGGTTATTCTTCATCAAATTTAATGGATAACGCTTGCAATATCATTGAGTAGTCTTGCGTATCGATAACGCCATCCAGGTTAAGATCCCCAATGGCAAGTTTACCTGCGTCTGTTGTACCTAAATTGGTGCGGACAAATGTGGTGTCATATGCATCAACAATACCATTTTGTTTTCCGCCCGCTTCTGGAAGATCTCCGGCAAGAATAATTATTTTTGAAAAATCGAGGGTATTGGCGCCTGCAGCGAGCGTTATTTTTCCGTCTCCACAGTGATAGGTGCCGCCCTTATCTTCTGCGGGGGCGTTATCACAGATTTTCTTTTGGATGTGTTTGGGCCCCTTAATATATACTTTATATCCACCCCCTGTGGGAACAGTGTCAAAATCAGCCTTACCTGTCCACACTCCCACATCGTCAACGGTAAATACAACCGATTTTGAGACGGGGCCAAACGGAGCAACAGCAGCAGAACCTGAAGCTTGCACGGGGACACTTCCTGCCAATTTTACCAATACTGTTATGGGATCTGCGGACTTTGGCTTTTTTGAAACACCCTGCAGTTTTATTTTCATAGTCAGAGACATTGATGAGGGCTTACCTGGCACTGGCACAGTGCCACTTCCTGGTTGTCCGGGTGCAACTGGTGAACCTATAACTACTTCTTCATCTGCCACTGAGCCATAATAATACCCAATTTTATTATCCCCCTCACCCCAGGAGGTTGGTTGTTTTGTGATAACAGAACCATCAATGGAGGAGGCAAAATCTCCGTTCACGACAAGTTCTTTTTGTGCGGGATTTTTTAATGAAACTGAGTCAAAATAAGCCTCTGACCCCTTGTCTGCACTGAGGCGAAGGAGATAATGTCTGTCATCTCCCTTTCCCACAAGCGGAACCGGGATTGATTTAACCACATAATCCGTGCTTTCCGGAAATGCAACTGCGGCTACTTCTGCATTCCTTGCTTTACCATCTGTACACGTGTCTGAATTGCAAATAAGGCTTATTCTTACTCCTTTTCCCTTGGAAATGACAGAAAAAACGCGCGCTGTGAGAATGTAGGGGCCGAAAGGAAGAACGATATCTTGATCATAATGCACCTCAGTGCCAATGATGTTCATGTTTCCCACTTTGTTGACTGTCGCACAACAGTTGTCGGTGGTGCCTGTCTTTAAATTACATTTCACGTCATCATAAAATCCTGCGTTAGGACCGGCGTCACAACTGAAAATATTATCAGTCCCCTCATATCTACTATATCGACAATTAGTAAGCCCGGCTCCGGTGACGGAAAGACAGTCCAAACGTTTGCCATAGTTACATCGTACCGTCACTTGATCAAAAGGTCGCAGAGTTGAAGGCCCTACTGCGGCACTGCCAAATGTCTGAGCTACACAGGGAACAGGAGTTGCTGTTGGGCTTCCCCCCCCTCCCCCTCCCCCTCCGCCGCCACCTCCTCCACCTTTTGGAGGAGAACACGAATTCGTTTCTTCATAAAAAGTTTTACATCCTACGCAGCATTTACCATCTTCGCCTGTATTTGCCCAATCTGCGCACCCACATTTACAATCTTGACAATTACTTGCATTTACTTCTTTTATGGTCAACAGACGATTAATCAATGTAGTATGTCCCCGTAACAATACGATGCAGACAAAAATACATCCGATTCCTATGATAAATGTAATTTTTTTTCTCATTTTGCCGAGTTATTAATCATTAATGCCCCATTTTTACCAGCACTGGGATCTACGGAACCATAAAGGTTTGCGGTTGAATCTACCTCCCATGAGGTAGGCTGTTTTCGGGGATCAATAATACTTTGCGTTTCCGTAAAATTATTATTTTTGAGCCGTTCACTTCCCCACGCGTCTTCAAATGTGATGTAATCGATATCACACTCACTTCCATCTTCACAAAATACACGGAGAATATATTCTTTGTTATCTGCATCCTCTGGAATAGTAACATTATTTGTCATTTGAGAATATTCCGTCTTTATGGGAAAACCGGGAGAAACATACATGGGGCTTCCTTTTCTCTTTGATCCACAGGTGGTTTCATTACAAATAAGGGCAATTACCATGCCTCTTCCCTTTCGGACGTACATTTTTGCCCCCACTGTAAGCGTATAGGTGCCTTTTTCTAATTTGAGAGCTTGTTCATAGCGGAATGGAGCTTGATATGAGGCAATTGAGTTGATATAGAGCAAATCTTTTCGTTCAATAATGGATGTTGTTGATCCTTCTTGGCCGGATCCTCCAATGACGGTGGGAACCGGGGTGAGAGCGTTGTATGCAGACGTTGGCTGCACCGCCCCGGGAACAGGTGTGCTTGTGGCAACTCCAACCGGCGGAACACTGGTTGGACCGGGAGTTGGGGACGGCTCTTCTCCCGTATAACTTAAGTCTTTTTTTTCAAATGAATCGGAGGTGGTAGTTTTTGCTGGATCAGGGTCTACCCATTTAAAGTCCAAGGGAAGAGCTTGCCCTTGATTCATTACAAAGGAAACTTTTACCATTTTAATGGGATCACGTCCCATAAATGGATCGTTCGCTCCGTTGTCTCGTATCGCGGTAATGTGAACTGTGTGAGTATTGGTATCAATACTTGTATTTCCTGTTCCTGTAAGAAGCTTTACATCTACCACTTCGTTTTCTTTTGTGGAAAGGGGGGTAATGTTGGAAAGAATATTTGCCACGTCTGTAACCTTGAGCGATACTTTGGCTGGGTCATAGGTAAATGCGATGTCAAAGGAGAAAAAAGGGGTAAGATTTGGATTTATTTGCAGGATAAGATCGAATGAATCTCCCGGATTTATTTTTGGGCCTGCAATAACAAATGAAGTTGTGGGAGCAGTCGCTGATGCACGGGAACGTTGCAAATATTGTTGAAGCCAATACACCCCCAGGAGAGAAACACCAACAAGGACAACTCCGATAATAAGTATTCGAATGTTTTTTTGCATGTCAGGTGCCTTTTTTATTAAAATTTCTTCCCAATACTTCCACGTCTTTTTGGTCGGTGATGCCATCAAAATTCAAATCTCCCTCTGCACTATTTACCCCTATTCCTCCACTTACTTTGTCCAGATCTGCTTGATCTATGACATTTGACCCATCCAGATCTCCGGAAAATAACGGACGTGTCACTACTTCTTCGATTAATTGTCCACATCCTGAATCTCTGGTCCCTTCTAAACATTGTAATACTTTTTGCCATTTTAAATAGACATGTATATAGGTTTGTTTTACAGTGTGACTTTGTTTGACAACAACGGAATATCCTTGATTTATTTTGAGAAGGTATTGAAGCTGAGGAGATCGAAATGTATTTGGCACCCGTGAATCCGGAACACGTTTAAACGTGACAACTTTTGCACAATCGGTATCATCATTACATACACGTTTACCTTCGTCATCGAGAATCGTTATTCTCACGTTGGGAATTTCATTGACTGTTGGCGCAGCATCGGGGAATATAACGCGGAAAATAAGGTCGGAGGAATTGGTTGGTTGAATGGGGGTTGGGGTGGGGGGAGCTTGTGTGGGACATATTTGGCACGCACAAGAGACCGTGGGAAGGGTGGTTGAAATAGATCCTGCTGCATTATAAGCGATGACTGAGTAGGTGATGGCGTTGAAGTTTGCGCACCACATATCGTTATAGGAAGTGGCATCTTTGCCAAGAGTTTTAATAAGCAGATTATCTTTGTAAATTTTATATCCTTCTTCATTTGCCGCATCGCCCCAGGTAAAGGCTATTCCCTTCTCACAATTTGCTCTATTGGTATTGCGCACGGTATTACATGCAAGATTAGTGGCAGAAGCTGCTCTCGGATCGCTTATCTCAACAGTAAAGTTTGGAGCGGCTGCGTCAAGGGTAACAGGATAGATAAACCCTGAAGGGCCAACCACTTGTGAAGCAGCAGCGTCCACTGTCACTATGGATGTAATAGAGGATTGCCCTGCAGCGATAACCTTAAAATAGAGCGGAATTATAATTGATTTCTGTAGTTGTCCGGATGGCTTTGTGGCAGCGAACATAACTCGTTTGAGCTGTTTGGGAGAGGTTCCGATAGTCATGCCCGCTTCATCCAGAATGCGCTCATCAAATCCGCCTGGCATAGTTGCAGCAGATTTAGCATATAAAAATTCCAAGTTTCCTCCCGTATTATTAAACATCAGATCTACTCCTGATATGCCTAAATTAGCATTTGAGCTTGACTCTGTAGAAAGAATGATATCTACCCGCACCTCATCCCCTCCATTTGCCTTGACGGAAGTTTTGGAAAATCGCAACCGTGCCGTTTCTCCTGATGCTTTTGATTTTGAAAGATACCCATTGAGATAAAACCATAACCCAACACTGATGCCGAGAGTGATGATCGCAATGATGACTATTTTGAGTATGTGTTTCATATTATTGGTAAACGGTGTTTCTCCAAATCTCGTAATCCACCATGTTTACTTTTCCGTCCTTATTGAAATCTGCTGAATAGGTGAGATTGGCATATCCCTGTCCCCGTACAAAGCCTGCAAAAATATCAAAATCTGTCCTATTCACTACCCCATCACAGTTGGCATCGCCTTGCGGACGAGCAGTACAAAGATTGGGCGGCGCAGTCCCACAACAACAAGCTGCATTAAACCATTCGTGACACAGATGGGGAAATTGCGCGTTATACCCATCTTGAGGAGATTTAATTGTTTTAGTACACGCTCCTTGATTCCAACATAAGCTCCCGTTCATGGCCCATGCTTCTGCTTGATTGTATCCGTTCGTTGTTCCGGTGCAACCGCCAAATCCCGTACAGTTGTTGGAACAGGCCTGACCACGGGAACCACAAAAATCAGCACAGGTTGTATAGTTTCCTACACAGCGTACCCATGCCGGGCTTTCTGGAACTGCTGCCATCACTTCTGGTGAGTTTAAAAAAAATGAGGAGAAACAAAAAAGACCACAAAAAAACAAAAACACACAAACCCATTTACTGTAGTGAATCATAGCTGTTGTTAGTATCACTATAGAGAAACGCGAAGCGATTTGCAAGACAAATTAGCCGAAAGTTAAAAGATAAAAAAGATGTATTTAGATAACTTTCATGGCACGGAACAATCCGAATGAAATGAAGTAGAACAAGACAACCTGGAAAAGAGGCAAATAGAGCGATAAAAAGATTGTGACAAGTGCAAGCGTAAAAAATGCCTCATTGTGAATGGCGGGGAGAAGGCCTTTGGTGATTAACATAAGGATGATAAGCATAAGAAGAATGCGAGGATTAAACCAGTAAAGTGGCCAGTTGAAATACATGGCAAGCCCCACCAAGACAGCGGCTAATATGAGAAAAATTTCTTTTGTGTCAAAGTAAAACGGTCCTATGTACATAAATTCAGGATAGAGAATAATTTATAAAAATGCAAGGGGAAATAGACTGAAAACTATTTTATTACAAAACACCAGGTGGAGGGAGTTTTTGCCCTTCTGGAATTTTGATTTTAATAGTTGTTCCCACACGTGTTTTGTATGAATATTCTATCCATTTAATTTTGTTAAGGTCATAGTGCGTTTCTGCAACTCCATATTTTTCCCGCGCAGCAACACCTGTCGCAACGTTTAAAAAAGGAACGCTCTGAAGAACTTCATATCGTTGTTTGACTGTTTTATTCTCCATGGTACCTGGGGCTTTTCCTTGAAGGGATGCGAGTAAATTTGAGACAGGAGAGGTAAGTGTCTGCATTTTTTGAGCCAAATAGGAGTCAAGATGCGGACGAATGGTGGGAGAGTTGCCAATAAACACCTCTGCAGCAATAAAACTACTCACAAAAAATGAAATGAACAGTGTGAGTATCACGAAACTGAAATGTTTTATTTTATCGATCATTTTGTTGGATTCTCTGCATCAATTGTTAACCCGTACCCATTTTTTTGAGGTTGCTTATATTCATTGATATTTATCGTAAGGGATGATTGATATAAGTGACCTTTTTCATCAAAGACATATCCAACTGCCCACTGATAAGAATTACTCGGGGTAAATTTAAAGGTGGTATTGTATTGGGACATATCCGAATTGAGATCGCCTGCTGGAATTGTATTACAGACATCTGTTGATGGGTCGGTATTTGTAAGGCAAATCTTTCCCTCTGTAAACTTCCCTGAATATTTGAGAAAGCTTGCATGATTATTGATGGTTAAACTGACGGGAACTGTTGTAGATACATCCTTATTTCTCTCACATGAATCTGCTGCGTCCGTCTTTGCAGCATTTTCATCCATGTATCCCCCAATTTGGGACCAGATTTTTTTATCTCCGGCTTGGGAATAAACCCAAGGCACATAGATACAGGACCACGGGGCATACTGCGAACATACCACAGAATATTTTGCTGAGCCAGGCCAACCGGCATAATCTGTGCAATTAAATGGTTTTTCTATTTCTCCGGGAGTAGTGCTACAAACAATTCGTTGTCCTTTTGTATCCTTACATGCCGTTTTGCCAAGATTAGATAAATCGGCACATTTTATGGGAGTTGCTCCCGCCTCACAAACACCCGGGGCACAAGCAGTTGAGCTTTTCTCTCCCGTAGCCGAGCATGTGTAAACTATATCATTTGTACATTTGACAGTGCTAAAATTTAGTATGACTCCCCCATCAAAATCACAGTTGGTTGGGGCTTTGGGTACTACCGAACTCACTGGCGGAACTGCTGCTGTTTTTGAATCACAACAATAGGAAGATAATGTAAGCGATTTTGAACAAGTGGTATCCGCATAACTTCCCACTCCGTCCACTACATAATATTCTTTTGTGTTTGATGCGGTATCAGCTTGACAATACCGGCTATAATCTGCACAGGAAGATTTAGTTGGCGTTTTCCCACCACAGGACGATTGTGTGGCTTGGCATTTACATCCACTTCCACTGTCCTTACACGTTCCTGTTCCATCGGTTCCGCAGTGACCTGTTGTACTGGTGCTTGAACAAGAATAACTACCAATGCTGCTGTCGTATTTTGATACGCATTCATTTGTTGCCGCTGGTGGATTGGCGCTTCCGCCGGGATTTGGATTTGTATTTCCCCCTCCAGGGTTGGGGTTTGAATTTCCCCCGCTTGGATTTCCATCTGCGTCAAGGTGCACTCCACATGCGTCACAGTTATCCGTACAAGTCCCCCCTTCGGGACAAGGTTGGTTTACACACTGATTTCCCACACACGTTTTATGAAATTTTCCCTCACTATTTGAATTGCAGGAAAACCCGCTTTGACAATATCCATTTGGCACATTACATTTTTGCCCTTGACAATGACCTTCATTTTCACAACAAGCAGTATTACATCCTCCTGTTACATCATACTTTCCGGGACAGCTAGGAGTTGGAGGAATGGGCTGGTTTTCATTATCACACCCTTTATATGCGAGAGCCGCCTCCGCGCGCCATTTTGCAGAGTCTCCTCCGAATGCCTTTCTCACTTTTTCATTGGCACACTCGGGTCCACATTTCCAATTTGGGTCATCGCACGTCACGGCAGCACGCGCACCGGTAGTCTTTTTTTGATTTAAAAAAAATGAGGAAGCAACTGCAACGACGGATACTAAAACAAAAGCACCAACAGTAAGCAGTGTTACTATCTCCCCCCGCTTACCACACAAAGACGTATGGTATTGCGGGCAGGCTTTTCTCTTTTTCATACGCATTGATGATAACTAATACATAGCGTAACAGAAAAGTGATAAATATACAATTTGTCTGATGGGGAGTTTCTTCTATTTTTATCTGTTTTAATCAAGCATATTTCATAATTAATTTGTTAATTCCAAAATATATTTGTAAGTGAAAAATAAAGTTGTGATTTTTTTGTGTATGAAGCGCTCCTTGACAATCTCAAAATGGGTCATTATAATACGTTCCATGTCATACAAAACCAAAGCACTTCCAAAGGTATCACTGGCAGATCTCCCCGATTTAATAACTATTCGAGAAGTGGCTTCTCTTCTTCGCGTATCTTCTCTTACCATTAAACGATGGGGTAAAAAAGGCAAACTTCCTGCAATTCGTATTAATTCACGTGGTGACCGTCGCTATAAAAAAACGGTTGTTCTCAAACTTCTTGGAGAAACCGTGGGAGAAGAATAAGCTTACTGCTCAATTGAAAAATTGAGTTTCCTCTATCTTTTCCACTATACTAGATACATGGAGTGGAAATATAAAATGATTCGTATTGTCATCGCACTTATTGTTGCGTTTGTGTTGACGGTCGGTATGAGTGATGCTATTTTTATCAATCATTCACCTCAAGTAAACACTCATTTTTTTGCGACTCTTCCCCAAGATATAGGGTTAATTGTTTCTTCTGTTATTTCTAAGTTTTCTGTACCTATTACCCCAATAAGTCCTACGAATGTTCCGCCACAACAAACAAATGATCAAATGGTATTTGCTCCTTCCCTCCCCACAATTACAGGCGTTCCCACGCAAATATCCACCCTCATTCCCTCACTTCCTCCTCCTCCCCCGACTCAAAAACCAACTATACAACCAACAAATAAACCGGCGCCTCTCCCAACCAGCCCTTCCTCCTCTTCTTGTCCCACAACATCAAACAACACATATACGCCTATTTCGGTTGCTTCCGGCCATACGCCAAGCGCTGCCACTCATCCAGACATTAACATTGCCGTCCGTGGTTTTTCAAAAACCAATGAAACTCTTTCACTTACTAATGTTGGAGGAGATGATGATGCTGGGCGTGCTCCCCAGTTTTCTACGCTTTTTGCACACAAGCGCGGACCTCAATTTGTATCAACATATCAAGTAAATGGTTGGAATTGGGATACCAATAGCAGAGGGGGAGTAATTGATGACCCTCCTGTTACACTTCTTGGAATATCTGCCAAAGCAGGAGAAAGTGTCCATGTCCCGATTTCCCAATATGATATTGGAGATGGCAAACAAGTAATGGTATTGTATGCAAGTCCCACCTCAATAACAATAAAATATACACGTGAGGATGATATTATCAAAGGGTATGCTGTGCATATCGATGGTATTTGTGTAGATCCACAACTTCTTAAGCTTTATTCTTCTCTCAATGGAACCGGCCGTTCATCACTCCCCGGTCTTGCCGGTGGACAACAACTGGGAATTGCCATGACAAGTGAGGTGCGTGTTGCCGTCCGGGACACCGGAAGCTTTATGGATCCCCGAGTACGCAAAGATTGGTGGGTAGGATATTAAGCGGATTGAGGAGGGTTACTGCGAGGCTTGAATAATGTATTTACTCGTCCGGCAAATGCATCTATCCGTGTTTGTACTTGAGTTTTTGCCCAATTAAACGCCCGCGCTGGAGCAGTAATAACGTTTTTTATTTGCTCAAACACCATTGCGATAAGTGATTTGTTTTGTGCGGGTAAAATGGGGCGAACCGGTGATTGAGAGGGTAATTCATTTTGCACTTGGTGAGCTTCGGCTTGTCTAATTTGTTCATCTGCAATAGCAAGTAATGCTTGTCGTTTTGCTTCCTCATCTGCAGTGGGAGTGGATGAGATGTCATCAGATTGAGGAATATCGGGAGTCTCTGGCGCTTGTTGGCGTAGTTGAGCCATTGTCTCTTCAAGCATCTTTCTTCCTGCAGCATGTGCATCCGGAACAGAACCTGCCTCCACCTGGGGCACGGCTCCTTGCGAAGAAGGTGGTGGAAGTGTGTCTTCAGGTGATTGTGGTCCCATACCTTATGGTCTAATTGGGGGTATTGGTGGTCTCCCTCCAACTGGAACTCCTCCAACAATCCGCGGCACTATTCCATTAATTCCACTCAAAATCCCTTCGGCCGGTGCATTTATTGCCCAATCTCCCGCACGGGAAGCGGCGCCTACAATGGTCGGAGGTATGCTTCCTACATTGCTTAACGTGTGGAGTACTTTATCCAACCCGATATATCTTCCTCCCGCATCCCATATAAACCCTCCACCAAGCACATATCCTGCTCCTGCATAGGCTAAATATTTCATCATTTTTTTCATTCCCTCAGGCCAATTTTTTCCAACAAGTGCTTCTTTTACTTTTTTCCAATTGAGTGAGCCGCCGTCAATAAATTCCTTGAGATCTCCCCCCATAAGTCGCGCTGCTTGCTCTGCATATTTTGTCTTTGCATCGGTCGCGTTTGCAAAAAACTTTTCATCATAGGCTCGCAGCAAGAATTCTGCCTGCCCTGGTTTAAATTTCATAAGGTCAAAATAATATCCGCGCGCCTTGGCATATCCCAACATGTCGGGAATTTTTGCTTCTGCCCACTTTTGATATTCGCTTGCATCAATCGTATTTAACACTTCACGTGCTGTTGCTGGCGGTGTTCCGGCTCCTACTCCCATGTCTTTCAAGAGCGCGTCAATTTCTTTCCCATAGGCACGGGGAAGTTGTCCCCGATTGCGAATTATGCGGTCAAGCATGTCACGTGATAGCTGTTTGGGGCTTCGCGACAACATATCTTTGTGCACAAAATCCTTGATTGCTTTATCGTCCCATCCCTTTGCTTCTCCGCCTTCATATCTCAGATAGGATAATTGGGTAAACCGTTCAAGCATGTCTCCTGCAATTTTTACTCGTTTTTCCGCAAGGTCTTTGACTCCTTGATCTTCCTCCCCTTTTATCGCTGCGCGCGCTTCTGCAGCTTTAGTTGCATTGTCCAGAGTTACCTCATTCCAATACCGCTTCATTTCTTCGTTAAGGGCGATTTCAATTTTGCGTTTGTACTTGTCCACATATTTTCCCCGATCGCTTTCTTTTTGTATAATTTGTTTTTCTTTATCAGAATAGCCTGCTAATTCTGTTGAAAGAGCATCTGTTCTCCCTTTTGCCGCAGAATATTGCTTATATTCATTCATTTGTTCCCTTTTTGCCGCATCAGAAATAATGGGGGAAACTTGGTTGAACAGGTTTAACTGTTCGTTGAGTGCTCGATAATAGGCTACAGATTCCGGAGCTGGAGGAACGTGTGCTGTAGGTCTAGCTAACGCTGCAGCGGCAGCAATTTCAGCTTCTAACCCTGCCTTAATCTTAGCGATGGTAGTAGGTGAAAAGTCGAGAGGCCGAAATGCTTTTTGTAAGCCATTCCACGCTTCCTGATAATCTTCATATTCAGTTCGTACCGATTCTCTTACTGCTGGACTGGGATATTTTGTTTCAAAACCATCCGCTATGGCTTTGTGAGTTTTAAGTTCATCTTCTTTTTTTGCCTTATCCCGTATTCCGCCCTGAAGAGTGCTTATTTCTGCTGCTAATGCCGCATCTTCCGAGGGAAGTGTTAATGTGGACAGGCTCTTTGAGAGCCTGTTTTTAAATCGATCGTCATTAGCCATTGATTGAATAATCTCAGAGAGCGCCTTTTTCTCATCTCGTGTCATTACTACCCCGCCTTTGCCATTTAAAACTTTCATCATTTGATCAACGGAAAGCCGTCCTCCAATGGCGACAGATGCGGATTCAGCAAACCCAGGAAGATTTGCCATCGTATTAATGACCGTCTGTTGTTCGACATTGTCCATTGCAGCTAATCCTTCATTATTGAGTAGTTTGTCGTATATATTGCATTGCAGTTCCAGTCTGTCATACCGTTTTTTGAGAACATCGTGTTTTTTTGGATCTTTCTCTGCGTCTACTCGTTTTTGTTCGGAATCCAAAACACGGTGCATCTCATCAAAATTTACCACTTTGTCTGACTCTGGCTCAAGTTCTGCTTGAAAAACAGACTTACCGGCATCTTTAAGATAGCGCTCCCGCAGGACTGCAACTTCTTTATTAAGAACTGGTGCTCGCCCGCGATTTGGCGCTATTGCGGCAGCAAGGTCTTTGCCTGTAACGTTTGCTTTTTCCCCTTCTCCGCCAGTCATTGCTATTGCCATAGTAGTATATTATAGAGAAACTAATTAATATGTCCTATCTTTCCTCATCATACAGACGCCTTGATAAAATGCTGTAACCTCCCCATAACGTCTTGTTCATGTAATTTATTCACCTCTGCATCCACTTGTACTTGTGCGTTCTTAAATACCGGGTAAAAGTGAAGGAGGGAATGGATAAATGTCGACACCTCTTCAAAGGTTTGCGCTTTTTCAATATTTTCCAAGATTTTTTTGCTCATTACCCGCCGTTCAAATTTGCCGATAAGACCTTTTTCTATTAAGTCAATATACGCCTTCGCAAGGATGTTGTACACTTTTTTTCTATCTGTATCAGTAAATAATTTTGCCATAGTTTTTAGTTGAGATTACCATTCACGTCTGTTGTTCTTCTGCTATTTATCACCTTTGCAGCCGCCAATTCCGCACCCACTCCCGTTGCAATACCTCCAAATGCACTAACTCCAGGTATAACCGCCGCTCCTACGCCACCCGTTCCGACGCCAAGAACGACTGCTAGTATATACATAAGCCATTTCATATTAAATCCCGTCTTAACTCCTTGTGCTTCAAGGGTTTGGAGTGCTTGATGTGCTTCATGATTTGCTTCAAGAGCCTTTGTGATCTCTGGTTCATACCGTTGCATCATATATTTCCACTCGTCACGCTTAAACCCAAGTTGACCAAAACTAGCTTCAAGCCCAAATCCAAAGTTTAATGTTCTGTCTGTAAATGTACGTGCTGCGAACATGTCTGCAAACAGTTTATCGCGATATTCTGTGCCAGCAGCAGTAAATACTCCTTCCATTTGCTTGAGCTGTTCCGGTGTAAGAAGTACATTAGCTGGAGCGTTCATATCTGTCCCATCAATGACATTGATTCTGTCAAAATTACCCCCCAGGCCGGGAAATAGGTCTCGCGCAATGATTTGTTTCAACGCCACATCTTTATCAAATGCGTATGCCAGATGGGTAACGTCATGTTTAATGTGGTCCTTATGTACAATTTTCTGTCTCGTTGCAGGATCATATGCAATCCAATTCGAACTCATTTTTTTCTTCAAGTTCATTATGTTTATTTTGACATCCTGTTCAGCTTTATCTGCTTTTTCTTGCATAAGTCTTCCACTTCTTTCTTCCATCACATCGTAGCGTTCTTCAAGAACATCTGCAATGCTTTGCCCTAAAATACCATCGATTTCTCCAAGCAAATCTTCTTCTTGGAGAATACGTATGTCCCGAGATTTTTCAATATCTGTTGTGGTCTTAGGGCGCACATGAATATGCAAGTCAATTTCGGCAGATTTCATTTGTGCTTCTTTTGCGCCACTTGCCAAACCTGCAAATGCAGGATCACCAATAAGCGGCAGTATACCTGTGTTGAATGCGGTAAGGTCAGCGTTGCCAGCTGGATATAGGGCACCCAAGGCAGCCAATCTTGCTGTTGCGGCATTATATGCTATAACGTTTGGCTCGTTGATATGGCGAGGATCGGCAACATAACGGACTAGAGCCATTCTGCCAGGATTTATTTGTGATTGAAGCTTTGCGATGGTATTTGGCAGATCAACACGGTATGCTCTTAAATCGGCATATACATTTGGCGGTCGATTGAATATATTTGCCGCTAGTGTGTCTGTGATGACGCTTGTATCTGCCGCTCCATCGACAAGGGTAGCTATGTCTGCTTCGGTATAGGGATTTCCTCCAATTGGATTTACGACGCCTCGCAACCCCAACATGTCTTTAAGAGATTTTATTTTTTGATCTTTTTTGCCGTCTTCAAGTTTTTTCTGCTGCTCTAATTCTGCCTTTTTTTCATCAGTCATAACAGACTCAAACCCAACCGATTTTTTGTATGCCTCCCGCATACGGGTACCAAATCGAGCCGCAAATCGGGCATCATCTGAAGGAAACAGGGTCGACTCAAGAAAACTTATTTTTTGCGCCTCAGATAGACTATTAGTGTCCAGTTCTGGAAAAAGCCCTTTTACTGCGTCGCTTCTTGCGATAAGGGAAAGTGCCCGATCTTTTATAGCGCCGTAATTATTGAGTCCCACCTCTGCGGTAACCGATGCATCAGCAAGCATTTGTGCCCGTTCAGCTGCAGGGAGCGACTTAAGTTCAAGAAAAAGAGCTATTGTTGAATTTTCTCGAAGCGACTGCTCTGCTTTGTGATATGAGGCCTTCTCCGCAGAATTCGAGCCAACTCCTCCTTTTTTCCCCGCTCCAAACCGTTCTTTAAAATCTCGTGCATTGCGAACGTTAAATTTCGTTTCTCCTTCTTTTACAGCAAGTCCCGCACGCATTGTCTCTTTGCCCCCGGCCGGTTGTACTTTACGTAAATCTTTTGCCGCCTCGATTGATGCTTTGCCCTTATTATTTTTAAACTTTGTGTCTAGTCCAGTGGCGGTTTCTCCTCCACTACGAAGGACGGTAAGTCTATCAAGTTGAGCCGGTTCTGCAGTGAGTGTTGCCATTTAGGTTTTTTGGGTTTGAATAAATTGTGATAACCTTCCCTGAATTTCTTCTATTTTCTGTTTATCTACTTGTTGGGTTTTCTCCCCCTGATAACGAGTAAGCTCAACTCCATATGCACGCCATTTTTCTCCGAGCGTTTTTAAAAAATCGATGAGTTGGTCTTCATCTGTAATTGTGTCAAGCGTCCCTAAAATAAATGATGCGCTTTTTTTCATTTCGGGCACATCCAATTCTTGTCGTTCCAGTGCAACAATCATTAAATCCGCCAAATCGTCATATATTTTTTTTCGCAGATCTTCTGTAATATGTACACTCATATGTTCAATGTACTAGAAAAAAACACGTTCGTCAATACGTGTATTAATTCTCTCTTTTTGGAATTTTTGGAATTCCTCCAAGACCGAGAGCTACCAATAAACCGATCAGTGTTTTGCTTCCGCTTGCGGTAACATCGACTCCCTGTGCTGCCAATCTGTCTAATATGTGGTCTGCATCTCTCGCTTGCTGAACACCTTTTTCCAGCACATCTCCCAGTTTTGTGTGAATAGCTGTGATTTCATCGCGAGACAAATTAAGGGTTTTTAGTTTTCCCAATACCTTCCATCTTTCCCCCAGTGAATGAGGGTGACGAGCCTGTTCAAGATCCATAACAAGGCGCGTGGCATAGGCGTCCCCCTGTTCTTGTTGAAGAGTGTTTAATACATTTCTCCCCTCCTCAGGAAGTGATTCATAGGGCACATTTTCCCACGTTGCCGGAACAGAAACAGGTGAATATTGTCCACTTTCTCCTCTTTGTTGAACCGTGATATTGTAGACACTTCCATCCGCACGTACTAATTTGCCCTCCGGATTCATCGTGAGAGGTTGCCCATTCTCATCGCTCATTTTGACGATTGCCCCCTCCCCTCCCATCATCATATCCCGGAGTATAAGCCGCTTTACCCCATCTTCTCCCTCCCGTGCGATGTACCGTGCGTCGCTTCCTATTTGATCATAATTAATCGTGCGATTTCCCTTTGCCTTATCCATCCCAATCCAGTTGTGATTTTGCTGTTCTACCATGCGGGAAGTGGCTTTGTCCTTCAGCGTTTTTTCTCCCTCTTCTTTGTCTGCTTGTTCGGCAAGGGTTTTACGTTCCATGATATCCCGCGTTTCATCTATCTGTTCAATGAGCGTATCTTCTACGCTTTTTGAGAGTGCTTTTTCCATTTTTTCCTGTAGAGCTACAATTCTTTGCTCCCTTTCTTGTTGGAGTTGTTGTTGTTCTGGAGTAAATATTTGATTTGGTGAGACTTGTGTCTCTGTTGTCATGTTTTGATGAATTGCCTGAAGTTCGGCATCTATCCCCCCCACTCGTTGTCCTGCATCAAAATCCATTTTGCCATATACAGCCCGTTTCACTTCTTCAATTGTTGTTTCTTGGTCTGGTTGTATAGTAGAAGGAATTTTTGCAATTTGTGCTTTTCTTTGTTGGAGTTGTTTATATTCCTGCACCCGTTTATCAGCACTGTTCCCACTTAAAAATCCATCAAGATCGAATGCATTTCCGGCATGAGGACCTTTTTTATGTGCATCCTGAAATTCATTTTGAAGTTCCGCAAGGCGGGCATCCGCTGCTTGTGCTTCTTGATGTGCATGATATTCAGTGGGGTTTATTCCCTTTTTTTCCAACAGTGCATCCATCACCGAAAGACGGGCTTCCTCGGGAGTTTGCCCACTTTTGAACATCGCTTCAACTTGTGTGTCAGATAAATCCTGATCTGTTGCTTTCAAACGAGCCCTCATGCGATCAATTGTGGCTTTTCGTTGGGCAGATCGCTCTGTTGTCCTTTGGGCTGTTTCTCCACTCGTTTTGGTTTTCTGATCTTCAGGAAGCGTCATGGCATCCCGACTTACTTCTCGCATTTGCGTGAGATAGATGGCGCGTACGCGATCATTGGTGCCAAAGCTTTCCTCAACAAATGCTCGTTGCTCCGCTGGAGTCATGTCACGAAATCCTTCCATATCTTGAAAGACAGGAAGTTGCCGCATTTGATCCTCAACTGCATCACGTGTTTTATCAAAATCAGTTGTACCTTTTGCTTTTGCCACTTCTGCGGGAGGTTTGCCTGTTCTTTTTGCCTCTGCCATCACCTCAGAGTAGGTGTTAAATCGCTCTGCTTGTTCGGCCTGTTTTGGATCGACTTTTTTCAGGTTGGCTAATTCGGTTGGAGTTAGTGGTCGGGCACTTCTATCCCGCGATTGTTGTACCACTTCTCTGGGATCTTTGTGTTCTGCTTCAAATTGGCGAAGGGTATCTGCTTGTTTTTGTGCTTCCACTATTTTTGGCGCCTTTGCAGGAGGGGCTTTTGGAGCTTCAACAGGAGCTCTGTGTAGTTGAGCGGCTGTTTCAAGTGTTGGCGCTGATGCTGGTCTACTGACTGCCATTTATAGAGGATGAACTGCTAAATTGACGAAGCTTAGCCTGAAGAGCTTCCAGTTTATTTTTATCTTTTTCTTCGACGGAGTTTTGCTTTACGGTGATAAAAGCTTTTTGAAAAGCTGGGTATCGTTTTGCCAGATCACTAGTGAAAAGTAAAAGTTCTCCCCTGCTTTCAATCTGTTTCATATTTCGCTCTATAATGAATGCGGACTTTTCCGAGTCTTCCACGGTGAGTTCTCCTGCATCCAGACCACTGATCATGCAGTCCTTCAAAACAACGTATGTTTTTTGTATCAAATCAATAAGTGATGGATTCATGATGATATTATTTAATAGTAGGTAATAATTATTCTTTTCGCAAGAGGTATTATTATTACTAACGTTAAAAAAACAAGGAAGTAGTTTTTTTGTCTTATAATATTGATTTTTATCTCGCGCTGAGTTATAATCAGCGCATGGCAGCAGAGAAAAAACCAACATTTGGGGAACGAATTTCACGAACAGCTTTGTTAGGAGGCGTTCTTGCAGGTCTACGCATAGCAAGCCTTTCTTTATTTTCCCTCGCTACAGCAAATTTTCTTGCTGGAGGGGTGCTGATTGGAGCAGCACTTGGAGGAGTTATCGGCCTACTCGACACTATGTTTGGTTCCAAACCTGCTCAGCCCACTTCGTGACGTCATTTGACATTTGTAATTTAAATCTTCATGTGCTATCGTAATACCATATGCTCTGCCCAAACTGCGGACAACAGATGAACGTGCGCAATGTCGATAATGAGATTGTGCTTCACTGCGCCACCTGTGGCTCCAGTTTCTTTGACAAAAACGGGATAAATAAAATTACACAAAATTCTGCCCGCATCCTTACTGAAGAGGCACAGGGTCAATATGTCCTCGGGAATCAAAAAGTGTGTCCAAAAGATAAAAGTGTACTTCTGGAAAAAGTGGATGCTACCCTGCCAAAAAATACCATACTTTTGGAGTGTCCGTCCTGTGAGGGTGTTTTTGTCTATCCGGACGATTTGCTGAAATATAAGGGAATTAAGGCTGCACAACCGCTTGCATCAGGAGCATTTAAGCTCCTGCCCACACCTAAATCTCTCTTTATGCTTGCTTCATTTGCAGTCCTCTCTATCGCAGTATTATTAAACACTGGAGGGTTTTCTACCAATACACGTGCAGAAAAGGTAATTGGGAAGGTGTATCTTGCTACGTCCGGACAAATTCTTTCCGTCAGTTTTAAAACAGAAGTGTCTGAAACGGCTGCAATTGTTTTTTATGACGTAAATAAAAAGGAAACAGGAAGATATGTTGTTTCCTCCGAACCGAAAAAAGTACATGTGGGCACCATCAGAGGATTTAATAAAAACAGAGATGCGTTCTACGCAATACAGTTTTCAAAAACTGCTACTCCCATCTCAGAAGTCCAACTGGAAAAATAACTTCCCTTTGGTTTTACTTTGCTTTCGCTTTATGTTTTAATTTATTGAGAATCCCCATTATTTTGCTTTCAATGCCACGCAGTTCAAGAGATGCTTCTGCCGGATCAACGATATTGACATTTAATCCTGTTCCCAGCTCAAATCCTGCGCGATGTACAAAACGGGGAATAATACGTAGATACCATTCATGCCCCGGGTAAATATAATAATTATATGCAAAGTCCATGTTGGTAAGCTGGTGTTCATCAAATATTTTTTTGAGCTGCCGGATATTTTGACGCATGAGAAGCGCCATTTCATCTAGTTGTTCGTCGTTCAGGTCACCAAACCTACCCTTTCCATCTTTGGGTGTAATCCATACTTCGTATGGCCATTGTGAAAAGTCGGGGCAATAGGTAGTGAAATACTTCGTATCTTGTACAACATTGTTTATTGGCTCTTTTGCAAGGGTGTCAAGATTGATTTGCGCCGGAATAACCACAAGTTGGGCGTGGGGATGTTTGATTGAGGCTCCAGCATGCTCTCCGTTATTGCAAAAGATGAGCACCTGACCTGTCTTTCGATAAAAGTTAAAACGCGCTTTATAGGCGCGCAATATTGTGCCTACCTGTTTTTCTGAGAGACTCTCAATATTTTTCTTATGGTCTGGAGAGTGAACAATGACTTCATGATAATCGGTGATGGGATACTTATTTGTTATTACGCGCACTTTCCACCCTGGTTTGTTTGTTTCCCCTTTTCCGATTCGAAATACTTCGGTTGGTGTAAGTGATTCATTTCCCTCACAAAATGCACATACTTTTTTTTTGTTCCCATTTGTTTTAGGGGAATCATCGGGACGCGCGAGACGTTGAGAGGCAATGATTACCCACCGATGAGAAACAACATCAGGAACATACTTTGACATATGTTTTTCAGTATAAACGAAAAAAGAAAGTAAAATCAACTATAATATCAATTATGAAACTTATTGTTGGCCTGGGTAACCCTGGAGAGAAATACGAAAAAAACCGTCACAACGTGGGATTTATGTTTGTGGACTATTTTTTGAATGATTTGATACAACAAAAAACATACACCAGTGAAGAGTTTAAAAAAGATAAGTATTTATTGTCAGAGATAGCAACGGTGCATGGCATACAAAACACATCGCACGATTTTATTCTTGCAAAGCCCCAAACATACATGAATAAATCGGGGGACGCCGTACGGAAACTTCTGGAAAGATATCCTTCAAGCAACCAGTCGCTAACCACTAGTCACTTGATTGTTGTTCACGACGACTTAGATATTCCTCTGGGTAAGTTTAAAATCCAACTGCAGGGACCCAAGCTACACAATGGACTCGCCTCCATCCAAGATAAGCTACGAACAATGGACTTTTTGCGGATACGGATCGGGGTTGACAATAGAGTGCCCGAAAATAGAATGAACGGAGAAGAGTATGTCCTTCAAAATTTCGCGGGTGAAGAACGCTCCCAATTGCCAGAATTGTTCAAAAAAATAAAAGTGCGTCTTGAATCATGTTTACTATCTGAGAATAGCGCTATTATGCAAGATAATTTGGTATAATGAGCACATGAAAATATTTTTTACAGCTTCGCAAAGAGGAAAAAAACAATTTGGAGAAGCGTATAAAAAAATACGATCTTACATTCAAGATCATAAATACATACTTCTTGATGACGATATATTTACCGAAGAGCCAACTCAATTATATAAAGCATTAGAATCAGGAAACCATGAAGTTCAGGTGGATTTCTACCACAAAAAAATTAATACTATTAAAGAGGCAGATATTTGTATTTTTGAAGTAAGCACTCACAGTCTTTCCGTTGGTTTTGTTATTCAAAAAGCACTTGAATTTAATAAACCAATAATAATTTTATACATGAAGGGATATGTTCCACATTTTTTCACAGGAGTCGAGAATGATAAGATGATTTTGAAGGAGTACGAAGGAGGTTCACTTGAAAAAAAGCTACAAGAGGCTTTAAAAGAAGCTCTAGATCTTCGTGAAAAACGGTTTAATTTTTTTATCAGCCCAAATTTACTTGCATACCTTGAATCTGCAAGTAAACATGAGGGAATAACAAAATCACTGTTTATTCGTAACCTCATCCTTGCTCACAAAAAAAAACACGTGTAAGATTAGTCACAAATAAACCATGCTTGACAGTTCTGAGTAAGCTTCCATTCATTAAACCCAGTTACTTTACAGATAACATTCGTAAACCCTACTTCATGGAGAATGCTAATCCACTCTTCGACTGTATGAAACTGAAATGGAAAGTTAATATCCAATCGATTATAGATAACTGCGTTGCTAAAAAAATCCGTAAGTATATTGTATTGATACTGTTCATTCAAATCCAGGCTGGCATATTGTTGCATTGCTTCTTGCCGAATAATGTTTTTTGAACAATATTGTAATAATGTCGGTATCCCAAATATGTCTTCTTCTATGATAATTCTTTTATGCATGGATCTGAGTTTCCTTAAAACAGTTTTGAGATATTTACCATTAATGTGATGAAGAACTGTTTTTACTATTCCATTATCAAATTGTGTGTCCATTTTTTGGACATCAATTGGAGTTTTCATGAGGTAAAACGGCACGTGATTTATCTCTTTTATTCTGTGATCAACTATATCTGAAAGGAAAATGTTATGGTTGTTTTTTAAGAGTTCAAAACTAAAATATCCTCCATCACATCCAAAATCATGAACATTCCCATTTAGAAGATATTGATGAATAAAAGCATAATCTTGTTTTGGTCTTACAAACAGTTTATAGGCATAATGCATTTTGTTAAACCAATGAGTATCGTCATGTATATGAAATAAATTACGGCTGATATCTTTTGTGGCTTTTTCAAGAGAAGGAATATGAATTTTACTATAATTTCTATGTGATTCTATTAAAAGTGAAAATGCACTTTTGATCATTGTTTCTACTTCGTCTTCGTGACCAGAAAAATAGCGTTGATAGCTGGATAGATATTGTTTTTGTACGAAACTTACCACCCTTTCGTTCTGTAGTGCAATGCGCACGGGTTCAAACTGTTTTATCATACTGCATTATACTATATTTATATAACTATTATAGGCTATTTTTAATAGCACTCCAACAGCCAGAATACAGATACTTATCAATCTTCATCTTTATTTTTGAGCAAAGTTACTTTTAAGAAAAGATTGTTCGTTTATCTTCGAATAACAACACGATAGACTTCATCTTGGAAATCTGGCTCTTCTAGGGAAATAATACCCGATTCTTGTACTTGCTTAACTATACTTGTGGTAAATGTATGCGGATCTTGACCTTCAACGGCGGGTTCATAGAGAATGGCAAGTGAGGGATCTGTACTATTAATGTCTGAGGTATCTACAATGGCATCTGTTGGTTCATTAATCATAAAATATTCACAAAGCCGTGCTAGTTGTTCACGTGCATCGCCTCCTTTAATTGAATATTCTGCTGTGTTGGCTTTTCGTGAGGCAAACCCCCCGACTGTCATTGGAGTTGCCGATTGCTGACTTATTTTGAGTTGTCCATCTTCTACATATATATAGACTATTCCCGCTTTATTTAATAATTGTGCATATAAATGACTGTCTGTGGAATCGGCACTTGGCATATGTTTATAATGAAGCTCTTCGGCTAAATTATGATACATTTTCAAAAAATATTCTTCTCTGGTGTCGGTTACTAACGTCAAGCCTTGAGTAATGGCTTGTCTGATAAGATTGCCTGATACTTCCACGGTTTCGTCACCAACAACTATTCCATCTCCCAATTGAATTGTCCCCTGGTCCAGTGCTTGTAAAATTGCTGCCGGAAACCTGTTCAGCCCGTATTCAAGAATTTCTTTTCCGAGAGATTTTTGTCTTCCCTGTTTTTTGGATTGTTCATCGGTAACAGCGCCTGTTATCTGCAACACTCCCAGTTGGTCAACGGGGTCTTTTAAAGATCTCATTGCCTTCGTTAATTGCAGCTGGGCCATTGCTACAACGTCTCCGTTGACGTTTGTTTCGTATGCCCAGACAGAAGCTCTCCCCTTCGCATCCAGTGTGTCAAGAGTGGTTTCTGTTGCTTTCTCTGCCGGAAAACCTTGGTAGTAAAGTTCCTGTAACTGTGCTAAGTCATTCCCAGGAATCTGATCTATCGAAGCGATAATCGTGAATCCATCTTTTACAGACTTTACCTCAATTATGTCAGTAAGAGATGGGGGCTTTCCTACTTTTTCGGTATATCTTTTAATATTTGCTTCTTTTATCGGGGAAGACAATAATGTTGCTTCTCTTATCTGTGTCATATGGTAATAATATAAACGTATAATATATGTATTTTGGTAAGAACATATTATACATTATTAGCCCGTCAAATCAATATTCTTTTAAATTGCAATAATATATATCTATTGCTATTTTTTTCAGAAAAATTTTTTTACCGTCGACATAGTTCAGATATGATACTTATCGGTTGACTAATTCGAAATTTGATATAATAAGCGCTATGCTAAACAAACAAAATAACAAACCAAAAATTGCTATTATTTCCTCCCCCAATGCAGGCCTTGGACATTACGCGGCACATTTATTTGGCCCACTCTCAAAATATTGTGATCCCAAGTTTATTACGTTTCCACAGACAGATTTATTGGGCACAACAACTCCCTACTTTACTGATAGTTTTATGAAGAGGTATATTAAGTGGCCCCGGTTTACCCTTAATGACGGGGAGCCTCAATCTGTGGTAGAGGTTGCAAACTACCTTGAATCGCGAGACATTCATTTGGTTAATATTCACATTGGAACGACAATTAAACAGAAAATAGGGTATTACATGTCGCTTGTCCAATACTGCAAAACAGTCTATAAAGTAAAATTTGTGTTTACTCTGCATGATGTTTTACCCTGGGTGAACGATAAAAAATTTGTTCAGTTGCTGGATGTGTTTTATAAACAAGCAGATTATCTTATCCTTGGAAATGATCGTGAATATGCCAAATTAGTCGACAATTTTACCTATAATCTTGAAAAAACATCGATAATCAGACATGGAATTTATAACCTCTTCGACAGTAACCTGTATGATAAGCGCATTGCCCGTTATCTTCTCAATCTTCCGCAAGATAAAACCATTTTGTTATTTTTTGGATTTCTTAAGGAATTTAAGGGATTTGAATACCTCATTGACGCAGCAAAGATATTAAAAAAAGAGGGTGAAAATATTGTGGTATATGTTGCTTCGGCTCTCAAATACGCGCCAAAAGAGTTGGTTAATAAAGTGCTTTCAAAAATTCATCAATTAGAGCTGAATGATGATTTTATTCTTAATCTTAATTATCTTGACACACATGATATTGAAGCTGTTTTTAAGGCTTCAGATGTCTCTATTCTCCCCTATACAAACGCCTCTCAGAGCGGAGTACTCATGCTTTCAATTGGGTTTAAAAAACCGGTTGTGATATCAGATGTATTTGCTGAAAAAGAATGGATTGACAAAAAGGCTGGGCTTGTAGCAAAAAATAGAGATCCGAAAGACTTAGCAAAAAAAATAAAAACATTGATTGCTGATAAGAAAACAATGGAGGAATACGGACAATATGGTTATGAATATGGTATGAAACACCTTAACTGGGAAGATATAGCAAAAAAATATTATGGTATATTTAAAAAAGTGTTATAACCCTCTTTTAATAAAATCATGAATATATCTGCATGTGTTGTTTCAAATGAAGAAATAAGGCCATATTTTATCGCACATCTCTTAGAACTGTGTAATGAAGTTGTGATAAATTTCAATAATACTACGCTTTCAAATGATTATAAAAAGTCTATTCTAACGACGTGGGGTAAAAAAGTTGTCATACTTGAAAATAAATTTACCGACTGGGCACACATACGAAATGCGACAATCGAAGCTTCTTCTTCCGAGTGGTGTATAACGGTGGATAATGGAGAGTTATTAACCCCCCTACTCATTCAGGAAATAAAAGCTCTTCCGGATACTTTTCTCTATGATATTGTTCAGTTCCAAAGAATTCACTTTGTCATAGACCCACCCGTTTTAGTGGATCATTTTTACCACAAACGGCTGTTTAAACGACATTTGAGGTATCACGGAGTGCTTTATGAACATCTTGTAAATTACAAGTCAATTTTTACGATTGATAAACCATATTGTTACCTTCTCCATTTAAATACTCGTGCAGAAGAAATAAAAAAAACATTAAAAAGGAAAGAATATCTTCTAAAACAAATAAACGAATATAAAAAAAGTGGAAATGAAACCATGGTTTCTTACTACAAATATTTTCTTTGGGTACTTGATGAGGTGTTTATGAAAGAATTTGGGCCACGTTCAAATGCGATTGATTTGGAGAAAATATATAAAACATACGACTTAAAAACAGCTCAATTTCAAAAGCTTATTAATCAGGTTGAAAACGCGTAAAGATTTACAGTAAACTGCATGCAAACAATCAAGGACATCCTCAAAAACTTCAAGCCAACTGAGGACAAGTATGTTTCCCGCGAGTTTCAATTATTCGGTGTTCATTTGGCAGAAAAACTCCAAGATGAAAGGCGGAAAAGCCTCTATATTAAGCTTGCAAAGACACTTCCCCGGCCGGTGCTTGAAGAAGCGCTTCGCTTTGTTGTAGACTCTAATGCGCGGAGCAAAGGTGCATTATTTATGTGGAAATTAAAAGAACTTGGGGTACTTGGGAAGAAAAAAGTAAAGAAATAATGTATTATCCACCCAATATTTCCTTATAATACGCAACATAGTTATCAGCCATATCATCAATATTAAAGTTTTTTTCTGCGTGTGTTCGTGATTTTTCTCTCATCAATAGGTATTCTGCCTCAGAAAGCGAATATAATCTCTGCACTGCCTCACACATCCCTTCAGTGCCAGTCTTTTTGGTAATATAATCCCCACGAATATCAGTATCTGATGGGTTGACTAAGTATCCTGTTTCACCATCTTTAACCAGTTCTGACATTGCTCCACGCGCATAGGTTATTACCGGTGTTCCACATGCCATGGATTCAATTATCGTCAATCCAAACGGTTCTTCCCATTGGAGCGGAAACAAAAATACCTTACTGTCCTTGTACTCTTTTACTAATTTATTTCGTACAGTGTTAAAATCAATGCGAATGCGCGAAATTTGATTTACCACGTCGCGTCTTTGGAGAACTTCTCTATACAGCCAGTCAAAATACTCACTTTTGATTATGGGAAATACCTTAGTAGGAATGTTGAGTTTTTTTGATATTAGCAACACCTCATCAAGGCCTTTTTCTGGTACAGCTCGCCCTGTCCAGATGATAGATTTTCCCCCCTGTGCATTAAATGTGAATGTCTTTTTGGTATCAATTCCGTGGTAAATAGTACGTGCTTTTGAAAAGAGGGAATATTTCTTTTGTGAATTACTTATTGCTGCATAATGGATATTTTTTACGTCACAAAAAAGTGAAAAATAACGTGACATAAAATCTGGTTCGGCGGGACCGTGCAAGGTAACTACAATTGGTTTATTAATAAATCGTGCAAAAGGCAAAAAATTTTCACCGACCGCATTACTTAAATGTAAAATGTCAAAATTCTGTTGCATTTGTACCACTTTCGAAAAAAGCGCCATTTCAAATTGATATGCATGTTTTTCTCCCACATATTTATTTTCAAGTGATGAATAATAGGCCACCGATTCTTTCTTTACGGGTAACGCAGAATTACCTGAACAGAAAGATGTTATGTCTATTTCGTTTTTATACCTCTTTGCAAGATTTGTCGTTAAAATATAACTAAATATCTCCGTTCCCTTTTTGGTAAACGGACCGATCTTGACATAGTTGGAGTTGATGATGCCAAGCCTCATTTTTTTCATTCACTTTGATTATATCACTAATAATATCCATACGCCCAATAAGAAACCTGCCGGATTCCCTGTTCCAGTAAATATTTTGTTTTGATGGCTACAGACTCCTCATCTTCATACCAAATGACGTGCCTTCTCCCTTCTTCATCGACATAGAGAATATTTTTTTCTTTTGAATTTGAAATTTGCTTGCCCTTCGTAGCCTTGGCGAAGGAGGGTGATTGAAGTTTAATTTCAATTTCCTTTAAGGACAGTGCTTTTGCTATCTTTAGGGGTGTTCCTTGCTCGTTCAATGTCCAATCATATCCATACATGCCAAACACCACTTCTATTTTATCTTTTGGAACGAGTGAAACCACATCTTGTATCATGGTTTTAAAGTCATATCCATAATCAACAAAACCTCCTTCGCCCTGTGGGTTCCGGCGGTCGAGGGGAAAATTTGGTCCAGGTTCTCCCCCTGCCTTATGAAAGTCATATGCCATCACAAGAATCGTATCCGTTATCTTTCCTATTGCTGCAAGATCATAAGGACGATTTCGATAGGAAAAATCCCCATATAGGAGCATTCCACACGTCTTATAGTCTGTTTTTATTGCTGTGCATATTAGTTGAACGAATTTGGTTATCTGTCCCCTTTTATTAGCTTGCAGAGTAAATGGGACTTCAATGTCGAGAATAAGCCCAGAGAATGCTTTTTGTGCAAGAATGCTTCGCAGCTCGGAAATGAGTGTTTTTTGGGCAGATGAAACCGTTAAAAGTGTTTCGGTAATTGAAGAATCAAGCATGCGCAAGACTAATTTTTTTTGTTGTTTGGGAATCGTATCTACTTGAAATATGTTCTGATACCCCGCCTCATTTTCTATTCCACCTTCTTTTGTTGGACGGATACCAAAGTAATAGTAAGCATCATAGAGCTTGTCTTCCTTGCTTATTCTTGACGCCCAATAAGGAATAAACAAACTTTGCGTAGGGGGGAATGATGTTTTTGGGGAGGGAGAAACTGAATGGGAATACGCGTTTTGTTGTGGAGTGGAGTGTTTTTTTTCTGGAATATATCTCCTAACAATGACAATGACAACTAAAAAAAAGATACATAATACAATTGGGAGTAACGGAAGGGATTTTGTCCTCATTGCATTAATGGATATAACTATCTAAACTTGCCTCATCAATAAGGATGACGCCAGGTCTTCCCTCTCCGGTGTTTTCCTGTCTTCCAGAAAGACCCGTGGGAAGCTGTATAAACCCATTTTTTGACAAATCCACTATCCAGTTGAGATGAGTCCATCCCTTATAACTATATGAGAGTGTTGCCAGGTTGTTTTTCCAATCATTTGGAGCTGCACAATCAATAATCATAATTCTCCCGATAAATCGGGCTTGGGGATTTTTTGAATTGTCTATTCCAAATAAATATTTTATTCTCCAAAGATCTTTTGGCGTACGTGTTGCGGCAAACGCAATCACTTTTCCTGTCTGTTTTGCCTCATCTGGTGTCATGTTTGATTGTTTTTCCATATAGGTGTCATTAATAAATTGATGTGCGGCTTCAAGTGTTATTCGTTTATTGTTGTGGATTACGTCTGCAACAACATTATATCCACTGTTGTGTTCGTTTCCATAATAGGTGGCCCACCCAATCCCCCCTTCAAGAGGTGTTTGGTAGAGGGAATCAACGGGACAACCGCTTATGGTGTTATTTTGACATCCAATTTGTGGCATGTTTGCAACCAGTGCATTTATTGCGGAATAGTTGGGCGTTTTGTTGGGAGAGACGCTTGGAGAGGGTGTGACTGTTGGGTATGGCGACGGAATGGGAGGAGATGTTGGAGTGATCTTTTGTGTTGGGATAACAGGCGCAATGGTGGGAATTATTTCTTGTGTGGGAAACAATGTGGGGGCCTGAACTATTCCCTGTGTGGGGAATATTATATCTGTTGGAGTGGGAATGATGACTAATGTCTCATTGGTGACGGTGGGAACGATCGATATGTTTGTGGGTGTGGGAGAGGGAATGGTCTGTTCAGAAATTTTGTCCTCAACTTTTGGCGCCATTATCTGTTTTATGGATGGAATGTATACAAGGTGTAATAATTCGTCTTTTGTGGGAATATAGGGAGAAGAAATAAGGAGAGCTGGCAGTATTTTAATCACAAAAAAAGAAAGAAAGAGTGCAACAAAAACACGGAGACGAAAGGGAATTCGGGACATTGTATCATTGTATCAAAAACGCAGACTCCCTTTTCAAATTCCCATTGACAATCGCTTTCGTTTCGGGAATAATGAAATTATCATGAAAATTACCATCTACACCATAACCGACTGTCCATTTTCAAAACAAGAAAAGGAATATTTGTCGGCTCATGGCCTCGTTTTTGCCGAGAAAAATCTAGAAACAAATCGTGAATTTTTAACAGAAATGCTTGCTGTAGGAAGTAATTTTGCTGGAACTCCGGTAACAAAAATTGAAAAAGATGATGGTCAAATCGCAGTCCTTAAGGGTTTTACTCCAGCTGAGTTTGATAAGACACTTGGATTCGCTCAAGCGACGGCTGGAGAACCAACAAAGCCTACAGAGCTTGCTTCGCAAACGCAGCCGGTTATGCCTCAGGTAGAAGAAGTTCCCAGCGCATCCACTTCTGCCGCACCTGTTGCAGCATCTGTGGCTTCCGCCCCTCAACCAGAAATACCTCAGACACCAGCTCCTGCAGTTTCCGATCCCGCAATGGCATCAGTACTAGACAATCTCGTACAACAAGCACAGCAAGTTCCACCGGAGCCAATATCTCCTTCTCCCGCAACACCTCCTCCTCCAGCCCCAGTCGCAGGAGCACCCGTCATCCCCGATCCCCAGTTTTAAAAAAATTGATTATCGTTATATTTTGAGTTGGAGCTTTCATGTTCTCTTGGTACAATATATCTTTGTAGGGATGTTTTAATAGGGGTATAGTTCAACGGTAGAATAGAGGTCTCCAAAACCTTTGATGGGGGTTCGATTCCCTCTACCCCTGCATCCACATTACTTTATTCCTACTGCGTAAATATCCGGTGTTTTGTTGAATTGGGGGTTGAGGTTGGCAAGAATGAGGAGTTTGCCATCACTCATAACATCGAAGAATGATCCCTCATGTGGTCCTGAGTAAATAATTTGTTTGCTCGTGTCATCAAATTCTATGATTGAAATCTTGTCTCCCTCATGTTCGACAAGATGTCGTGAATCTGGAAACCACGCTAACACCGTGTCATGAGCTTGTCTCATTTTTTGCGAAATCTCAGAAAGCGAAATGCGATAGTTTCTATCTTCTTTTCGGTCATATACATATAATTCGTCAAGCTGGATAGATCTTTCTTCGGGTGTTTGGTTTGCGGCAACAAGTCGTGGTTCAATAACATAGGGAAGGGTTATATGTTGTTTCGCCTCATAAAGAATTTTTGATTTGTCAGGTGCAAGTGAAAGAATATGGAAAGAGTCTGACGCTATTTTGGCAAATTCCTTCGGGAATATCTCAAGAAGGCGGGCTGTTTCAGTTGCCCGTTCGGCAGACCACGCCTTTTCAAGTGACTCTTGAGAACTCGTTACTTCAAATAACTGGGTGTTTTCATCTTCCAGTGAGATAAGATATGATATCGCATCTTCCCCCCGTTTAAAAATGACAATTCCCTGTTTAAAGTCTGGTGAAAAAATAACGGATACTTCCTTGAGATGAACGTCTTCGGGAAATAATTTTTTACTCGCCAATAATTTTAATGGGGGGAAAAGTGAAAATGGACGTTTTGTTTGATCAAACACGTAAATACCATCTTTTTCTCCATCTCCGTTTTCTACAAATAACAATGCTTTGTCTGTTTTGTCGATTGAAACCACCTGTGATATTCCAATCGTAGTGAGAGGTGTTAGTGAAGCGTTAAGGGGAAAGAGTGTGGCATCTGCTGTGACAACAAGCTCACCTTTTAACACAACTTCCCTTCTCCAAGACGTGTATCCTTCTTTTTTTACCTCAATAGTGTACTTGCCATGAGGGAGGGTGAGATGGAGGTCTGTCACTCCTTTTAAAATTCCATTGACATATACTTGCGCGGTTTGTGGATTTGAAGAAACTGCGATGATACCTGTTGAGGTCATGGTTCCTCTTTGCACATCAACACGATATCCACGTGCATATGCTATGGTAGCGATGAGTATGACCGAGAAAAATACTATTACGATACTGTTTCTGATTATGTGCATAGGCTTCTTTCCAGAATATAGTATACAATTATACTATAGTTATAGGGAGCATTTACACATATAAACCATGTTTTTTGGAAAAAAAGTTGGAATAGATTTGGGGACTGCAAACACGCTTGTATATGTTGAAAAACAAGGGATTGTCTTAAATGAACCTACTGTCGTTGCATATTCACTGGAAAATAAACAAATCTTGGCTGTGGGAAATGACGCAAAAGAAATGCTCGGACGTACGCCGGGTTCGATTATTGCGGCACGCCCCATGAAGGAAGGCGTTATTGCCGACTACCATACTACTTCTTCCATGATCACCTATTTTCTTAAAAAAGCACTTCGAGGATCTGTTTTTTGGCCGGATATAATGATTTCCATTCCAGGAGGATCTTCGCAAGTGGAAAAACGAGCTGTTGTGGCAGCATGCAAACATGCAGGAGCATCGAATGTATATCTTATCGAAGAACCGCTTGCTGCGGCAATTGGTGCAAAAATCCCCATTTCTCAACCGTCCGGACACATGATCGTTAATCTGGGAGGAGGAACAACTGAAATTGCAGTCATTTCATTAGGTCAACTTGTTTCATATAAAACCGTTCGTGTAGCGGGAACAAAATTTGACGAAGCAATCCTCCATCTTCTTCGAAAAAAGCACAATTTAATGATTGGCGAAAGAACGGCCGAACAGGTGAAGATTCAAGTAGGAAATGCATTTGTAGAAAACAAACAAGGTGAACCAATACGGGTAATGGAGGTAAAGGGACGTGATTTCCAAACAGGACTTCCTAAGGTTATTCCCATAAGTGAAGTGGATATGTCGGAGGCAATTCAAAAACCGTTGAAGCTTATTTTGGAGGGTATAAAAGATGTATTTGCTCTCACCCCCCCAGAACTTGCCGCAGATATTGTAGACAAAGGCATCGTTCTTTCTGGTGGAACATCGCTTCTCACCAATCTAGATAGATATATCAGCTACCATATTAATGTCGCTTCTTTTGTTGTTGAAGAACCGCTTTTTTGTGTTATCCGTGGTATTGGCATGGCGATAGAAAATTTTGATAGTTTCAAGGAAGCAATAAAATAGACATGTTATCCTATAGCTTATTAGACATTAGAAAGGAAAATTTAAAAAGAGTGTTTTTGAAAATACATAAGGAAATTGGTATAATGCTATAGTAATTAGATGATATTTGTGATAAATATGGTGACAATGATATGTATAAAGGTTATATCAACAATCTTTTTTTCTGTTCAAATAAATTGAACTAAAATGGATATAAATCATATTTTATCTCAAATAATATTAGCTTATAATATATGTCAGTGACAAAAAAACGCATAACTCTCTTTCAGGTACCAATAGACCCCCTTACAATATCTGATGTCCTAGAGAAAATAAAATTGTACCTATCTGCTCTCCCAAAATTTATCCATATTGTGTCGGTGAATCCAGAAAATATTGTCATCGCTCAACATAATTCTTCGTTTCTTGCTGTATGTAAAAATGCTGATTTAGCCCTTACTGATGGGATAGGTGTTATTCTGGGAGCAAAATTATTAGGCATTTCTCTCCCCGAACGCGTTTCAGGGTCTGTATTACTTCCTCAGCTTTTGGATTTAGCGGGAGCTATGAGCTTACGGGTCGTCCTTATTGGCTCCCAGGCAAATTTAGCAAATATAATAGCTAAGTGCTATGCTCGAAGCTATCCCAAGGCTACATTTATTGGCATGGAGGGGTATAAAAATGTGCAGTTTCCAACACAAGAAGAAGAACAACATGTTGAGGATATAGTGCGCAGTACCAGGCCCCATTTTGTATTTGTCGCCTTTGGATCCCCTTATCAGGAACTCTGGATTGATACTCATAAGAAGTTGCTATGTACTAGTATTTGTATGGGAGTGGGCGGTGGATTTGATTATTTGTCTGGAGCGTCCCAAAAACCTCCAAATAGTGTCCGTTCTTTTGGGCTTGAATGGCTCTATAGGCTTATTCGGCAACCGCATCGAATGCGAAGACAGGGCTCACGACTTCCCATTTTTGTGGGAATGGTTTTTAAACGGTGGTTCTGGTGTATAATGCATCCACGGTAATGAGAAAACATATCTTCTCTGTTCTTACATATTTTGGCTATTTTTTATATGCTCCATCATTTGATGAGATTCATGCCTTTTTCCCAATAAAAATAAGTAAAAAAAACCTTCAATTACTTCTTGCAAGAGAGGTGCAAAGAGAAACAATAGTACAGTTGTCAGATAATACGTTATCTAGAGCGCCACAAGGCCCTTTTATTAACTGTCAACCTACCTCTCATCACTTTTTATATACTCTCCCCCAGTATAGTACCATCAAGAAAATAAAATTAAAAAACAAAACTCAAAATAAAATTAAAAAGCGCATATCGACAATCCAAAGGTATATACAAATGTTGGAAACTCTCCCTTTTGTACGATTTATTGGTATCACTGGTGCAAGTGCCGTTGAGGGACTTCAACAAAATGACGATCTTGATCTCTGTATTGTTACACAACACAATTTACTGTGGACTACTCGTTTTTTTGCAATAGTGTGTGCAAAACTGCTGAGAATACATAGAAGGAAGGAAATATGCCTTAATCTTTTCTTTGATGAGTCCCATCTCGCTCTCCCGAAGAAAAAAAATAATTCATATATAGCCCATGAACTTCTCCAAATGAGGTCGGTAGTTGATAAGGATAATGTGTATGAACGATTTCTTGAAGAAAATAGGTGGATTTATACCTATTTCCCCAATACTAAAAAAGTTTACGCACAAGTGAGAGCTATCAATCAACAACTGAAGGATAAAATTGTATTTGTTGTTATTGATCGTATCTTCAAATCAATCCAACTCCCTATTATTCGTCGCAATAATACTGCATTTAGCATTACTAACACCCAGTTGTGGTTATTTAAAAATGACTTTGAAAAAAAACTCAAACGGGCGGGATTAGTGATATAATGGACAGGTGTTTGCCGGGATGGCGAAATTGGCAGACGCGCATGCTTCAGAAGCATGTTCCCGCAAGGGATTGGAGGTTCAAATCCTCTTCCCGGCACCGGCATGTTAATATGAAGAGAGATTGATTATTGGAGGGTTGGCTGAGTGGTCCAAAGCGAGGGGTTGCTAACCCCTTGAGCAGCAATGCTCGCACAGGTTCAAATCCTGTACCCTCCGCCTTTGCTTCGACGAAGCTCGAAAGAGCGAAGTCGAGCTTCTTGAAGCTTCGGCGAGACGAAGTCCGCTTATGTATTATGTTTATATGTTGGGTTGTTCTGATAAAAAAACATATATGGGCTGTTGTGACAATCTTAAGGATAGAATAATAAGACATGAAAAAGGATATGTGCCAGCCACAAAGGATCGATTGCCTGTAATTCTCATTTCCTACTTCGCCTTTTCCAACAAATATACTGCTTTTAACTTTGAAAAATATCTTAAATCCGGTTCAGGGAGTAGAGCTTTTATGAAGAAACACTTTTCCTTCTAATTTATCACGTACGTCCATTATTTATAAATGGAATAGAGGTTTTAAGGGCGATTGCTTATGCTTCTGGATCATTGGGCACCCTATACAATAACCCCCTCCAAAATACCCTCACGAAATTTAGGTATGATTCTCATTGTTACAATAGTTTAACTTGGGAAATATTATAACAAACCTTAAGAATCGAGTTAATTAGAGCCCTTCATTTTAACATTCCACTTGACAAGCCTTATTTGCCATTCTATAATGAATACATATTCATAACTAGTGAAAGGGGGTGAAATAATTATGCCAAATCAAGATGGAACAGGACCACAAGGAAAAGGATCAATGACCGGTCGCGGTATAGGTCGATGTGGAAATAAACAAGGGAAAGGAATGGGAAGAGGCTTCGGTCGCAGAATGGTACGGTGTTGTGATCGAGTAGATCAAAACCCAACTAAGCAAGATCTTGAAGATTATAGAAATAATCTAAAAAAAGAACTTGAAGAAGTGGAAAAAGAGATAGGGTTAGTTGATAAAAAGTAAGAGTAAGAAAAGAGTCCCTGCTTAATCAAGAAAAAAAAAGATTAAGATTAGACAGGGACTTTACTAGTTATTGTATCAAACAAATATGAGACCAAAATTGTGCCGCCGTTTGCGTTTCCAACCAGATGTATTATATTTCAAACCTCAAGGCATCCCTATGCATCAGCTTGAGGAGATTATTCTTTTGCCAGATGAACTTGAGGCGCTTAAGCTATATGAGGTAGATTGTTTGGATCAGACAAAATCTGCTAAAAAAATGAATATATCTCAACCAACATTTGCGAGAATATTAGACAGTGCTCAGAAAAAAGTTGCAGGAGCAATAGTTCAGGGAAAAGCGATTAGAATAGAAAAAAAATGAATTTACAGTACTAAATTTGGGCGTAAAATGTTCCAATGTTGTCCCGCTCCCCGCATGTGTCCATCACAATTACTGAAGTTGTGAGGGAATAGGGCTAGAAAATTATCTTCCAAATATCCATATCCATAGATATCATACTAGGTCTTTCTAGGAGTGTTGTTGTGTCTTATGGTGTATACATTATTTATGCTATTTTAGACTGATTATCCCCTAGGGAGGAAGTTTCATTTTTGAGGAGATTCTATTCTTCGTATCACTTTTTCTACTTCCCTATCGTTGATTGCATGATACGGTCCACGATGGGACAGGAGTGCCCCAGAAAATGTTTTGGGAATATGCATTAATTCATGAATGAGAGTCTTTATCTTTTCACGTTCGGACAATTTATCAAATCGCTTTGCAACAACCTCAATGATATAATTTGCTTGTATTCCGGTCACTTCAAAAAATAATTTTGACATACCCCAAATTCGCGCATATGCCCGTGTTTTTGCATCAAAACTGCGAATACAGTGAATGCGTTTTACATCGATGTGAGTAAATTGCAATTCATTTACCAATGTCTCAATTGTTTGTTTTATTTCTGGTGCTCGTTCGTATTTCATAGGAATTGGTGGCTGGCAAATAGTGGTTGATGATTAACAAAGGAAGTTTGATTATACACCCAATAATTTATGTGTATTATCACACAATTACACAAATAATTTTATGACTCGTCACTAGTCACTAACCACCAGCCACTCTCTCTCGCTTTGGCTTGACATTTACCCTCTCTTCTTATTATAGTAAAGTATACCCGATTATTATTTTTTCTCATTTTCATTAGTATAAAAAAAGGGGTTGTTGGAAAAAAAGGCTTACTGGTGGTATTGGCCGCTCTATTTGCGGTTTTATTTTTGTACCCGTCCCCCACTCATGCCGATTTTAAAAAAGATTTTCTCTACAAATTTCAAAGCAGGTGGTCTGATATTGCGGTAAATTCTGCTCGCACACGGATATTCATCATCAATGAGTCGTATTCCCGAATTGAAGAGTATAGCGCTGCTGGCGTATTGTTAGCAGTTCATGGTAACTTTGGAAATGGAGATACTGAGTTTAACAGACCACAGGGCCTTGCCATCGATGCTAACGATGTGTTGTATGTGCTTGACACGGGAAATAATCGCGTGGTCCGTTATGATGCTCTTTCGCTTGTCCCAGGAGCACCGTTGAGCTTTGATGTAACATGGGGTTCATACGGCACGACAAGCGCCGGGACGTTTAATAGTCCAACCGGCATTGCAGCTGATACGACTGATAATACAAACGTGTATATTGCTGATACTGATAATAACCGGGTGCAAAAATGTGTTGGCACGACAGGATCCTGTACTATTTGGGGGGCCCTCGGCACGGCAGATGGCACTTTCAGCAGACCCAAGGGAATTTCCTATGACGTTACAACAAATAATGTTTTTGTGACGGATACGGGAAACAATCGTATACAGATCTTTAGCAATGCAGGTGTTTTTCAATCAAAATTTGGGTCATATGGATCGGGAAGTGGGCAGTTTGTGTTACCGTATCGAATAACAACAGAAGATTCTGGGTCTAACTACATCTACGTCATGGACACACTAAGCAGAGTTCAACGATTTGTACAGAGTGACAAATCGTGGAGCGGCACGATAACACTTTCCTCAAGTGGTGGAGGTGTCTATGTGAGCTCTTCAACACTTTACGTTACTTCTCTTCCCACCACTTTTGGGACCTACACTACTGCAGGTATGAATCTCACACTGACCATGAGTAACGATATTGGTCATCCCGTAGATATGGCCTTGGACACTTCAGGTAATTTTTTTATCAACAATAATTTTAACTTAACAGGCGCCTATGAACCGGTAATTCAAAAATTTGACCCTTCGTTCGTTCAGACCGGTGAATGGAAGGGTAATGGAAGTTTTGGTATTACGGGCGGTCCCATGGGCATCGGTATCAATACAGGAAATGATGTGTTTGTGGCCGATACAGACAATAATCAAATACAAAAATTCACGTCCAGCGGAAGTTGGGTCTATACCCTTACTCCTGCTCCCACCCCCGGAGCATTTAGCAGCCCGAAGGACGTTGCGTCAGAGGCAACCGGCAAATTTTATGTTGCTGATACGGGAAATGGCAGGGTTGTAAAATTTGATTCCAATGGTGTGTATACATGGGCAGTGGGACTGCCCACCCCGACCCCTGGAGGTCCTACTCCCCTTCCAAGCTCAACTCCTGCACCTTTTGGAATAACGGTTGCCTCAGATAATAAAATATATGTGGCAGATGTGGGATATCACCGCATTCAGCGATTTGATGCTAATGGCAATTATGAGGCGTCATGGGGCGAGTTTGGATCGGCAGATAGCAGCGTTATTCCGCAACTGGATACTCCACAAGGAATGGCGTTGGGCCCTGAACCAACAGGATATATTTACGTTGCTGATACGGGAAACAATCGTATTCAACGATTTGATCAGGATGGCACTCTTTTAACGCGTGTAGTGTGGGGAGCGTATGGAACGCAAGACGGTAATTTCAATCAACCACGTAATATTGCGGTGGATTCGGGAAACCGCGTTTACGTAAGTGAGGTAGGAAACAAGCGCATTCAGGCTTTTGGAGACGCTACCACGAGTGCCGGCCTCACCATTACGCAAACCGGTGGAACAGCAGTCAGTGAGGGTGCTGATGCACTCTCAACAGTTATAGACAGTTATACCGTAAAACTCAATACACAACCAAGCGCAACTGTGTTTGTTACCCTCGCAGTGTCTGATCCCGCACAAGCAACTGTCAGCACTCCTATTCTTGCATTTACCCAAGATAATTGGAATATTCCTCAGACGGTGACGGTTGTCCCTATCCATGACTTTATTGCAAATGGTACACGTTCGGTTGTTATTTCTCATAAACCATCCTCAACAGATATTCACTACAAAAATCTTGCGAGTGTATCTTGGTCTGACGTGACGGCAACCATAACAGATACAGTCGACACAACCGGTATTACTTTTGAATCGGGATATACTGACTCTGGCACAGGCACGTGGGTGCCTCACGCTGACTCAAATAGTGTTCCTTGGGCAACAGAAGGAGCTACACTCTCAAATGCATACTCGATTAAACTCAACACAAAACCGACTGCAAACGTGGTGGTCACCCTTACCCCTGATTCTTCCATGACGCTTGATGAAACGGTATTTACCTTTACCCCGACGGGAGATGATTATAAAACTCCACGATGGGTGGCAATCACTCCGGTACACGACTTTATTGCTCAAGGCACACATGTTGGCCTTATCCATCACACCGCTGCGTCTACTGACTTAAACTATGCATCACCAAATATTGCATTTAGTGATGCTTCAGGTAACGTTGCAGTTACCGAGCAAGACATTGACACGGCTGGTGTTACCGTCTCAGAAACAGCAGTAAGTGTAAATGAAAGTGGCATTACTGATACCTACACGGTGAGATTAAATTCAAAACCAACAAGCACTGTGGAAGTATACCCCACCGACGCAAGCCCCTCAGCGATGGTTACGCTCAACCCCTCAACGCTTACATTCCTTGACACCACATGGAACATACCGCAAACAGTGACGGTGACGGCGATTCATGATTATTTACAAAATCCTATTAATCCACGTTCGACAAACATTCTTCATGATTCGACATATTCTCTTGACCCCCTCTACAGCAATGCTGTTGTTGCCAGTGTCGCAGCAACAATCACAGACTCCGATACAAGCGGTCTCCTTGTATTTAAATCAGGAGGAGGAAGTGTTCAAGTAACGGAAGGCGGAGCAACAGACACCTATTCATTTCAATTAACAAGTATCCCAACAAGTGATGTTACTGTGACAATCACATCAACTGATAACCAAGCCACCACATCTGCCTATTTCTATACATTTACTCCTTTAAATTGGGATACGCCTCAAATTGCTACGGTAAGTGCGGTTAATAATACAATTCAAGATGGAACTCATTATGGAGTTCTTTTACACACACTCTCTTCTTCCGATCCAAATTTTGAAGGAAAGACAGCCTATCAAACCGCTACCATCACCGATAACGACACGGCCGGAATAACCGTAACATTGCCAAATACTACTATCAATATTGCGGAGGCCGGCCCATCTGACACTTATTTTGTCAAACTTAACTCTCAGCCAACCGCACCGGTGACACTTGTTCTTGGAACGCAAAACCAAGCGACTGCGTCTCCGGCAAATCTTGTCTTTACTTCCAGCGATTGGGATGTTAACCAGGAAGTAATAATATCTGCAATTCAGGACTACATTATCGAAGGAGCTCATACGGCAACTGTAACCTACACGGGAGTTTCAACCGACACAAACTATAGTGGAGAAACGGCAAGTTTTGTGGCAAATATTACAGATGATGACACATTGAGTCCGGGAATTTCCGTCATTGAAACTGATGGAGGGACTTCGGTTACGCAGAACGTAACTACAGACACATACACCTTATCTCTGACAAGTAAACCCACTGCTAACGTGAGAGTAAAAATTGTTGCAAACGGACCTGAAGCAACAGCATCGGCTGGCATTGTGTGGTTTACATCTAGTACTTGGAATGTACCACAAACTGTAACAGTGTCGGCAAAATCAAGTCCGTCGGGTGGAAAAACAGTGGTTTTCTCACATATAGTTACCTCACTTGATCTGCATTACAATGGTATTTCGGCGCCAACTGTGACCATAACTGTGGGAGAAAATAGATCTTCTTCACCATCTGGAGAAAATGTGAAGGCTCCCACCTGTTCAAAATCACCTCCCAATAGTGCACCAAATTTATTCCAGGTGACTACCACTCAGACACAGGCAACACTTTACTTTACTCCTCTTCGTGAGAATATTTCCTATTACTTTGTTGCATACGGCTTTAAACCTGGAGACATGCGGTTTGGAACAAGTTTTGAATGGGGACCATATGATGGGGTAATTGACTACACCGTTAATATGCTGACACCAGGCACAACATATTACTTTACTGTCCGGGGAGGAAATGGGTGTGCAACAGGACCATGGTCTGCTGCTCTTCCTGCAACGGCGGTAGGGCCGGAAAGCAGTGCTCAGACAACACACACATACTATGCCTCAATCACCTCACTAAGCTCTTCTGGATCATCAGGATCACAGGGAAGTTCTTCCCCAACAGGTGGTATTTGGCTCACACGGGACCTGTATCCGGGAAGCCAGGGAGCAGATGTTCGTTCGCTCCAAGAGTACTTAAATGCACGAGGATTCACACTTGCCTCATCAGGTGCAGGATCGCCCGGAAATGAAACAACCTATTATGGTAACCTCACTGCCTCTGCTGTACGACGCTTCCAAGAGGCTCATTTTGCAGAGATATTGAGCCCACTTGGATATGCAAGTGGAACCGGAATATGTGGTCCTTCTACACGAAACTACATAAATAGCCATCCGTAG
>JAZDOY010000045.1:0-22822 GCA_043798165.1 bacterium | reverse complement strand
TTTTAATTGTTCACTATAAATGGAAACTTTTTTGTCTATCATAAGATTATTTAATTTTAGCATAATCAAGCAAACTTTTAATAAGCGGTTCAAACCGAGTAAAATATATATTTCCATTCAATCCAAACATTCCTATTTTTTTATCTATAATAAGCATTCGCTGGTAATTATTCATTGTGCCGCAGTAGTACATTTTTACTCCTTTATAGGATGACTTAATCTTATTAAAAAGAGTTTTTTTCCCATAGGTGTATCTATACATTTGAATGCCTTGCTTAGCTTTTTGCTCTATAAGATTATGATATGTTTTTGGTAAAGGTGAATCTATTTCTCCCTGCATATCCATAGTCATATGCACGCTTTTTACTGAACTTCGAACAAGTTTCATGGCATTTTGTACAGCATTTTTTTTATTAATTGATCTACAAAATTTCATACTTTTTGATTAAACATGTAACGAAACATGGAGTACATTGGTTTCTCAGATGGGTCAAAGAGAACAGCATTATCAGGATTTATTGATATACCTCGCAACTTAACAGACGATGTATTACCAGCATAGTTGAGTGCAATTTGTAAACCTCTTAGGTCATTTCGATAAAAGGGGACTGGGGTTGGCTGGCCAGGGATATACATGTGAAAAATATCACAATCTTCTGGCATTCCTAATTGTCTAATAAAATGGTTGATAGCGGCAAGTTGAACAGCTGCCCTTTCTCTATTGCTTGCACGTTCAGCAGTGGTAAAAACTCCATTTAATAAATCAAGAGATTCCCTTGGTACAGATACTTGGGGGTGTTCAGTGAGTTCATCTTGTGCAAGTAATAAAAATGGGTCGGGATATATTGGGACAGATTCATCTTCAACTCTCTTCATAAGGAGTTGTTGAAATGAGGGAGATTCAACATCAACATTCATAAGAATACCTAATTCATCTTGTGTCATATTAATTGCATCCTCATCGGAAATAACTTTTGTTGTAACTCCCAGTTTCTCCACTGCATTTCTCAGCACTTCGATCTCCTTTATTTCGAGAGTATCCTCTAAATTTTCTAGGACCGCTTTTCTTGTAATAAAATTGATAGATTTTGAATGATGATCAAATGCCTTTTTATATATTGACAAAGCTGTAGATTCTAATCGTTCTGTTACCGTCTTTTGTGCGTCGGCGACAGTAGGATTTCCTTTGGGGTCTAGACTAGCAAGGAAAAATCCAACATCAGGCAGTTCTACATCGGAAATTTGTGTAGAGCGGTCTGGCTTAATTAAAAAATCAACTTGGAAATAGAGAGGAGGAAAACTTTCTTTACCTGTCTTAACGTGCAAGTCGTGTGTTTGCGCAAATTCATCACGTTTTTGGTGCGCGACTTCAATCATTTGTTCAACTAATTGTTCCCCTCTTTGCCTCATACTTTCATGAGTGGTTGGGTCCATTTCTGCTGGAAATTTTGGAACACTCGGCCTAATAAAAAAAAGCCCCTCTCGTCCCACATCCGCCTTTCTTTTCACTTGAATTCCCTGTTCCTCACCCATTTGAACAAGTTGTTCATACATAAGCTGAGCTTCTGGCAAATTACCTTGTTCAAAAAGTTTTCTCACTATTTTTAGTTGTTGCACGATTTGTGGATTACTAGGTTTTTTCTTAAGTTGTTCTTCTAAATGTGCTTCTAGAATTGCATAACCCGTTTGTCGTTCAATATCTACTCTTAATTGACGATTTGGATTTGCGTCTTCTCTGAGATTATGTGTCAAGAATGTTCCAACTCCTTGGTGGTTTGTAATACAGGTTCTCGGTAATCCTGCTCCACTTTTAAGAGTGCCACTTGTAGCAGGATCTCGTGGAAAAAATCTATCGCGCACTGCTTCAGAAGGTGACTTACGAAGCATCGCATACTCATTCGTCATCATTGCTGCATTCGCTGCATTTGGGTGGCCGATGTAAACACTGGCAGGATCAGTAAACAGTGCAAAAGAGAGTCCTGCCGCCTTTATTCTTCCTCCTCTACTTATTTCGTAATTCATATTATTCTTTATCAAAATATTCTTTATAAATAAACTCCACATCTTTGTCTCCACGACCGGACAGATTAATGACAACTATTCTGTCTTTTGACAACTTTTTTGCCAATTTCACTCCATATGCAACTGCATGTGCAGATTCAAGAGCGGGAATGATTCCCTCCTTTTTGGACAAAAGAGAAAAGGCGTTTATTGCCTCTTCATCGGTTGCGGTTGCAAGATCAATTCTTTTTATGTCTTTTAAATAGGACATCTCCGGTCCTACCCCCGGATAATCAAGACCAGACGCCGCACTATACGACTCACCAATATTTCCCTTATCATCATGGAGAACTAATGTTTTGAATCCATGAATGACATCAATTGTCCCTTTTCCCAACGAAATACCATGTTTGTTAGTTTGCGCTCCTTTTCCTGCCGGTTCTACCGCAATAAGACGGGTATTTTTGTCATCAATAAATGCATAAAATGCTCCCATTGCATTACTCCCTCCACCCACACAGGCAACAATATAATCAGGCCTCTTTTTTTCCTGCTCAACCATTTGTTTTTTTATTTCTTCGCCGATTACTTTTTGAAAGTCACGCACCATCATTGGGTATGGGTGTGGACCAACAACGGAGCCAAGGAGGTAATACACTGTTGGGTCGGTAACGTACGCGGTGAGAGCTGCATCAACTGCATCTTTAAGCGTTTGTTGTCCTTGAGTTACTTCCACTACTTTTGCTCCCAGTATTTTCATACGATATACATTGGGCCTTTCATGTTCAACATCTCGCTTCCCCATATAAATATCACAGTCCATTCCAAATAACGCTGCGACTGTTGCAACCGCCACTCCATGCTGTCCTGCACCTGTTTCGGCAATAAGTTTTTTCTTACCCAATCGTTTCGCAATTAATGCTTGACCCAGTGTGTTGTTTATTTTATGAGCACCGGTATGATTTAAATCTTCTCGTTTTAAATAAATTTTGGCACCGCCAACAAATTGAGTAAGGTTTTTTGCAAAATACAGTAAACTGGGCCGATTTGCATATGTTTTATACAGCGCTTGTAGTTCGCCTAGAAAATCCATATCAGTACGTGCCTTCATGTACTCTTTGACAAGAGTATCTAATGGCTTTTTTAATGGCTCAGGAACAAAGGAGCCGCCATATTCTCCAAAAAATCCATCAGTATTAGGTTGGTTATAATGATTCATAGATATAAAAAAGAAATAATAAAATAGGGTTAGAAAATAAAAAACAGAAGCAGCGGCTTATCGCCAGAGAGAGAAGTTACCCTTTGCAATTTCTTTGGATCCGCGTGTCACAGTTGCAATTCCCACACCCAATTGAGATGTAATTTCATGTTGAGGCACTCCCTTTTTAAGCAGTTTTACGATTTGGAGGCGCACAGGAAGCTCTTCTCGTTCCTTAGGAGTGAGAATTCCATCAAGAAATTCCCTCACATCTTGTTTTGTTTTCAGAGACAAGAAGGCATCAACCAGCGAATTGTAATAACGAGTATTCATGAATACTATTATACTAGTAGGCTAGTATACTGTCAAGGGGATTATTTTATTTCAAAGAGAAGAAAGCTGCTTGTCGCAACATCTTCTCCTGAAACTTTTGTTTGTGGTGTCCAAAATGTTGTGATCCTACTACTCAGCTCCTCCTCAGAACCTATAAATGTATCAATATAGACAAGAGACCCGTCAAATTTTTTCATATAGAGAGCATAGTTTGGTCTACCGGTAATTCGCGGAAAATCACCCAGTAGTTCAATGTCGCCAACATTATTTCTTGCCGCCTTGAATGACATAGCTGAATCTTGTTGCAACTGAGTGGGGGGAGAGGCGGTGGGTAAAACTTGAATTGATTGTTTAATTTCGGAAGCTCTACTGTTGCTTGCCTGATTACTTTCAAGAACCAATCTACTTATTGCAAGAAAAAGAATAACAAAAAATAAAAATAAAACCACATACACATTCTTTTTTAATACACAAACTTTCCCATTCATACTTACACTATAGTATAAGTATTTGAGAATGGCAACTAAATTAAGTCAGGATTTTTTTGTTGCCTTTGAATGAAAAATTAGAGCCTTACAATAGTATACGGATCTTTATCATGATTGCAGTCAACACAGTAATTGGAGAACATATCCCTAATTATTGTTTTGTCCCTATTCTCCACATTCGTGTCTGAAGGGCTTGCAAGTTTGTCTGTATCTTTGTTAATCGGTACCGACTGACGAATATTTCCTCCTCCCTTTGGCTCCGTTCCTTTAATGAAGTACTCATAACGAGCCGAACAATTTTCCTTTCCGTCTCCTTCCTTTGTCATCTCGCCGCCACTGTCATTACAAACCTGCTTCCCAATAACAGTTTCTGGTTTTATCGGCCACAGATCTGGTTGATCAGCAAGAAGCATTCTCATTACTTTATTCCAAATGGGTGCGGCACCCGTAACTCCCGAAGTAAGGGACGGATTCATGGGAGTATTGTCGTTGTTTCCTACCCACACCGCAGTGAGGAAGTTTGGAGTGTAGCCGATAGTCCAATTATCTTTTTTATCGTCTGTTGTTCCTGTTTTTACCGACACTGCCTTTCCCGGAATAACAAGATAACTGCCCGTGCCAAACGCAGCACTGCGTGCATTATCGTCCAGTAGAATATGAGAAATAATATAGGAAGCTTCTTTTGAAATAGCTCTCTTTCCGGGAATTGAAAGAGCAGACGGAGCGGAAACAGATTTTTTTACGTCGGTAACTATATTGGGGTCATCAAACTTATAGAGAACTTTTCCATATCGATCCTCAACTTTTAGAATTTGATTCAGTTTGCGAGGAACTCCCTGATTTGCAAATGCAGAAAATGCTTGCGCCATTTCCGTCATACGCACCTCTCCACCTCCAAGTGTAAGAGACAGACCATATCGCCTTGGATCTTCAAAGGAGGTGATGGTAAATGCGGATGCTGAGGCAATAAAATCAGACACTCCATTTACCGCAAGCATTTTTACCGCGGGGATATTAAAAGAGTTTCCTAAGGTAAATCGAAGCTGAGTAGGTCCATGGAACTGGCCATCATAATTTACTGGACAGTATGACCCAGGTTGACCTCCCGCAGTAAAACACGTGGGAATATCAAGAAATACTGTGCTTGCAGTCACCAATTTTCTATCGATACCGACGGCATAATTGAGTGGTTTTATAGAACTTCCTGGTTGACGGAGAGCAGTTGTGACATTAAATGCGCCAGAACCGGTGGCATAGTAATCTCCAGAACCCACCATGGCTAAAATCTCGCCAGTTGGCGGTCTCGTGATCAGAAGTGCTCCGTTTGATACATCTAAATAACGTATTTTTTCCAATTCATCCTTAAGGATTTGCTCTGCTTTTTCTTGGATATCCAAATCCAATGTTGTTGTCACTTTGAGTCCACCTTGTTCAACAAGGTCAGCCCCATATTCCTTTTCAAGTAAACTTTTTACATAAAAAACAAAATGGGGAGCATGCATTACTGTTTTTAAGGGAATTACTCCAAGTGGTGTTGCCATAGCGGCATTTTTTTGGTCCTCGGTAATATAATTTTGTTCCTGCATTTTTAATAACACTTCGTCTCTTCTTTTTTTTGTGAGCGCAGGATTAATATAGGGAGAATACAATGACGGAGCTTGGGGTAATCCGGCAAGAAGTGCCGCCTCTTCCAACTTCAAGTCTTTTGCTTTCTTCCCAAAAAAAGTTTTTGCACCTTCCTCAACACCATAGGCACTCCCTCCATAAGGAACTTGATTCATGTACATTTCTAAGATTTCTTGTTTAGAAAATTGTTTTTCTACACTTACCGCAAGAACCATTTCTCGCAGTTTTCGTTGAAGCGTTCGTTCGGAGGAGAGGAGAGCATTTTTTACCAGCTGTTGTGTGATGGTTGAACCTCCCTGCAAACTTTGTCGAAGCACCAATTCCTTTATTGCCCGCAGTACACCAGAGGTGAGGGAAATACCTTTATGATGATAAAAATCCTTATCTTCAATGGCAATTGATGCATCGTAAATATATGGCTTCAGTTCACCAAGCTTGACCGGTGTTCTATTTTGATCCCGATATATTTCATACAAGATTTTTCCATTGCGATCATATATATGTGTTGAAAAGGGGATTGCATTGAGATTTCGAAGGGAGGAAGCAGTGGGGAGATCTTTGAAAACAAGAAAGTATGCTCCAACAGATACCGCCATCACCATGAGTACCATACAAATACTCAGAACAAGCAGTTTCTTTTTAAAGGAAAATGTATTGAAAAATTGCTTCATTTTGATAAACGGGGAAATAATGGTGGCACCTTTGTGATAGCTCCATTTGTTCCTGTCAGGATCATTTCACTTGTGGTGGGAAGAAATGGATACAGTCTATTTCCAATTTCGTGCAACTTATTAAGCGAGCTTATGAGAAAATCGTGTCGTTCATCCGGCGTTTTAGCCCAGGGTGTTTCTTCATTAATCTGTTTGTTTAGTTTTTTTACATCTTCCCAAATAGACATAAGTTCCTCAACAAGATGAAATGACTCAATTTGTTTTGCGTGGATGCTACTTACACTGTATGATACTTTTTCCATGCTTATTCCGTCCTTTGCAGCAAGCGTAGTAACACGGGAAACACAATTGCCCAACTCATTAGCAAGGTCGGAATTATACAGTTCTTTCATGCGAAGTTCGGAGAAATCTCCATCATCGAGTGTGGGAATTTCTCGCAGCAAATAATAACGGACTGCATCTGTGCCATATTTTTTTATCATCTCATATGGGTCAACCACATTGCCAAGACTTTTGCTCATTTTTTGCCCGTTGGAAGTAATAAATCCATGAATGATTATTTGTTTGGAAAGAGGCAGTTTTGCTGAAAGGAGCATAGCTTGCCACATTGCAGATTGTTGACGGAGATTATCCTTTCCGGCAACTTGGATGCCCGGCCACCACTTCCGAAATTCATTTTCATCTGTGGGCCACTGGATTGTTGAAATATAATTAATTAATGCATCAAACCATACATACATCACATGATCGGGATCATTGGGTACGGGGATGCCCCAAGGCATTTTTTCTTTAAGTCGAGAAATACTAAAATCCTGTAACCCACCCGCAACAAATTGTTTTATCTCATTACATTTCGATTCCGGAAGCACAAAATCTGGCTGTTTTTCATACAGTTCAGACAGCGGTTTTTGGAATTTTGAAAAAGCAAAAAAATAGTTTTCTTCGTCTCTTAGCTCTATAATATTTTTGGGGTGAAGAGGGCATTGACCATTCACAAGATCTGAATCAGTTTTTTCAAGCTCACAACCAACACAGTATTTTGTCTGATAATTTTTTTTGTATATATCACCATTTTTAAGGCATCGGTTCCAAAATTCGCAAGCCGCAGAAACATGTTTTGCATCGGTTGTGCGAATAAAATGAGTGTAGGAAAGGTTAAGCGCCTCCTTTAGATTATTAAATTTCTGCGCATATTCATCACAATATCGCTGAGGATCTTGGTGAGCCTGGAGCGCCTTTTGATAGATTTTTTGACCGTGCTCATCTGTTCCGGTATTAAACACCACCTCATATCCCTCTTGTCTCCAGGCACGTGCAATCACATCAGCTTGAACAATTTCGAGTGCAAAACCTATATGAGGATTTGCATTCACGTAAGGAAGCGTCGTAGTAATATATTTTTTGTTGGCCATGATATACATTATACAAAATATCTCTCCAATTAATATGGTTTGGTGTCATGTTTATTTACGAAAAAAACTACTTATCGCCATGTAGATAAACACTTATATTATTTCAACAGAACTACCACAAGAGTACCAATAGCACAGATAAGAAGAAGATTAATAAGATTAAAACCTGTCAAAACACTTGAAAGTAAAAAAAGGGAAACACAGCAAGTTACGACAATCGGAAGCTTGCTGTGTGTAAAAAAGCGGAGAGAAAAGTATGTTGCCAGAGAAATGAGAGCTATTACGCTTCCCACAACAAGTGGAGAAGTGGGCACAAAAAATGAAATACACACACCAACCATAAGCCATAAAAGACCAGGGAGAATTAGATGTTGAAACTTCATGATTCATTTATTATAATATGTTCTTATGAAAAAACTACCAGACGATAAACAGAAGCTTATCGAGATGTTCGCCCAAAAGGATGGCGATACCGGAAGCCCAGAAGTGCAATCTGCATTACTTACCCACAAAATACTACGCTTAACAGAGCATTTGACCGAAAATAATAAAGATAACCATTCCCGCCGTGGCCTTTTAAAGGTGATTGCAAAAAGAAGAAGAATTTTAAACTATTTGCAGAAACTGGACGAAAAACGCTATAAAAAACTTATCGAACAAATTGGACTCAAAAAATAATACACAGGGCAGATTCATTTTCCTTTCATTGTTCTTCGTGCGTTATTGTATTATTAATACAACGTCTACCAACTTGTAATTACTATTAATTTATTTATTCATTCATACACGTATGAAAGTTATAGAAAAAAGTCTTGAACTCGGTAACGAGCAGGCAAAAAGAACTCTGTCATTTCAGACAGGAAAATTAGCAAAAGCAGCAACGATAGCTGTCCTTGGTCGCATGGGTGACACAAGTGTATTGGTGACAATAGTTGCAGGAGCTGAGCGGGAAGATCTGGATTATTTTCCACTTCAAGTGGAGTACGCAGAAAAGCTCTACGCAGGGGGACGAATTAAAGGATCTCGTTGGGTAAAACGGGAGGGACGTCCATCAGATGAGGCTGTGCTTAATGGTCGACTTATCGATAGGTCCATCCGACCCTTGTTTCCAAAAGGTTACAAAAAAAATGTTCAAATCATTATCACATTAATGTCAGTTGATGGTGTGAATTCTCCAGATATCCTATCTGCTCTTACCGTAACAGCAGCACTTCAGGCATCAACTATTCCTTGGAAGGGTCCCATTGCAACAAGCCGTGTGGGAGCCGTAAAAAATGGAGAAGTTACCTTTATCGTAAATCCAACAGAAGAGGATCAAAAATTCTCAGTTCTTGATCTTGTCGTTTCTTCCTCTGAAGAAAAAGTGGTCATGATTGAAACCAGAGCAGAAGAACTAAAAGAAGATATAATCGAAAAAGGAATTGAACTTGCAAAGATTGAAAATAAAAAATTCATCGCATTTATCATGGAATTTGCAAAAGCAGTAGGCAATAAAAAAGACGATGCATCAGATTCACTCGTAGACGAAAAGCTGCTTGCCATTTTAAAGCATGATTTCAAAAAAGAAATTGAAGCTCTTGTTGAACAAAAAGCCAAGAAAGAGTTTGAAGATAAAACTGCAGTTGAAGAAGTCGTCAACGCGGTTTCAGAACAACATGCAGACGAGTTTGATAAAAAAACAATTGCAAAAGGTGTCGATTATATGACAAAGCAGATAATTCGCGACAATATTTTACTCAAAAAACGAATAGATGGTCGTGGTATTGACGAAGTGCGTGAGCTTTCCTCTGAGGTGAGTATTCTCCCTCGAATTCATGGATCAGCATTGTTCTCTCGAGGAGATACACAAGTGCTTACCATCGTAACGTTGGGAGCGCCAAGCTTAGAACAACTTATTGAAAGTCCAGACGGAGAGGAATCAAAGAGATATATTCATCATTACAACATGCCCCCCTATTCAGTGGGAGAAACAGGCCGTTTTGGATTTTCTTCTCGACGTGAGATTGGACATGGAGCACTTGCAGAAAAAGCACTTGAACCTGTGCTTCCTTCACAAAAAGATTTTCCATACACAATCCGTGTTGTCAGCGAAGTTCTTTCCTCAAACGGATCGACTTCTCAAGCTTCAACATGTGCCTCTACATTAGCACTTATGGATGCAGGGGTTCCTATCAAGGCACTCGTTGCCGGTATTGCCATGGGAATTGTGTCAAAAACCGATGATGATTTTGTTGTTTTGACAGACATTTTAGGAATTGAAGATTTTTCGGGAGAAATGGATTTCAAAATCGCAGGGTCAGAAACGGGAATAACCGCAATTCAGCTTGACGTTAAGAATATGGGTCTCACATCTCCCATGATGCATGAAGCCATTACACGAGCAACAGCGGCTCGCATGAAGATTTTGGCCAACATGAAAACGGCAATTGAAAAGCCACGTGATACTGTTTCCAAATTTGCTCCGAAGGTTGTTGTTATTACTCCCCCAGCAGATAAAATTGGAGAGATCATTGGACCGGGAGGAAAAAATATCCGTGCTCTTATTGCTCAAACTAATACTGATATTAACGTAGGCGATGATGGAAGAGTTACCATTAGTGGTATCGAAAAAGCAAATGTTGATATGGCCGCAAAATTAATTGAAAATATGACGCGTGAAATTCAAGTTGGGGAAATTTTTGAAGGAGAAGTAAAACGAATCGCCCCATTTGGTGCATTTGTTGAATGTATTCCTGGAAAAGATGGACTTGTCCATGTTTCAAAAATGGGAAGAGGATTTGTAAAGGATCCTGCAGATGTGGTGTCAGTCGGGCAAAAAGTAAAGGTAAAAGTCATGGAAATAGACAACATGGGGCGTATTAACCTCCAAATGTTTGGAGAAGATGGCAAAGAGCCACAGCCAGGTACACCAAGCCAAAGCGGACCAGGTCCCTCAAGTTATGATCGACCACGACATTCATTCAACAGACCAAGCTTGGGAGGAAGTGGACGTCCTCGATTTCATCGTGACGACAGACGTCCTCCAATGAGGGGAAATGACAGAAGACAAGCTCCCCCAGCTGAAGATGACTTTTTGAAAGAGCTCATGTCATAAAACAGGGGACTCACTCTTTTCGAAGCCGTGTTGACTTGGATGTACTCAATGTACTAAAATAAGTTGGTATGGCAAGAAAAAAAAGCTTAATAAAAATTCCCTTTATCAAGGCAAAAGTAAACGCCCGAACAGTGTTTCTTCTGTTGGGGCTTATTCTTTTTTTGGGGGGGCTCCTTTTGCTTCTTTCCCTCATTCCTCTCGGTTCAACTATCGATGGAAAGCTTCTTCTTGCTATTCGGATGTTTCTGGTTGAACGCTTTGGTATTGTGTCTTTTTTTGTGCCTGCACTCATACTCCTATTTGCAACGCACGTTATCACTCATTCCAAAAAACCCCTTCTTCGACCAACAATAATAATTGGGCTTTTTTTTATTTTTCTTTCTCTGAGCGGTTTGCTTAAGGGGGGAGTATGGGGTTCGTTGCTCTACACAGTGTTAAAGGATAATATATCTTTTCTTGGTGCAACCCTTTTTTTTATAACGCTTTTAGGAATAGGAATTATTCTTTTTCTTGATACCTCGTTTGATGTTATTTTTACCGGCATAACCTCAGTAATTGTTGGACTTTTTAAATCTCTTAAGAATTCGATAGACCCAGCTCTTCATCACCCTCAGCCTGCCACCCAAAGGGGCGAATTTATCACTGAAAAAAAAGGAGAAGGAAAGAAAAAAGAAGAACAACCGATAGAATATGTGGAAGATAAAAGAAAAAATGAAAAACCAATATCAAATCAAAACGAAATGAATAAAGTTATGTCAACGCAAGATCTCTATATTAAACCACTTACTCAAGGAGGGTCAACGTGGATATTTCCTCCGTTAAACTTACTTAGTACAGTGAAACAGGCAGAAGCAGACCGAGGCGACGTAAACTACATCGCTGCAATGATTGAGAAAACACTCGATAGTTTTGGAATTTCTGCGCGTGTTGCAGAACATAACAAAGGGCCAGCAGTGACGCAATATGGCATAGAGATAAAAAGTGGGACACGTCTCTCTCGTATCACTGCTCTTGCAAACGATCTTGCGCTTGCTATTGCAGCGCCAACAGGGCAAGTGCGTATAGAAGCTCCCATCCCTGGACGTGCAATGGTCGGAATTGAAATCCCTAATCGTCGAGCACAAATTGTAACACTCAAAAGTCTTTTGGAAGATGATATTTTTACTAAAAATCCGGATCCACTTCTTATGCCATTGGGCCTGGATGTTTCGGGAAAACCAATTGCAACCAGTATTGGAAAAATGCCTCACTGTTTAATTGCAGGTACCACCGGTTCGGGAAAATCTGTCATTATTAATGCATGGATTAGCACAATGCTTTTCCGTACACGTCCGGAAGAACTGAGACTTATATTAGTCGACCCGAAACGTGTTGAAATGGCAGCCTACAACAATATGCCGCATTTGTTAACCCCAGTTATTAATGAACCAGAGATTACACTTCGCGCTCTCCGTTGGACGGTGAACGAAATGCAGGAACGATATAAGCAGTTTGCAGCAGTCCACGCAAGAAATCTGGATAGTTATAATCAAATTCCTGGTATAGAAAAAAAACCATATATCATTTTTATGATTGACGAATTGGCAGATCTCATGATGTTTGCAGGAAACGATGTAGAAACACTTATTACGCGCATCGCACAACTTGCACGTGCTACGGGCATCCACTTGGTTCTTGCCACACAGAGACCGTCGGTAGACGTAATCACAGGTCTTATGAAGGCCAATATTCCGGCAAGACTGGCTTTCAATGTCTCGTCCATGATTGATTCACGCGTCATTATTGATATGCCAGGAGCGGAAAAACTACTCGGAAAAGGAGATATGCTTTTCTTACCTCCGGATCAGGCAAAACCAAAACGTATTCAGGGACCATTTATCACAGAAAAAGAAGTAATAGAACTCACTAAATTTATTCGAGCACAGTCTCCTGAAGTGCATTACACCGAGGAGATTATGGAAACAGATCCCGGGATAACAGTTGGAGGATTTTCAGGAACATCCGGCGTGGGTGGAGGATCAGATAAAGATCCACTTTTCAACCAAGCATTAGAAATAGTCATTCAATCCGGAAAGGCATCGACTTCATTCCTTCAAAGAAAGCTCAAAATTGGCTATTCTCGTGCGGCTGCAATCATTGATGAGATGGAAATGGCGGGATATATAGGTCCTGCAACGGGAAGTGGTAAACCAAGAGAAATCATAAAACGGACAGCCTCTCCTGACGTAACAGGCGAAATGCCAATGTAAAAAAAACATCTTCTTGTTCCTAAACCACTAATGGTTCTCGTGAGGCTGTTGCAACAACGCTTTCATATTAGAATGCGGCTTATAAGCCGTTGTGTTTTATATGTCTATTTATTTAAATATATAAACTATGGTACGTATGTCAAAATATAAAGTGAAAGAACAAGTTGTCAATAAAATGGGTGAGTTGTTATATGAGGTATTAGGAAGGGAAAGTAGCAAAGAAAAATTTGTTACTGTTCTCAATGAGGTGTTGTCTCCGGTTGAACGACTCATGGTAGGTAAACGATTACTCATTATGTATATGATATTTGTTGGAATTGATTATGATCTCATTATCGACGTTGCAAAAGTTTCTCGGGCAACCATTGCCAAATATGCGTTTTTACTTGATGGAAATATGTGTATTAAACACACATTCTCTGCAACTTCCTCTAAAGACAGGCTACACAACCTCATTAATCAATTATTGAGCTCTGTTTTCGAGCCGGGGATTTCAATGATCAATTGGAAATCTGCATGGAGGTTAAAACGAAAAACAATTGAACAAAAAAATCAAGGATTTTAAAAAGTTCAATTATTTAAATAATTGAACTCACATGCTATTTGAAATGGAGTCTGTTTAATAGACCTGATAGGGAATAAAAATATGCCTGTGAAGAAGCAATGTAGAAGCAAATATAAAATATCTTAAAGTTTGCAGTTTATATGAAAAAATGCTTCTACTGAATATAATTTCTGATATTTTCATTATGTTCTTCAAGCGTTTTTGCTACATGAATACGCCCCTTTTTATCGCTTACATAATACCAGTATGGCGTATTAGGGTCGGCTGCCAATGCCGCTTTTAGTGAATCCAATCCTGGATTACATATAGGAGCAGGGGGCAATCCCCTTCGTTCATACGTGTTGTATGTGTTGTCAACCTTTAAGTCTTCAACAGTCAACTCACGCTTCCACCACGTTTTTTCTTTTCTTTGGTATCCAAGTCCATACTGTATTGTTGCATCTAGTTGTAATGGCCAGTCGTTTTGTGCTCTTTTGAGAATGATATTTGCAACCAAGCGTCGATCATCTGCAAACTTTGCTTCTCGTTCAACAAGGGAAGCTAAAATAAGAATTTCACGATCAGATCGTTTTTCATATGGTCGTTCGCTGCGAGCTTCTGCCATCTTTTTTTGAAAATTATTCTCCATCATTTGAATAATTATCTCAATTGTGGCTGTTTTGGGAATAAGATAGGTATCAGGAAAGAGTTGACCTTCTTTTGCCTGTTCAATAAAACTAATTTCAGAAAACGTAAATTGTTGAGCTAGTTTTTGTGCAACTTCTTCCTTACGTAATCCCTCAACAATAGTTACCCATTCATCGAGTGTTCCGTGTGTAATTGTTTCCGCAACTTCCTGTGCAGACATCCGTTTTGAAAGTTTAAAATCTCCTGCTTGCACTCGCTTTTCTATCCCTTTCTGAAGCGCGATTGCATAGAAAACAAGCTTGTTACGGATAAGATCCTCAGCTGCGAGCCGTTTAATAATTGAGCTCAACCCTTCTCCTTTTTGTATAACAAAAATTGTGGAACCCTCATTTTTTTTATCAACAGGAAGAGACCCTTCTGTGTACAAAAAATAAGATCCAAAAATGAAAAGAACAATCACCAGCAATAAGATTTTTAATTTTTTCATATATGGGTATCCAATACATGGATTGGAAACATTTGTAATGATGATTCTGCTTCTGTAATAAGGTAGGAATTTTTTGTGTAAAATTCCGCAACTGGTTCTCTCAATTTCACCGTATCTCCTATTTTTTTCAAAAGAACAATACCGGCGTATTTATCGTGAGGAGCACCCAACATCTTTGCAATACTGTTGAGATTGTGATTATTGATTTCTTTTACGTACCCGCTTCGACTACTGTAGATAATGTGTTTTTTGTTCATAAGTTTCATGGTTGCAGATGAGATCTGAGGAGAACCACCCTGAGCCTTTACAATTTCCTTAAATTTTTGCAATGCCGCTCCTGATGTGAGAAGGATACGCGCCTCATCCATTCCTTGTTTTTTTATCTTCGATTCTTTATAACACATATCAAGAAGGGTTCCGGCAAGGTAGAGGGCACGTTCCTCAAGGTCTTTGGGTCGGTCCAGTGTCTGTTCTAGTACCCTTAGTACATCTCTCGCTTCCAAAGCAGGGCCAACTCCGTAACCTGCTGGTTCCCTCGTTTTATTGATTGTTGCGACTACTTCCATACCAAATTTTTTTCCTAATATTTGAAATTTTTGTGCCACATGCTGTGCATCTTTCTCATGCACAATTTTCATTGTTTTTCCAATAGGTATATCCAATACCAAATGCGTTGTCGATGCAGCAATTTTTTTAGCCATTATAGAAACAATAATTTTGTCAAATGACTCAAAAGCAAGTGGCTCTTCAATATGAATAAGAATATCATCTGCTGGGGCAATTCCCAATCGTCCATTCCAGCAGATACATCCACCCACGGTGTTTACAATGTCCTCAACCTGATCACGTGTAAATTCTACTCCCGCAAACACCTCCATGGCATCTGCGGTGCCGGCAGGCGTTGTAATTGCCCGAGATGAAATTTTGGGGATTTTAAAGCCAGCTGCAGCAACAATTGGTACAAGAATCATTGTGGCCCGCGTACCCGCCACTCCACCAACTGAATGTTTATCTGCAACAATGCCCTTAAAATGGAGCCGTTCCCCAGTTTCAACCATCGCTTTTGTGAAATGGTATAGTTCTTCCTGCCCATATCCCTGTTTAAAAGATGCAGCAACAAAATACGTAGTAAGTATATCGCTCAATTTTTTATGTGAAATCTGATCCATCAAGTTGTATATTTCATGATAGCTTAATTTTTTTCCCAACAACTCTCTCTGAATTGACTGTACTGCACTTTTTTGATTACTGTTAGTCATATGAGGTGTATATTTCTGTAATTTTTTTCTGGAACACTCTAGCTTTCATGGTTAATTGGGCGATAATGGAGAGTTCTTGAATACCGATAAACCACGCTACGAATAAGTATAACAAAAAGTAAAGAAATGCACTCGTAAGGAGAAGAAAAAGGATATTTATTGTGCGTGTTGTGTCCAAAAGGAGATTGTCCATAAGTTTAATCAACACATATGGAGCGGGAGCAGCAATTATTGCCGCAAACACAATTTTTGTTAACGATAAAAAAAATGGTGTAAACTTAAAGAGAGCCTTTCGCTGGAGAAGAAAAAATAAAATACCCACCTGTAATGCAATCGAAAGGGAAAAAGTAATACCAAGGGACCACACGGGTAGATGAAAAATAAGAATGGCTGCAAGGGAAAGAAGAGTATTTACGACCACACCAATGATACTGGAATAAAACGGTGTTTTACTATCAAGAAGAGCGTAAAAACAGCGAGTAAGCAAATAATATATGGAATGAAATGGAATAGAGATGGCAAAATAAGAAAGGAGGAATGCTGTTTGAACCGTTGCATCCCAATCAAATTTTTCACCTCCAAAAAACATACGCACCAATGGAGTTCGTGCAAAAATAAAATAAATTGCTATTGGCATAGTTAAAAAGAGAATATTCAATAGTGATTCGGTGATAATTTCTGCAAAATTCTCTCTTTTTTTCGATTCGATCATTTCTGTGAGGTAGGGAAGAGAGGCCTGTCCAAAAGCCATACCAATCACCGACACGGGGAGAAGTTGAAGATGTTGTGCAAAATAAAAGATAGTATAAGCACCCGATCCAAGAAGTGTAGTTAGTGTCAAGTCGATCGTTGCATCAATCTGTGCAACAAGAATAGTGAGAAGACGGGGTCCAATCATCCTGAAAAAATCTTTTACACCGGTATGGAATACAAGAATAGGACGCCAATTCACTATTTCATCCCACACAGCCGGAAGTTGCATGAGTGCAAAAATAACAGCTCCCACATTAATCCCAATAATGGGTGCGTAAAGCCCATATGAAGCGGCAAACAGCCAGGTAGCAATAATAACCGAAAGATTATAAATTATTGGGGGAATTGAGGTAACTAAAAAAAGTTTCCGCGCTTGCGCAATTCCCGTAAAAAAATTCCCGAGCACCAAAAATGGTAGCTGTCCCAAAAGAAGTATACGGGAAAAAATAACAATCTCATTTAATTTATTCCCCTGAAATCCAGGTGTAATGAGGGGAATAATAATATGAAGAAAGGGAAGGAGGATGATTATAGTAGCCGCAAGAATAAGGGAAATAAAATTAAAAATAGAAGAGGTAATTTCTCTGCGTTCCCTCTCATTTTTTTGATATTTGATGTAAATGGGAATAAGGGAGGAAGTTAATGCCCCTGTGATTAACAGTTCAAAAACAAGGTCAGGGATACGAAAAGATGCAAAAAATATATCGAGTTGATCCTTCGTGAAGTAACCTGCTAATGCTCTATAACGAACAAATCCGAAAATACGGGAAACAACAATCATAAAGCCCAAAATCATCGCTGAGGAAAACATTCCTCCTTGAGCTCCTAGAAATAATTTTCTCGTTTGCTGGATGAGTTTATTCATAAAGATATACTAGTTGTTTTAGCTAAAAAATCATATTGACTTTTAGTACAAAATGGCGTTAAATGGTTATATATGGTTTTTTTTGGTGAATATCTCGTTTCGTTCACTGCTCCGGGCCGTGTTGTTATTCCCAAAAAAATTCGAGAACTTTTAAAAGGTGACAGTTTCATTGTAACAAAAGGATTTGACTTTTGTCTTGCAGGATATGATAAGGAAGATTGGGAATCCCGTTCAAAAGAGCTAATTGGCGTGTCATTACTGGATAAAACAGATATCAACAAACGACGCCTTCTCTTTTCCTCCTCAATGAATATTGAGATTGATGGCCAAGGACGATTTGTTATCCCCAAACCCCTTTTACAGTTTGCGGAACTTAAAGATAAAGTGCTTATTATTGGTGTCGGAGATCATTTTGAGCTGTGGAATCCTGAAAAATGGAATAATTATCAGTTAGAATCTGCCAAATAATGCACACTCCCGTATTACTTAATGAAGTTGTTGAGATGTTTGATGTGGCTCCCGGCAAAAGGATAATTGATGCCACTTTTGGTGAAGGAGGTCACACCAGAGCATTTCTTGAGAAAGGCGCATCAGTCCTTGCTATAGACCGGGACATTACACAAATTGACAGTTCCTCCCTCGCCAAGAGCTTAGTGGACAAACCAAATCAAAAGCTCATTCTCAAACAGGGAAATTTTAAGGATATAGAATCAATCGCAAAAGCAGAGAAATTTTTCCCCGTTGATGGCATTTTACTTGATTTGGGCCTGTCAAACGAACAGCTTCGATCCGGCGGCAAAGGACTCTCTTATAAAAATCTCAGTGAAACTTTGGACATGCGACTGGACGAAAGCTGTGAAATGGACGCACAAACTATTCTTCGCCAATACTCCGAGAAAGCATTGATCCATATGTTTATGCATAATGCTGAGGAGATTTTAGCGACAGAGCTTGCTAAAAGGATTGCATTGCAACGAGTGGGAATACATCCTCTCACAGTAGGATGGCTCGTAGAAGTTGTGAATTCTGTAGCAAAAAACAATCCTCGTCCAACCCTCACACGTGTATTCCAAGCTCTTCGTGTCGAGGTAAATCATGAATTTGAAAATTTAGAATTAGCATTAAAAAATTCCGTTTTGCTTTTAAGTCCGCATGGAAAAATCGCTATTATTAGTTTTCACTCACTTGAAGACAGAATTGTGAAGCGCTTTATCCGTGCAAACGGGTACGTGCAGATGGGAAAGAAACCTGTTTTCGGAAATAGTGAACTACGGTTTGAGCGGTCCGCAGTATTACGTGTATTTCAAGTATGAAAACCTTATATAGAGAACTCATCATTGGCATATTTGTTATTGCAGTAATCGGTAATATTGCCATCTTTATTTCGAGCATGAAACTCAGTACGGAAATTCATACATTTGAACAAAAAACATTCGTATTATCACAGGAGAATATACAACTTGAAAAAGAAATGGCGGATACAGAATCTTTTTTACACACCACGGAATATAAGGTAAAATGGGGATTTGCGCGTGCTACCAAACCAATTTATGTAAGCGACTTACCTATGGCGTTAAATACACAACGATAATCAAAGAATGACAAAATTGCGGCTTTTGTTTTTCGGGTTTCTTGCAGTGTTTTGCATTGTTGTTGTACGTCTTTTTTATATTCAAGTTCTTCATCCGGACTTACAACATGACTATCTCTCCACACGAAAACTTCAGCCAGAACGGGGAAAAATATATGACAGAGATGGGCAGCCAATCGTTATGAATCAAATTCTCTATCATCTATTTTTTGAACCCCAACTCATTAGAGACAAAGAAAAGACGTCCCTCTCTATTGCCAACATCCTCAAGATAGATGAGGCCAGTATTTCTGCACGAATCGATCCAACCAAAACATGGACATCAGTAATTGGCGGCATTTCAAAGAAAGATAAAGATGCAATTCTCAAGTTAGATCTGCCTGGTATGGGGTTTGATGAGCAATGGAGTAGATATTATCCTGACGCCTCAATTGCTGCTCATTTGGCTGGGTTTGTTGGAAAAAATGATGATGGTATTGATGTGGGACGATCCGGTGTGGAAGGATTTTATGATAAGGATCTGGGAGGACTTCCGGGACTCATCCGTTCGGATCTAGATCTTCAAGGGAGACCTATTTTTCTTGGTACGCAGGAACGAATTGATCCAGAAAATGGGAGAGATTTATATCTCACAATAGATAAATCTGTACAAATGCTCGTAAAGGATAAATTATCTTCCGGTCTTGAAAAATATGGAGCAAAAGAAGGATGCGCCATTGTGGCAAATCCAAACACCATGGAAATTCTTGCTCTCAGTTGTCTGCCAGATTATGATCCTGACACTTACTATAAATTTAGTAATGGCGTTTTCCGCAACGCGGCAATAGCGGATGCATATGAACCCGGATCAACGTTCAAGCCTCTCGTTATGGCGGCAGGCATTGATGCGGGGGTTATCAAACCAGACACTATTTATAACGAAGAAGGACCTGTAAAAATCGGAGAATATACTATTCAAACATGGAACAATACATACGAAGGGAAAATCACTCTTACCAGAGCTCTTGAAAAATCAAGTAACGTAACAATGGTGTTTGTGGGATCAAAAATAGGAAATAAACGGCTTTATGATTCGATTTTACGCTATGGATTTGGGTCTTATACAAACATCGACCTAGAAGGGGAAGCATCAGGTTTTCTTAAACCTAAAAAAGATTGGTACCCTATTGATTATTCCACCGCAACTTTCGGACAAGGCCTTGCTGTAACGCCCATTCAAATGATAACCGCTTTTTCATCAATAATTAATGGAGGAAGGCTTATGAAACCATATGTAGTAAAAGAACTTCATGGAGATAAGATTCAAAAAGTTGATCCCATTTTTGTTCGTCAACTGATAAGTAAAAAAACAAGCGACTCCCTCAAACAAATGCTCCTTTCCACAATTGAAAACGGCGAGACAAAATATCTAAAACCAGTAGGTTATCAGATCGGGGGTAAAACAGGAACAGCCCAAATACCAATTGAGGGCCATTATGATGCAACAAAAACAATCGCATCGTTTATCGGATTTTCTCCCATTAAAAATCCACGGTTTATAGGACTTGTTATTGTTAAAGAACCAAAATCATCACAATGGGGGTCTGAGACGGCAGCACCCATCTTCTTTGAGATCGCCAAAGAGCTTATAGTGTACTATAATATAGCTCCGGAATAGAAATTCTATTGGAACAAATAAAAAATATCAAATAAATTAAAAATTTACACTATGTTACAAAAAATAAAGAATATCTACCACCTTCTTCAGGCAGTTGTTGCCAATGTGTGGTATAGATTCCCAAGTCATGAAATTAAGGTAATCGGAGTGACAGGAACGGACGGTAAAACCACCACTACGCACCTCCTTTTTCACGTCTTGCATTCTGCTGGAAAACGCGTATCAATGCTTTCAACAATTTATGCAAAAGTAGGAGGAAAAGAATATGATACCGGCTTTCATGTTACCACCCCAGATTCATTTTTAGTGCAGAAATTGCTTCGCGCGGCAGTACATAAGGGAGACGAATATTTTATATTGGAAACAACATCTCATGCGCTCAATCAAAACAGGGTGTGGGGTGTGCAGTTTGATGCAGCGATGCTCACCAACATCACTCACGAACATCTTGACTATCACAAATCAATGGATGCATACGCACGCACAAAATGGCAGCTCATAAAAACCGTTGACACCGCAATGGTAAACATTGATGATAGGGAAACAAGAATTATCATTTCAAACGTACACGGCATTATTTCGCCCGTCAAGACGTATGGACTTATCAATAAGGCAGACTATTCTCGCGATTTTCGTACGGAAATAAAAGATCTTGCGGATTTTAACGCATACAACTATCTTGGTGTATACGGACTCTGCAGGGAACTTGGAATTGCAGAATCAGCAATTGTTTCAGCGCTCAAATCATTTCATCTTCCTGCGGGTCGAATTGATATCGTGTACAACAAAAAATTTATGGTAATTGTTGATTTTGCCCACACACCAAACGCAATTATGCGCATTTTAGAAACAGTTAAAAAACAATATATACACGAAAAAGGAAAGCTTATCCATGTCTTTGGATCAGCAGGTTTGAGAGATCACACAAAACGTTTTGCAATGGGAAAGGCGAGCGCCACATTTGCTGACATCTCTTATATCACGGAGGAGGATTATCGCAGCGAAGACCCTCAAAAAATAGCTGATGAAATCGGTGTTGGATTTGGTGATAAAAAGTATTTTGTTGAGCTTAACCGGGAACAGGCTATCCACAAAGCTATTAATGTCGCAAAACAAGGAGATGTGGTAGTTATTACAGGCAAAGGGCATGAAAAAAGTTTATGCAGAGGTAAAAAAGAATATCCGTGGAGTGATATAGATTGCGTCAAAGCATATGTTTCAACACTATCCTGATCTTAACACCATTTCTTCCTCATTATTTCAGAAGTGTATTTCTGGTTTCACCACTTCTGATGCAGGAGATATGCGCAAGATCCAAGTGATAAAAAATTTTTTTCAAGGAGGAGATATTATTCCTCCCAAGATTGTTATTCTGGAGCAAATTCATTCAATAAATGTTGCTCAACCAGATCCATTTCATTTAGGGGATGTTGAAATCATGGAAGAATCAGATGGTGTGGTAACAAACGAAAAAGGAGCCCTTTTAGCTGTACGGGTAGCAGACTGTGTGCCGGCTCTTTACTTTGACCCAATTGTCGGTATCATTGGCGCATCCCATATTGGCTGGAGAGGATCGGTAAAAAACATGATGAAAGCCATGATAGCAAAAATGGAAATACTTGGCGCACATGCTGCCAACATACAGGTGGCACTTGGTCCTGCAATTGGAGACTGTTGTTATACCGTCGACTTGGACAGATATGTGCTCTTTATGGAAGAAATGGAACGGTTTGAAAAACTCATTTTTCGTCCCCATGGAGGAGAATTTCATCTCAACCTCACACGTCTCAACTATGAATTAGCTTTGGAAAACGGTATTCAAAAAAGCCATATTGATACGTTTCCATTCTGTACATCCTGCGACGACAAACGCTTTTTCTCTTACCGTAGGCAATATAAAAAACACCCCGAACAATTTGGAGAAATGATGGGATATGTAATGATGT
>JAZDOY010000032.1:0-13528 GCA_043798165.1 bacterium | reverse complement strand
GTACCCTTTTTAATCTGTTCAAGAGGATCAAGGGCAGCAAGCAGTGCAACTGCAAGAGCTCCTAACAGTGCAATGACTATCAAAAGTTCAATAAGAGTAAACCCTCTCGTTATTTTTTTCATATATCATCACTATACGATGAACTCATGCCCGTTGTCAAGAGGCATTGAATTCTCTCTTTTATGTTGTTAAAACGACGACGTCAAATTATATATAGGTGTAATGACTGAGATAACTAAAAAACCAACACCGACACCCAATACCACCAAAATAAGCGGCTCAATAAGAGTTGTGACCGTTTTGATGGCAATTTCTGATTCAAGATCAAAATAATGGAAAATACGCATCATTGTATCGTCAAGATTGCCTGTTTGCTCTCCGACCGATACCATCTGTACCAAAATCGGCGGAAATATATTCTCATTATTAAATGCATTTCCTAAAGACACACCCTTTTCAACCTCTTTTACGATATGGACAAAAGCATCCCGATATACTGCATTTCCAGTTGTTTCAACAATGATGACAAGCGTGTCAAGTATGGATACACCCGAACCAACAAGAATTGAAAGTGTTCGGGTTGCATCAACCAATGAGGAAATACTTACAATTTTACCGAATATAGGAAGACGAAGCAAAACAGTATCAAGGATGAGCTTACCCTGTGGTGTTTTTACATACTTGTTTATTGCTCCATAAGCTAAAAAAACTGCAACAATCACCAATGGCCAAAATTGAGCTAAAAAAGAAGAAACAACAATGAGTATTTTGGTGGAAATAGGCAATTCGATATTAAAATCTTTATAGAGATTCAGAAGTTTTGGTATTACAAACGTAATCATGATAAACATGATACTTATCATTCCGATTACCACAACTACAGGGTAAGTAAGCGCTCCCTTAATTTTTCCTTGAAACTCACGCTGTCTTTCTAAATTTTCAGCCAATCTGAGAAGAATATCACTCATCTTACCTGAAGCCTCTCCCGACTTAACTAATGCGATGTAAAGATTAGGAAAATGTTGCGGATATTTTTGCAATGCTTTGGAAAATGTACTCCCAGACAACACATCCTTCTGAATGTTTTTAATAATAGTAGTCATTCCCTCCTTTGTGATTTGTTTTTCAAGAATCGCAAAACAGTCTACCAACGTCAATCCAGCATTTAACATAATAGCCAATTGACGGGTAAACTCTACAATATCAGCAAAGGTTACCTTGTCAAAAAGTGTATTAATCTGAGGAAAAAGAGGCTTGTTTTGTGTGATGGATATGGGAATATAAGCATTTTTTCTCAGGTAATTTACTACCTCAGATTCTGTGCCAGCCTCAATCGTTTTCTGTACTACAATATCATTTTTTATTGCTTTAAAGGAGAATTTCATAGTGGATATACTACAGAATAAGATGAGTAATGATATTTTTTCTAATCGCGTATGAATACGCAGTCTGTTTTGTTATCCTTCCCGATGTATACAGTTTCTCTAGATATTTTTCAAACAAAATCATACCGCTTTGCTCACTAGTCTCAATTACATTATCGAGTTGATATATTTTTCCGTCGCGAATAAGAGGAGCAACGGCAGAATTATTAAACAATATTTCAATTGCGGGAATTCGTGAAGAACCGTCGGCTGAAGGGAGCAATCGCTGTGCGACTACCGCTATAAGAGAGTTTGCGAGGGAGCTTTTCACTTGATTTTGCTGATGGGCAGGAAAAACATCAATAATCCTGTTTATAGCCTCAGTTGTAGAACCTGTGTGAAGGGTGGAGAAAACTAAATGACCAGTCTCTGCAACCGTCAATACGGATTGGATTGTTTCATAATCACGCATCTCGCCCACCAATACAAGATCCGGATCTTCTCGGAGAACAGACCTTAATGCATTCGTCCATGAATGTGTGTCTCGCCCTATTTCACGTTGAGACACAATGGAACGTGCATTGGGATAAACAAATTCTATTGGATCTTCTATCGTAATAATGTGCTCTGATTCTTTGGTGTTAATATCATTTATTATGGCAGCTAACGAAGTAGATTTCCCTTCCCCGGTAGGACCAGTAAAAAGAATAAGTCCCTGTCGATAAGTTGTGAAGGTGTTAAAAATTTCTGGCAAATTAAGCTCTTGCATTGTCTTGATTAATGCAGGGATAAGACGAAAAGAAACAGCAGTAGAGCCCTTTACCTGATATAAATTGACCCGAAATCTCACATCATCAAACGGGTAACTGAAATCTATTTCTTTATTTTCAGAAAATATCTGTTGTTGTGATTGACTAAGCAGTGTACGCGGCATCGTATCAACATCTTCCCTTGTTACTATTCCGAAATCACGTAAATAAAGTAATCTACTGTTGATACGTACAGTGGGGTAATATCCTTCTACAATATGCAAGTCAGATGCATTTCTTAAATGTGTTTCTTTCAGTAATAGTTGAATACTAAACATATATTAAATTAAATTTAAACCTCTGCCACTCGCAATATCTCTTCAATTGTTGTTATTCCCTCAAGAACCTTCAAATAGCCGTCTTGTTTCATTGTAATAAGATCTTCATTTTTTGCCTGTGCCTCAATTTCCTTTGCGGAAGCTTCTTTCAATATCATTTTGTTTATTGCAGGAGTGATCTTAAGAACTTCAAATATGGCAATTCGACCTAAATATCCAGAGAAATTACATTCTTGACATCCTTTTCCTCGTGCAATCTGCATAGGCTCGCCTTTTGCATATTTGCCTGGTAAGACAGGACCTAAGACTAATTTAATATTATCTTGAATTTCAGGTGGGGGGGTATACAGCTCCTTACAATTATTACAAACTCTTCTTGTAATGCGTTGTGCCAATGATGCATTTAATACGGAAGAAATAAGAAATGGTTCTCCACCCAGATCAATAAGACGTGGAATCGCTGTTGCCGCGTCATTCGTGTGAAGAGTTGAAAATACCAAGTGCCCGGTTAATGCAGCCTGAATTGCAAGTTGTGTAGTTTCGGTATCACGAATTTCTCCCACAAGAATAATGTTTGGATCTTGTCGCAAAAACGATCGTAAACCATTAGCAAAAGTAAGTCCGGCTTGTGGATTTATTTGCACTTGGTTAATTCCCTGTATTTGATATTCCACAGGATCCTCCAGTGTTACTATATTCACAGTCGGTTTATTAAGTTTTGTAAGAATTGAGTATAAAGTGGTTGTTTTTCCACTTCCTGTAGGGCCCGTAACAAGCACGATGCCGTATGGCTTAGCAATAGCCTCCCCAAGGTCTTTATATTGAATGCCCCGTAATCCAAGTTCGGCTAATGCGGGAAGACCACCTGTTTTTTTAAGAAGTCTCATCACAATTTTTTCTCCGTGAACAGTTGGAAGAGTGGACACACGAAGATCAACCTCCTGTTCACCCACCTTAAAGCTAAATCGACCATCTTGGGGAACTCTCCGTTCATCTATCTTCATTTGTGACAAAATTTTTATACGAGAAGTAAGCGAATCGTGGATCGTGCGGGGAAGTGTTAACTTTTCTTGCAAAATGCCATCTATGCGGTAACGAATTCTCGTTTTATCTTCATCCGGTTCAATGTGAACATCTGAAGCTCTCCCTTTAACGGCAAACTCAAGAATAGTATCAACAATTTTTGCAATTGGCGCTTCTTTAACAACGGTGGTTTCGTCTACTTTTACACTTTGATTGCTCTTATTTTTCCCAACCTCTTCAAGAGCCTCTTTTACTTCTGGACTTAAGCCCTTGGTATATACTGCATTAATTGTTTTTTCAACATCATCAGCATATGCAAGTGAAAAAATAATTTTTTTCCCCGTCTTTCGCTCTAAAAAATCAAGCAAACTTATGTTGAGTGGATCAGCACTTGCAACAGAAATAACATCGGTTTTTGAATCATATTCATACGGAATAATGGTGTATCTACGGGCAACCGACTCAGGAACAAAGGTAAGCGCTTGAGGATTAGCTGAGGTAATTGAAATGTCGACAAAAGGGACATTCAAAAACTGTGCCTGTATTTTTAAAATATCGGCTCTTTTGATGTTTCCTTGTTTCAAAAGATATTCATAGATTGGACTATTTTGGTGAAGTGAATCAATCTCGAGTTGTTCAGCTTCAGGCTCTGTGAGAACTTTACTCTCAACAAGCTTTGATAAAAACGATTTTGGTGTAATATACATATGCCCTCCAAATTTAAAACTATTCGGGTACAATTTTTCTTAAACTGATTTTGTTTTGATAAGAACAAGATCAGTATGAAAAGTGTGCCTTTAATTAACTATAGTGTGAAATTTGGTAGAATGCAATAACCGTGATACCACAAATAATTACCATACGCGATGAAAACTTGATCGATGAGATGATCTCCCATTTTGCCACACAGCATGGCATACAAACCTCACATAGAATAGTTGTCCGACCTGAAAAAGAAGAACTTACTGTAGAACAAATACACCTTCTCCAAAAGGAAATACAAGTTATGTTTTCCAAGCAAGTATTGGTAGTATTGCTGGGACTGGATTATTCTAGTAGTGAAGTACAAAACGCATTACTAAAATCTCTTGAAGAAGACTCAGAAAGAATACTTTTCTTGTTTCTTGTTAAGAATCCAACTCGTTTATTGTCGACAGTAGTATCTCGTTGTACGATTAACAATGTGCCACACCCAAACCGAAACACAACAATTTCAGAAAAGTACAGTGATCTGTTTTCTTTTCAAAAAAATTCTGATATATCCAAGGAAGATGCAATAAAAAGGATCGACGGATACATACAATCTTCCTCTATTAAAAATCACAAAATATTACACCATATACTTTCCATGCGAAAACTTATTTTAGATAACAATATGAATCCTATTTTAGCGCTTGACAACATATTGATTTTTCTCTCCAAAACCAGTACGATGAAAGCGATACATGAAAAATAAAAAATCATTCACCCTGATAGAACTCCTCGTTGTTATAGCTGTATTGGCTGGGTTTATGGCGCTTTTGGTCCCAAATTTCATGCAGGTACGTATTAAATCTCGAGATGTACGAAGAAAAGGTGACTTAAAAGCTATTCAAAAGGCCCTCGAACTTTATAAACAGAATCAAACGATTCCGGCCTATCCAGCAACATACCCTGCCGTTTGTACCAGTTTAGTGGATGGAAATGGAGTGGTGTATATGCAAAAAGTTCCCATTGATCCTCTGACACAATGTAATACAGCAGGTGCCACAAACTATTATTATCAAAGAAATGCAACAGATCTAGGAAAGTACTTGTTATATGCATGTCTTGAAAATCGTAACGATCCAGATGTAGTAGGATGCCCAAGCGATTTTGCGACAATTACCGGCTTGACCTGTACTAGTAATTTATGTTATCAATTGACTGAACCATAATAATGAAAAAATCATTTACATTGCTTGAAATGCTTATTGTTCTTGGCATTATCGCTGTTATATTATCTGTTCTCACCGTTTCTTTTTCCACGGCACAAAAAAAATCTAGAGATGCAAAAAGAAAAAGCGATTTAAAATCTCTCCAGGGAGCACTTGAACAGTATTATTCTACCTGTGGGTATTTATACCCAACATCAATACCCAGCAACGGCATTTTTTGTGGAAGTAATGTTATTGTTTCGCTTCCTCCTGTCGATCCGAAAACAATTACTCCCTATCAATTTAATCCAACCCTTAATCCTGCTGGCGCCGGAGTGGGATTTCGTGTCTGTACAAATTCACTTGAATCAGAAAGTCCAACTGGTTTTTGTGTTTATAGCCAACAATGAAAAAAGCATTTAGCCTTGTTGAAATTCTCGTAGTTGTCACCATCATAGCATTTCTTGCCTCAATTGCTGCCGTATCTTACTCACGGTTTGTCAAGCAAAGTAGAGATGCCAGACGAAAAACAGACATAGAACAAATCAGGGCAGCAATCGAGATATATCGTAATTTTAATGGTGTATATCCTACTCCGGGCATGACTTTTGGAACTGGCACTATCGTAGATAGTACAGCTACTTATATGAGTAAAATTCCAGCTGATCCAATGTCGACGAGTCCCTCTGGAAACACATATTATTATACAAGCGTTACACCCTTTCAAGACTATACGCTTTGCGCCTATATTGAAGGTGGAGAAACATCGATTTCGGCTGCTTCTTGCGGATCTTCATTAACGTGCAATTATTGTATGGGACCCTATGGTCAAAAATAATACAAAAAGTTTTACCATGATTGAGTTGCTTATCGTTTCAACGATTATTCTTGTCCTGTCAGGTGTTTCCATGGCTCTATTTTTTACCTATCGGGACGATAAAACTCTCTCAAACCATGTATCTTTATTCACCGGAGTACTTGAGTTGGCAAAAAATAAAGCAAGTGCAGGTGATAGTGCACTCTGCAGCAGTAGCCAAACGGCACATGTCAACAACTATTCTGTTGTCGTTAATCCAACAAAAATAATAATTCAACCAGGTTGTGATACTATACCCACTCCCATAAACTACCCGGTTCCCACCAATATTATGTATATCACCCCCACTTTTTCTCTCCGGTTTGATAACCAAAATTACCAAGGAGAAACCCGCAAATTTCCAATAAAAGACACAAATACCAATAAATGCAAATATGTTCAAATCGATGAAACAGGCCTTATTACCAACGGTGATTGTACATGTCCATGTCCATAAAAAAATCCTTCTCTTTAATAGAAGTTCTTGTATTTGTCGCTATTCTTTCTCTTTTTTTGATCATTTCTGCATCTGTTGTCACAGTCTCCATGCAACGAAACACATTGCAAATACACATGATAAAAGCTACACACTATAATGACCTACTTCTTGGATGGATTAAAAATGAAAAAGAGTTAAATTGGAATGATTTCGCTGCAAACACTGGTAATACCACCTATTGTTTCGAAACAGATACCCCATCTTGGTCGAAAGCTGTCATAGACAAAAACGATTGTACAGCCACTCTTGGAGGAATGTATAGAAGATACGCAGTATTCAATACTAATATGGCACTTTCTGCTCAAATTGAAACAACAATTTATACTGAATGGCAAGAGGGGGGAAACAGCCACTCTGCCAAATTACATACACTATTTACTTTATGGGAAGAGCAATAAAAAAATCCTTTACCCTTATAGAACTTATCATTGCAGTAGGTATTATTAGTCTTGTTCTTCCTCCTGTTTTTAATATTTTTTTTTCAATGATGCGGCAGCAACTTATTCTCATTTCATACCAAACAATGAAACGTCAAGGAGATTCAGCACAAAAAAACATAGTCAATATTTTACAAAATCGAGCTGCATATATTACAGATAGTGCTTATACTGCGACGGATGTGTGCCCACTTCCTCTTACACCAACTCCCACCTATTCACCCGACATATATATCAAAGACAGGGGAGGAAATTCTATCCATTTATATCAAAAAACAATATCAGCAACTGCCAATATTATTGCATCATACTCTGCAAATATGGATAAAACATTCAACTTAACATCAACCGATGTATCTATCTCAGACCTTGGATTTTCTTGCTACTTAGTAAACGAATTTTCTCCACCAGTAGTCTCAACGACATTCACAGTATACAAATCAACCGCATTTAAAGAAACATCTCTCCCCTATTATTTTGAAGTCAGATTAAAAAATTACTAGTCTTGACTTTCGAACCATTTTAGCGAATACTGTATATATGGCAGATACGTCGTTTAGTATTGATATTGGTGAAAAATTTACGAGGATAGCTGATGCGAGCTTAAAAAATAAAAAAGTAGACATAACCTCACTTGGGGAAGAGCTTTCTGTTGCAAACTTCTTTAGTGATGAAACGGAAAAAACAATGGAATTACAGGCTGAAGTCATGAATAAAATGACAAAAGATTTGAAGATTGCGAAAAAAAATGTACATGTTGTTATTCCCGATTCGTATTGTTATGCGCAAGTAATGGAGTTTTCAAAATTAAATGAAAAGGAGCTATTGTCTGCAGTGAGATATCAAGCAGACCAATTTATTCCCCTCCCTATAGATGAGGTTATATTTGATTTGGAAGTAGTGAGAGAAAACAATACTACAAAAAAAAACACCATATTAGTGGTTGCCGCCCCAAAAAAACTTGTGGAACGGGTGGAAAAAACAGTAGAGTTAGCTGGGTTTATTCCTGATTCGTTGGAGGGAGAATTGAGTGCCATTACAAGATATTTTTCCGATCTTAGTGTATACGCAGAAGCCCAACCCTCATCCTACCTTGTAATTAATTTTAGTTTTTCTACAACCAGTCTCTACTTAATTACGATGCCCGGAGGAGTTCTCACAGAACTTAGAATTATCAAAACGGGATTTGACCTTTTTATAAAAGAACTTAAATTTAATCTGGAACTACAGGATAATAAAGCCATGGAACTACTTGAATCGATAGGATTTGAAAAAAATGGAACCTACGATCTGGCAACGTTTGCTGGCCCATTGCTTCGAGATCTCATGAATGAAATTATGAAGTTTATAGTGATCGCAAAAGATAAATATAGTCTCCCCGTAAAAAAAGTATATGTATGCAATTTTGATAATAGACTTCACGCATTTGATAAGAAACTAAATGAATTACTGCAAATCCCCGTTGAGAGCATTCTTATGAGGGATGTACTAGTAAATAATCCTATTTCTCAGTCATTTTCTACAAGAATGTCATCATTTATTTCGAGCATAAGTGCAAATATACGGTAATGAAAAATAGAATCAATCTTTTTAAACGAAAGCCTCAGCAAGACTATATCAGTGTTAATGCGCCAAAATTTAAAAAATTTTTGAGTGGATTAGGATTATTGTTGTTTGCTTTTTTTTTATTTTTAATATCTCAAGTATTTCGTCTTACGTCCTCCCAACAAGATTTGTTAAAAAAGAAAGAAACCTACTTGAAATACCTCCTTGAAGAAAAAGATATTGAGGCAAACATGCGCTATTTCAAAAGCAAACAAACACAAGTCAACACATTCATGAAAGAAGATGCACATTTTTTACCTTATTATCAAGTTTTGAAAGCATCCCTTGAACAAACAAGCAATAATACCATTCTTGATACCATTGATATCGATAAAAATAGAAACACACGGTTTATTGTTAAATTTAAAAATTCTGATGAAATGCTTTATTTTTTACGATACATTGAAAGCGAAGATTTTTTAAAGAATTTCTTATCTCTTTCGTTACAGAGTTTTAGTCTTAATCAACGGCAAGCAAAAGGCAGTCAATATCAGCTTGAATTACAAGGAGTTTTTAAAGAATTAGAAACAAAATGATTATCCCAATTCGTTTATATCGAGTAAAAAGGATTATCCGCGATCAGCAATCGTTGTTTATTTCTTTTGGAGTCTTTGTTCTTTTATTTTTTGTTGTTTTTATTTTTTATATGCGTTTTAATGAACAACAAAAAGAGGTAGAGCTGTTGAATGGCGAAGTTAAAATGTTAAAAAACAGATTTGACACATTAAAATACAATAAATCATTAACTGAAGACCAAATCAAAGAATATAATAAATTACTTGCGAGTCTTGTTCCCGAAACAGAAGACTTTTTCTCCATCATCTATGCACTTGAAGAGATTAGTTTGGTTTCGCATTTTAACATTACGGATTACACCATAGAGGTTGGAAAATCAAATAGGGAACGATTAACAATTACCGCAACTGGTAAGGGTAATCCAGAGTCATTTCTGACATTTTTAAAAGAGTATCAATTTGCAGGTGGAAGACTTGTAACAAGTGACAAGATCCAATATGGAGGCGCAACTTCGGCAAACACACGAGTAACCCTTAATTTTTATAGTAAACCATTTACTTTCAACGAATCTGTACAGGTTCCTCAATTATCCAAAGAGGAAATTGCCAAACTAGAGGTTATAAAACAGAAGGTAAAGTTTCAGTTTAGTTCTACCGGGTACCAATCAGTAAGCACAGATTACTCAACAAAACAAAATCCGTTTTCAGAAGAAGATAAATAAGAATATTATTTACTTACTTTTCTATTTTTGAGAAGTCTTTTCATGCCTGCGGATACTTGTGCTCCTTTTTTGAGCCATTCTTGTAGCTTTGCATCATCAATTATAAATGTGGCTGGCTCTGTGTGAGGATTGTATGTTCCCATCTTTTCTAAATATGACCCATCTCTCTTTTTTCTTTTATCCAATACCACGATTCTATATGTTGGGTAGCCTCGTTTTCCAAATTTCATGAGTCTGATTGTTACTGACATACAAAAAATAAACTAAATGACTAATAAACTAATTAGACATTATAACTATTTTTCTTCAAAAATTCCAATGCATTTTTAGCTGCCTGTTCTTCTGCTTCCTTTTTTGAGCTTCCCTTCCCCATTCCTAACTGCAGTTTATTGTATGAAACAGAAATTATAAACTCTTTCTTATGTTCTGGCCCAGTCTCTGTTGTGATGGAATAAAGAGGGAGCGCTTTATGAGTGGCCTGTATAAGTTCTTGAAGACGGCTCTTTGGGGAAAGATATAGTTTATTTTTAACAACAAAATCAAGTTTATCGGTAAAAAGCCAAGTAAGAATAAATGAGTACGCTTTTTCAAAACCCTGATCAAGAAATAATGCGGCAATAAATGATTCAAAACAATCTGCAAGAATATTTTTATTTTCTCTCCCCCCGTTCAATTCTTCCCCTTTTGATAAAAAAATAAGTGCACCAAAATGAAGCTTGACGGCAGCCTCTGCAAGGCTTTCCGTGCGCACAACCGATGCCTTAATATCTGTGTATGTGCCTTCGTCAAGGTGTGGAAAATGTTTAAACAGGTAGATAGACGTTGCAAGCGACAAGACGCTGTCACCTAAAAACTCCAGTTTTTCATTTGAGATAAGCTTTGAGTCCTTATGCTCGTTAAGATATGAGCGATGCACAAATGCATTAAAAAGAAGATCGCTATTTACAAACTCAATAGTCGTTTCATTTTTTATGGTTTCACTTAGCTGTATCATGGGGTATTAATTTACCAAGAACACCATTAATAAATGTATATGATTTATCTCCTCCCAATTCTTTTGCAAGCTCGATAGCTTCGTTTATCACAACTTTTGCAGGTTCTGTAGGGTTAATTGTGAGCTCATAAATGGCAAGCCGTAAAATTGCGAGATCTATTTTTGATAATCGGTCAATGGGAAATTTTGGTGCAAATTCAACTATTTTTGCATCGATCTCTGGCAGCTTAGGAAGAATGGAATTAAAAAAATCGCTTTTATGAGGTACAACAAAAGAAGGCTGTACAAACGAATACGCAAACAAATCATCCACAACATTAATCCGTTTTTTATGCCGGACATCCATAGTTATTTATTGCAATATTTGCAGATTCGATGTGGAAGTTTATTTTTTCCACAGTTTTTACAAACTATCAATGAAGATAATCGCACCTTGTTGGAAGCATTTCTTTTACCAACCCGTTGTGTTGAATGTTTTCGCTTTGGTAGTGGTGTCATTTGGATATATTGTACTAGTCTTTGGCTATTTTGTCAATTTGGAACTTGTATAGGCGCTTGATAACTAATGTTGAATTTATGCTGGAATCTTCCTTAAGAAAAGAATGTACAGCATGTTGGGTTTTTTGAATAAGAAGACTATCCGAAAAAGATGCAAATCGCATCTCCATAAATCCGTGTTGTTCAAGGCCGAAAATATTTCCCGGTCCACGCTCTTCAAGATCATACTCCGCCAGCCTCATTCCATCCAGTGTGTGTGCAAAAAAATGAAGTCGGGGAGAAGCAATATTATTTGACGAAAACAAAAGACAATACGATTGCTGTGTGCCTCTCCCGACTCTTCCTCGCAACTGGTGAAGTTGGGACAACCCAAATCGTTCTGCACCTTCAATGATCATAATGGATGCATTTGGTATATCTATCCCCACCTCAACAACAGAAGTAGATACAAGAATATCAACTTTTTTATTACGAAAATCCGACAATATGGCATTTTTATCATTTGGCTTCATTTTTCCATGCAAAAGTCCTAGTCGGAATTCCTTAAATTCAAGTTTAAGGTTATTGAATTCTGATGTGGCAGCTTTTACTGTTGCAAGGGTCTCAGCATCTGATTCCTCCACAAGTGGGCAAATGATAAAGACCTGAACTGCATTGTCACGCAACTCCTTTTTAATCCACGTATATGCATCACCTCGCTTTGACTGTGTCACCACATATGTTTTAACGAGTTTTCGTCCTGCTGGCATGGTACCTAACACACTCATATGTAACTCACCAAACGCGGTAAGTGCAACTGTTCTTGGAATGGGAGTGGCTGTCATGGTAAGTAAATGCGGAGTCGCACCCTTTGATTTTAGTAGTGCCCTTTGTTTGACTCCAAATCGATGTTGTTCATCTATGATAACGAGAGCGACGGAAGGAACTGCAACGTTAGACGAAAGTAGTGCATGTGTGCCAATTATAATGTCAAATTTGCCTCCTGAAGACAGACTTTTTTTTGAGCCGGTTTGAATACCAATCGTAACACCAAACGGAGAGAGAAGAGTAGTAAATGTTTGTGCATGTTGAAGAGCAAGAATCTCTGTTGGCGCCATATAAAGAGTTCTTTTTCCTGACAGATAACACATATATGCGGCAAGCACTGCTACTACCGTTTTTCCGGATCCAACATCTCCTTGTAAAAATCTATTCATGGGGCGATCTTGTATAAGATCGTCTGAAATATCATTAAAGGCATTTAGTTGATCTGACGTAAGATTAAACGGTAATGACCGTATAAGGGAAGAAATCTTGTTCTTCTGAGATTCAGAACGAGTAATAATTTCTGTCACCGTATTTTTTTCCCACTCTCTTTTAATTAATGCTGTCGATAATTGGAGCAGAAAAAGTTCTTCAAATGCAAGGCGATGTTTGGCTTTTTCCAAGGATTTCATTGCAAAAGGTCTATGAAGGGTCTGCAACGCTTCAGGAAGAGGAAGTAAGTCATTTGACTTCACAACAGATAAGGGTAATGTTTCCTGAATTGAGGAAACAAGAGAAAGAATGCCTGAGATTTTTTCACGAAGAAGTCTGCTAGATAAACCCTTAGCTTCAGAATATACCGGAAGTATGCGACCAGTTTGTACTCCTGGCTTTCCGCTCTCATAGGCCGGCTCAAACGTTTCTGGTTGGAGAGAATATGATGGTCCAAACTTTTTGACTGTACCGGAAAATGCATAAGTCACCCCTCTTTTTAGTTGTGAAATAAGGTATGGTTGGTTAAAAAAAGTAATCGATGTTTTACCTGTGTTGTCTGCAATAACCACTTTTTGTAACGAAATATGAGAACGTGTTTTTACAACCGCAATCGACACGATGCTTCCCTGTAAAGTCACTTTTTGATCAACATATTTTAATAAATCAACCACTTTTACTATATGTGAAAAATCTTCATAACGAGTAGGTGGATATTTTAAAAGATCCTCATAAGTGTCAATTCCAACTAAATGGAATCTCTTTTTTGTAAGCCCACTTGTATGAGGAAGAAGATC
>JAZDOY010000005.1:0-18625 GCA_043798165.1 bacterium | reverse complement strand
TATTATGCGCAGACCGGACTTTAATACTGCTCAATTTGACATATGGATGCCGGTACTTGCTCCTTCACATCAATTACTCACTGATATCCATGAAAAAATAATTGATAAACCGGAATATAATCGTAGATTCCATACAGAAGTGATCCTTGGACAAGCGAAGTTTGTGAAATTGTTAGTTGATATGGCATTGAAGCAAGATGTAACGATACTCTGCTGGGAAGAAACTCCTGAAAAATGTCACCGAAAACTGGTTGCAGAAGAATGCAAAAGAATTAATCCAAAACTATCGGTTGTTCTGAAATAAATGGTGATATTTTTTAAAACCCCTGCCTCGCAATGAAACAGGGGGACTTAGCAAATCAAAAGTATCTTTCACTTGAACGATACGGAATGAGTTTACTAAAGGTTTCTACAAAAAACAACCATAATTAGCTTGACTGTTTTATGGTACTTGACAAACACTTTCCTAATCTAATATAATCTAATACAATCTAATGTAGTTAGTTTAGTACATACCATATGACTGATTTATACAAATTTAACAAACGCCTAGAAGCGCTTCCGTCTTCCATTCTCACTCTTATAGCCTCAATTGATGAACTCAAAGGGCGATGGTCTGCCGGAGCCAACCTACATCCTCAAATTCTCGTGCGTCTCAAACAATCCGTACTCATTACCTCAACAGGTGCCTCTACTCGTATTGAAGGGGCAAATTTAAGTGATTCTGAGGTTGAGGACCTTATGAGAGGTCTCTCAATGCAGAAATTCAAAGATCGTGATGTGCAGGAAGTAAAAGGATATTTTGAACTGCTAAAAAATGTGTTTGACTCTTGGCAATCAATTCGACTTACCGAAGGAACCATACAGCACTTTCATCAAGAAATCCTCAAATATGTAGAAAAAGACTCTTTTCATAGGGGACAGTATAAGGTGACGGAAAATAAGGTGCAGATGGTGGATACCAAGGGTAATATCGTAGGAACGATCTTTGATACAACACCAGTTTATTTGACTCCCATTGAAATGCGAGAGCTCGTGGAATGGACAATAGCGGCTACTCAAGAACAAAAATATCACCCCTTGTTGATAATTGGTAATTTTATAATAGAGTTTTTGAAGATTCATCCATTTAGAGACGGTAACGGGAGATTGTCTCGAATTCTCACTAATTTACTCATGCTTCAATCCGGTTATATATATATGCCGTATGTATCACATGAGAAATTAATCGAGGAAAAGAAACAAGAATACTATGTTGCTCTGAGAAAAACTCAAATGACATTTAAGCTTGAAAAAGCAGATATGCTCCCATGGTTGACATTTTTCTTGAATATTATTCTAGACCAATCAAAACAAGCTGTTGAATTGTTGTCTGCTGAAAATGTGGAAAATATATTGTCAGAAAAACAGCTTGTCGTTTTGAAGTATTTACAAGAGGCAAAAGAAGCAGCGCCAAGTGAAATAGCTGAAAAGACGAATGTGTTACGGCCAACAGTAAATAAAATTATGGAAAAACTGGTGAGTATGAAAAAAGTAGAAAGGCTGGGACAGGGAAGAAGTACACGCTATAGAATTCTGTAAACTGAAAAACATGCCATATGACTAGTAAAAATATACTATTCATTTCGGAACGGAATTCACGCCCCCCCTTCCCCCCAGGAGTAAAGAATTCCGTCATTTCGTTTACGGCCCCACCTTCCTCTTAGCCGGCGGGGAGGCATCAACCACTTCTTACCGGTTAGATACCATTTATATGAGTTCATACAAACGGTCGGATTTGCACCGATTTATAGTCGCTTCCGGCTGTACCTCTTGCGACTTTCTCAAAAACTAGGCCATACAAAGGACACCTTCAAAAATGTTCATATGAGGACCAGATCACTTACCCGTTAAAACGGGGTATCTTCAGCGTTCACCGTTTCACTTAATTGGTTTGCTGGTGTAGCCGGTTTTGCATCGATAAAGTCTTCTCCTCCGGCCAGTTTGCTTAGGTATTCATATTTACGTGCTTCTTTCTCCAAGATTTCAAGGATGGTGGGTTCGTTTTCTTTATCCACAATGCCGATAACAGGGATCATGTAATTTCCTTTTTCTCCCTTTCTTTGTTCAGTCTTAATTTGGATCTTAAAGGTATATACTCCTCGAATGTTTGCAAACACATTTCCGAGCAAATTCTTAACGGTGTTGATTGCACCTCGTCTGAAATACATTACAAAGGGAGTCAGCAAGTCGGAAAATATCCCGATTGCTCGATACATCTTTTCTGGCGTACCATCAATCTTTTTGTTGTAGGGGTCATCCACTTTTGCGAGATTTAAAATGTATCCATCAATGGAATCCAAAATACTTTTATCCCCGTAAAAGAAGAATTGGCCTACTTGAGCTGAGACTCCCTCATTGTCTTTCACGCGGTCAAGATCAGTTGTTCCTTGGACCAACTTAACCATGGAAGGCATAATGTCCGTCGGGTCTATTCCTGTTGAGCCTAGGGCGAAGTTCTTTCGCATGCGGATTGGGTCATATGCGGCGAGTGTTGTTTCCTTTTTTTCTGTTGGTTGTGTTCCCATAGATAGTGTTTTGTGAATTCGATTTGTAATAATTCGTTACACTCAAACTTTATTCTGCTTTTTCTGCTGATAGTTTTTTTAGCTTTTTCACTACTTTAACTTCCTTATCGCTTACCTCAGTTCTTTTTGGTGCTTCCGAAAATTCCTCTACATCGGTTTTATTGAGGTTTACTTTGTGACCATCAATAGTTACTTCGAAAAACAATTCGCTTGTATATATTCTTCTCTTTATTGTTTGATAGCTTTCTTTGACAAAACAGGGCTGATCTGCTGAGAATAACTTTAGGATTGTCATTTTTTATCACCTCCCTTTTTTTCTTTTTCCCCACGTTGCTCAAATAATTTTGCACACATAAACGATGCAACATTCCTGTAGACTCCATTATCGAGCCTAAAAAAACCTTCGCCATTTGTTTTCATAAGCTTCTTCATTTCATTCTCATTGAGGATAATTTCTTCCGTAATGTATTTAATTCTTTTGATAAACTGAGCTTTATATTTTTTCATTCTTCAGCCCTCCTGAGATCTTTTGGCCATATTTTTATTAAAGTTAGATCTCCACTCTGGATTAAACCAAGCTCATTACCCGTTAATTTTTTTATTTTGTTCCACAATTGAGTTGTCGCTTGTGTCATTCCCTGAAAATATGCTTCTTTCCAAATTTCATTCATTTGAATCATTTTTATATCTTCTTCACTTCTCTCCTGTGGCGCCTTTTTTGTATCTTGATTGCCATCAAGTAAAAAAGCTTCGAGCGCTTTCACTCTTTTGTTTAAACGATATATCCTCTTTGATTCATTCATGGGATTTTGATAATTTGTAATGGATAGATAAGATTTGGGTTTTTAATCTTGTCGGTGTTTACGTCATAAATTCGTCTCCATTGGGTGAGATCTCCATAGAACTTTTTCGCAATGCCAGACAATGTATCGCCAGGAAGGACAATGTATGTTTTGTTTACTGGGAGCGGGGAAGTGGGAGTAGGCACATTTTCTTCAAAGTAGGGCTGTGGATCAACATATCCTCTTATATTAGGAAGAGTGGGGTAATTAAGTTGAATACCAAAGTGGAGATGAGGGCCGGTGGCATATCCGGTAGCTCCCGATTTGCCTATCAGTTCGCCCTTTCCAATAGGCGTTCCATATTTGGCAAGATTGAGACTTGTGTGCCAGTAAATGGAACGACCCCAGCTGTGGGATATTATCATGCCGCATCCATCCGCATCTGGCACGTTATCGGCCCAGGCAAGTATTCCCGTATCACAGGCAACAATCGGGGTACCAATGGGTACCGCATAATCAATACCGTTATGTGCTTCACCAAAGATTTTGTGGTACCACTCAGGATCTTCACCAAACAAGAAAGTTTTTGTAAACACACCCGAAACAGGAATCGCAAGTTTGATATCCATAGTGTTAGTAGCCCCGTTTAATGATTTTTAATACGCGTGGTTGTGACATTTTGAACTGTCGGGCGAGTTGGTAGGTAGATTTTTTCCCAGAAGAATAGAGAAGGAGGATTTGCTTGTTCCTATGCTCTTTAAGGTGCGACATGGTATTGACAAGGGATAATAACCGTGTTACGCTAATTCATGGAAGATCTTTTGAACGCAGTTTTTTTTAATGCAGTATTAATTCCTTTGACATCCCTGCATTTCTGAGGAAGAAATAATGCTATAATATTCCTCATGTTTACCCAAGTTTCATCTCTTCAACAATTTCCAGAAATGGAACGAGCCCTTCTTGATAAATGGTATTCAACAGGCATTATCGATGGGTATCTTCGCAAAAACGAAAACGCAAAAGAAACATTTTCATTTCTCGATGGTCCGATTACCGCAAACAATCCCATGGGAGTCCATCATGCATGGGGGAGAACATATAAAGATTTATGGCAAAAGTTCAATAACCTTATTGGACGAAAACAACGATTTCAAAGTGGCTTTGACTGCCAGGGATTATGGGTAGAGGTTGAGGTAGAAAAAGAACTTAAATTACATACAAAAAAAGACATTGAAAATTTGGTACCTGGAGATAAGAAAGCATCGATCGCCAAATTTGTTCAGCTGTGTAAGGATAGAGTGTACAAATATTCAGGCGTACAAACAGAACAATCAAAACGATTGGGATATTTTATGGATTGGGATAATTCCTACTTCACCATGAATGATGAAAACAACTACATGATTTGGCGTTTTTTAAGCACCTGTCACAGCAATGGATGGGTATATAAAGGACATGAATCAGTGCCGTGGTGTCCTCGCTGTGAAACAGCCATTTCTCAACACGAAATGCTCACCGAAGACTATAAAGAAGTGGTCCACGAGTCGGTGTTTATCGAATTTCCTCTTGTAGGGAAAAAGGGCGAATATCTTCTTGTTTGGACAACAACTCCTTGGACTATTCCCGCAAACATTGCAGTAGCAGTCGATGAAAAGATTGAATACTCCCTCGTAAAAGGAGCAACGGGAAAATCCTTTTGGGTTGCAAAAGACTTAGTGGAAGCTGTCTTTAAGAAAGAGTATCAAAGTATTGAAAAAACCGTTCCAGGGAAAGAGCTGGTGGGAATGCAGTATGAGGGACCGTTTGATCATTTGCCAGCCGTGGCCGAAGTAAAAGCAAGTAGCAAAAAATTTCATACGGTAATTCCTACAGATTCGATGATCATGCCCATCTCAACCACCGAAGGGACAGGACTTGTGCATACTGCAGTCAGTGCAGGAACTGAAGATTTTATGCTCGGAAGAAAGTTGGGTCTCCCGATGATCCCCGTTATCGCAGATGATGCAAGCTATCTTCCAGGCCTTGGTGAATTAAGTGCAAAAAATGCAAAAAAACACCCAGAACTTATCATTGACTTTTTAAAAACATATAAAGAGGGAGAATTTTTGTTTTCTACACTTCGTTACAAACACAGATATCCGGCCTGTTGGAGATGTAAGGCAGAACTTGTATGGAAGGTGGCAGATGAGTGGTATATCGCAATGGACCGGCCTTCGATAGAAGCTACAGCCGGCAAGTACAAGACCTTGAGGGAAAGAATGATTGCGGTGGCAAAACAAATTAACTGGATCCCGGGATTCGGATTGGAGCGCGAACTTGACTGGCTCAAAAATATGCATGATTGGTTGATTAGTAAAAAAAACAGATATTGGGGTCTTTCACTTCCAATTTATGAATGTAATGATTGTAAAACATTTGAAGTACTTTCTTCTAAAGAAGAGCTCAAAAAACGGGCGATTTCTGGATGGGCTGATTTTGACGGGCACACACCTCACAAACCATTTATCGACGAGGTAACAATTGCCTGTGGTACGTGCAAACAGGCAATTCACCGTATTGAAGATGTAGGAAATCCATGGCTTGACGCAGGTATTATTGCATATTCCACCATCAGTAAAGATAATAAAGGAGCGCCACTCTACGTAACTGATAAAAAACAATGGGAGCAATGGTTTCCGGCTGATTTCATCACGGAATCCTTCCCTGGACAGTTTAAGAACTGGTTTTATTCCCTCATTGCCATGTCTTCCGTGATGGAAGATAAGCCACCCTTTAAAACAGTGCTCGGATTTGCCACCTGTACGGGTGAAGATGGGCGAGCAATGCATAAAAGTTGGGGGAATTATATTGAATTTAATGAAGGAGCGGAAAAAATAGGGGTCGATGTCATGAGATGGTTATTTGCACGGCAAAACCCGAGCGACAACCTTCTTTTTGGATACAAAAAAGCAGACGAAGTACGCAGACAATTTTATTTGATGGTATGGAACGTCTATAAATTTTTTGTCGATTATGCCACTCTTGAAAAAAATTCGCTTCAAGGTGCTCCCAATCTAACCATTAACAAAAAGTCCCTTCTTGATCAATGGATTATGGAACGGTTAAGTGTGTATGTCGCCGAATCAAAGAAAGCATATAAAATATATGATGTACAGACCGTTGCACTCAAGGGGGAAGCATTCATGAACGATGTTTCAACGTGGTTTATTCGCCGCAGCCGCGATCGTGTATGGGTGAACTCAGATAATAAGGACGATAAGCAGTCATTTTATGAGACACTCCACAGCGTTCTTGTTGTGTTTTCCGTTACTGTTTCCCCCATCATGCCGTTTATCAGTGATGCAATTTATACAAATCTTACCGGAGAAAAATCGGTACATCTCTCTCAGTGGATTGATCTTGTAGTTCCTCAAAATATGAGCGGCATCCAAAACATGACAGTTGTCCGATCCCTTGCGGAAGCGGGACATCGAGTACGAAAAGAAAATAAACTCAAAGTACGTCAACCACTCAACTTGGTGACGGTCCAACTGGCGAAAGATACCGTTTTTGATGAATCAGAATCGCTTATTGATATCCTCAAAGCCGAACTTAACGTGAAAAAAGTGATCCTTTCAAAAGGGAAAACAGAGCAACACGAGGTTGTTTTTGATACTGTTCTCACTGAAGAACTTGCAAGAGAAGGAAAAATGAGAGACTTGGTACGAAGTATTCAAGAACAGCGTAAAATTAAACAGGTCAAGCCGGACCAAAAAATAAAGCTCACCATCCCGAGTGAATTTATGCAGTGGAAAGAGTATATTGCAAAACGAGTGTTGGCGAGTGAAATTACAGCAGGAAAGATGACAGTAAGTGAATAGTTTTGTGTTTGTATGTCATTCCCGCGGAGGCGGGAATCTAGACGATAATTATCTTTTCAAATTGAAAATTTTAGACTGGATCTCCGCCTTCGCGGAGATGACAAATATTCTATGATATCACTCCTTATCCCTTCTTTTTTTCTCTGGGTTTTTTCTTTATTTAATCAATTTGGCATTAAACCTCGTTTTGGTTTGTCTCAACTGGGATATATTGTTGCAGGTATGATTGCTTTCTTGGTGATAAAACGCATTGGGAGACGATATTTTATTGCAAATATTCACACAATATTTTGGAGTTTTTTTGCACTTCTTATTATTACGTTTATCATAGGACTGGAAGTAAAAGGTTCAAGGCGATGGATTGAACTAGGAATTGTAAATTTTCAGGCGTCAGAATTCCTTAAAATATTTTACATCATGTATATTGCAAAATTGCTCAGCGGCAGATCACGCTTAGAAATGACGCCTCTTTTTTATTCAACCATATTATTTATTTTTCTGCTTCCCGCGTTCATTGTTTTGCGCCAACCGGATCTTGGAAACGCCACAGTGCTTGTGGGGATACTCATTTTTATGTTGTTGCTTTCCGATATGCCAAAACGATATCTTCTCTTTTCAGGTATTGTCCTTTTTGTTCTCCTTCCTTTTGGGTGGTTTTTTTTGCATGATTACCAACAAGCGAGAATCCTCAGCTTTATTCAACCACATGCAGACTCCCAAGGAGATGCATACAATATGATTCAAGCAATTATTACGGTTGGTTCCGGGCAGTTCCTTGGGAAAGGGCTTGGCCTGGGCACGCAATCGAAGCTTTTTTTTCTTCCTGAAAATAATACCGACTTTGCTTTCTCTTCCCTGGTTGAACAGTTTGGATTTTTGGGTGGATTTTGCGTTCTCCTTTTGGAATTCATTCTTATTGCCATGTTATTTATTCGTTCTCACAAATTTATTAACGGTTCGGATTCTGACACCAGGTATAAATATTTATTTAGCATGGGGCTTGCCTGTTTACTCTGTATCCAAACAGGCGTTAATATCGGCATGAATGTCGGCCTTCTTCCCATCGCAGGAATAGCTCTCCCGTTTATCTCCTATGGCGGTTCGTTCTTTGTAGCCATCTGTGTGGGGTTTGCACTGCTCAAGACTTGAAAATCCCATTTGAAAATTGGGGGAGAGTAGGTTATACTTACTGCTTATGAGTAAAATTGCTGTCATTAAAACGGGGGGAAAACAGTACATTGCCAAGGAAAACGACATTTTAATCGTTGATTTGCTGAAAGCTGAGAAGGACGCTGCATACGAATTTGAAGCTGTAGCAACATTTGATCCAGAAGGAGACATTCAAGTTGGATATCCACTTCTTGAAGCAAAAGTGCAAGCAAAGATAGTAGAACACGTACTCGGAGACAAAGTCCGCATCGCAAAATTTAAAGCAAAAAGCCGCTATAGAAAAGTCACCGGATTTCGACCAAAATATACAAAAGTTCAAATTGTCAGCATTTCGTAATATCTTATGGCACATACAAAAGCGCAACGCGCAGTAAAAGGAAATCGTGATTCACATGCTCGCAGACTTGGTGTAAAAAAATATGGAGGAGAAAGTGTTGTTGCTGGAAACATCATCATGAGACAAAAGGGAACACGTTTTTTTGCCGGAGAAGGCACAATGCTTACTAATGACTTCACCATCATGGCTTTGAAAGATGGAAAAGTAGAATTCATAAAGAATCTTGGAAAAACCTACATTTGTGTCGTGTAAGATACAAAAGGTCTTCGTGTGATAAAATTATTTGATGGAACAAGATGTTGTTGAGTATATTGAACAAATAAAAAGAGAGCAGGATTATTTTGGAAAAACAAAGCTCATAAACTTCCTTGTCCACCAAAAACACATACGGGTAAAAGATCTCGCAAAAGCTCTTGGACTCAAGCCTTCCTACCTTTGCCACGTTATGCGGCTCAATAAACTTTCTGAAATCATTATGGATGGCTACTACTCAAAGTTAATATCAATGAGCCATCTTTTTGTTATTTCTCTCCTGCAATCGCAAACAGACATAATGGATATCTACGAAGTTGTGCTTCGCGATAATCTCACGGTGCTCCAAACTGAAGAATTAGTACGAAACAAATTGCACGGAGTATCTTCGGAGGGAGAATACATGCAAAAAGACACAATTGAGAAGGCACAATCAAAACTGAAGAATACGTTTAATGCAGAAACAAAAGTCACTCAAACACGTATGAAAACAAAATTCCTTATTGAATGGAGGGGGTCACGGGGAAGTCGTAAGCGAGACGTGGAGAGGTTTGTACGTATGATTGAAAATCAACCGGAAAAGGATTCGTGATGACGCCAGCCTTGCTTGGCGGAAAGTAACGGTAAAACACTTGCCCTATAACGCTTTCCTCCGTGATGAGCCCAAATTCTCGCGAATCAGATGATCGCGGTCTGTTGTCTCCCATGACAAAAAGCATTCCCTCATCAACCTTTGTACCTTCTCCGTTTTTAGAGAAGCCACCCTCCCACAAATTGGTCTTTGCTGCAATATAATCTTCCTTTAGCTGTTTCCCATTTACATATACTTCACTGTCTTTTATCATAACCACGTCTCCCGGAACGCCAATTATGCGCTTGATATATTCTATATCCGGATTGTGTGGAGATTTAAAAACAATGACATCTCCCCGATGATAGGAGCGCATTTTGTAGGTAATTTTACTGGTGAAGATATAGTCTCCAGATCCGAAGGTGGGATCCATAGAAGCCCCCTTTACCTGATTGGGCTGGGCAACAAACAGGTAAATAACAATAAATAAAGATCCCACAAAGACAATGGTTTCCAAAATATCCATGATGAAGTTGATAATGCTTTTTCCGATCCCAAGAAAATCAATATCCATATCAGATAATATTAGTCAATTGAGTTGTAAAAAGCAAGGTTGGAAAGTAGAATAAGAACATAGCGCGCGCATAACTCAGCGGTAGAGTGCTGCACTCACATTGCAGATGTCCAAGGTTCAAATCCTTGTGCGCGCACACAGCATTCACACTCGCCTCGCTAACGCCTGAGCGTAGCGATGGCGAAGCGGGTTGCAAAGGTCACAGGTTCCCCGCTGATGCGGGACTAACTGACAGTAATCACTCGGGTACATCTCGTGAACTGTCAGTTGAGCGAGTCCTGTCGGATCCACATTTTTTTATGTATTAGCGCAGCCCGCTTTCTTTTTGTTTATTTTGGTGAGAAAGTAAATTGAATATTCCCCATCCACCGGCAACAAATGCAGCCAGTGCTCCGGTCACAAGGCCCATTCTTGGGGAAATGTGCTCACCAATATATCCAATAATGGGTCCACCGATGGTGGTAGATCCGGCATACGCTATAAACCACAATGACATCACTCTTCCTCTCATCTGGGGCGCTGATTCAAGCTGGAGGAGAGTGTTACCTGAAGAAGTGAATATAATCGAGCACATTCCAACAAAAACCATTGATACCAAAGCCCAAAAAAGAGTGGGAGAAAACGCAGCCATAAGTACGGCAACCCCAAGGAGAAGAGAAAACAGCACATAGGTGTTCATATTTGAATGTTTTTGTCCCGCACTCATGAGCCCGCCAATAACCCCCCCTAAACCAAAAGCACTCAATAAAGACCCGTATGCCGCTGCATTACTTGAAAATGTAAACTTCGCAAAAATGGGCAAACTTACCGAAAATTCATATGTCAAGGTACCTACAATCATCATGATAAAAAGAACATGAAAAAGGATATGATTGGATTCTACATAGCGTAATCCTTGCAAAATTTGCCCTTTTTCCGGCGCTGTTTTTGGTGTGACATGCAATTCATGTTTTTTCATTAATAAAACCATAATAATCACTATTATGTAAGATACCCCGTTTATAATAAAGCACGGGGCAAGACCAACAGCCACAATGAGAATACCACCAATGCTTGGGCCGATGATACGAGCCATATTTACCACACTTGAATAGAGAGTGATGGCATTTCGAAGGTTGTCTTTGTTTGCTATTTCAACGACAAAAGTTTGGCGTGCAGGGTTATCAATAGCATTGGTCAATCCATAACAAAAGGCCAAAATATATACCATCCACAATTTAACTAATCCAGAGAGCACTAAAAAACCCAAAATAAATGCAAGCAAACAAAATATGGTTTGGGTGAGAATAATTACTTTGCGTTTAGTAAATCTGTCTGCAATAACCCCTCCCATGGGGCCAAATAACAATAACGGTAAATTTTGAAGCCCAAGTACTATTCCCAACGCCTGACCGGATGAAGTAAGCTGAAGGACAAGCCACCCCTGGGCAACCTGTTGCATAAATGTTCCCGATACAGATATCATTTGCCCAAAAAAATAAAGTCGGTAGTTATGAACTTTGAGAGAAGAAAAAGTAGTGTGAAAATACCGTCTGATCATTTTGTCATTATATCAGAGCCCTCTTATAGTTATGATTCTCAAAAACATATACTCACAATTCCAATTCAATTTGCAGATAAAATAATGAAGATCTAAACATAAACCGATTTATGTATGTGGATTGACGGGGGGGACAGTATTCTGGCGATATTTTTTTAATAGTAAGAGTGAAATCAGTATGAGTGCATCTGCGACGATAAAATACTTACAGAATAATGAAGGTGTGTTTGCAAAAATAAAATAAGTGAATGTTAGGCATTTATTAAGTAATCTGAATAGCACAAAAGTCAGGACAATTCCTCCTAATCCAATAACCGTGTGTTTTCTTTGTTTGATATCTTTTGCGACTAGGAAAAAATAGAGAGCGGAGACCATAAGTTCACCTAACAAAATCTGCCACCAAATACAATTGCATTTTTGAGCGGTTGCTCCCAATACGACAGGCTGACCCTGGCCATTTGGTGTTTGAGCAATGATGGATGTGGGAGTAGGAGTCGCATTCTCAGTTGCAGCTCCGAGCACCACCGCAAAACCTTCACCACCTGACGGTGTTGGGGTAATAGTGGAACTTGGTGAAGTACTCGTTGGCTGGGGGCCATTTCCTGCAGTTTGCCCTCCGGTCCAATCACTCGCGTTACAGTCATTTATGGCTTGTACTTTAAAAAAATAAAACTTATTTGCAAGATCAAGACCCGAGATTGTCAACTGAGTAGTTTTACCCAAGCTTTGCGATCCACCACCACTGTCTGCATTTTCATTAGTGCCCCATGACACTTTGTACCCCGTGTAAGGGTCACTAACACTATTCCACGTCAATTTAATATCTGTATTGTTGAGTGTCTGAAGGCTGAAGCCGCCGGGAGAAGCCGGTTTAGATGCAGAACAAGAGGTGGAGGGAGTTGGAGTTGGAGAAGGTGCTTGGGCAATAAATCCGATATACATATCAAAAACCGTTTGCTTATTTTGGTATTCATTACCGGCAGTTTGATACATGAGCGCAGTGAAAGTAAATGTTTCCGACACATTGTTTGCAAGAGAAGACAGAAGAGTCGTTTCTCCATTCTGGTAGAAGGCATAGAGTGAATTTGTCCATGCCACGGAGCTGTCAGATCGGGTAATGGTAAGATGCATTGCTTGGTCAAGATCACCCGCGGAAGGAACAATATTGAAGGCGCTTGCACCTACGATTTGTGTTGATCCGCTATTATTGGTTATCTGAATGGTATGGGTATTGGTTTTGCCGGGATACCACACTTCGCTTGCAGGAAAAAACCCTGTGATAGAGGAGGGCACGCAGCCTGAGGCACCACATGTCACATCATAATTTGCGGCAAATGTAGACTGAGTTATAAAAAATACTCCAACACACAATAACACAGTTACAATTATTTTTTTCATATTACAATGCTTTTTCTAACTTCGTTTCTTTCCCGTTTATATCTACAAGTGTAACTGTTAATTTTATGTTCGTCACATTTTGATCGTAGGTACAGACTCTGTTTTCACCTTCACCTGAGCAGGTGGCGAGATCAATAGCTTCTTTTTTATATTCTGTCATTCCCGTCACGTCTATATCGCTCCCAAGTACGCCCTTTGCAGAGCTATATGCATCATAACTTAACACATAAGACAGTTTTATGTCGTCCATATACGTGACTATGAAGGATATCGTTTTTTTGTCATCAGAAAGAGTAAGACTCATTGCCGGTTGCGATATTTGAGTTGGTGTAGGGGTAATTATAAGAGTTGAGGTGGGAAAGACTATAGTCAAAACATATGAATCTTCAATATTATTTGCGTTATCAATAGCATGCGCAGTAATAGTATAGGTTGTACCGAATGGCACAGGAGTAAGAGGGTATGACCAAGAAGTTGTGCCTGTTGCATCTACGCGCACAGTTGCTTCGGTTCCAATCCCCCACGAAGATCCATTCCAATAGAGATGTGTGCCTTGGTCATAGATAGAAAGCTTCACCTGTGTCACGCCAGACCCCGCATCCGCTGCGGTACCTGATATAACTCCATCCCACTCTGATGGGGCAATATATACCGTGGTATGTGAGCCTGCATTAACAGGAGTTGTGATTATGCTCGTTGGCTTTGTTCTGTCGACAGTGAATGTACAAGTGAATCCGATTGACTGAGGCTGAGTATAGCTCAACACATTTCCCAACGAATCGAGGGCTTCAATATAATATGCAGTTGTCATTTCAGCGGTTGCATAGGCTGTATAGGTAACGACATTGCCACTCGTAGATACTTGGGCGAGGGTGAGAGTGTATGTTCCTCCATACGGGTTCCAATTTGCTCCAGAGTGCACATATCCCGTGACTCGATAGGAAGAAGCTTCATTAAGAGCTGTCCATTTAAGTATTTGAAGCGATGAGTTTCCGGAATTTTGAGATCGGTCATTCGTGGTCACTGGACAGATGCCATTACCAGGTAAAGTGCCTGTTTCTGCAGTTTGATACCCCATTGTCATGAGCCCGTTGCATGCCAAATGATCCGGATCAGTGGTAATAATATAGGTGCTTGTTCCCGTGTTCCCAGTTTGATTAGTTGATCCATCCAAAACTCGCGCTTCCCAACCGGCAATTCCTGCAGGGCTTGATCCTGTATTCATCATGGTGTATGAGGCTGATGTTCCCGTATACGTAAAATGTCCGCTTCCCCATAAACCCTCTGTAAGATTAACCCATCCCCCAAAATCTCCGCCACCAATCTTATATCGTCCTTGCAGCGTATAGTTGGTATGCCAGTTTGTAATGTTAATTTTAAGTCCGTCATTGCTTACTGCGCTTCCGATACCACATTCATACCCATTGATTTTATGCCCAAACACTTCGTCAATAGTTACCGTTGGAGGAGTATTATCGACATAAATCCGGATGCGAGGGTCACGATGCCAATAATTTGAAGCTGAAGTTGGTCCTGCAGTTCTATTTCCAGTTTCATCTATTGCCCCAATAATAAGCCAATAGGTGCCATTACCAGGCAGGAGTGCCGTATTGATGGTATCAATAAGACCATTTGACAAAGAGGCGGTTTTGACTGTTGAGTAGGGATATCCGCATTTATTATAGCCTTGATTTGAAGGATCTCCCAAGCTTGCGCCACACGTATTGGCGTCCGTTGACCCTTCCTTCACGATACGGAAGTGATAGTTTTTGAAATGCGCATCGGTCGCGGTTGCGTAAACGGGGATCATCCCTGAATAAGTACCATTATGAATGGGGCCAGTGTTGGATGGTGTATTAAGAAGAGGAATGTAAGAATTGCCAGGATAGTTGATGGGAGCAACATTATTTCCTTGTCCGACAGATACTACTGGTGCCGTCACGTCATACGTTATTTGGCAGCTGCCAGTAAAGTCCATTGAGGTCCAATCCGACTTATACCCAAGATTATCCACGGCTCGGACACGGAATCCATATGTGCCCTCACCAACAGTAAATGCGCCAGCTCGTTGAGAGATAGATACGTTAACAGGTCCCCACATCCACCCGGTTGTGGGGTTAAAGGATTCATACTCATAGTGATCAATATGTTTCGCACCATGCGCAAATGAATCACCCCAATCTGCCGTTATGTTGTAGCTGTTTGTTATTCCTCCGCATGCAACACTAGGTGAGAGATATCTTAATCCTGTTGGAGTAGAAGGGGGGATAAAATCTATGACAGAAAATGTTACACCGCTTACCGTAACTGTCGAAATATATTGTGCCTGTACATATTCGCGTGCTCCCCAGAATGCGAAAGCGTTCAAAATGATAGCAAGAATAATGACGCTTCGCAGGGTTTTGCTGCCTTGCGCCTTCGCAAGAGCTTGTTTGGTGCGTTTTTCCACCTCTTCCTCAATGCCTTGTTTTATTGTTTTCACTTGAAGAAGCGCCAAAATAAGAGCAGGGATCACCACAATCATGCCAAACCCTTTTGGTGTTTTCACAAACGCGCCGATATGTCCGATGTAGGGAATAGAAAAAAGATACTGGCCTTTTATTTGCATGCTGTTTATTACCCAATTATCTGGCGCATTGTTGTTATCACCTTTGGTGAAGAATGTTTTTACCTTATTTTTTTCCTTGATTTCGAAAATACGATGAAGAATGGTGGCCTTCGGGTCTTTTGGCGAAGTAAACGTAATGATGTCTCCCTTTTTAAGTGTATCTATCTTTGCTGGTTTTACAAATGCCACAGAGCCCGCCATGATCGTTTTTTCCATGGAGCCTGTTGCCACTATATATGTATATATATAGTTTTTCGTAGGAAGAAGGGGAGAAAGGACAATGAGGAATGTCACAACGAGCAAAGAAAAAACAGCCCATTCAATGAGAGTAGACACTACCTGGAGTGGTTTTTTCACCTTACTCCACAAAGTTAATGTTTTTTTTACCTCAATTTTTTGATCTGGCTTTACAGCCTTTGCTTTTGCCATAAGTACTTATCCGACAGTTCGAAGCGGCGTCCCGCCTCGACCTGTCAAGAAATACTCATTAACTAAAATTACGGCTTTTGCGTACCAGTAAATGTAAATACTGTTGATGTTAATCCTTGGTCGGCGATTTCATTTCCAGCATTTGCAACACTGACATGCATTCTATACCAACGACTTGTTCCAAATGGTAAATTACCTCCTTCAAGAGCGTAAGATGATGTAAACCATTGGTTCAAAGTATGCCGCTGAGTCGCTGTATTCCAAGTTCCGTTGTAGTAATCAAATCCTACGTAAATAACATCCTTTAAAGCGTCCCATGAAAATCCTGAGTGTAATTCAGGTGCACCACCATTTAGTTGTGCAACCAAATCTAAAGCAATATTTGCAGTACTGTTATTTTTTAAGCTGAATTGACTACCTACGACGTCTTGAGTGGGGTACAGCCCCGTAAAAAAGGTTCCAGCAAAATTATAGTCTTGGCTGTAGTTTATCCCATTAGCACTTACTAGTAGATCAGCATTTCCAGTTGCGAATGTTACTCCGCTCACTGTTGCTGTGCTAAAGAATAAAGCATATGCTGTACCTCCCACTACTGCTGTAACCATTAAAAGTCCGATAAAACCTGCGATTATTTTGTTCATTTATTTTTCACCTCCTTTTTTGAAATTCGTAAAAAATTAATAACGTGCGAAACACAAAGCAAAGTACATTTTACACAATACATATTCGCTGCTTAATAGGAAAATTACTATAATCAAAAAAAAGAGCTGAATTTTCTTTTAAAGATTCAGCTGACATACCCCCTACCTGAGATTTGGTACACACTATATACATAGTATTGTAAGAAATCCTACTCCTTTTATTCATCTGTGTCAAGTAGTTTTTATTAAGAAAAAAGAAAGCTGCAACAACCCATAAGCAATCACTACTATTTTTTTTGTATGAGTTTGACCAAAAATGTATGTTTTGGAGAAGTTTAGGTTATGATAATATGTATATGTAAATTAGCTTTGTATATATATACAATACCTATTGACAATAAAATAGGAGAGTGTAGTTTATTAGTATGAACAAAATGTTCCCTCTCATAACCCTTCATACTTTCTCCCTAGTTCTTGGCATTTGATACATACATTCCCGCGACTTGTAGTAATTACTATTTATTTATTACTTTATAAAAAAATATGGACACAACACAAAAAATATATATTCCGCAAGGGGCAAAAGCAATGCTTCCCCATGGCGGATTGCCGGAAGTGATTTCTCTCTACCTGCTCAAACTCATTGCAAAAACTGGCGGAAAAGAAGGACCTATAGGCAAACAATTTATGGCGCAACCACAGCGTGAAAAAAAATATCACCATATAAAATCAGAAGATCCGCTCATCGAAGATCATAACGAAGTGGCTCCGGGCCTTGTGTACAAATATCATGGAAAGCTAGATAAAAACGGCAAAATTGTATACCACGGACGAGTGCTCTGGACTGTCACTCGTTTTTGCGGGTCATATTGCAGGTATTGTACCCGCGGCCGCGAAGTGGGGATTGCCTCCAATATAAAAGCGCATACAAAAGCAGCAATAGCCCAAAAACCGTATTTGGACGATAGAGAAATTGCACAAGTCATTGCATATTTAAAAAAACATAAAGAAATAAATGAAGTTGTGTTGTCTGGCGGCGATCCTCTCACTGCTCCGCGGCCCTATTTGACAAAAATTATTAAAGCATTAACCACTCTTCAACAGGAGGGGTGCCTTGATATTATCCGGGTGGGTACGCGTCTGCCGGTGCATAATCCCGCCTCTATTCAACAGTGGCATTATGAACTACTTGCAACAATTCGCAATCCCTATTTAATGGTACATATAAATCATCCATTTGAACTCACGGAGGAAACGTTGCAAGTGTTATACAATTTTCGCAAAATTGCCTTAGCAACTGTGTGTACTCAAACAGTATTTTTAAAAGGGGTAAACGACTCTGTCGAAACGTTGTATACGCTGTTTACCACATTAGCAAAAAATGGCATTCGCCCCTATTACTTGTTTCAAAACGATCCGGTGTACTGGGCAGTACATTTCACTGTTCCTATCAAGCGGGCTATTAAAATATGGGGCAAGCTTCGTCCACGTCTTTCAGGCGTTGCGGCTACTGCGCGGTTTGCCATAGATGTTCCCTTTGGGTATGGCAAAATCCCCCTTCCCGAAGGGGATGCATGGGACGTGGATTATGCGCATTATCGTGACTTTAAAGGCAAAGAACAAAAACTATAAAAACAACACTCCCCAAGCAAAAGAAAATATATGTTGAACGGGGAAGGAGGGAATAGTGCTCGCTTTGCATTTTAGAATACGCACGATATAATTAGATTGATGGGAAAGCCTCAACTAAAACCTGCCGTTATTCTTGATGATGATATTGATTGGGCCGCAAATATTGCCCGAGGGATTAGACGTTTTGGCGGTCTTCCCGTAAAATATTTCCCTTCCGTGGAAGCATTCTACAGAACACATCATATTGGGTATGGAGATAAAGAG
>JAZDOY010000024.1:0-7546 GCA_043798165.1 bacterium | reverse complement strand
TATATTTTTTAGATTGTTTTAGAGCCCCAACAGAAAGTATTTTTAATTTATCAGCGTTATTCATAAGGGAAGTAATTACTGTCGCAATCCTATCTGTATCGTCACAGTCCACAAACTCGGCATTACCCTCTGCAATCTCATGAAATATGGGTCTATCGCCAAGGAGTGATGGACATCCTTGGGAGGCGGCTTCTACGTAAGAAAACCCAAATCCTTCATCGCGTGACAACAATATATTAAGCTTAGCTTGTACATATAAATTTAACAGCTCTTTATCGCTGACATATCCCTTAAAAATGAACCGTTTATCATCTTTTGTCTCGGTAAAAAATTGATTGAGCTCTTTTTGCCAAGGATGAGTGTAGTGAGCAGGGTTGGTATCTGCAAATATTTTTCCTGCAAAGATACAGATCACACCGGTTTTCTTAATTGCGCGTGCCAATGCAACAAGATTTTTATTCCATGTTCCATCTCCCACATACAGGCAATACTCCAAAGAATGTGTACGAGGGGCTAGCGTTTCCCAAAAACAATGTGCAAGAGTAGGGGAGAGAACAGATATTTTTTCACACTTTACGTTTAAATAGGTGTGAATGTCCTGTTTGCTTGATTGAGAATCCGTAATGATCTGATCAAATAGCCGCAGATAATATCTCTCCATGAGAGAATAAAAAAAAGCCTTTATTCCGATAGGATAGTGCTGAGGGTATTTAAGCGGAATGACGTCATGAATGATAGCAATCTGGCGCTTCGCGATACGCCTGGTGATAAGGGGCGGCTGATAAAAAGTATAAAATGGTTGGATAAGTATACTGTTGCGGGGGATCTCTTTGAGATTGTAGGTAAATATCCAGTCGGAGGGACAGTTTTCCCTCAACACTTGTACATAGCGGCCAATACCTCGCACTTTACTTTGCAAGTCGGTAACAGTTGGGTCATAAACATAAACTGGCGCACGCATTACGGTATATTGTATCAATAAACAGTATCCCTTGATAGCGCCCTTTTCATTTGCTAGACTTCATGCATATGCAAAAATTTACCCTTTCCAAAGAACAACTAACCTCATTGTTATTTGATAATGCATATGAAGTGAAAAATCCCCTTCTAAGCAGATGCATTGATGGACGATATGAAAACAGTCCTTCATTGCCCGCTTTAGCCATCCAAGGAGCAGATGCAGGGGAGCTTGCCCTTATTTTCTCAGCGGCAAACATATGCGGGTTAACACTCAACAAGGAACAAGCTCTTAAAGCGCTTGTTGACACAGTAGGGGGGGTGCAAAACATTCAATCACATACAGATTCTCATGCTGAAAAAGGTAAAGTGCTTGCAGGATGTGGCCATATCAAACAAGCAAATCTTGATTTACAAAGCTATAACATGACAGAAGAACAAATTGACTTTATTAAAACACGCTTTACAGAAATGAAAAAACAAGGGGCTCAAGAAGCCATTCTGCAAGGGGATCATGGAGAATCTGCGGTTGTTTTTGTGAAGGGGTCTTTTGGGGTGCTTCCTCGGTTTAAGCTTGGGAAAGAGGAAGGGGGAAGGACTGGCCAAGTGTTCGTATTCCACAATACCTTCGTCAACGCACGCCATCGTATTTTGGCCAAAAAACTCATAGCGTTAAAGGCATACGAGCTTGAAGGAGGACTTGAAGAGGAATATGTGTATTCCGTATTATTTGATGCGTGCGAAAACCACCTGATGGAAACGGCAAAGCGACTTGCTGCGGGCTTGCCGATATATGAAGTGACATTTTTCGACAGTAAACACAAGTTTGATATAAAAGAGCTCGGGTTTGTTAAATAATTACTTATTTATTAACACTTATGATATTGGGACCGGAATTATTATTGCGACTTGTAAAAGAAAAAAAATTAGTGGAAGGACTAGGGGAGCGGGATCTTAAAACACCAGAAGGGGCAGGATTTGATTTGCGGCTCGGGGAGGTCTACACAATAGAAGGAGATGCATTCCTTGGCATTACCCACAGAGAAACACCGAAAGTTAAGAAAGTAGTCGAATATAAAGAAGGAGAATTGCGAACCATTAAAATAAAACCCGGGGATTTTTATCTGGTGAGTACCATCGAAAGAGTAAATCTTCCACTTGATATCACCGTAAACTTCAAGCCAAGAACAACAACATTCAGAAGCGGCCTCTTTTTACGGACAGGAAACGGGGCACCCGGATACTGCGGCAAGCTCACCTTTGGCCTTAAAAATGAAGGACCCATTACAGTGGTGATGGAGTTAGGGTGTCGTTTTGTCCACGCACAGTTTGAATGGGTGGATGGGGGAGGAAAACAATATAAAGGTCAGTGGCAAGGTGGGCGCGTTACCACAACCCAACGTGAAAAACAGATATAATAATGATTAGTAATTTTAAAATTAAACCAGATTCCGTCTTGATTGAGACTTCCCGCCAGTGCTCAAAAGTTGCCATAGCCTGCTGGCTGGCACTTTTTCCGCGCATGTCGGGCCCCTTCAATCAAGCCACCTGGTTTATGTGTTAAAATTTTGAGCATATATTTTTTATGAAAAATCATCCAGAATATCAATACCTTAACCTTCTTCAGGATATTTTAGACAATGGCGTCCGAAAAGTGGATAGAGGGACGGGGGATGCATCATATAGCGTATTTGGGCGACAGATACGGTTTGACTTGAGTAAAGGATTTCCTCTCCTTACCACAAAAAAAGTATATTGGAAGGGTGTGCTTCATGAGCTTTATTGGTTTCTTTCGGGGCAGTCAAATATTAAATATTTAGTGGACAATAATGTGCATATTTGGGATGATTATCCGTACAAAATATATGTTGAAAAAAATAAAAATCCCGCAATAAAATCAAAGGAAGAATTTGTTGAAAAAATAGCAACGAATGCGGTATTTGCAAAAAAATGGGGAAATTTGCCAAAAATATATGGGGAAATGTGGAGAAGGTGGCCCACCTCCGCTAAAGCTACGGCGGACAAGCCCACCCGTACCATAGATCAAGTGGCGTGGATTATCAAAGAAATAAAAGATGATCCCAGTGCACACAACCTCGTCGTGAATTCATGGAATCCAGAGTATTTATATACAATGGCACTTAAAAAGGATGCATCCAGGTTCCCCATTTGCCACAATATGTACCAAGTAAACATTATTGACGGAAAGCTTTCCCTGCAGCTGTATCAAAGAAGTGCAGATGTGTTTCTCGGAGTGCCGTTTAATATCGCTTCCTACGCATTGTTGGCATTAATACTTGCAAAAGTAACGGGGTATAAGCCGGGAGAATTTGTGCATACATTCGGAGACGTGCATATCTATGAAAACCACACAGAGCAGGTAAAAGAACAGTTAAGCCGCAAGCCACTTCCGTTCCCGACAATCTCATTTAATCACCCATTTAAGACCGTGAATGAATTTAGGACAGAATATGTGCAGCTTAATAATTATCAATTTCATCCACCGATAAAAGCAACTCTCTCGGTATCGGGTGGATTTTATGAGAAAAAATGATTATTTCCCTTATTGCAGCACTCGCGGAAAATAGGGTGATAGGAAATAAAAACCGGATTCCTTGGCATATTAAAGATGACCTTCTCCACTTTAAACACCTAACACTTCATCATACGGTTATCATGGGCAGAACAACATTTGATTCATTAATGGAGTATTACAAAAAAAGTGGAAAACCACTCCCTGAAAGAAGACATGTTATTGTAAGCCGTGACACGCAATATACGGTTACCACCCCCGGATGTTTTGTGGCGCACTCTGTAGAGGAAGCGTTACAACTGGCGACGGAAAAGGAAGCCGAAGCAGGGGGAAATGAAGGAGAGGTCTTTGTTTCAGGAGGTGCCTCCATTTTTGAACAAACCATTCACAAAGCACAGCGACTTCACCTCACTCTTGTCCACGGAAAATTTGAAGGAGATACCTATTTTCCGGATTATTCTGCCTTTACAAAAGTAATAGGGAGGGAAGAAAAAAAAACACCTGAGGGGTTGTCCTACACATTCCTCGATTTAGAAAAATGAAAAAACCCACCTCCCTTGAAGAAGCTTTTAGCTTGATAACACAGGAAATGCTTGAGGTATTCATAAAAAAACATAAAGATTACGGGAAGGGGAATATTCTTGACACAGGGGAGTTGGGAATTGTCTTTAGGGAAAGCGACAAACTTAACAGACTAAGAAATATCCTTACAGCAAAAAAAAAGCCCAAAAACGAAGCAGTTGATGATAGCTGGGTGGACATTGGCGTGTATGCAGTCATCGCTCTCATGTTTCGAAAAAAATGGTTCCAAAAATTGCATTTGAAGGAGAAGTAATATATGGTGAACCCCCTTGCATATTCTTACGATCTGCCAAATAGCCTTATCGCGCAAGTGCCAGCAATTCCTCGCGATGCAAGCAAATTACTTATCTATAACACCCGGACAAATGAAATTAAAACAGACTATTTTTACAATATTGCCACCTATCTTCCCCCTTCTACCACTCTTACCTTAAACGACGCGAAAGTGGTCCCGGCACGGGTGACTCTCACAAAAGAAACAGGAGGGAAAATCGTTGCATTGTTCCTTATCAATGAATGGATTACACAGTCCAGTGGCCCCATTCCCTGTTTTTTTGACCGCAAGGCAAGGGTAGGAGACAGGCTGTTTTTTACCGATAAGAGCTTTGTAACGGTCCAAAAACAGGAGGAAGGATTATTTTTTGTTTCCTGGGATGGCACAGCAAAAGACATTCTTCAAAAACTTGATACCTATGGGACTATGCCGATTCCCCCCTATATAAAACATTCCCCCCTCTCCCGAGACGAACTCCTGGAAAAATATCAAACGACGTTTGCAAAAAAAGCCGGATCAAGTGCTGCTCCAACGGCATCACTCCACTTTACGAAGCGAGTTTTTAATAGCCTTCATGCAAAAGGCATTCAAACGAAATATATAACCCTTCATGTAGGCTTGGGGACATTTGCTCCTCTCACTCCGGAAAATATTCAAACAAAAACACTTCATCATGAATGGTATGAAGTACCGGATGATACGCGTTTGTTTTTGGAACAATCAATTTCCACTCATACAACAGCGGATATCACCGCAGTTGGTACAACTGTGGTACGTACTTTGGAATCAATATGTCGGTATGCAAAAGAAGATGAGCGCCGCCAAAGGGGAGAGACAACCCTATTTATCTCTCCACCCTATCAATTTAAGGCAGTAAAACATCTTATCACCAATTTCCATCTTCCCAGCTCATCTCTCATGATGTTGGTTGATGCATTTTTAGATTATAAGAAAGCCCCAAAGAGAATTGGAGAACTGTATGAATATGCAAAAAAGAATTCATTCCGATTCTACTCATTTGGAGATGCGATGCTGATACTTTAAACCATAAATAATTTTAAATTGCATATATTTGACGAGGATTTTACTTCCTTGTTTATTCTTCCTTATTTTATACTTGAATTCTCCTTAATCCTGGGGTACTATCAGAGTAGTGAATTTTATTAATTTTACATTACTTATATGAGTGACACAAAAGCTCCAAACTACAAGAGTGTGTTTAATCAGTTAGAAACAATGCTTGACGAATATCTTGGTAAAAAAGCTCCCGCAATGCCTGATAATATCAAAGAAACCCTTGTTTCTTTTGCTCCCTATCTTGCAATCATCGGAATCGTTCTTGCAGTTCCTGGAATTCTAGCAATATTAGGAATTGGCGCAATGCTCGGGCCCCTTACTGCATTTATGGGAGCTTCATACATGATGTCGTATGGCGTTGGATATTATGTCGGCGTTATAGGGCTTATCATTTCTGCAATATTTGAAGGCCTTGCCATCCCAGGACTATTTAAACGATCAATGGGAGCATGGAGATTTATGTACTATGCGTCCCTTGTCACATTTGTTGCCTCGATTTTACAAGGAAACTTTATGAGTGCAATCATTGGAGGACTTATTGGGCTCTATATCTTATTCCAAGTAAAGAGTAAGTATAAGTAAAACACACATATCAGCAAATCAACAAAGAGCGCGAGAAATCGCGCTCTTTTTTCTCGTTAAAAACCTTCATCGGACAAAGTAATACCAAACTGAGATGCCAAAACAGCAATCGTTGCATGGATATTTTGCTGGAATGATGTTGTTGAAGCTGTGTCTGTTTGTCTTGTATTTAACTTCCGATCTAAAGTTTGCAATGCGATAAGTATTGCCCACGCGTCACCTCTCTGTTGAGGGGGAGAAATATGCATCAGTGCCAGAAATTGATGTGCAGAACGCAAGTTCGTTATTTCCCGTGCTTTTTCTAGCCCCCCCACTCCATTTACTATAGCTACCGAGGAAGAGGAAGGGTCTGCTTTTGATAATAAATAATCTGACAAGTGATTTATGCCATTTTGTGTATCGGCGCTGTGTGGAGTTAAGCGTTGTATTATCGCAAGATTTTTTAGAATGGCGACAAAAGAAGATCTCTCCATTCCAACTTGACTGCAACAATGGTTAATAAAAGTGTTGAGCTGATCCTCATTCATGGTGAGCGTTAGTATGTTTTCATCATCCAATCGTGGATAATGAACGTGCGCAATCAACTGACCTTCATTCAATTCATATGAACCAGAAAAAACTCCCTGCAACACTCTTTCCGGGTCAAAGGTTCGCACTGCCTCCGCTGCCCAGCGGAGAACAAATGCCTCTCCACTTTTTTCAATTTTAATAGAATCACCCAAAAGATCATAGTCTATCTGTGGCTCTGTATGCTGTCTTTCTTCCCTTCTTTGCGCTGCATCTTCGGTGAATGACTGAACATAGGATTCTTGGGAGGGGTGTTCGGACGATTCCACAGCCAATGAGGCAAACATCTCACGTTTTTCTGCCTTTGTTGCAAACGATCGGGGATAGACAAATCCAAATTGCGGTTCAAGCTCATTATCCACCCGTTCATAAAGAAGATATCCCATCTTGTGGGGATTACCCAAGGAAGGAGTGGCAACGATAACATATTGTTTTTCATTCCACATAAAGGCAGTATATCCGCCCCTTCTTGGCAACATGACTGTCGTATTTTGCATCGGGATAAATTCTTCCCCCCCCGCACGCTGCGCTCTTTCTTTTATCTCAAGGGGGATCGCATATGCGTGATGACGCGAAAATACGGAATCCGGTTTTGTCTGTTGTATTTCCTGTTGTGAGCTTTCTGCAAAAATCATGCAGGAGCTCGTGATTCCATTAAGATAGGGAATATAATTTACCGCAAAGGTAATAGACTGATCCTGTAAACATTGATGCAATGCCGCAATTCCTATACCCCGCTTGAGTATTATATTACTTGCAGAATCAAACAGTATATGTGGTTTTGCACCAAGATGTTCTGCTTCTACAGTAGCACTTGAACCAATAAGAGCTGTTTCAATTGTCCCAACTTGGACTGTGGCCGTATTTACGATGGCAGGGAACCCTTTTTTTTCTGAAATTTTCCCCAAGCGTGCTTGGGGAGCATACACAACTGCTTTTCCACTAATTGTCAGATTGTTCTCTATTGCTTCATC
>JAZDOY010000043.1:0-207612 GCA_043798165.1 bacterium | reverse complement strand
ATATGACCAAACAATCTCAGTACATTGTCAAGTCTTTTTTGCTCCATCGTACCTTTTGCTACAAGTGGTTTGAAAAGTGCATTAATTGTATCTTGTGTTATGTCATAATTAATCTCTTCTCCATATCTCCATTCCTCGCCGGGTTTGCATGTTTTTTGAATTGACCTCATTTTTGTACTCACATCTCTTCTCATCATTTGTTCCGCTAATATCATATCTTGCATGATGTCATCGAACGTGTCAAACTGTCCTTCAAGTCCCATATCCTTCATCACCTGTTTATATCTACTTGTCCCCTCTTTGGAATAGCGGTCACGGTCCATACGGAGGATTTTGCTGGGGAGCCGTTTTAAAATCACCCGCGCAAGCATTTGGTTGAGAAATTCCAACGACGCCTGACCTTCCACTTCCGCATTAATATCCGGTGGAGCACTCTTTCCTCCGCGAACACTTTTTATCACCTCATCCATTTTTGTCTTGCGAATCCTGTCTAGATATTTGCCTAAATCTTTTGGATCCCTGTCAAAATATTTTTCGAAAATATACGCAAAAAGTTCTTTTTTTTGCGCAACAAGCCCCTTTGTTCTCTCATCCATCCCGAAGGTGCCCCGAACTTGTAGAAAATTTGTGTCGCCAATTTTACCATCACTGAGTTTTGTTACATAATCCTGCAATACTTCGTATCCAATATTTTCAAGATGTTTAAATGTCTTAACGTGGTTTGTTCTGACCGGTCCCTTGAGAACGTTTCCATTTTCCACAGTATCCGTTCTGTCACTGATATAAAGGCTGTCAAACTGCCACGCGGTGCGCCAGCCCTTCCGCTGCATCGGACCTCCAATAAGACCAATATTGTCAAGCATATCAAAAAATGTTTTTTCGGGAAGTTTGCTTCGACCGGCTATAAATGATTCTTTATACAGTTTTGCCTTTTCCCAGAGCTTATTATGATCATTGTAACTTTGAGATCCTTTAAAGCTGTCTACCGGGAGAAAAAAGACAGGATCCAAGAGATTTGGTCCCCCCGCAAAACGGGCCAAAAGGTGTTGCGGGTTAAATGCCATGAGAGCTGATGCGTCCTGGTTATAATAGCTTGTAAAGGTGGAGGTTCCATCCTCATTTAAGTGGGGGTCGGCATGCGCTGCCATTTCAACCTCAGTAAGAAACATACCGCGGGAGGCTCCAACTGCCATCGTGAGCGCTGCAGCGAGACGATCTTCTGACGTGTCGCCATACATTACTTTTAGCTGCTTCATAATACGTTCCTCTATCTGGGTCAAATGTGTGTTGAGCTTGGGAGTAAACATGCCGGCAGGATGTCGCCAATCGTGTTTGGCAAATCCTTCCTCGATCATTTTGTTATACAGGCCAAACGCGCTCTGGAAAATATCATTGTCCGGCAGGAGCATCATCTGGTCAAAGTCCGAGGTCGATGACTCTGAGGCAAATTGGGCAAGTTGGCCATAAAAACCTTTCTGGCCATCTGGAGGGTGGAGGAAAACAGCGCGTGAATTATGTGTGTATTTGCGTGCATCGATATAATGACCCACGATTTGGTCAAGATAATGGGCAAAGTGGGAACCGTTTGACTCCTTTGGTTCGAGCGCTATTTTATAACGCACACGGGGCTTTTGTACTCCTTTTCCCATATCGATTGATACTGTTTCCGTGTCTTGTTCTAGCCGTCGGAAAAATATTGGCACTTCTTCTCCTGCTTTTTTATGTTCTTGTTCATAGTCCTCAAGACTGTGTCCCAAAAGGGTAATGCGTCGCTGAAGCTCGTTTCTTACCGGAACAATACCCCTCAACATATCCTCTTGTTCGATGGTTTGAAAAAATTCACTGGGTTTTTCGTGATCTAGTTTTGTATATAATTTTGCAAATAAGAGGGATATTTTTACCTCCATTTCTACTGACGCTTTCTGAGCGATTACAGTTGGATCAAGATCTTTATGCTTTGTCTTGAGCTGTTCTTGTATACCCGTATAGTAGCTAACAAATTTATCCGGTGAATACAGTGCTTCTATTAATTTGCTTTCAGCCCCCTCGCTAAAGTAACTTGAATAAAATTGCTGCCACATACTGTCGAAACCCTGTTTTGTATGCTCTGCTTCTTGAGCTTTGGCTATATCTCTTTGATCTGCTTCCACCATTCCAAACATTTGCTTTGCATCTTTTTCCGCGATATTATTTTCAACCGCGTAATCAACACTTGCCTTTTGTAAATTGGTATATAAACCGTTGGATATATGCTCCAGTGGTTGTGCCTTCCGAATTTCATCTTTAAGATTGTCTATTGTTACCTTTCCGTCAGTTATTGATCTAATCAAGTCATAAATATAAGGGGCATTATTGTCATTCACATCTTCTAATCGAATTTTTTCACTCAGTTTCTGCAAGAGTTTGGTGCTTTCTGGAGTGGGGGGAGGGATCTTTGGATCAAGCTGTGCAGGTTTTTCAGCTGAGGGCACTTTATCCGGCGCCTTTTTTGCCGCAAAAAGCATCTTTTGAATAAACTCGGTAACGGAATTGGCTCTTCCCCGTTCGGTACCCGTATCGTTTTTGTCCCCAGTTCCAAAATCATGCTGATAATTGCGTTTTAACTGTATATCTAATTCAATTAATCTTTTTACGTCTTTAGCCCTACTTTCCAAGGTATCAAGTTCCTGTTTAAATTGTTCAGCAGTCTGTTGAGCAACTTTTTGTTCAATCTGTTGCTCAACTCTCTGAGAAGTTGAATTATTCTCCACACTATTGTCTGCCATATATTCATTCTAGCACGAAAAATACATCTCCCCAGTAGATGTTTACAAATACCCCTTGACACGTTAAGAGACAGGGAGTTTTTTATTGAGAAAAGGAAGAGTCTGGGAGAGAATGTGGAATGTGAGAGAAGAGTTGTGAATGAATTCATTTACCCCAAAACAATTCCAACACGTAGAACGGCTCATGAAATAAACCATGATATCCAGCACCACAAGAAACGGGATCAACAGCAAAAATAGTGGATTTGCTTTGGGATACTTATTCTTGAGTGGGCGTGGGTTGGGGAGCATTCTCCTTCAAGTCTACCACAAGTTGACGATCTCTTCCCTCTCCAACAGAGTAGCTTGCGAGATCTGGATACTCAGCGGTGATAAGTTGATGGATGATGCGTCTTTCATAAGAAGAAAGATCGCTTATATATCCCGCCATTTTTGTGTCAAGTGTCTTCTGTGCGTATTCTCGTGCCATTTCGTTTAATCGTTCTGTTTGTTTTTCACGATAATCATTGACATTGATAAGGAGTCGTACCGGTTCTTTAAACTGTTGAAATAACATGACTTCAAGAATTTTTTGAAAAGCACGGACCGTGTCGCCATGTCTTCCGATAAGTGAAGGAGCTTCTTCTGTTTTGATAACAATCTGAAAAGCACCCGCATCCTCAACAACTTCAAGAGTATATTGAGACACGATTTTTTTGAGTAATGATTCTGTCTCTGTCCGAACTGTATTTACTTTATCCATAGGATTTTATAATATTAATAAAAATAATAATCATTTCTTTGCACTGATGGGGAGCGGTTGTCCTTTGTTTTTTTTGTGCAATTCGTACTGGATTATACTAAAGATCGAAAATATATTCCAATACAGGGCAAGACCTATTGGCATACGTAGCGCAAACCACCCGATCATAAAGGGAAAAATATATTTCATTTGCGTGTTCATTGCTTTTTGAAAGTCGTCTCCTGAGGAACTTTTTTTATCTTTTCCATCAATTGCTTTTGTGGAAGCACTCGCCTGCGGCGGCATCATTCCGGCGGTAGTGCTGACTGTTTGAAAATACTGTAACACACCAGTAACGATGGGGATAAGATAGGCAAAAATAGATTTCATTTGTTGAGGCGTCGCCGCTAAATTAAGCCCCATAAACCATATATCCAACGATTTAAAGTGAAGGAATGGAAGGTAAAGGGTCTTGTTTAAAGTAAGGATTGTTTTTGCAGTATCTGCGACAAAAAAGTGTTGCAGTGTCTGGTAGAGTGCAATAAAAACGGGGATTTGAATCACCATAAACACACATCCGGAAGCGGGGTTAATTCCTGCTTCTTGATAGAGTCGCATTTGTTCTTCTTGGATTTTTTTGGCATCACCTTTATGTTTTTTTGAAAGATTGTCGATATGAGGCTTGATATCCTGCATTTTTTTTGCAGAATCCATTTGTTGTTTGAAAAAGGGATGAAGTAGAAGGCGGATTGTCACGGTGAGTGCAATAATGGAAAAGCCTAGTGTTCCTGGAATCTTTATGAAGGTAAAAAGATAGTGATATAACGCAAGTAAGTTGACAATGGGGTTTACAAATACGGTGTTATAGAAAAGCAATAAAGATTGAATCATATATGAGGTAAAAAGTTGTTAATTAAACAGTTAAATTTTTTCTTCCCTTTGCTCTTCTTCTTGATATAACCTTGCGGCCGTCATGGGTGGCCATACGTTTTAAGAATCCGTGTGTTTTTACGCGTTTTCCTTTTTTTGGTTGAAATGTTCTTTTTGGCATACGAGTTAATAATGATAAATAATCAAGACTCTATTATAGCAGGAGCAGTGCAATATTTCAGGGTGTTGTTGTGTGTCATCCCCGCGAAGGCGGGGATCCAGTCGAAAAATACCTTATTTTGTATTGAAAATCATAGTCTGGATTCCCGCCTTCGCGGGAATGACGGACTATTTATCCTTCTCAAAAACTGATTCGTTTTCTCCTTTGAACACCTGCCATAACGCCTCAGTCTCAAATGGAATAAATGGATGCAGAAGAACAATGCATTCTAAAAATGTTTTTTCTAATGAATTTTGTATATCACTATTCCCCATTTTTAATTCTTCTTTCAGTTCTTCAATATAGATATCTGCAAACCGATGCCAGATAAATGCATGCAGATCCCCCAATACTTGCCCGAATGTGTACCCTTCCATGTTTTTGTGATAACTCTTTTTCACTTCTTCAAACTCTTTGACAAGTTTTGTTACGGTTTCGTTTTCAATTTTTTTTTCTTGGCTTTCTGAACTGGGCTTTGAAGATTTCACCCTGTTCATATATATATACCTTCCAATGTTCCAGAGTTTATTCCCAAAATTTCGCATGCCGATCATTTTTTCATCCGTAAGTACTACATCGCTTCCCTCTTTTGTTTCAAAGACAAGACTTGCGCGCAGTACATCTGCACCATATGTTTTTATCACTTCAAGGGGATTTACCACATTCCCTTTACTTTTACTCATTTTTTGCCCGTGTTTATCTCTTACCAATCCATGCAAAAATATTGTTTTAAATGGCACTTTTCCGGTGACGTGAAGACCAAGCATTAACATACGAGCTACCCATGCACGAAGAATGTCGTGTCCTGTTTCCATGACCGATGTGGGGTAAAAATGGTTATACATTTCATTTCCTGACGTTTGTAACGTCACAAATGGCCATTGACCGGAGGAAAACCACGTATCAAATGTGTCATCATCCTGATGAAAAACAACGCTTTGACAATGAGGGCACTTTTCAGGTGCGATAAGCGCTACAAACCATCCCTTGGCACTTTGGCATGTTTCATTTTTCATTCCTTCACATTTGTATGCGGGTATTCGTATTCCCCATACAATTTGGCGAGAAATATTCCAATCGATAAAATTGTCTAAAATGCGGATGAGTTCTTTCTTAAATCGTTTAGGATATATTTTTACTTCTCCTTTTTTTACGGCTTCTATTGCTTTTTGTGCGAGGGGCTTTATGGAGATAAACCACTGCTCTCTCGGGAGAGGTTCTATCACTCGTTTGCATCGATAACAACGACCAACGCGATGCATATGTTTTTTTTCTTCTCCGAGCAATCCTTTTTCTTTAAGGGAAAGAAGCACCGCTTCCCGCGCCTTAGAAATGGTAAGACCTGCATATTCTCCCGCATCTTTCGTCATTTTTCCATCTGTTCCAATGACTTGGATATGGAGGAGTGAATGTCTCTGTCCCATTTCCCAATCGTTGTGGTCATGAGCAGGTGTTACTTTTACGGCGCCTGTGCCAAATTTTGGATCGATTGATTCGTCAGCGATTATTTGGATTTCTCTCCCAATAAGAGGGACGAATGCATACTGACCTATGAGTTTTTTATATCGTTTGTCTTTGGGATTAACTGCAATAGCTGTGTCACCTAGGAGCGTCTCTGGCCGTGTTGTCGCCACGGTTATAGAGCCGTTTCCATCCCGCAATGGATAATGGATAGACCACAATGTTCCCTCTCTTTCTTCATAGTCTACTTCAAGATCGGAAAATGAGGTGCCACAGGAGACACAATAATTAACTAATTTTTTTGCTCGGTAGGTCAACCCATCGTCAAATAATTTTTTAAATGTTGCATGAACAATTTTTACAATATTTTCATCCATTGGGAATTTTGGATTGCTATAATCAAGTCCAAATCCGAGTTTTTTTAGTTGTTCTTGCATCACGTTTTTATTCTGGGAAACAAAATCAAATATCATCTGGAACAGCACATTGCGTTCAAAATCAAATCTGCTTTTTCCTTCTTTTTTTAAATGCTTTTCAAATACATACTGCGTTTCAATCCCAGCGTGATCTGTCCCATAAAGCCATAGAGTGTTGTCTCCCTTCATTTTTCGGTATCTAATCATGATATCTTCATAGACATACATTGCATGTCCGAGATGGAGATCGGCGTTTGCGTTAGGAGGGGGAAGAATAATGCAAAATGGTTTTTTATCTTTTTCGACAACTCCCTTAAAATAGCCCTTTGTTTCCCAAAATGCAGATAATTTTTGCTCAAACAAAGCTGGTGCATATTTATTTTCCATTAGGATGTATTGTAACACTATTCACTAGTCACTGGCTACTTATTTATATATAATCACATGATATATGGAATGGATTTATCAAACTTTACAGTGGTATGGCATGCTCCTTTTGGTGGGGATTGTTTTCTTTGGTATCACCAGAAGATTGTTTTCTTCCTTTTTTGATCAAGGATATGCATTCTCAAAAACTGTCGGCATTCTTCTTTTGAGTTATAGCGTATTTCTTCTGGGCAATCTTCATGTGGCTCCGTTTAGCTATGTCACCCTTCTGGTTTGTTTATGTGTAGTTTGCATTGTCGGTCTTTTTATTCACCCTACCATATCAAAAAAGATGCCGTGGCGCATAATTGTTGTTGAGGAACTTTTGTTTCTTGCAGCTCTTTTTTTGTGGACGTATGTTCGAGGTCAAGAATCGTCTATTCGGGGTCTTGAAAAATTTATGGATTTTGGTTTCATGCAGTCTATTTTGCGCACCACCTATTTTCCCCCTCTTGACATGTGGTATGCCAAACTTCCCATTAACTACTATTACTTTGGTCATCTTACGGGGGCAATCCAGATTAAGCTCAGCGGCGTTCTTCCAGAGGTGGGATATAATCTTCTTCTTGCAACTATTTTTGCGCAGTCAGTTATCTCCACATTTTCCCTTGTTACACAAATCGTATTTTCATATGGAAAAAAACTAAGACATGCATTCTTTTTTGGTTTTATTGGTACATGGATTCTCAATTTTGGGGGAAATTTACACACCATTTATTTATTTACCTCCGGATATTCCGCAGATAAACCAGTGCCCTTTTGGGAAATCCTATCAGGCTATAATCCTGCAAAATATTGGTACCCAAATGCAACACGATTTATCCCTTTTACCATTCACGAGTTTCCCTCCTACTCGTATGTAGTTGCAGACCTTCATGGACATGTGTTTGATATTCTTTTTGTCCTCCTTACGCTCGCTCTTCTCTTTATTTTTTTTACACACAAAAAGAACAAATCTCCATCACTTGCCACTAACCACTATGCGCTAACCGCTTTTTTGGGTTTCATGACCGCTGTCCACTACATGACTAATGCTTTCGATGGCCCTATTTATTTGCTTCTAACCTGTGTATTCTTCCTTGTATTATTTCGTTTTTCACGTTCTTTTATTATTCATGTTGGAATTCTTTTCGTCTCATTCGTCCTCTTTGCCCTCCCATTTTCCATTCACTTTAAACCATTTGTGACTGCTATTGGTATGAACTGTAGCCCCTCATTTTTGGTCGATATTGGTAAGATTGGACCGTTTATATTTGAAAAGGGGAATTGCCAACCGGATGAACTGTGGATGCTGTTTGTTCTCTGGGGATTTTTCTTCATTTCATTTCTTCTTTTTATTTGGGGGAAGGCAAGTGAAAAGTATAAGGAACATATAACAGATGATTTTATTTTTATCTTATTTTCATTTGGTATATTCCTTATTCTTATTCCAGAATTTTTTTACATAAAAGACATTTATCCTGCCCATTTTCGTGCAAATACCATGTTTAAAATGGGCTACCAAGCGTTCATGATGATGAGCGTTGCCTCCGCCTATACTCTTTTTGTCATTTCTCGTGCCGTTTCTTCCCATGCGATAATAAAAAAAATTATATGGCTCGTTCCGTTTCTTTTTGTTGGTGTCTACCTTTTTTATGCCGCGCCATCGTATTATGGTCTCTTGGATAAGACTCCACAATTAAACGGAGCAAAATGGCTCGCCATTCAAAATGCGGATACACAAGAAATAATTGCTTACATGAATAAATATATTATAGGTCAACCAGTCATCCTTGAAGCACAGGGGGATTCATACACTGATTTTAATCATGTAAGCGCCTACACAGGACTTCCCACTGTTGCTGGATGGTGGGTACATGAATGGCTCTGGAGAGGGAGTGCTGATGCGGTGGGAAAGCGTATTCCTGATGTTGTTGCTCTCTATGAAAGCTCTGATTTAGATCTGACACGACGGCTCATCAAAAAATATAACATTTCATATGTTATTGTCTCCTCACTGGAACGACAAAAGTATAAGGAGCTTCAGGAAGCCAAGTTCTCAAAATTAGGAAAGAAAATATTTGAATCAACTAATGGGTTTGGGGCTTTGTACCAACTAAAATAAGACCCTTCTTGACAAGGGTATAAAGGTATGATAACGTAATGTCTGAGCATTACTACTCGTCGTCCCCTACATACGAGCGGTAGTGATGCTCCTTTTTTTTTGGCTTATAATCGAAAAGTCTTTACCGGCACTCCTAAATTTTTCTTTACCAAACTTTTAAACTGAAAGTTTGCGAAATCTACCATCTCTTTTCCCAGGCTGTTTGTCTCCATTTTGGGAGATTGTTTATATCGAATAAAAATCTTCATAAACTCACTATACAGAATACAAAACCACCTGTCAAGTCCTATAGAAAAATACTCTTCTATTATAAGATATCCTATATTTATTTTAGAACAATAAACAGCATCATATCAATCTAAATAAAATTTGTGGATAACTAAAAGTAGTATGTGAATATCTTATTTGGGGCATTAATCCTATCGGTAGTTTGTTATAATTCAAGCTACCCCTATGAAAAAATGCGTACAGCTGTGTTGGAGTGTTACTCTGTACCGACACCTCTTTTTTTTGCTCCTCACCTTTTTTGTTCTTCTTACCTATGGATATTATTTCGGCACATTTGACCAGGCCAGCCATATTCCCTATCTTAAAAAAACAGTTGATGTATCCCTTTTTCCTCATGATCATTTTTTTGATCTTCGTTCATCGCATTATTCTTACTTTTGGTTGTTTTTTATACCCTTCTATAAAATACGTCTTCTCGAGCCTGTTATGTTTCTGGTCCACGCATTTTCCACCTACCTCACCTTTTGGGCTATTTGGAAACTCGCCAAGACGCTGTTTCATAATCCTCTCACCACATTTCTTGCCACTGTGGCAAGCATATTTCCCCATATTGGGTTTTCTGGTTTTCCTTTGTTTGAGTTTAGCATGTTAAATCGCACTGTTATGCTCCCCTTTGAGCTAATTGCGTTTCGTTATTATCTGAAAAAAAATTACGTAGCTACCTTTTTAATTTTAGGCATACTCTACAACTTTCATGCGCTTTCTGTGCATTTTGTCCTTGCAATGATGGGGACAGATATGCTTATTACCCTCATTAAGAAAAGAGAGATAAAGGCTTTTTATGCAGTTCCTCTTTTTTTTATAACTGCTCTTCCTGTCCTTATTTGGAAATTTAGCCACTCAGGAACACCAATAAACCTGCAATGGGAGTGGTTTCGTCTTCTCGATATGTCAACTTTTTTCCATTTATTTAACTTCGTTAGCTTCACTAATCCCGTTGTCACCATCTTAACTGCAGGCGGTGTGTCTGCACTCATTCTTTTTTTTATTGCAAAAAAATATATTCCAAAAAACAAAGTGAACGAGACTGTCACCCATTTTATATATGGCGGCATCTTGGTGCTTTTCGCTCAATTGATTGCGACCTCATTCTTCCCCATAACTATTATTATTCAAGCACAGGTTGTGCGTATTGGCACATTTCTTACTTTATTCGCATATCTTTATACATCTCACATGGTGAGTACGTGCTACAAATCAAGGAGTCATTTTTTCAGTTTTGTCACCTCCCTTTTTCTTTCCTTTTCCCCACTTTTTTTCCTCACTTCCCTTTTGTTTTGGCGTACCACACAGGTAAGATTATTAAGAGTTCTCATGATAGGTATTATCATTACGTTTTGCGCAATACTTGTCTTTCTATTTTCATTAAATGTGTTTCGACCAGGTATTCATATCTGGCCTGAAAAAACAGCATTTTACGATGTCCAGGTGTGGGCTAAGACTCAGACGCCACGTACAGCACGTTTTCTGACACCACCCGCAAAGTGGTGGTTGTACGACGTGGAATGGCGAGTGATTTCTGAGCGCTCAACTATATCTACCCTCTCCGAACTTCTTGAAGGAGCATTTGATCCTTCCTATATTTCTTATTGGAAACCACGATTTGAAGATGTTGCACCGGGTGCTATAAAACAATTTAAGGGAGATTATCTTGCAAATTTAAAATTAACAGATAAAGCATATTACAATCGCTCAACTGCAGAATTTATTGCCCTCGGCAAAAAATATGACGTATCATATATTGTTGTGGACAAACACTATATTTATAACCTTCCCATTGCCTATCAAAATGCAGAATATACTGTCTACTCACTCACTACACATCAAGCCGTCGAATAAGAGAGTGAACGGACTTGTTGAATTGATCAAGGAGGAGTTGGGGATTAACACGAAGAAAGTCATGAAATATCTTTCGTGACTGTTTGTTGTATAGATGCCCACCCATTTCATATTCAATAATCTGTTTATCCACCTTTCCTTTTGCAATAAAATAAAGTGTGCTTTTGATGTATTTATACAACAGTTCTAGTTTTCCTTCTCGTTTAAATCTCCGTAAAGAAAACTGCACCTTAATTGAAGAGAGAAATTTTGCGCTTACTCCTTGTTTGTATGCATTTCGAACCAAAAGGTGATCTTCACTTAAGGGAACATGTTCAGGAAATCCGCCGATATGAAAAAAGAAATTTTTTTCTACAATCATCGAACCACCGGTAGAAAATGGCTTACCAATCTTGTTTGAAAGACTGATAAGGGCATTGGCAAATTCAACAAGCATACTTATCTGGGGATCTCGTTTTGAAACGCAAAACGCAGGAATAAATAAAAGACCCTTATGTTTTGTAATATATGAATAGAGCTTACTTAAAAATGAGGAGGTAACTCGTGCGTCTGCATCCAAAAACACCAAATAATCTGCTTTCGCACAATAGGCACCTTTGTTACGTTGACGAGATACATTTCTTCCTTTTATTTTGCAGAGCTTGGTGATTGAAAGTTGTGTGGAAAATTTTTTTACTTCTGCAAACGTATTGTCTTCCGATTGTGCATCAATAATAAGCACCTCAAAATCTTTATATGTTTGTTTGGTAAGATCATTTAATAATTTGCCCACAAATTTTTCTTCGTTGAGGGTGGGGATGATAATGCTAAAAAATGGCTTCATATCGGTCCTTATTATATCACTTGTTATAATGAAGTATGAAAATATCAGTTGTAATCCCTGTTTATAACGAAGAAAAATATATTGTTCAGTGTCTTCAGAGCATTGCAAAGCAACAAACTAAGCCTGATGAGGTGATTGTTGTTGATAATAATTGTTCAGATGCCACCGTTTCACTGGCAAAGCAATTTCCTTTTGTCCGTATCGTTGAGGGTAAAAAACAGGGAATGATTGCAGCCCGTAATGCTGGTTTTAATGCCGCCACATATGAAATAATCGCTCGTTGCGATGCCGATACCAAACTCCCTCCCTATTGGATAAGTAGAATTCACCGGAATTTTGATCGCTACAAAATCGACGCTCTCACAGGACCCATTTTGTTTTATGATGTTCCTATAAAAACATCTCGTATCGCTCGTGCCTACCTTGATTTGATGAAGCCACTCCTCCGTGGAAAAGAAACCCTTATTGGTCCAAATATGATTCTTACGAAAGAAGTGTGGAATAAGGTGAAAAATGTGGTTTGTTTAAATGACAAGCGTGTGCATGAAGACATCGATCTTGCATATCATATTCACGAAGTGGGAGGAATAATCAAAAGAGATGACCGCCTTATTGTATACACATCAAGCAGGAGAATCAAAAAAAATCCCCAATCTTTTTTTGGAGAATACCCGGTTCGATTTATGAAAACTCTTCTCTATCATGATAAAGGTGTCGCTTCGATGAAAAGGAGAATTACGCTTCCTGCTTGGTATACAAGTCGGAGAGTTCGGAAAAAGACGTAACTTCTGTTGTCGATTTATCATCGCGAAATCTTACCAGTCGAGGAAACCGAAGGGCATATTTTGCCGTATGTATGGGAGATTGCGTGATTTCATCTGCTTTTATTTCAACAATGATCCCCGGGGTTACCCACATATCCACCTCGAGTGTTTTATCGACACTATATTCTGCAGGTTTTTTTTTCGTATGTAATTTGTCGCATCGTTTTTTCATTTCACGCCATTCATCATCGGTAAGGCCTGTGCCTATTTTTGAAACTGTTTTAAATGTTTCTTCTTGTTCATCGTATATTCCAACAAGAAATGCCCCCATGCCAAATCCTGTCCGCTTCCCTTTTCCCGTGTCATATCCCATGACAAGACAGTCTACCGTATCATGAATTTTTGATGAGTAGCTCCGCTTAAACTTTATCCAATTCCACCCCCTGGCTCCCGGGCGATAGGTGCCATCAAGTTTTTTTGCAATAATTCCTTCAAGTCCCTCCGCAACTGCGTCGTCAAAGTTTTTTTCAATGACAGTAGCGTCTGAAAGAAGTTTATGAGGAGCAAGTATTGTTGTATTTTTCTCAGGGATGTTTTTTTTACTTATTACTTTCTCCAATGTTTCTCTCCGTTTTACAAATGAGTCGTTAATATAGGACGTGCCATTGTAATACAGAAGTTCAAAAATAAAAAGTTTCAAGGGGATTTCCTTTGCTTTTTCTTCGATGTTATATTTTCGTTTCCGTTGGACTGTTTCTTGAAAGGGGAGAAAAATATGTGTCAATGGATTATATCCTATCGCTTCTCCTTCAAAAATAATTTCTTCAGCTTCTATTTCTTGTTGTACGCCCATAATTATATCGGGATACATATAAGAAACATCCTCCAGATTGCGAGAAAAGAGTCGTACCTCTCCGCTTTTCTTTTTGTAATGTATTTGGAGTCGAAATCCATCGTATTTTGGTTCGATTGCACAGGTACCGATTTGTTTTACAATTTCCTCACCCGAAGACAGTCTTTCGGCTCGCATCATGATGATTGGGGTAAAAATATGAGGTGTTACTTTTTTTATTCCTTTCATCCCTTCTTTTTTTATCAGTTTCCCGATATATCCTAAGTCTGGTCGCACATGGTAGGCTGCTTCTATTTCTGGTCTGTATTGTTTTGTTCCACCAAGCATCCATGAATAGGCATCAATAATTGTCATGTCAGAAAAGCCAAGACGCATAAGTCCTTGTGGAATACGTACTAAATAGCGACATGACTTGCTGTCAAGCTGCCGCACCAACCCACTTAATATTCCCACTTTCATTTCATTTGATCCGTCTCCTCCACACTTTGCAAGACGTTCCAATTCGAGAAATACTTCATTAATTGTCATCTCCCGTTCTTCAAAGGAAACATATTGCTTTTTAAATTCTTCAACTGTTTTCCCCACGTCCCCTAACCTGTGGTTTTCTTTTTCAAAATAGGGTCGGTCGATGTTGAGAGCGGCAACGATAGATTTTATTACTGTTTTTTCTGCCATACCAAATTCCGTTTTTTCAAAAAGAGGTGCTACACGCCCCTGAAGCAGATATACCGTCTGACCCATTTCTTCTGTTCCAAGCTCATTAAATAATTCTGCAAGAATATGGGTTATTTCAAGTCGCGAACTTTTTTGTTCTATTCGTTCAAAATATGTGGCAAGACGTGAAAAGTACATGAATAGTATTGTATATCATTCCCTTCACTATTAACAATGGTGAGAACTATCCCTCTACTGGACGCTATTTCATCATAGAAAAAGATGTTCAATTTATAAACGTCTTTCATGTGATAGACTAACAATTGTTTTATCCGCTCATTAACAAACATGTTTTGAGAGGCGTGTAATCCTTCACGGTATATTTTGTGACTATTCGCGCTTTATCAACCTAAGAGTTAATTTACTGATCGTTATATATTTATGAATTACAAAGATACTTACAATAAAGATTATTTCGATGGCAAAAACTCTTTTTTTTATATGTTTGGATATGGAAATTTGTTTAATACCGCGCGTTCATTTAACCAGATGTATCAACGAATTGAAAAACACATAAATAAAAAAAATGAAGTGAGAGTTTTGGATGTGGGATGTGCATATGGATTTATGTTGGAACGGTTCCCCGATAATTTTATGAAATATGGTATTGATGTTTCACAATATGCAATTGAAATTGCTAAAAAACGCCATCCAGAAATCGACTATCAAGTTGGGGAAATAGAAAAAAAATTACCGTATCAATCACATTTTTTCGACGTTGTTGTTATTAATGATGTGATAGAGCATATAGAGCATCCGGAAAAAGTACTCAAAAACATTTATTCAGTGCTAAAAAAGGGAGGAATTCTTTACGTCACCACACCCAATTTAAATATCATACGAAAAATGCTCTATAATCATGCGGACAAAAGGGAGCATCATATTTCGTTATTTACACATTCAAATCTTTTGAAATTGCTTATCCGTGAAAGGTTTGCTATTTTGGAGCATTGGTCGTTTTTTATTTTGTATTTTTATATTAGATTAAAATTTAATTTAGGGATTGAATCGGGGTTTATATGCAAAAAACTATAATTGATAACACTGTGGTGTGGTTACATTGAATCAATAAATATCAAGAGATTTGATGAGGGTGACAATGCTATTTTTTTCCTTTCATATCAATCTAAAATATCTTTTTTGCGGCTTATAAGCCCTTGTGTCGCAGCAGATTATCACAGTACATTTGAAGAATGCTGGCACGTATCTTCTCTGGCACAACAATTGGGCTTGATGGGGTGATTATAGAAATAGAGGTTGATATCGCAAACAAGGGCTTCCCTACGTTTAACTTGGTGGGCCTCCCAAACAAAGCAATCGACGAGTCAAAAGATAGGGTACGCACTGCCATTTCAAATGCGGGGTTTGAAATGCCCGATTCTCGTCTTACGGTAAATTTGGCTCCTGCAGACATCCCAAAAGAGGGCTCCAGTTTTGACCTCCCAATTGCCCTTGGAATTCTCACGGCGGCCGGAATGATAGATAAAAAAAGCGTTGAGAAGAGTTTTTTTATTGGAGAGCTTTCCCTTGAAGGGACTATTCGAGGTGTCTCTGGCGTCCTCCCTCTTACTCTTCTTGCACGTGAAAATAAAATTGAAACGATATATGTCCCAGTCCAGAACTGTTTGGAAGCGTCTGCAGTTGAGGGAATAATCGTGATACCTGTTTATAATTTGCAGGAGCTTATTCTTCATCTTAATGGGCAAAAAAAACTTGAGTCTGCTCCAACACTTTCCCTGGAACATTTTACATCAAATAATCCAATAGAAATTGATTTTGAAGGAATACGTGGACAAGAAACAGCTAAACGAGCACTTGAAATTGCAGCGGCAGGATTCCACAACATCCACCTCAAGGGAGTACCAGGCGCCGGAAAAACCCTTCTTTCCCGCGCATTCCCCTCTCTTATGCCTTCCCTGGAACGGGAAGAAATACTTGAGGTATCAAAAATATATTCCATTGTTGGACTTCTGCAAAACAAGGGGTTTATTACCGTCCGCCCGTTTCGCACTCCTCACCACACTACATCTCGTATTGGGCTTATTGGAGGAGGAACACATCCTATGCCGGGGGAAATATCACTTGCCCATCGTGGGGTATTATTTTTGGATGAGTTTCCTGAATTTCCTCGATCCACTCTTGAGTCGCTTCGTCAACCAATCGAGGATGGGCATATTTGTATTTCGCGGGCGGCAGGAAGTATCTCATTTCCCTGTCGGTTTCTTCTTATTGCAGCGTCAAACCCCTGTCCATGCGGGTATCTTGGACATCCGGTAAAAAAATGTAGTTGCTCGTTTTATTCCATTCAACAATATCGAAAACGTCTTTCCGGACCGATATTGGATCGCATCGACATTCATGTTGATATCCCTCCGGTACGGGAAGATAAACTTACCTCAAATGAAAAAGCAGAGTCAAGTTCTGCTGTACGACTTCGAGTATGCAGTGCCCGTCAAAAACAAATCAAACGATTCGGATACATAACAACCAATGCGGAAATGAATTCCAACCAAATACGTTCGCTCTGTAAGATGAGTGATGCTGCAACATCTCTTCTTAAAACAGCAATTTCGCGTTTGTCTCTCTCTGCTCGTTCTTATTTTAAAATCATAAAAATTTCCCAAACAATTTCAGATTTGGAAAACACAGACAGAATTGAGGGAAAACATATTGCAGAGGCACTGCAGTATAGACCGAAAGAGGAATAGATATTTATGTTGTGAAAGGAATATGTTTGCGAAGTTTATTGTTTTTGAGGTGACATTGGACCTCCTTGTAAGGACCACAGGCACCGAAAAAATAATAAACGAAGCAAAATAGAGTGTGTTTTGTAGATCCCTGAGTCAAGCTCGAGGATGACAAACAATCAAAGAAAATGTTTGTCAATTATAAGTTTATTAATACACTCATTGCAATTTATTTTTTGCTCTCTATAATGAGCATTATTATCATTCATTAGTACTTATACTATATTACTATTAATATGCAAACATCAAAACCAGAAGAGAAAAAAAGCCCAAAAATGCAGGCAGTCGATTTAGCTATTGAGCAAATTCAGCGTGAGTTTGGAAAAGGATCTATTATGCGTCTTGGGGAAGCTCCCTCCGCTTCCATTGATGCGCTTAAAACTGGTGTCATTCCTCTTGATTTTGCTCTTGGTATCGGCGGCATACCAAAAGGGAGAATTATTGAAATATTTGGCCCAGAATCATCAGGAAAAACAACCGTATGTCTCTCACTCATTGCCGAATGCCAAAAAATCGGAGGCACTGCAGCATTTATTGATGCAGAGCATGCCATTGATCCCGCATGGGCAAAAACGCTCGGCGTTCAACTGGATGATTTACTTGTATCTCAACCAGATACGGGAGAGCAGGCTCTGGAAATTACTGAGTCTCTCATTCGCTCCGGTGGAGTAGACCTTGTCGTGGTAGATTCTGTAGCAGCTCTTGTGCCAAAAGCAGAAATTGAGGGTGATATGGGAGATGCACAAATGGGCCTGCAAGCTCGCCTCATGTCTCAAGCTTTAAGAAAACTTGCTGGGGTACTGTCGAAATCAAAAACAACAATTGTCTTTACCAATCAGCTTCGTATGAAAATTGGCATTATGTTTGGCAACCCAGAAACGACGCCAGGAGGAATGGCTCTTAAATTTTATGCATCTGTTCGATTGGATGTACGTAAGATTGAAACACTGAAAAAAGGAACTGAGGTAATTGGTACTCGTGTCCGGGTAAAGGTGGTAAAAAATAAAATGGCTCCCCCATTTAAATTAGCTGAGTTTACTATCAACGGACAAGGAATTGATAAGTTGGAGAGTGTTATTGATACAGGATTGGAATGCGGAATTCTCACTAAAAGCGGCACGTTTATTAAGTATCAAGATAAAATGCTCGGCCAGGGGAAAGAACAGGTAAAAGACTTGCTCAATCAAGATGAAAAATTAAAACATGCGCTCATTAAAGCCGTAGAACAAAAGGTGTTCAAGAAGTAATTTCTCAAATGTACTTTTGGAAGGGTACTACGGGGGAATGTCACTATTTTAATTGAAGTATGGAAAAAGCATTGTCGCTTGCCTACAGGTTTCTTTCGTTTCGTCCTCGAACGGTCGTTGAGATAGAAAAATATCTCCAAAAAAAAGCAAAACAATATTTATTTACTCCAGGGGAGATCCAAGCAGCTCTTGAAATCCTTAAAGATCAAGGCTTCTTAAATGATAGGGAGTTTGTTAAATCATTTGTGTATTCGCGATCCGCTCTTAAACCAAAAAGTAAACGGGTACTTGAAATGGAGCTGAAAAGACTTGGCGTATCTCAGATGGATACTGATTCTTATTTTTCAGAAAATATACTTGATGAAAATGAGTTAGCAAAAAAAGCTTTACAAAAAAAAGTAAAGTCTCTTTCGCTTGTTACGGATGAGGAAAAAAGATTTATAAAAGCAATTTCATTTCTTCAAAGAAAAGGATTTTCATACGATGTAGCAAAAAAAATATATAAACAATTATTTAATAAGGAATAGACAAAGGTGATGTAATCTCTTGCTTTTTTTCCGCACAGTTCATAGAATGAATGCAATATGGAAAACATAAAACAATCCTGTAAAACGTGTGGAAAAGAATTTTGGATTATCAAACAAGAACAGGAATTTCTCCAAAAAATGTCGCTCCCTCTTCCCACTAATTGTCCCGGTTGTCGTGAGCTTAGACGTATAAAAGAGCGAGGAGAACGCAACCTATACCGAACTACCTGCAATACATGTAAAAAAAGCATTATTGTTGCCTATGACCCAAAAACAGAAACAAGACAAATATTATGCAAGACATGCTATCTTGAATGGTTTGAAAAAAATCCTGTCCTTATCACCTAATATATTATGAACTTTCAACAATTTTACGAAGAATACAAAAAATTGAAGCTCGTGTATCCAGTAACGCCAACTCACTCATCAAAGTCTGAAGGCGTTGAATACGGAGATTACATGTATATGTGTAAAAATGCTTTTTTTTCCTTTGACAATGCAGCCTCCGAAAATATCATTTATATCTTTGACTCATTTAAGGCTAAAAACTGTGCTGATGGAGATTATGTTGTAGAAAGTGAACTGTGCTATGAGTGTGTTGATATTTTAAAATGTTATAACTCAACCTACCTTAATTACTGCGGGAGAGTAATCGATTCCCATTATTGTTGGGACTGTGGAGACTCCCACAATCTTTTTGGATGTGTTCATCTTAATTTCAAACAATACTGTATCTTCAATAAACAATATACAAAAGAAGAGTATGAACAAAAAACAGCAGAACTGCTTAAGGAACCGCCTGAAAAACACCTAGAACAAATAAGACAATTATCGATGCAATTTCCAGTTAGCACTACTTATATTTCACATGCAGAAAATGCCGATTATGGAAATCACATTGACTACAGCAAAAATATGTATCTTTGTTTTGATTCTGCTCATAGTGAAAATGGTGCATATTTATATGACGCGCACCATATAAAAAATTCTTACGACCTCACACAATCTTTTCATAGCGAGCTTTGTTATGAGTGTGTTGACTCATCCAAGCTTAATAATTGTTTTTTTATGATTAATTGTGATACTGTGTTTGACTCGGGTTTTTGTAGGGATTGTCGTAATAGTCATAATCTCTTTGGATGCGTAGCGTTGGATAAAAAAGAATACTGTTTGCTAAACCATCAATACACCAAAGAAGAATACGAAAAGCAAATGAAGGAAATCATGTCTACATTTAAATAATTGGCTCCGGAAAAAAAGGCTCATTGTCAAGTATGTCGTCTTTTACCTGCTCCCCCGACGATTTTTCACCAACCTCACCTTTTTCCCATCGTTCAATTTCTTTTTCAACGGCCATACGTTTTTTTGCCCATTGTTTGCGGGAGGAGTCAATTATTTTTTGGGATTTATCCTCTTCAGGTTTATCCAAATATAACGTTTCAGCTGAGAATGGTTTTACCGTCTGTCCGTCTATCGACATTTTGATAAAGAAATTTCTCATATCTAAGTTAAGAAAGTCATTCACTGAGAAAACAGGTTCAAATTCTTTTGAAAGTATTTGAGCATCTTCCCCCCCCACCCTAAAGCTGATAATGTTGCCAACATTGCCGAAAATAGTTGCCCGAACTTCCTGAGTTAAGCTGTTGTATGTATTGATGAGCAACGGTAAGGTTGAGACGATATTTACGTGCCTCAGACAGAATCTGAGCAAATGTCGAGGTTGCAAAATTTTGGAACTCATCAACATACATAAACGTGTCTTTACGGTCTTCTTCAGGAATTGCAGCTCGTGCTATGGCAGTCTGCCATATTTTCGTCACGAGCATAGAACCAAGTAGTGCGCTATTTTCTTCCCCTAATTTGCCAATTGAAAAATTTGCTAATAATATTTTTTCTTTATTCATTATATCGTCCAGGGAAAAACCTGTTTTTTCTTGACCAACTATGTTGCGGATCATTGGGTTTGCGACAAATTGCCCAATTTTATTGATAATAGGAACAATTGCCTCTCCCGCAAACTGATCATTCCATCCAGAAAATTCAGTTGTCCAGAATTTTTTCACCAATGGATCGGTGATGTAGCTTACGACATTTTGTCTGAATGCAGTATCCGTCAACATGCGGGGTATACCTAAAATACTTGCGTTTGGATAATCAAGAAGAGCTAATGTTGTAAACCGTAAAACATGTTCAAACCGCTCATTCCAGTTGAGCCCAAAGAATTTTTTAAATATGGAAATAAATCCATTTACAATATTTTGTTTAAATTCAAAACTTCCCACCCCTTCCATTGGATTAAATCCAATCGGATAGTCCGTATCGGTGGGATTAAAATACACAACATCATTGATTCGTTTTTCTGGAATGAAATTAAGTATTTCGCGGGTGAGATCGCCATGTGGATCAATCAGAATAACGCCTTTTCCATTTTGTATATCTGTTTTTACCAAAAGTTCCAACATCTTAGATTTTCCCATTCCTGTTTTACCAATAATATACAAATGTCTTCTTCTATCGTTTGTTTTGATACCAAAAGTCATTTTTTCATTTTGGAAATTTGTTCCCCCAAATTCGCTTAGATCGGTTGAAGAGGCTGCATGAGGAAGGTTTTGAGGAGGAGCAGCTCTTTTTGATCTTAACTGCATAACTTGCGATATTTCTTCTTCAATATAAGGAAGATGAAAAAAGGTTGATATTTCCTCAGGCGAGAATGCATATTTACGCCATCCCAATAAACGCCCCCTAAATGATTCCACAAATTGTTTATCAGTTCGATAATCTTCTTTCAATTTTTGAAGCTTTGGTCTTTCAAGATTCTTTTTATATATCGCTAAAATTGATGATAGATTGAGCTCTGCCCTATCTTTATCTCTTGCGAGAGTTATAATACGGATAGTTGTTTTAAAATTTGATTTCTCTTCTTTTTCTTCCTCAAGAGCAATATATTCTGGTTTGTCGCCACTGGAGGCAATTGAGGAACGTCTGTCTTCTCGTCTTCTTTTTAAGAACCTATTCCATATATTCTCTTTTTTTGGAGGTTCCAGAACCAGCTGAATAATACCTGTTTCATCGTTTGCAAATGAATTGACAATACCCGCAAGTGAAACAAGTGGATTTTTCTGCAGGTCTTTATAGGTTTTTAAGGGAATAAATTCTGAGTAGTCATAATACAGTTCACATCCGGCAAAACCCTTCAGTTCATATCGATGAAACAATTTTTCAGTGTAATCCTTCACTTCTTCAATTTCTGCATGCGGGTATTGTGAATACCATTGACCTTTTATAACGTTTTTAATGTTTGAGGGACAGGAGAGAAAAAACCATAAATATTTGCCGATATTTGCAATTTCGACAGAAATGGTAATTTTTCTTCCCTTGAGTATCTCGGCAACCTGTGAAAAAAAGTCACAGGCAACATCCTCCTTTTTTTTATTTTCCTGGGGTATGCGAAGTAAAAAAAATGATCGTTTTTCCATAAAAGTATTACCCTTTAAGTATACTAGAGTTCCGGCAAAAGAAATTTGTTTGAATTACTTCCAATTTGCATTGTGTGTGAATTAGATGTATAATACGCTCCATAGTTAATTTTTTATTAATTAATTATCAAACTATCTTATGTCCATGCCTGAATGCACAGCAGCCTCTCTACGTAAAACAGCTGTTCCGTTTCAACCCATTTTAATGGAACAATATGCGAATGTCTTAAGGATTGACCCCGGAAAAGTTCAAGGATTAGCGTTCCCATCCGCAGCATTACATAGAATGATCATTGAGCCACGGACAGGAATATTAGGAACAATGAAAAGTGAAAGAAGCGTCGTTGACGCACCGGGAGGACTTGGGGCAGATATAAATTGCAAACTGGTTGCAGCTGGCCATTTTCAAACGCCTGATCTGGATGTGGTAGTGATGGGATCCGATAATATTGCACATCAATCAATTGTAAGAACGAAATCTCCTAACGGGACCCAGCGTCTCACGTTTGAAGTGAATGGATTACAGAATGAGGCTTTGCTACAACATTTGTCCGACGTTCTTTTGGTACAAGCACTGCCGGCTGAACTTATCGAACAAGTTATGTGTAATGGGAGCGCTGGTCCATCAATTCTTTTACTTAAGGATGGGGCATCAAGCCCTTCTGCCGATAATGGCAAATGGGCATATATGGTTACCTATAAAAATATCGAGGGATATCCGTGTATTGTCCTTACAAAACAATACGTCATGAAAGCAAATGAGGGTTCGGCCGGCGGCGTTGTTGTTGATGTGGACAGAATATCCGCGTTAGCTCAAAATGCTCAGGGCGTATACGTAATAAGATGGCTTTAATCAATAATACTCCGACAACGCTTTCTTCCATCATTATTATCAGCCTTAGTGATTTTTTCAACTAAAAAAATCATTTCGATTAAGTGTTGAGTCACCCATGAAAGTAATTTATATTACTATTGCCACTCCTAACACAATTTCGTCCTATTCTTCATCAATCCAGATATTTCGGTACAATTTTATGCCACAGAAAATCCTCCTTGCTGTCTTTAAAAAGAGAACGGGCGATATCAATTGAACAGGTGATGGTCCTTTTTAGTAACGCATCACTGCTTTTTACCCGACAGCCAAGCAAACATAAAGAAAATAGCACTGCATTCCCTATATTGCAAATATAGGAAGGATAATGGTTGGAAAAATGACTGAGAGCGGGCGTATTGTTGTTTGAAAGGGGTTTATTTGCAAGCGAAACGATTGAAACGGAAGAGGTAAGGCCGATGAGCATTTCGGAAGATACTAATCCTTCTGGGCTTGCAATTACCAATATGTCGATGGGGGCCATCTTTGCCGCTTCGGCAAAAGTAGATACTTTGCGTATCATCTGTGATCCCCGATAGTGAAGTGTAGGAATAAGAGAACCATTCAAAGTAGTTTTAATATGAGAAAGAAGGATGGCAATATCTTTTTTATTTTCTTTCCTGCTTTGGCGGAGCACATACGATCCATTTGAATTGGCAACAAAAGAAATGATCGCTCCCTTTAAGACCGCTTGGTGGGCAAAACTCCCCCCCACTGCCCCAAATCCAATTATCCCTATTTTTTTATTCTTCAGTTCTTCGAAAATTGTATCGACAATCTCGGCAGCACAAATTCCCGTTGCTAGATTCGTCGGACAACTGTGTCTTTCACTGATCGGATGAAGAACATTTTTATTAACCAGTTTAAGGGCATTTTTTACGTGACTGTCATATATTTTGAGCCCATGCGCGATAGGTTCTTGCAGATGAACAAGGCCGAGTGATTTACATACGCCGTCAATGTTAATTGCGGTTGAAGCTGCTGTCCCAATTCCCTTTTCAATCAGACGATTTTCTTTAATAAAACGTATGATAAGCTCGGGAGTTATTTGTTTTGGATGAGCTTGTAAAACAATCCCAGCGCCATTCATCGGTAAACCTGTTTTTATGTTTCCTGGGCCAGTAATTTTAATTTTTTTGTACATCACGGAAGCAATGTATTGTGCGTCTGTAAGGGATAAGTGTAGCCCCACCCGTAGCCCCCCACCCGCTGCTCTCATATGAGGGCTTCCATAAATACTGATGTACCCTTTTATATTGGTCAGCTTGTCAATCCACACCGTGTTAAACAGTTCTTTAGGAATAGTAAGAAAACGGCGTGCTTTTTTCGTATTCAAGAATTATAACACTATAGTGAATATGTATAAAAATTACGTATAAAACTAAAATTTTGCGGGTTATTTTGTAACCTCAAAAGGAGAAGTATCTTTGGCATTGTCAGAATAACCTTATTTGCAACTCACCTGGAAATAGAGTACAATATCGCTATATTATTAATTGGTTGGCGGAGAGGTACCAATTATTGTTAATTTTCACCATGATTCAATTGTTATCGCAATTTGTCCACACGAATGATGCATAAAATACCTACTCTCATCCACCAGATCTAAAAAAATACGACTATGTTTGGTTCATTTTTAAAACGATTGTTCTTCGGTCAACAAATCCAGGAACAAGAAATCAAGCTTCGTCAAGAAGCAAAAGAAATTATCCTCAAGGCAAATGAGGAAGCATTACGCATTAAAACAGATGCCGAGCGCCAGGCTCAAAAAAACCTTGCCGAGTCACTTGAGGTTGAGAAACGCATTGCTATAGAAAAACAGCAAATTGATGAAAAAGAAAAGCTTCTCAATACGGAAAAACAGCAAATTGAGAAAGAAAAGCAATCTCTTGCTGATTCTAAAAAAAATGTAGAAGAAAAAAGAGATCAAATCCTTCAAAAACTTGAGGCAATTGCCCAAATGTCAAAAGACCAAGCAAAACTATTACTTCTCCAAGGGTGGGAAGAAAAACTCAAGGCAGATGTTGCACGACGTATTACCCAAGCAGAGGAAGATATAAAACGTACAGTGGACGAAAAAGCAAAACACTTGTTGGTTGATGCTATGCGCTATGGTGCAACAGATGTCACTGCGGAGTACACACTTTCCGTTGTCCACCTTCCAAGCGACGAATTTAAAGGAAGAATTATCGGTAAAGAAGGACGCAACATTCGTGCGTTCGAAGTGGCAACAGGAGTGGATGTTGATCTTGAAGAAGAGGGAGTCATAAAAATTTCTTCATTCGATGCAATTCGAAGAGAAATTGCCCGTACGGCACTTGAAAAACTCATAAAAGATGGCCGCATCCAGCCACCAAGAATTGAAGAAATTGTTGCAAAAACAAAAGAAGAGGTAGAAAAAACAATCTTTAAAGCAGGAGAGGAATTGGCTCATAAAGTGGGCGTGTTTAACTTACCAGTTGAGCTTATTAAGCTTCTTGGGCGATTCAAATATCGATTCTCTTATGGTCAAAATATGATTGTCCATACCCTTGAGGAAACACGAATTGGCATCGCACTTGCACATGAGTTAAAAGCTGATGTTAATGTAGTAAAACTGGGATGTTTATTTCATGATATTGGAAAAGTTATCAATGACAAAGAAGGATCTCACATTGACCTGGGAGTAGAACTCTTGAAGAAATATCGATTCCCACAAAAAGTTATTGATACCGTGGCGTCTCATCACGAAGATGTTCCTATGAACAGTCTTGAAGCGGTAATTGTGTATATTTCTGATGCTGTTTCCGGAGGAAGACCTGGAGCGAGACATGAAGACTTTGAAGAATATTTGAAACGAATTAAGACAATAGAAGATGTCGCAAAAACAAAAAAAGGTGTCAAGGAGGCATTTGCTCTTCAGGCTGGTAGAGAGCTTCGCGTAATCGTGAAGCCAGATGAAATGTCAGATGAAGAAACAGTCGTTCTGGCGGCAAAAATAAAACAAGAACTAGAAGAAAAGTTTGATGTATTCCCGGGACAGATTAAAATCACCATCATCCGAGAATATCGTACCGAATCGACAACAAAGATTTAGTAGCAAAAAAATAAGAGGCCACCTGTCTGATTTACAAAATCAAGGGTGGTCTTTTTATTTTTTCCTTTTAGTATATTTTCTCCCTGTCCCAAAGCCCTAAATTTGATATAGATTGTTACAATAAGATATTTTAAGTGTAGATTGACAGGACGCTCAAAAATGAGTAAGCTATCTCTACTTAACCATAAGTTTTCGTCACACAAAAGGCAGGTGAATCTATATGACAAAAGCAGATCTTATCGCTCAAGTAACAAAAAAGGCAGGTCTTACTGCAAAAGCATCAAAGGATGCCGTGAATGCAGTCTTCGGCTCCATCACAGACGCTATGAAGCGAGGTGAGAAAGTCGTTGTAACAGGATTTGGCACATTTATGGTCCGAAAGAGAGCAGCCCGAAAAGGCCGCAATCCACAGACTGGTGCTGAAATTCAAATTCCAGCGACAAAAACTCCAGGTTTTACAGCTGGTAAAAGCCTGAAGAGAACTGTGAAGTAATAACAAGGGTTACACAAAAAAATACCGCTCTTAAAGGAGCGGTATTTTTTTTGACTATGATATACTAATATGTATATGCCGGTCTTCATTGCTACAGACCACCGTGGATTTGAACTCAAAAATAAACTTGTAGAGTATTTACAGGAAAGGAATATTCGTGTTGAAGATTTTGGTAATTATCGGTTTGATCCAATGGATGATTATCCAGACTTTGCTCAGAAAGTTGCACAAGCCGTTCAACAAAATCCACAAGAAAATTTAGGTATAGTAATTTGTGGATCTGCGATTGGGGTGAGTATGGCTGTTAATAGATTTAAACAGGTCCGCTGTGGTGTTGCACTCAATGAACAACAAGTACAACATGGCCGTGAGAATGACCATACCAATATTCTTGCTCTCGCTTCAGACTACATAGATTTCGAAACGGCAAAAAAATATGTTGATATATTCCTTTCCTCTCATCCTAAGCAAGACGAAAAATATATACGGAGAGGAAATAAGCTTGACTCTATACCCGCGCAATAAAACTTCCATCAAGATCTTTCCCGATAATACCCCTCACTTCCAAAAGTGAAAGGATGGAAAGAGTTTCTGGTACATTGAATGAGATTTTTTTTGCCACTTCATCCGCGTAACATTTTCTTAACGATACCAATTCGTAAATCATTTTTTCCTCTTTTGTAAGTTCTGTTGGTTTACTTGTAACTGTCTCGTATTTTTGGGTAATTCCAAAATCGCCCAACAATTCACTTGAGTTGGTGAGTAGATGTACTCCTTCCCGAAGGAGAATGTGGGGGGCAATTGACATATCAGAAGTTATCGGCCCAGGAACAGCGTACACCTCTCTTCCATTTTCTGCCGCATAACGTGCCGTAATAAGGGACCCTGAGTGTGCTCCTCCTTCAACAACAACAATCGCTTTTGAGAGGCCAACAATAATACGATTACGCAGTACAAACATCCCTCTATTTACGCCGTACCCCGGAGGATATTCAGAGATAATGATGCCGTACTCTTTTAAAATTTGGTCGTGTAGTGATTTATTTTCATAAGGATAAATGACGTCGATCCCTGTTCCGAGAACCGCAATTGTTCGTCCTTGTTTTTCGATCGCTGCTTTATGAGAAATAGTATCTATCCCCGTTGCCATACCAGAAACGATGATAAGGCCAGCAGATGCAAATGATTTTCCCAGTTCCTCTGCAACATGGCGTCCATATGCCGTTGGTTTACGTGTCCCTACTACCCCAATGCATGTATCGCTTACAAAATTTATACTATTTCTGTCTCCTTTCCCAAAAATACTAATAGGCGGATCACTGATATTTTTGAGGAGTATCGGATAATCTGCGTGATATTGTGTAATTACCCAAACCCCTTTGGATTCTATGCGTGTAATTTCTTTTTTATACGAATACTGCGAGCGAAATACGATAAAAGCGGTAAATTGATTTTCTCGATAAAAAAATGGACGAAGATGCTCGGTTGGAGCATAAAACGCCGCATGCGGAGAACCAAATTGCGCAACCAATTTGGCAAATGTTATCGGACCAATACCACTACAAATAGAAAAGCCAAGGCAAGCTTTTTGATTATCATCCACATTTTTACTATACCATTTTTTCTTATTTGTTTATTGGATTTATTGAAGCTTATCGATCCCTCCCTTATTCCATGGGTTACATCTGATCACACGCCAAAGTCCAAGAAGAAGCCCCTTCCCTATTCCGTATTTTTCGACCGCTTGGTATGTATAGTCGGAACAAGTGGGATAAAAACGACAAGAAATTCCCATATATTTTTGAAAAAAAGAAATAGATTGATAGTTTCGAATAAGCCTGAGAACAATCTGTTTCATAGTATAATTATACTTAATGAAAATAACCATTATTACTCTTTTCCCTGCAATGATTGAGGGGTTTATATGTGATTCAATTATCAAACGAGCCCAAACAAAAGGTGTCGTTGAAATTAATCTGGTAAATCTGCGTGACTTTGCCCGTGATTCTTACGGTACTGTTGATGAACGACCATATGGAGGGGGTGCTGGAATGGTACTTTGTGTGGATGTTCTCAAAAAATCACTTGATGCAATTATGGGATCCAACCCACATACCCCTAAGCCTCATATTATTCTTACCTCTGCACGGGGGATAGTGTTTAATCAAAAAAAAGCTCATGAGTTTTCAAAATTAGAAGAACTTGTCATATATGCGGGCCATTATGAGGGATTTGACGAACGATTTTCGGACTATGTTGATGAAGAAATATCTCTGGGGGATTTTGTTATGACGGGTGGAGAGCTTGCTGCAGCAACAATTTGTGATAGTGTGGTACGCCTTCTTCCGGGAGTTTTAAAAAAAGAAAACGCGACAACCGATGAAAGTTTTTTTATAAGTTCAATTAATTATTTAATTGAACTTTTGGGAGAACATCCTGTTCTTGTTGCTCTCCAAAAAAAAGGAGTAAAAGAAGTCCGCCTATTGGAATATCCTCAATATACAAGGCCAGAAAAGTTTGAGAAAAAAAAAGTTCCCGAAATATTATTGTCAGGTGATCCAAAAAAAATTAAGGCATGGCAAATACAAAAAGCATTTGAGCTTACAATCCAAAAAAGGCCCGATCTACTTGACAAAGAATAATTTTAGTGTCATAATCATACTGTTACTTATTTGGTAATAGTTACTATGATACAAATCAAACAATTTAATAAAACAATTTATTCAATGGAGGGAATTTCAAAAAAAACAGTCGAAGACCATCTAAAGCTTTATTCCGGATATGTAAACAAATATAACGAAATTACGGAAAAATTAAAAAATCTTATAGAGGATGATTATGCAAAAGCAAATCAAGTGTTCTCCCCTATTCGCTCCCTTAAAACGGAACTTAGTTTTGCATGGGGAGGCATAATCAATCATGAAATATACTTTAACCATTTAGGGGGAGTTGGGGGGACGGCGAGTAGCACTCTTTTGAGCCAGATAAAAAAAGATTTTGGCTCCTTTGAGGGTTATAAAAAAGACATGAAAGCCTCCGCGCTCAGTGCGCGCGGATGGGCGTGGACCGTATGGAACAAACGAGAACAAAAACTCATGAACCATATTGGGGATTCTCAGAATACGTATGTACTATGGGAAACAATGCCGCTTGTGGCATTGGATACCTATGAACACGCCTATTTTGTTGACTATGGCATAAATCGGGGTGGTTATGTCGATGCCTTTTTTGAAAATATGAATTGGGGGATTGTAGAAAAGCAATTTATAAGTTTGAAAGTTTAAAAGCTCAGGAGCGAAAAAGATACTAAGACGAAAATACCAATTGACCTCCATTCTTTTTTTTGGTATAACCTAATGCTATGATAGAGCTTTTACACGTATATAAACGATTTGGAATAAAGACTGCAGTTTCCAACCTTTCTTTTAAAGCGCAACAGGGGGATATCATTGGTTTTGTTGGCCCCAATGGAGCTGGTAAGACTACGACCATGCGTCTTATCACGGGCTACCTTAAGCCTTCAGAGGGGAAAATTGAGGTGTTTAATGAAAATCCCATTACTCAACGTCTTTCAGTACTGGCTCGGTTGGGATATCTTCCAGAAAATAATCCATTGCCAGGAGATATGACTGTTAGGGAATATCTGTCTTTTATTGCGGAGGTAAAAAAAGAAATGCAGATTGGAAAAATAATTGAAAAATTACATATCGACGATGAGTATGAAAAAAAAATAGATCAATTATCTCGGGGCTATAAACAACGTGTTGGTCTTGCCTGTGCCTTGTGTGGTAAACCTGATATTCTTCTTCTAGATGAACCAACCTCAGGACTTGACCCAATTGAGCAAGATGTTATTAAGAATTTAATAATAAAACTTGCTAAAAAGCGTATTGTTATTTTTTCAACACATGTTCTTTCTGAAATTGAAGATGTGGCAACACGAGTTCTTATCATTAATCGAGGGACACTTCTTTTTGATGGAGTAAAACCACAAGGAAAAGGAAGTGTTGAAGCACTATTTAAAAAATTAATTAAAAAATCATGAAAGCCCTTTATAAGAAAGAATTAATGCAACTACTTAACTCACCTGTGGGATATTCTGTCCCGATTGTATTTGCGCTTTTCCTGGGCTATCTATTTATTAAAGATGTGTTTGTGGTTGGTTCAGCATCGATGAAGCCCTTTTTTAGCCTTGCTCCTTGGCTTCTTTTTATCCTTATTCCCGCTCTTTCCATGCGTAGTATTAGTGAAGAAAAAAGGGCTAATACAATTGAAGTTTTAATGACCCTTCCTCTTTCTGAGACGACAATAGTGCTTGCAAAATTCTTAAGTCTTTTTACGATAACAGCCATTACGCTTGGCCTTACCCTTTCTGTTCCGCTGGTGCTTGGATTTATTTCATCACTCTACATACCAGAAATTATTGTGGGATATGTTGGATTATTACTTCTGAGTCTTCTCTACTTAAGTTTTTCGCTTTATATATCAAGCCGTGTTTCAAACCAAATTGCCTCTTTTTCCCTCTCCGCAATAATTCTTTTTCTCATGACAACATTATCCTCTGATTTTCTTGCGAATTTGCTCCCAAAAGCGGTTCAGGATATACTATTATTCGGAAGCCCGCTCCTTCACTTAGACAATTTTGTAAAAGGAGTCATTGACCTTCGATCCTTCAGTTATTTTGCTGTTCTTATCATTATATTTTTTAAGTTAACCGTTATAGAATTGCATAAAAGATCCTAATATGAGTTACCTTCGTAAGGTTCCTTTTTATGTTCTGACTATTCTTTTTTTTATTGCGGCATTTGTTCTGTTTTCCTTATTTCCAGTACGTTTAGACTATTCTAAGGGAAATGCCTACACTCTTTCTCCTGCAACAAAGAAAATAATTCAGAACAATAATAAGAATATTGATATTAGTCTTTATGTGTCTTCAGATCTCCCGACACGAATCATTCCTCTTCGCGTGGATGTTGTTGAATTGCTCCAAGAATACAGAAGAGGCGGAAAAAATGTAAAAGTAAACATTATCGATCCAAAGCGGGACACAAAGATAGGAGATAAACTAAAACAATTGGGGGTTCCTGAACTACAATTCTCTCAACTGGAACAGAATAAATATCAAACATCATCGTTTTATTTTGGGATAGTACTATCCCAAGGCGATAAAAATGAGATGATCCCTCAGGTAAATGATTACCAGAATCTTGAATATAATATCACTTCTGCAATCTACCGTCTTATTCGAACCGATATACCAAAAGTTGCAGTGGTGGGTGAAATGCAAAATAGTCAACAGGATCCCCTCCTTTCTCTCAAAAAGGTGCTTTCTCAACAATATACCGTTACCGGCGTTGATATTGCTACTGTTACATCAGAGGATGCAGAAAAGTTTATTACCGAGTATTCAACAATAATACTTCTTGACAACGGTACCAATATATATTCCACCGAACAAATTCAGCTTCTAAAACGGTTTTATGAATTTGGAAAAAATATTCTTGTGTTTGCGGGAGGAACAAAAATTAATGAACAAACACTTAATGTGGAAGTGGCCGATCATAATATCAACGAACTCACAGCTTCATATGGAGCTCAAATTGAGAACAACCTTGTTCTTTCCACCTCTGCCGAGTATGTTAATTTCGGTAACGAAACATCTCAGTTCCTTGCCCCCTACCCTTTTTGGATACGATCAAATATTTTTGATACAAAATCAGGGCTTTTTGCCAATATCCAATTTGTAACTTTTCCGTGGGTATCTTCACTTTCTTTGAAAAAAACAGGCCTCACATCCGTTGTTCCACTTATTTTATCTTCCAATAGATCATGGGTGCAAAAAGACACCTTTTTATTAAACCCCAATGCCATCCCTCAACCCACACAAAAAGACCTTAAGCAATTTGTACTTGGTGCACTGGTAAAAAATAAAAAGGGAGGAGAAATGGTTATCATCTCCTCCTCTCGATTTCCTTTCGAGCAGTATATAAGTAGAGGGGGGGGCAATTTAGATTTTATTCTAAACATGATTGATACTTTTAGTTCTCATGGTGCTCTTGGTGGCATTCGATCTCGTATTGTTTCGTTTTACCCGTTGCCCGATATGTCAGATACACAAAAGGACGTTTATAAATATACTGCAATTCTTCTCTTCCCATTGATATGGGGAATATATGGCACAATCCGACTTCTAAAGAGGAAGTAAGTTAGATGCTTACGTACCGTGCAGATTTTGTACTTCCTATTTTTTTGATGAGGTTTTTCTTTACTAAATCTTGCACGTCCCGTAATACTGAGTCTTCAGATATATCGGGAAAAATGGTTTTAAATGCTTTATTTTGTAAATATCCTATTTCCTGCATATACTCAATGATTTTTATTTGGCGCTCAGTAAGAAATATTTGTTGTCCTCCCATTTTGTCTTTTAGTTTTACATCTTTTGAGAGCTTGAGGATCTTTTCCTTAATGCGGGTAAACTCAACTGCCGCACCAAAACTAAAATATTCAAGCCATGATGTAATATCTCCCGCAGTTGCTTTTTGAAGATGTTCATAATAGGAAATGGCGTCGCGATCAAAATATTCTTCAAGAGAAAAAAATCGCCGAATATCATACCCACCTAATAGGAGTACGAGAGTGGCAAGAGCCCGTCCGACTCTTCCATTTCCATCAATAAAGGGGTGAATGCGGACAAACTCATGATGCACAATTCCTGCCTTCAAAATGGAATGAATATCCCTTGACTCATCTTTGTTCATCCAGTAAATAAACTCCTTCATGAGAAAAGGTACTTCAAGCGGAGTGGGAGGCTTAAATGTTATCTCTCCTGTTGCGGAGTTGCGGATCACCACTTGTTTGAGACGATATTGTCCTGATAGTTCTGCGGAAAGTGTTTTCTCCGTAATGATTCTATGTACTTTGAGTACGAGTTGCTCAGTAATTTTATCTATTTTCTTTTTTGCCTCCTCATCAATAAGTTCAACAACTTTCCGATAGTTAATAACTTCCTGGATATCACGAGGACGTGCGGCGACAGATTTACCCAATAAAACTTCTTTTGCTTCTTCAATGTGGAGCATATTTCCTTCTATATGAGTGCCATGGTATGCTGCCCGAACAAGAGCATCTTCTTTAAATTGTCGTTCCCATAAAGGAAGGAGAGGTGCATGACGAATCACTTCTTCCGCCGCTTCTACTTTTGAAATATTGGTAAGTATTTTATTCGTGATGGTAAATGTTGGATTAAACATAGTAGTTATTTTCCAAATCTTCTTTTGCGTTCGCCGTATTCCTTGACTGCTTTCTCTAATTCTTGTGGTCCAAAATCAGGAAAGTATAACGGAGAAAAATAATATTCACTGTATGCAGATTGCCATGTCATAAATCCTGATAAACGGCTCTCGCCACTGGTACGGATGATGATATCTGGTTCCGGGTGAGGGAGAATGGCTGTATCAAGATTTTTATTAATTTCATCCTCTGTAATTGACGGCTTCCCTGTTTTTTCTGTACATATTTTTTGTATCGTCCTTGTTATCTCATCCCGTCCTCCATAATCAAGAGCCATGACAAAGTAATATTTCGTAAATTGTTTTGTAGTATTTTCCGCCTTTTCTATTTTTGCTCTTAGGCGCTCAGGTAATCTGTCTTTTCTCCCTATGTGAACAATCCTCGTTTCCTCTTGTATCGCGTCTTTGATTTGAGTGTCAATTACTTTTTCCGCAAGATTCATTAAGTATCCTACTTCTTCCTGTGCTCGTTTCCAATTTTCAGTAGAAAACACCCAAAAAGTGATTATTTGTATTCCAAGTTGTTTTGCTTTTTTACTTAAGGCTTTAATATTTTCAAATCCTTTCCTGTGACCTTCAAATGCGGGAAGATTTCTTTCCCTTGCCCACCTCCGATTACCATCTGCGATGAGGGCAATATGAAAAAGGGTGTTTTTTTGTTCCATAATGATTAATTATACCGAAAATACTCCCTCTTATGCTGCTTTATCAAAGCTAAGTATGATAAAGCAGCTGAGAGGAAGTTATACCTTTCAATTTCCGAATAAGCTTGGTGAATTTTCCGCATGCTTGACTCAATCTGTATAATTCGTTATCATGAAGACATGCAAATCATTCAAGATGTGTACGCTGAGGTGGATTTTTCGAAAACGGCAGTAAATCCTATAGCAAAATTTGATTCCATCACCACATTTGTGAATCTTGTTCTCCCCATTATGATGATTATGGGCGGACTTGTTACCCTTTCTATGTTGATTCTTGGGGCATATCGGTATATTACGAGTGAAGGAAATCCAGAAAAAATATCAAAAGCTCAATCGGTATTTATATATGCCGTGCTGGGTTTATTTCTTGTAGTTGCTAGCTTTATATTAACAAAGATCATTGGATATGTATTAAAAGTTAATATGCCACTATGAAACTACTCTCAATTGATACGTCAGCGATTATTGGAACAATTAACTCTCCGGTAGATGACCCTTTGTATAAGGGAGATGTTAATGCGAGTTTAGGAAAACTTTTATCAACGGGGATTCAGCTTCTTTTTCTGGTTGCCGGTATTGCAGCTCTCGTATATATGTTGTTGGGAGCATTTGACTATATCTCTTCAGGAGGAGAGAAAGAAAAATTACAAAAAGCACAAAACAAAATACAAAGTGCGGTCATTGGACTTCTTCTTCTTGTTGTTGTGGTGGTTGTGTTTAATGTAATCATGGGTACGGTGCTTGGTGGAAAGTTTGGCATTCAGGATGGATTGAAGTTTTCTCTTCCTACGATAGGCAATTAGTTAGAACAAGTGATCTGAAATTAGATATGTTCCTTTTGAGGGAGTGTTTTTTATCGTTTCTAATACTCCCGGAATGGCGCTTATTTTTTTTTCGATGAGTGCAGCATCTTTCTGTAAACACATTACGTGTATGTTGGGCCCTGCATCGATTGTAAAATAAACAGATATCCCTTCTATTCTAAGTTTTTTTATCGCTTTCATAACCGTAAGGGAGGTTGGTTCTAGGTAGATAAGTGAAGGCCAGGAAGTGAGCATGATTGTATGTAATTCCAAAGCTTCCATTTCAATTAACTTTCCAAATTCATCAAAATTTTTGTTTTTTAATAATTCTTTACATTTTTTTATTTTCTCTTTAATATGATTTAAGCGTGTCTGGAAAAAAATACTTGTCTTTGTACTTTGTTGTCCCGCTGATGTTGATATGTCCTTTTTCTCCTTACTAATAACTGCAATGATATCACATACATCCCAATGTGATGGTTTAAAAAGAGAATAGGCATATGATCCACCCGACTCATCTCCATCTATCCATTCAACAAATCCATCAGGTATTGATCTACAGGCAGATCCTGAACCTTGTCTTGCAAGAAGAGAGGCATCCTTTTCGGAAAGCTTTACCCCGGAGGCTGCAAGACCTGCAACGGTGAGAGCTGCAAAGCCCGAAGCGGAGGATGCCATGCCGGCGTTTGCTGCAAAACTATTTTGAGAAACCACTTGAGCAAACTGCTTATTTTGAGAAAGCACTCTCACTCTGTCAAGATGTTTACTCACACGAAGATTCACCGCATCATTCTTTTCTCCATTTACCATAATTTCATCGCGCGAAAGAGATGGGATAAATTCAACTGTAGTCGTGGTAAATAAATTACTTAAATTCATGGAGATGCTTCCATTTGTTGGGAGTCGTAATAGCTCATCTCTTCTCCCCCAATATTTCACAAATGCAATATTAGAATGTGCTTTTGCCGTTGCCTTCATAGAATTATTTTTAGTATTTTTAAACTGTGTCGAGAACAGGGAGTAATATTTTTTAGTTGTCGAATTTCCCCCGAAGAAAAAAAGTGAATCGATTTTACTTCATCTGTGGGAAAAGAGTAAACACCATTATAGTTTCCTGTAAATAAGGTAACCATTTCGGTTTCTTTTTCTGCGGAAACTAAAAAAGTGGCAATCCGTTTTAAATCAATTCCCGTTACTCCCATTTCTTCTTGAAGTTCCCGCATGGCCGTAACTTCATATGTTTCCCCTTTACTTACGTGGCCTGTTGATGATAGTGCATAATATCCAGGATATAAGTCTTTTTGTGCGCTCCTTTTTTGCATGACCAATTTTCCTTCTGTGTTGAAAAGGGCAATATTTATTGCTCGGTGAATATATGATTTATTGTGATGACATTCATATCGAGTCTTGTACCCGACTATTTTATCCTGTTCATCCACCACTATAAATTGCTCATCCTGTACGTCTTTCATAGTATTATTCTACTCCCTTTGCATTTAGTCCAACATGAATAATCTCTCCCCCAACGTTCTCTATTGCTTGTGCTACTACGGCTTTTTTCTCGTCAGAAACCAGTGCGATCATACAGTCTCCTCCTCCGGCTCCTGAAAGTTTTGCACCCCAAGCACCTGCATCTGTTGCTGCCTGCACCATTTCATCAAGCTTGGGAATACTGACACCAAGTTTCTGAAGGAGTACATGATTTTTTGACATACACGTTCCTGTTTTTTTAAAATCAGATGTTTCCAGGCCAATTCTTGCCTCATCAACAAGGGTTGTGATTGATGAAAAAAACCTTTTTAGTTCTTCCTGTTTATATTTAAATGCTTCAGCTACTTTGCGGATATAAAATGGGGTGTCTGCTTTTATTCCTGAATATCCAACGATGAGGGGAAGTGTATTTGTGTGAATTGGTTCTATCACGGTTCCTCCTGTTACATAATATTGCGTTCCTCCATATACCGCCGCTGCAATATCAAAACCGGAACCAACTCCCTGTATGAGTAATGTTACCGAATAACACATATCAAACACTTGTTTTTTTGTTAAGTTTTTTTTAAACAACTGATTCAATGCTTCAAGCGTCGCCACAGTGACTGCGGAGGAAGAACCTAGGCCCACCTGGTGGGAAAAATCTCCTTGCGTTTTTATACGCACTGAACTACGTATGGAAAACGCCTCTTTAAAATGAGCAATGGTTTCTAGTACAAATCTGCTTTCCTTTACTTGTGGGGTAATTATTTCATCTTCTTCTTTGTTAATTATTTCCGCTTCTACATAAAGCCGTTTATCTACGGCAGTCACCAAACAGGGATTGTTATACACAACGGCATAATCTCCCAACAAGAGAAGTTTTCCTGGTGCAGATGTTTGAATCATAATTCTTTTACTAATCCTTTATAACTAGGGATAAATGACATGTATAAAATAGTGTTATCTTCCAGTATTTTTCTGCATTTCGCTGCGTCATCGCAGTAAAATAATACATATCCTGAGGCCTCTTTTTTTCCTCCTGCGCCCGTCACCTTACCTGTTCCTCCATTTTTTAAATGGGATAATAATTTTTTTGTTTTTTGGGAAACTACTCCCAATTGTTCCAACAACTCTTGATTTTTCTGTATGTTTTCTTTAAATAAAGATGTGTCTTTTTTCATTATAGAAACAATAAACCGCTTGGTTGTCTTTTCTACTTCATTGAGAATCCGCTCTGTGTCGTCGCTTTTTTTATTAAAGAGCGCACCCACAGTATGTACCATTTCTCCTGTTGTCTCAACTGGTTTTCCGGTATCGACTAAAAAGATGTGATCGGTAAATTGTTGTGGGATTTTAACTGCTAGGCTGCTGATTGTTTTGAGAAACTCAAACTCTTTTCGGTAATAGACTAATCCCCCCATGATGGAAGTGGAAGTGTCAACTCCTGAAGAATTTTTATGAAAATATTTTTCCATTTGGTATGCACACATATTTACATCTTCCTTACTCCACTCCCTTCCGGTAAAAAGTTCCAAGAGCCCTGCCGATATACAAGCACAATATGCCGCAGAGGATCCCAGTCCACGGCCAATAGGAATTGATGACTCAATAGTATAGGTATATCCTCTTTCTTTTATGGATATCTTTTTTTGGATTAAAAAATCTATAACTGATTTTTCTAATAGTGGAAAAATGGCATCTAAGTATTTTGTTTCTTCTGCTGGAGTAAAAGTTATTGAAAGTCTCCTGTCTATTGCACAGACAAGTGCTGGTTTTCCATACACAACTGCATGTTCACCAGATAAAATCACTTTTCCTGGAGCGGAATATTGTATGGGTTTCATATAAATTTGCACGAAATAGTATAGGGAATTACATCATCTGAAACGCTTTCTCTAAGTTTTCTCAACGTTACTACTACCTGTTTCCCGACAACTAATAGGGAGTCATCCATACAATCAACTAATTGCGCACAAATATTTTGCCCGTTTTCTAATTTCACAAAAACAATTTCATATGGCGCGATATGTTTAAATTGAGGGGGTGGTGTGAATATTTTCGTCCAGGACATAACAGTTCCCTTCTTTCCTAACAAATCGCGGATAGTTTTTTGTCTTCTCCATACTTTGACTGGACTGATCATATTGATTATTTTTAAATGATAAACATTAAGTGTTATGCCCCTAGTATCGTCACAACAGCCGTCCCTCCCGATCCACCAACATTGTGGGCAAGTCCATATGATACATTTTTAATTTGTCTTTTTCCGGCTTGGCCGGTGAGCTGTACATATAATTCACCCACTTGTTTTATTCCTGTGGCACCGATTGGGTGGCCCGATGCTTTTAACCCGCCAGATGTATTCACGATAAGTGGCCCGTGATTGTCGCGCAACGTTTCATACTGAAGTGCTCTTTTTCCTGCTTCTCCTTTTTTCCAAAATCCTATGTCTTCCATGGCAAATAGTTCTGCAATAGTAAAGCAATCATGAACTTCGGCAAGGGAAATATCTTTTCTTCGTAATTTTGATTGGGTAAATGCTTTTTCTGCAGCTATTTGTGTTGCTTTAAGCTCAATGAGCGAATCGCGTTGCAGAAGTGAAATACTGTCTGTAGCCACCTGGGATGATAATATATAAGCTCCTTTTCTTTTTTTTGTGAGTGTGGGATCGGATGTAATAATAAGAGATGCTGCTCCATCTGATACGGGAGAACAATCAAGAAGTCCAAGAGGATCCGCGATAAGTGGGCTGAGAAGAACTTGTTTTTCGGTAATAGCTTTTTGAAAATGAGCTGTTGGGTTTAATACACCATGAGCGTGATTTTTTATTGCAACTGCGGCAAGATTTTTTTTATTATATCCATATTTTTTAAGATATACCCGGGCCATTAATGCGTAAAGCCCGGGAAACGTTATACCAGACTCCTGTTCTTCACCGGATGCTGCAGACATGAGCCCTTGGCTAATATATTCCGGTTGTACATCTGTCATTTTCTCTGCTCCAACAACGAGTGCTGTTTTCCCTTTTCCCGATTGGACATATTCATGAGCGAGGTGAACTGCCAATCCTCCCGATGCACAGGCTCCTTCCACTCTAAAAATGGGGGTGTTGATACCAAATATTTCTGCAATTTTTGCACCTGCATGCAAATTGTTTTCCAAAATACCACCGAGCATATTGCCAAAAAATATCGCATTTATATTCTCAATTTCGATATTTGTACTTTTGAGTACGCCGTCTATTGTTTCTCCAACCAAATCAAAAAGGGATTTTTCCCAAAGTTCTCCAAATTTTGTTGTGTGATATCCGATGATATGTGATTTCATATTATTCTCATGCATTTTAAATATGTGGGGTAGTCAATATATTTTTTTTCACTGATTTTTTTGGAAAATTGAAGGCGTTTTTTTTCTATTTCTTCCGTTACCTGAAAGATAAATGCATCAGATCCTGCACCGGATCCATAGGAAGCAAACAAAATTTTTTCTCCCGGCTTGACATGCTCAAGTGTTGCAACAAGACCCATAAGGGCAGAGGCGGTGTATGAATTACCAAGCTCTGAGATAATTAATGACTTTTTTATTTGCTCAGGGGAAAAGCCAAGTTGGGTTGCAATCTGAACGGGAAATTTTCCGTTAGGCATATGAAACACGGCATAAGCAAAATCAGCAGGTTTATGTTTTGTTTTTGTAAGAAGTGCATTTACCGATCCTTTGATGTGTTTAAAGTAGGATGGCTTCCCCGTGAATCTTCCTCCATGGGAAGGATATTTTATTCCTTCCCTTCGCCAAAAATCTGGGGTATCCGATGAAAACGACTCCCAGGCTTCAATTGAGAGAATAGGATTTTTTTCTCCCACAATTAAGCTCACTGACCCTGATGCAGCTGTATATTCAAGTGCGTCGTGTGGTTTGCTGGTGGCTTTATCAGATGCAACAACGAGAGCCGACTGTATTTGTTTACTTTCAACAAGTGCAATTGCAGAAATAAGAGCACCCGTAGCAGCTTTACAGGCAAATTGAGTATCATACGCAAGATAATTGTGACCTATATCCAATAATTCTCCTAAAATGGTTGAGGATGGGTTTACTGCATATGAAGGAGATTCTGTACCAAAAAAGAGTGCTCCTATTGGTTGTGTATGGCTTTTTATTGCAATACTGCTTGATTCGTAAGCCATAGTGAGGGAATCCTCCGCGGCGGTTGCGACTGCTTTTTCCATAACACCAAGCGCCCGTTCAATTTCAGATGCATTTTTTCCCCATACATGTGCAATGTCCGCAACGCGGATACGATACTGAGGAACATAGAAGCCATATGATGTAATACCTGTTTTCATATTATTTATCTTCCTAAGGGCTCGTTTGTTCCGCCAAGCGGAACAAATACGGCCCTTTGTGGCGCAGAAACAATATAATAACTATTCATAATATTAGCGCCCTAATTTTTTATGAGTGGATGCGAGAGTTCCTTCGCTCAGTGATGATAAGAGTGATAGTTCTCCAGACAACACTGCAGCCGCCAATACCTCCGCAAGAACAAGGGGGGAATCGGTTTTTAGTATGGTTCTCGCTTCAGACTGAGTGGCAAGTTGTGTCCCTCCGCCGATTGTCCCCACCATAATGCTTGGCAGATGAACGCTGATGTATAATGATCCGTCGTCAAGTACATCTATGATTGTCATCCCCAAACTTCCTTCAACAACATGGGCTAGATCCTGACCGGTCGCTCCATAAAATGCTGCAACGATATTTGCATGATGTGCATTAAATCCTAAAGACCCGGATAATGCAGATCCTATGAGGCATTTTGTTTTCCATACTTCAAAGATTTTTTGCGGGGAGGTTTTTAATATTTTTATTACTACACCGTTTGAGATGATTGCCTCTGCTTGGACAATATACCCTCTTCCATATAGGCTATTGAGCCATGCAGGTTTTTTATCAATATCAAAATTTCCTGCAACTGCAATAATTGAAGAGTTTGTATTTTTCGCAATATATTCAATGAGATGTTGAGCAGCTATCGTAGCCATATTCATCCCCATTGCTTTATCACAATCAAAAGAAAATCTGACAAATACATACATGCCCGCTCTTCTTACCATGTTGTCGATGAGTTTTATATGAGAAGATGTTCCACCTGCTTTTTGTGCTAATTCTTTCCCATGGCTTTGTATCCATTTTTCTATTTTAATGGCACCACCGATTGTTCCAGCTTTTAACACCGGGCCACGGGTTACTCCTACTTTTTGGACCGTAGTAACAATTCCTTTTTCTGCGGTTGCTTTGGCTCCCCTATTGACCGATGCAACGAGAGCTCCCTCAGTTGTAGCAAGTGGAACATAGCATTTCCCCCGTACATTCTCACCAAAAATACATAATGGGCCAGCAACACCTAAGGGGAGAGAGACTGATCCAATTCTATTTTCACAATGTACCAGCTCATCCGGATCAACTATACATTTTTGAATATTTGACAAAGAAATAGAAAGGGTTTTTTCAAGAAACTCCGCACGTTCTCGGGTGGTTTTACATTCGCTCAGCTTCATACCTTATTGAGTCGGTGGAGAAGACACAAATCATTCATACAAAAGGAACACGAGAGATGCCGCTTTTGTAGAGGAGTACCCACAATGGGATAGAAAGGGCAAGATAGATCAATATATAATAGATAACTCTGTATAAATGGACACGTAATGAAAAACGAATGCTCAAATACACAAGGATAAGTTTCCAGACAAGGAGACTGCCAGAAAATGCAATATAAAAAATGCTGAACGCCTTACCAAGGAACGAGGCGGTGCGAGGAGGAGGCAAAATAAAATAAAACAGAAGCGTTGAGTAAAACCAGATAAGGGTGGGAAGAAGAGTATAAACCCATGTTTTACACATTCGTTGTATTTTTTCCCTTAGTGTCCCTCGGGACGGAAGAAGAGAAAAGAAAAGTACGCTCCCTGTGAAGAGTCCAATAGCTCCGAGGAGCCCGGTAATCCCCCCTCGAACAGAACTGGTTATAAAAAAATAAATAGCACACGCAATCCCTATCCATAATATATCCTGCCATTTTTTCTCAACACTAATATTTCGCATTGTTGTATATGGGGTGAAAATAAGTCCGATAAATCTGCGGAGAAAAATAACCAAATATACAACGTCAGAAACCATATTGGAGAAGAGATGCGAGCCGAACTGCTAAAAGGCCAAAAAGATACACAAGTCCCACCGCTGAGAAAATGGAAATAGGCACTACAATCACAAAGGGGGCGGTTTTGAAAAAGACAATTATTCTTCTGTAAAATGTCGTTAATAGGGGGATACCAAGATCGTTTGGCTCAACAACTGTCACCTCTTTTAGACGTTTTTTGAGAAGCGCTGCAGTATTGTGTTTCATGAATTAAGTTCGGAATACAGTTTTGAAAATTCACGCCGAGCGCGAAAAAGCATGCTTTCTGCGGCTTTAAAATTCACAGCAAGTTGGGATGCTATTTTCTTTACCGTAAATCCGTCTATATACTTGAGTCGTATAATAAGGGCATATTCATGCGGAAGACGTTTAAACACTCTCTCTAATATATCTGTAATTTCATCCTTTTGTACTTTTTCATTAAATAGAAGTGTTGCACATCCATTTACAACATTTTCAGGAAGAGCAGAAAGAAGTATTCTTTTTAATTTTTTGTGGCGGATATAATCGATTGTTTTATATCGGGCAATTGTAAAAATATAGGCAGAAAATGAGTTGATATCCCGTTTTTCACGAATACCCTCAATGCACCCCAAGAAGACATCTTGCACCAACTCTTCAGCTACCCCAACATCTCTTATTTGTCTGTTGATAAATTGAAAGAGAGAGCGGTGATAGCTCCGATAAACAAGAAGGAGCGATCGCTCATCGCCCTGTCTTACTTTTTCAAGGGTAAGTGGTGTAATATTCTTTCCGTTCATAGATCAATACTGTATAACTTCGCGTCCTTCAGAAGAAACGCTCTGTTATTATACACCTCTATATCGGATGCCTGGGAAAAGGAAGGGGATGCGACTTGTCGCTCATATACCCCATCCCGTGAGGCTATGTAGAGAACGCTATTTTTTTTATCCCACAAATATAATTCTGTTTGGTCAGTATGGGTGATTGCTTTTGTAATGGAGATATCTTTCCCAGGGATCGAGAGTGTGAAGTCATCTTTGAGCCCTGCGGTATATTTTGTTACTACATCTTTTTTTGCAACGTACACTGACACATCTATAGCAAAGGAGGAGCTGGTATCCATATCCATATATGATCCCTTAAAATACGATACTCTGTCTCCATATGCATCTGTGGTTACGGGATATTTGTACAATGCATTATTTCCTCCATCCAGAAGATAAATGTTCCCGTTATATACCTGCATGGAATTAATTGAACTCCACTGTGTCTCTTTTGGGATAACCGTTTTTCCTTTACCCGTTTCATCCATGCGGATAATTCCTTCCTCAGGAGTGAGTACATAGGTATTTTGTTCATATCCCGCAACAAGAGAATCTCCACTCACTTTTTTAGGAAGAGTAACCTTTACAAGCGCCTTCTTCTCGAGTGTAAGTATGTATACTTTCCCATCCGGATTTAATACATATGCCTTGTCTTCAAAAAGGGAAAGTTTTGTTCCATGAGCACTCTTTTCTTCCACTGCAAAATCGTAATATTCTTGGGGTTCTTTATAAACTCTTTTTACCAATAATGATTCCGTGTCTGTGACCTTTTTTTGTAAAGACATAATATCAGCTTGTTTGTCTTTGGGAGCGGTCTTTTTCATTGCCAGGACTATCCCTTGAGCCTCTTGTAACAGCTGCAACCCTTCCGTTGTAGCTTCTGTTTTTGTTGCTGCTTGTCCAATGGTGCTCTCGACATGTTGTTTTTGTTCCTCGTATGATTGTCCTTGCCCAAGTTGCATTCCTCCCCTATTTTGTATCCCTTTTGTCATATTCCACCCAAAGAGACCAACACATACGAGAAGAGCTAACCCTATTATTATTTTTTTTCTGTTATCAAGTTTGCTTATTATTTGTACATACCGCTGGACATATTCTTTTATTTTTGCCCCCCCATTAAATTGTGGTTTGCTACTTATGTATGTTTCCTGATTTTGCGTCATTTTTACAAAAAGCGCCACTGCTCCGGTGTCATCTTCCGTTCCTATTGTTTGTTTTATGTGTTCCGGAAAATCCCTAATTGAAGTATGTTTGTGGAGAAGAGATTTTGTGTGTGTAATTCCTTTGAGCGATTGAGTAAAAAAGGAGGTGGTAAATACATAAAAATCATCTTTTTCATATTTTCCTGCTGCATTGATCGTACCATGAATAATTTGTTCAAATGACTTTCTTCGACCGATATATATCTCTCCGGATCCTATGGTTTTTAAATATAATGTTAAGTTTTTTTTATACCCAATCGCAATCGAGGTATCAAGGGGAATATTAAGACGTTTAAATATCTCCGAAACAGAAGAATCAAACCCGGCAAGACTCTCAAAATCGGTACTTCCTATTCCGGCAAGCGCGCTCATTAGCTGTTCTCCCTGCTCATTGGTATATCCATCAAAAATCTCTACTACACAAAAGAAGTTTTTTTCAGCAAGAAAACCCGTAAACCCATTTTTTTGTTCTTGCCCGAGATAAACTGAATATTCTGTATCCATAGTTATAGTTACAGGATAACAAAACCAAGAATAAATAACAAAACACTAATAACAATGATGAGGGCGGAAATAAGCACAAACGCTTTATTCCTTTTTGTCACCACGGTCTTCACCACCTGAGAAATATTGGCATACATCTGAATGGTGAGCACGAGGGATAAAAATGAAAGTACAATTGCTCCTACTTGAAATAGCTTTTGGAATGTAAAAAAATTACTCAGTAGTTGCATATTGTTTTAATATATCTTGAATAATGTGGGCTGCTCGTGCAGGGTGAGGTACCTGCATGAATTCCGTGTTAATTTCCGACCCTGCGGTTTGTACAAAAACATTTCCATAATCAAAAATACTTGAAATAAACCCACTCACTTTAACGGTAATATCTTCTATGTGAGTAAGCTCAGTACGGGTGACGTTGCGATAGGAAAGAGCGCTAAAATCCACATCTACTATTTGTTTATTTGTTACGATCCCGATATTAAAATACCAATTTATTATCTGAAACCAGAAATAGACAAAAGTGGCAAAAAAGAAGAAGACCATTGTATAGATAAGCTGTGGAAGAGTAAGGAATTGGCCAAGGATAAAGCTGGAAAAAAAAATGAGGATAACCATTACTATACTATTGACGAATGTGGGGACGAGAATGATGGGATGCGCCCGAAGACTTAAAAGCACCTCTTCTTCACCTTTTTGATTTTCAAACTTGATTCCTGGCTTCACGCAAAATGCATGAAGCATGGAGTGACTTTCATCAAGCTGTAGCATGTTTCCATTATATACCACTCCCAGGCCACTTATCACCAATCACAAGTCACACATCTTGGATACCCCTTGAAAAATGGCAATCATTTCGCTATAATATCTCTTGTCCTGGTTATTGAAGCGATTTGGTACCACCCTTTCCCATCCCGAACAAGGTCGTGAAACAAGTCAGCGCCTATGATACTTTTTGATCCAATCGAAAGGGAAAGTAGGTCGTAGCCCGGACATTTTTTTTTGGTTTTTGTTTCCAAAATATAATAGTCTAATTTTGGATTACAAAGACCTATCCCGCCGAAATGAGTATTCGGTTGCGAGGACATAGCCCTCAAACCGAATACGAATGAAGGAGGATGAGCTTTTCTTTCTACTCAAACCTCACTCCCTTTGGAATTGTGAAGTTTTCTCCCCCTACCTTTCCCACATTATCGCATGATTCAAGTATGGCGTTAAAATCAATCGCTTGCGAGGATCCGGATTTTTGAAACATTTCAGTCATCATATCTGGGCTGATGCTCCCTGTGCTGAGCATTTGTTTTGCAAGTGAAATATAATTTCCAATTCCACATTCTTTTTTTCCCGTAATCTCACGCATATTCCACGAATAAAGGCAGTCTCCTTGTACGACATATCTTTGGGTGGTTTTGTCCTTTAAAAGTGTGGCCGTAATTGAGTTTCCCTCAATTGCCGCAGAAACACTGGAATCTTTCGCGTGATAATTACATACAATCGGAGAGTTGTAATCTAATTTTTTAAGAGGTGGTGTATTTTTTTGCGAGGATGGAGAAATAGCAACATTCTGGATGTTGTTGGAGGTTAATGAATTGTTTTGAAATGAAAATTTTGAAAATAGGATAAATAATACAATAAAAAAAATAAAGGAAAAAAACAGGAGTGGTAAATCGACGGATTGATTATTTTTCATTATAAAATTTCACTTTCTTTACTGTCGCCATTTGAAGCGCTGTCAAGAACGTAAACATCTTCCTTATAACTATTTACTCCCACAAACTCTCCCTCCCCCTTTATGAGAAGTTCACTTGGCTTACACGCACGACACCCTTCTTCACCCTGCTTGCATTTAAATCTCCCCAGCTTTGTGGCAAGTTGAATCTCAAGGGCACTATCGACAAGGCTCTTTAATACACCATTTTCATCCGGAAGACTTTTTTCAACCAATCCCTCTTCCCGTTCTAAATACCAATAACTCATGCGGGCAATATGGCGCGTTTGACACCTCTTGGCAAGGATGTAATAAATGGGAAGCTGCAGAGAGCTGTCATTTTCTTCATTTTTACTCGTTTTGAAATCAATAATATGTATCGAGTCAGTGGGGGGAAGATATTCTATCCAGTCTATTTTTCCGGAAAGAATAATGTTTTTTTCCTCAGAGAGCCAAAAATAGGGCAAATCCATTTTGAGTTTCACAGCCAGTTGGTTTAAGGGACCGGGATTTTTCATAAGACGCAGAAGCATCTCTTCTGCCCTCGTTTTGTACTGCTGCTCGATTGAACTATCAAGAAACCCTCCCTTTTTTCCTTCTATCTTTCCCCATTGTTCATGAAGTTTGCCAACAAGAGATGTTTTAAATCGCTCTCTTACGGGAAGCTCTTTTAAGGAGTCTAAAACATCATGTACAATTTGCCCCAGAGCCAAGGGCGGCGTCATAAGCTTCATCTTGTGACCTGTTTTCGGATTTCTGTAAATATATTTTAAATAGTAGGCCCGAGGGCAGATGGCAAAATCATTAATGCGCGAGTGCGATATCCACAACGCTGAATATTTGTCTTGTGCCATAGTTAAATATAACTAAAATTAAGATAAGATTAACAAATGTTATATTGTTGAAGCGAATCCAAAAAGGCGAACAAAACTGCCGCCAGCAGGCTCTGGCAGGTTTTGAGAGCTTTTTGGGAAGCTTCAAACTCATACAACTTCCCTATACATCCACACATGATCCACAAACTCTCCCTTATGCCTAATCCCCCTTGGCAATAATCCATATTCTTTAAATCCCATCTTTTCGTAGAGCTCCTTTGCGATGGGATTGTTTCCAAATACCCCCAGGGTAATTATTTTTAACCCTTCAATATGTTTTACCCCTTCCTCAATTGTCTTTCGCATCAGAAGCGTCCCTATTCCCTTTCCTCTCCATTCCTTTTTCACGGTAATCCCAAATACACCCACATGACTTTCCACTTTATCTTGGCACGCAATATCGGCTACCGCAATAAGTTCCCCTTCATGAAAAACAAGAAGCTTTATCGCCCTATTCAGGCCCACTTTGTACATAAAATTATCCATGTAGCGGTTTTCTTCATCCATCGTCAACTGCTCACCTTGTACACGAATGTAGGTTTGTTCTTTTGAGAGGGTGTTAATAAAGGTCAGCAATTGCTCAATATCATTCCGTCGCACATGGCGAACTACAATATCGGCTCCGTTATAGCTTCCTTCAAACACAACTGTTCCTTCGGGCATATAGTTATAATTGTATCATCTTGCCCGGTAACTATTGGTTGGTGGGGTGTGTCTCTGAAGCAATTTGGGCTTTTTTTTGGTAAAATAGAGGCACATTCGCATTTAAAATTTGGCTTATGGGGAGTAGTGTAACGGTAACACGCCTGACTTTGGATCAGCGCGACTCTAGGTTCGAATCCTAGCTCCCCAACACGACTGGACTCAGACCGAAAGAGTAGAAAAGATTAGATTGCTACAGTAAGCTATAGACATAACTCCATCATTTATTCCCCTCTTGGGTCTAAGCTTCATAGTACTCCCTCAGAAAGCTCTCAAGAACGTATATAGACTGTTATACTGCTCTATCATGCCTTGTTCAAGACCAGCCTAGAGAATAGTTTATTTATTTTTAAGCACTTTTAATAAAAACTGGATTGCTGCATCGTTATATATTGAAGGTATTCCTTGAAATATTTTTTTCGTTTTTTTATATGCTTCTTCTTGATCTTTATTCCTAAAATTATAAACAGAATATTTTGCGTCATTCTTCATATCGTTTTCTTTTATTATGGATTGGATGGCATTAATTTTAGCTTCTGGATACTGTCTTTTAATTATGTTTTCTAGTTTTTTATATGAATACGGATAATCATCAGTAATACGTCTTTTGATTACTTGTGCGATTTCAACAGCGTTAATAGGTTGAACAGAACCTACAAGTTTTAATGTTCTTGCTCCTTGTCGCTCATCAAACTCACCTTCACGAATAAATTCGATTTCTTTTATCAATTCTCTGTCAATAAGTAATGTTCCATGCTTACCTTCAACCACACCACTTAATGTGTCTAGTAATCCTACGTTTGTCGGGCCGATTTCACCAATTTTCTTAATTTTTTTTATCCATTCTTTGTTATTTTCTTGTACTCGGTTCTCAATAATATATGACAACTCAGAATATTGGACAACTTCAGTCCTGCCTGCATACCTGTAATATATTTCTCCATTTTTTAATATTTATTTATCATCTCCTTTTTTACATATCACAGGCTTCAATACTGCTGGATACGCGTAAAAAATACCAAATTGCATTTTATTGTAAGTTACAAGATCCATTTCCCAATCTATGTATGGAGCGAAGTGTTCATTTATAAAACCAGAAATTGTCTGTTCGTCAATTTTATTAAACTGTTCAATACTTTTTGCTGATAATCCAGTTAATTTTCTTGGACTATTTGTCACACCAAATATTATAAAACCTCCTACATTATTTGAAAATGCAGCAAAATCTCTAAAGTACTCAGCTAAACCACTCAAATTAAATGATTCCTTAAACTCTAAATCTTTTTGTTCTCGATGGTATAAACTTCCATCCTCTTTCTGACGCAAATATTCTTCGACTATTCCTTGAGTTATTTTCTTCATATTTGAGATTTTTCTTTAGAAAAATTAAGACAGTAACATTAATTACGTCGCATATAGACTACATTATACAAATGTAAGCTCTTTGTTATGAAGTTTTTTAGGAATTGGAAGATTTTGAATTAGCTCTCTTCTGTCTTGTGTAGAACCCTCTCTTATTATGTACTCTATGTAGTTCCGTACAGTTAGCTCTCCATCAAAAGAATACGTACTGAGATAACTTGCCTCTTTCAATATTTTTTCATAATGGCTCATACTTCTTTTTAGTGCATCGGTAATTATTATTTGTTCGTCGCTCAACTTCTTAACATGCTTCATGATTTCTCGGATAAGCTCCCTCTGGTTCATGTATGACTCTTTACAATGAATGTCTCTTGCTCTCGTACAGTGGTAATAAATATGATAGTGGAATCCACCCATTTTTAACTTTCTTTTTTTATCTTCCCCACAAACACCTGATCCACAACTGTAACACTTAAATAGTCCTTTGAATGGAAAGGATTTCCCTGTAGGACTTTGTTTTATTGGATCATTTATTTTTTCCTGAACAGAATCAAAAATATCCTTTGTTATGAGTGGAGGATAAGATCCCTTATACCACTTCCCACTTTTCACTGGGAATTCAAAATATCCATAATAAAAGGGGTTTTTAAGCATGAGATATGTCATACTCCTAGTAATTTGCCTTCCATTCCTCGTTGTGAATCCATTCTTATCCAGCCAATACTTTAATCCCCTTCCACTTATGTTTGTGTATGCCACTGTTTCAAATGCCCTTTGAACAATCGGTGCACGCTCTGGATCAACGATAATGTCTCTTACTCCCGCAAAAGTTCTATTCATATATCCAAGAGGTGCAACTCCAGGCCGCCACCCCATTTCGCATTTTGCCCGAATACCCCGTTTTACATTTACCCCTTTATTGTCGTTCTCAAGCTTTGCTTGAGAACAGAGAATCATCAGAAGAAATTTATCGTTTGGAGTATTTTGAAAAAGTTGAGAATACGTTTTAATTGCCTTAAGCTTGCCCGAATCCATCATGTCTACTAATAGCCCTAAATCTCCCGCATTTCTTGAAAGTCGGTCTGGGTGCCAGCAAAGTATTCCTTGAAACTCACCCAGCATAATATCGGCGATTAGCTCTTTAAACACGGGTCTTTGCCCCGACTGTTTTGCTGAATGGCTCTCAAAACGGACTTCCTTTATATTGATTCCGTCCCTTTGAGCCATCGTTTTCATCTCTTTTATCTGAGAGTCTATACTCATTGTTTGTCGTTCATCGGATTCACTACTTTTTCTGGCATACAAACAGTAAGCTATAGGACTATTTAGATTGTTCTGACATTCCATATATAAGACGATGGTATCGGAATGGAAAACAAAATCAAGGCTGAATTACTATATTAGAAGTAAATACTAAATCGTTTAACTATTTCACTTCCCATCTATGATAAAGCCTTTTGAGAGGGCACTTTGAAGAAGTTTATCTCCATATGATTTTTGTTTTTCTGTCAAACTTTTCTTTCGTGTTATATATTGTCCTAATGAGTAACAAAATCTGTTTTGAAAAGATGAAAAAAGACCAGATGTTTTTCCCCAATGTGCAATATTAAACCACAAATCTTTATCCACTAAATCCCTTTTAGATATATCGACAGACTTATCTTTTTCATCCTTACTATGCACTTCTGGATTTGACTCAATTATATCTAAGACTGTATTATCTTCTAACTCATCTTCCTCAGTTGTTTCTGAATGGAAATTTATATTACTGACTCTTTTTTCTTCAATATTAATTTGATTGAACTTTCTTTCAGTATGAGTTGGTTGCAAATGTAAAGTTTCGATAATATTATCAATGGTTTTTTCGGGATTCAAATAAAAAATACTTGAAGGAATCCTAAAAATGTCCCAACCAGTTACTCGTTCAATGATCGATTGTCTTTCATAATGCTCTGCAGGTAATTCATTAGTTTCGTCAAATTTAAAATCTCCATCGCATTCAATGGCTAATATTCTCCCATCCTTATCTAATACAACTTGGTCAATAAAATACCCTGCTACAGGGTATTGGGTTATAACAGTTAGTCCTTTATTTCTTAATAAAGTGCAAACATTCTCTTCAAATTGACTATCAAATTTATCAGTGGTGTTATTAGAATTTAATCGATCAATATAGTTTTCTTGCACATTTTGTGCATGTGCGATAAATGATTTTATATGTCTTCCGGGAAAAATTGATTGTTTGCATGAAGTAAATATCACTGCTTTTCTTCTTGCTCTCGTAAATGCAACGTTCATTCTTTTAAAACCCTCCTCGTTATAACCATTTTCAATTGCAGTAATACTCCCAGGTTTCCCATTAGGTGAATATCTCATTGAATATAAAAGGATATCTCGCTCATCTCCTTGAAATCCATCTACTGTTCTAGATTGAAGAGCAAATTTCTTTATAATTTCTGGTTTTATTTCTTTATAAAGAAGGTCACTTATTAGGTCTGCTTGCTGTCTGAATGGTGAGATAACGCCCATAGTTAAATCTTGATTTAATTCATCTGAAACTAATTCACGAAGCTCTTCTATAATGGCTTTTGCTTCTACTAAATTTGTTTTCTCATCGATATTTTCAGTTCCATTAGGTAAATATCTCACCTCCATTGGAGGATCAAATCTTCTTTCCCAAATTGGAGTCATTATTTTCATCATGTTGTTATAGACATGTTTATTGGACCATTCAATAATTGTTGGATCACATCTAAAATGCTCTATTAATGCCAATGGAGGAGTTGCTGCATGAGCAAAGCCAAGTAGAGAGTATTCCTTGCAGTCAAAGAATTGTGCTTTTTCATGAGTATTAATATTATATTTTCGCTGAAGCGAGTCCATTATTCCTTTCTGTAAGAATCTTAAATTAGCATTAGGAAGTTGTTTCTCATCTCCAACAATTATCGCGTTTTTAGCTCTATAAAACAAATGAGGTATTGCTGTTTGACTGCATTGAGATGCCTCATCCACAATAACATAGTCAAATAACCCTTTTGTTGTCGGAAAGTACCTAGAGACGTCATCAATACTTGCAATCCAGCATGGAAAGTAATTTAATACTAAGGAAAAATCTATTGAGTCCTTCTTTTTTAAGAAATTAAGAGTTTTTTTCTTTTTTCCTAACAAACTTCTTAATCTAACTAAATTACTATTTGCCTTCCTGCTATGACTTGCTTCATAAAGCACATCTAATCGCTTGTTTAAAATATAGTCAAATATTAATTCTCTTTTATTTTTTTCAATTACTTTTATTCTTCTCGATATTAAATCTGTGGTTTCTTGAACATCCTTAGACCCATATATTCTTGCTAATCTATGATATTCAATAATATGTTCGGGAAATTCAAATATCTTGGGTAATATATAGCTATTATTTTCAATCGCTTTAATAATAGATATTTTTGATTTAGGCAAAGCAAGCATTTTATAAGATAAATCTACATATTCTGTAAAATTGAAGGTAAGTTGAAGCAGATCAGTGATTTGATTTTCATAAGAATTTATATCAATTCTATGGATATCAGATATATCAATTTTTGAAATCTTAAATTCAACAAAGAGAGATTCATGTTTCAAATATTCTTCTTCAAATTTTTCAAATAATTCTACTAATTGTGTAATTTTTTCAAATGAATTTACATTTTTAATATGCTTTGAAAGAAGTTCACTGAGCTCTTTAGACCGACAATATACGCTCAAATCCTTCAAGATCGTACCCAACTCAAACATATATTCCAACTCATTTTTTAGAAATGATATTTTTTCTGGTTTAAAGTTATCATCTTCAAGATAAATTTTTTCCTCTTGGAGGTTAATTTTTACTTTCTCAAGTATTTGAGTCGCTTCAATATATTTAATTAATGTATTAACTTTCTTACAAATAAATTCTTTATTTCCCCAATGAACTACACGTAAACTCAATAACTCAGAACAGTATTGAAGTGCATCTTTTGCTCGTTTATCGAAAATATTTGTCAAAAACCATATTGGTTTTGTATTTAAAACTAATTGATAGTTCTCACACAACTCAAGGTAATTAGCCTTCATGAATTTTTCAGTGAGCTGCAAATCAAAAGAAGAAATATGTTCTTCAGCTCTTTCAAGTTTCTTTAAAGCTTTTTTTAATATTTCGTATTTATGATCGGATAAACTCGTTAAGAAGTTAATGAAGTCTGGTAAAGATTCCTTTTTATTAATTAAAACTTCATAGTAGTACTTTCTGAGTTTTTCCCATGAATGATTTATAGATTGTGCTAATTTTCTAACATCGTTGGTAGATGGAGAAATAAGAAAAAGTTGCTGAAAAACAGTTCTTTCTTCCTTTATAGATTTATCCCATAAATTCTTAAATATCTGCAATTTCTCAAGTACTTTTTTTATGTTTTCAGTAGTTTTTTTACTTACTTCTTTGCTTTTTCCAAATATTTGAATATATTTTTTTCGTTCAGACCCTAGTAAACATAAAAGGTCTGCCATTTTCCTTAAATCCTTTGAAAATATTGCCAAATTATCAGTGTAAGGATTTTCAGTAAAATCTAATACGTCATATTCGCGAAGTTCATGCATTTTTTTTGGAGAGTCTTTAGAATTGTATCGTGCTTTTTCTTGTAATTTTAATTCTGAAAACCTTTTTATTAATGAGTCAATATTTTCTTTGCACCTATCTAAATTTGACCTTATTGAATCTAATCTTTGTTTGAGTTGATAGGAAGAATTAATCCCTAATGTGTAAACACTTAATGCATCCAGTTTATTCTTCAGATCCTCAGCTATATTCGCTTCCTTTTCACCTTTTATCAAAGCTAATTCCAATGGAATTGGCAAATTCGGATTATTTGGGGAAGTTAATGAGATATTCTTACGGAGTTTTTCTCTCACCACTTCTAAGGCTTTTTGTTGTTGACTTGTTACAAGAACAGTTTTCCCATGTGCAATTAGATGACATATTAGATTTGAAATAGTTTCCGACTTTCCAGTTCCTGGAGGTCCCCATACAACTGTTAATCTATTTTCCATAACATGGTCACATATTTTCTTTTGCTGAACATTTGATTTTAAGGGAAAGAAATAAGTATTTTGTTTTAAATTGCCACTTTTTTTATCTTTATCCCCTTCACTTGTATCTTCTTCAAAATTTACAGTTAATAAGTCTTCTATTGGTGTACCAGAAATGTCTGAATCAATTTGAGAAAGTAAGTCTAAGTCATCAAGAATAAACGAACCAGTCCTAGGAGTATTGATTAATACAAAAGTATTAGATAAGTAGCAGTCCTTTTTAATCTCCGTTAAATCATTCATCGAAATTACTTCCTCAAAAACTTCAAGGTTATCTAGGATTTTTGTATGATTTTTTATTAGTGCTACTATTTTCTTTATCAAGCCAATATTTATTTCTTCAGCAGATAAAAATAGTTCATTAACTTCACTTCTCACAGGAGCCAAAGAGTCCTCAGCCAAAATAGTTGCAATTAAGCTCCTATTTATATCTGGTTTTGAAAGTAGCTTATTAATAATAAATGTAGAATCTGCGGGATTATAAATAATTTCAGCTTGTGTAATAAGAAGCGGAGCAAGAAGATTTTTCTTATTAATATTTGCTTTAAGAATAAATTGACCTATCAATGTTTCTCTTTCAAAAGGATTATTTTCCTGAGTCCTCCATATTTTATTCACTGCAGACCAAGCGATTTCATTATTTGTTACAGTAATGTCTTCTTCCTCGTCTTCGCTATCGTTTTCTTCATAATCTTCAGCTTCTTTGAACTTCTCTATTTTGAGTTGTTTTTTAGGTTTGTGAAGACGAATTGTTTGATTTTCTAATTGTTCTTTATTTTCGACTAATAAAAGTAGATCAGCAACAAGACCATATCTTTGCCCTGCAGCTACATTTTGCAACACCTTTGAGGCTGAAGATGCGACATATTTAAGGACTTCTCTATAATACTTAGAAAGTTTCTGAAGAATATCGTTGGTACCGTCCATTTGTGTATAAGTATATCCTATTCTTAAGATTTACAGAATAGATGATAATTTAAAGCTAGAATTGCTCTTCTTTTCATTTTAGACAAATTTATTAATTATCCTACATTATTTTTAACTTAGCTATGAAAACCTCCCTTGTTTAAGGGGAGGTTTTCAAAGAATAAGAGTTATTCAAGTTTTACTTGAACTCCACTCCCAATAAATGATCCCTTCAAAAGAATTATTGGACTTTTCATTCCTTCTGGAAGATCAAATACGAGGTCTCCTGAAACAGAAAGACTTGGTTGGATTTGTTGTAAGAACATATCTGTTTTGCCTTCAGACATACTCTTTGCTGTTTGACCGTCAATTGAGCGTTCAAACTCTCTTCCTTCCGCATCCTTTACTTTTGCCATTGATGAGTCAAAGGTTGCTGTTTTCTTTCCCTTATTCTCCACCTTCATTGCAATGACATAGTACATTCCTTGAGCGGTTTTCTTGCTGTATTGGTTTCCTAAAGTTTTTACTTTTTCAACTGAGGTAACGGTAAAAGCAAGATCCCCATCTTGGACTGTTTCATTTAATCCCGCTATCTTAGCGACTTCGTTGGTTGTTTGAGTGTTTCCACTTTTGGTAGATCCACCTTTATTTCCAGAAAGCGCTCCAATTACAATCATGACAACGAAGATAATACCGATCCATTTAAGAATCTTTTTCATGTAGTTTCACCCCCTTTCAGCATAAGTGTGTTCATAACCTTATAGTCTCAACTTATTGCTGACGGAGGAGTATATAACAAACAAAGCTCCCCATCAGCTGGCTTGCGCCCATATAGGTTTCCCCATATGACCATAGTAGGTCGCTAACGAGGAGCTCTCGTTTTCCTACTATGGTTTTATGCCATGCCCAATTTTTTACAAAACCGGGTTTAGGCAATCCGAATTGTCAATCTTATTATATCACTCCAACTTCCTATTTCTCTCCACCCATCAGGGTACCGAATAGGCCCTCAAAGTCAAGTGTATATCCTTACACCACTCCCATAACTGCGCCTGTATCTCTCGTATTTCGCTTTGAATAAGCCTTAATTGTAGTGTTGAATTGATATTTTCAATATTTTTTACTAAATCTACCCCCATATACCGAAACATATCGAGTACATCTAATGGAATACTTTGCGCCTCTCCTTTATAGAGAGTTGGAATAAGACGAATAGACTCAATACATGGCGGGATAAAGCTATACTCAAGCGACAGTCCGAGAAGATACCAGTTAGCTACTACCTCCATTGTGAAATTAAGATAAAGCAGAAGCGAAGAATAGCATTTTTTCCTTTCTTTTATATCACCACTTCTCAGTAGTGACAAATATTCATAGTACTGACGAACTGCTAGAAGATCGTAATAAATAATGCTCTTTGCCACCGTCTCCCATCCATAGATTGAGCGTTTATCCTCTTCAGGTGCAAATTCATCTATTATTTTTCGTATGTGTTTGTCCTCAAAATACGGAGTAAATGTTTCCTTGTCTGAAGCGAGTATTCCAAGACCATCAATAGCAGTTGTTCCATGCATCAGGTCAAAGTATTTAAGCCGTATTTTTTCTCGAGGTGATGGGTTACCACTTTGCATATTATTTTTTCAATAATGTTTGTAACATTTCATATTCTTTTTGTCGCTTTGCTTGTGTTTTTGCGTTTTGATATCGCTCAAGTACAATAGAGAGCTTGCTAAGCGTGTTTGTTGATATCTTACCTTCAATAACCAAGCTCAATACTCGTTCAAACAGATTCCCCTTTTGCATAAGGAGTGTTTGAAGCTGATTTTGAATTGAGGGTTCAAGCCTTAGGTATGACTCTCTGTATTTTGGATGATTAAATTTAAGCCAATAAATGATCGCCGTGTTGTCTCCTTTCTGAATATTACTTATCAGACGAGACTCGGCAAGATCATTTATCATTTGAGTTCCTTCTTTTTTGACAGACTCTACTTCTTGTTCAAATGTTACATCTTCTTTCATCCAACGATATATTGTGGCCCGACTTATCCCCACTTTTTGACATATCACAAGGATTATGGGAACTTTCCTCAACTCTTCAATTATTTTTATCTTGTCTTGTTTAATTTGCTCAAGTGAAGACATAGATATTAGATTGTTTGTAATTAATCTAATAACTTTTCTGCCTTCTGCCCTGTGAGATTTTCCCATCTCTTGCGGATAACCTCAGCATAAACGGGTGATTTCTCCATGAGAAAACAACGGCGTTTCAGCCGCTCAGCCGCAATAAGGGTACTTCCACTTCCCCCAAATGGTTCAGCGACTATATCTCCCCTTTTAGTGAGCACTTTCATATAGGGAATAAGTATCTCCACTGGCTTTGTGCCAAAGATAATGCCCTGCCCTGAGCTTTTCTCATCAGATGCAACATGTTCTATAAAGTCAGTGGGCTGAATTTTCTTTCCCTTTTCATATCCCTCCCAATGGGGTTTACCTGAAATGGCGTAAAGCGCCGTTTCATATTCGCTTTGTAGTCCTTCCTCTTCTTGTTCGTGGTTAAACTCAACATCCGCCGTTTTACTTGCACCAACCATTGCAATGTCATGTTTGCTAAAAAATTTGTACTTTGCAGCAAACCCCTGTACACGATTAGGCAGATGCCATACTATCATGTTCTTTACTTTCCAGTGTGCTTCCATTGCTCCCCAAATCGTCCTGATGTTCTTCCAATTTTCATACACTATGATTGAGAAATGTTCTTTTTGGATTTGAGCTATTGTTCCCATCCACTTCTCAGTAAAATCAGGGGGGAGTACGTCAGTTTCGAGGTAGCGTCTGTTTTGCTTTGCGCCAAATCCTGTCACCGCTTCCCCATGTTTCTTCTTGCCGTTTAAGTAATCTAATATATAAGGGGGATCAGTTAGGCAGAGCCCTGCCCTCTCATTTCCGAACAGTTTTAGAGTGTCGGCGGAAATGGTCGAGTCACCACACATCATGCGGTGTTCACCCAATTTCCACACTTGTCCCTTCTGAATTTCAATTAAGTTTATCTTTAGCTTCTCCAGCTCCTTATTGAGGTTGAACTGTTCTGGGGTTGGCTCAATTGCAAAAATGGCGTCTATTTCCTCGCTATCAAACCCTATATCTATAAGCAGAGATGAGTCAAACTTGGCGAGTAGATCAAGATCCCACTCCCCTAAGTTTTTATTAAGTCGAAGATTTAATTCCTTTTCCTTTTCCTCATCTTCAATATTTAGCCACACGACTGGTACTTGTTTTATATGTAAGTCTTTACATACTTTATAACGAAAATGCCCTCCTATGAGGACTCCACTACGATCCTTAAAGCTGTTGACAATAAATGGGTCAACAATGCCAAACCGCCTGATACTTTCGGTTAAATTGGCAACTACCGCTTCATCCCAACGGCGGGGATTATATGCCGACGGCTTAAGTACATCTATATCGACATACTCCACCTTTAGCTTTCCTTGCTTATCCATATGATTTATTTGGAAATTAATAATGTTTTTCCCATGCAATGAGAACCCTTTTGGGGTGTGTACATATTTATCATTAAGCCTAGAAGTTGCTACCTCGGCGGTGAAAGGTGTACGTTGAAGACCAGAATCGCTTTTACTTAGTAAACGCGTCTATGTGTATCGTACGATTTAACTTTAGTACATATAAAAATACCTGTCAACAGTAAACATATACATGTAGGCTGTTGCACCTTTCTAAACCATATTAAACTATAGTAATTTTTTTATCAATCTGCAAAATAAATAGGAGGATTTGATAGTATCGAGGTGAATTTTTGTACAAGTTATTTTGGGGATATTTCCATTTTTAAAAAAATCACATGTATTTATCAGATATACTTGACTATTTACGCATATATGCGTACAATAAACGCATATGGAAAAAAATCTCACACCAAAGCAAAGAATCGTCTACTCCACTTTCCATGATTATGAAATTAAACATGGGAAAGCTCCTACGTTTAGGGAACTGCTTGGATTATTAAAGGGGAAGTTGGAATTGCGAGCGATAAGTTCAGTACAGAGACACATAAACACATTGAGACAGAAAGGATATTTATCAACAGAAAAGTACGCTTCTCGTGGAACAAAGATCAAAATTCAATTCAGCAACACTGTTAATATACCACTCGTTGGGAATGTTGCATGTGGAGTGCCAATTTTGGCAGAAGAAAATATTACAGCATATATCCCCTACGATAAAAGCCTTATCGGAAAACCTGAAAACTATTTTTTTCTACAAGCTCATGGAGACAGTATGAATAAAGCGGATGTTTTAGGCAATGGCATTGACGACGGTGATTTTGTTTTGGTGAAAAAGCAATCAACTGCAAATTTTGGAGATCGAATTGTGGCTCTTTTGGAAGATGAGGCAACGATTAAAAAAATGGCGAATGGGAATGGTCATATACGTCTGGAGCCTGAGTCAAACAATCCAACGAATAAACCAATACTCTTATTTAATGACTTTTCTATTCAGGGTCTAGTTATAGATGTTATTAAAAATAAAAATAAATAATGCCAACTAGAGTTGATCATTCAATACCACCACCGACTACTTGGGAGAGTTTTGAAAGTCTATGTCGTGATTTGTGGGCAGAAGTCTGGAACGATGTCAACACGCAGAGAAATGGCAGGCAAGGACAGGAACAATGTGGTGTTGATGTATTTGGCGAGCCAAAAAAAGGTAATTGGTTCGGCTTACAAGCAAAAGAAAAAGATCAACTTCCTGGGAAAACGATTACTTGTTCTGAACTTCATGCAGAGGTTGAAAAAGCAAAAAATTTTACCCCATCTCTAAAAAAGTATATCATTGCAACAACAGGTCTAAGAGATGTCAAAATTCAAGCAGAAGCTAGGAAAATAACTGAAGCAAATAGAAAAAAAGGGTTATTTGATGTTGTTGTTTATAGCTGGAAAGATATTGAGCCTCTTCTTAAGAAGCATAAGAATGTGTTCGAACTACACTATCCTGATAGGAGTCCACGCCCTGACTTAGAAGTAATTAAGAAATTGATAGAAAAAAGAGAGGATCAACAAAATGATAATCAGGCTAAAACTGCAGAACAAATCAATGGAGTGCAATTTGAAGTAAGAAGTGGATTTAAACATTTAGCTGAACAAACTTCGATTGGAGGTGATTTAACACAAGAACATCATTCTGAATTGGATTATGCAAGAGACTTGATCAATCAACATAAACCAATCTCTGCCCTTGCGTATATAGAACCAATAAAAAATCGTATATGGAATCAAACAAGTCAAAATATAAAGTTTAGACTTTTAACTAATATTGCGGCAGCAAAACTCCAAATTGGTAACGATAGAGAAGCGGCACAATTATTTATTGAGGCAAAACAGTATAATCCTGATGATGAAAAAGCTCTTTGTAACGTTGCGCTTGCCTATATTCTGCTAGATAAACCAAATAATGCCGAAGAATATATAAAAAAGATTTTATCTAAAAATCCTGCAAGTGGACGAACATATTCCCTACTTATTCAGATTCGTATTGATTCATCATTGCCAATTGAAAAAATTATTAAAGAAATCCCTTCTGAGTATCATGATTTGCCAGAAATAATATATGCGTTAGGCACTGCTTGTAGAAGAAATAAACATTTTTCAGAGGCACAAAAATGGTTTGAAAAACTAAAAACTGGTAAAGACGAGTGTCAACCTGAATATTTAGTTTCACTTGGAACGACATTACTAGCTTCAATTTCTAAAGATATGCATTTATCTTTTTCAAAGAAATTAGATAGAGCTGAATATGCAAAAGTAAAAGAAGCCTCAGTTTTATTCGAAAAATCCTGGCAACAAATAAAATCATATGAGGACAACAGTTTGAAGATAGAATGTCTGGTAAATATGGGGACAGCACATATATTACTTGGAGATAGACAGCGAGCATCTATAAATTTTGATGACGCTCTCGTTATTGAACCGAATAATCCTGATTACATCTTCAATCGGGCCTATATAGATTATGAGGTTGGTAATAGTGAATTAGCACTAAAACGTCTCAAAATCATATCTCAAGATCCCAAAACACCAGCGGCTATTTTAATTGGCGATATTTATCTTAGTAGTGGCAATAGAGATGCGGAAATTCTCCGCAAAGAAGCATTGCCTGTGATTGAAAATTACATAAAGCTCAATCCGACCCCTTTTTTAAAAGGAGCCGCAGAACGTCAATTGGTGCAACTACACATTTCATTAAATGAGTTAAAAAAAGCAACTGAAATAGCTGATCAATTGGTTAAAGATAATCCCAAACATATAAATTCGCTTGTTTGTAAATCTAGAGTGCATAGATTACTGAAAGATGATGGGGTAGCAGATAAATGTCTTTCTGATGCGGAAATCCTAGTAGATGAATCTACTGCATATTTTGATCTCTTAGTATTAGCAGATGAATTTAATTTCACTGGCAAATTTGATAAGGCTGCAATTTTATATGAAAGAATCGCTGATATAAAGGTTGATGATGGAATAACTAGAAGTCTTATTGATACTTATCTTAAGTCAGGAAATAAAAAGAAGGCTCTTGCTGTTTGCGAGTCTATAAGAGTGAATCAAGGATTTATAAGGGAAATTCTTGAACTTGAAGCTAATCTTTATGAGGATATTGGTGATTTAGCAAGCGCAGAAAAGTTATGCAAAGAATATCTGAGGGAAAAACCATCTGATGAAAGGGTTAGATTACATCTTGCTACTATTAATTACAGGGGTCGTAAATTTGACCAAGTTGACGCTTTCTTAAAAGAGATTTTTAATTATAAAGGACTATCTTTAAGGCATCGTATCCAATATTCTGAGCTTCTAGATATTAGAGGATTTGATAAAGAAGCAATTAACGTGATGTATGAAACTAGGAGAAAGTATTTTGACCAAAGTGTAGCCCATTTGTGTTATGTTGCAACTCTTTTGAGAACAAATGACAATAATAATGAATGGTTACATCCTAAAACAGTAGCTTCCAATACCGCAGTTCTAATACAAGAAGATAGTGGGATTAAAACGTGGTATCTAATTGAAGATAGAACAGATACAGATCCAGCAAAGAATGAATTCGCCTCTCAACATTCTTTTTCAAAAAAAATACTAGAAAAAGTTGTAGGAGATGAGATTGAACTTGTTTCTGGCGGTCCACAAAAAAAATATGGAAAAATTTTGGAAATTAAAAGTAAATACATATATGCATTACATAATAGTATGTATTCCTATCAAACAATGTTTCCAGAAGCAGAAGGCCTATATAGAATTGATTTCAAAAATAGTCAAGTAGGAAAGTTTGATGAGAAAGATCTAAAAATACTTTTTGATCAAATTGATAAGCAACATGAGCAATATGAAATCGTATTAAAACTATATAAAGAGGGAAAGTTAACAGTCGGGGCAATGGCAAATATATTAGGAAAAAATCCAATTGAGGTGTGGGGTTTATTAACTGTATCGGAAGATCAGGAATTTAAGTGCGCAATTGGTGATGTAACCTTAAGAAGAAGTGTCCAAGAAGCGTTGATTGGTAAACAAAAGATTGTAATAGACATTCTCTCTCTAATGACCATTCATGGACTAGAAGTTGCCGACCTGATAGTTAAGTATTTAGGGAAATTTCTAATTTCTCAATCAACAATTGATGTCCTAACAGACTTAATAAGTAATCGTAAAGGCCTCTTTTCTAAAGGATTTATGACCTTAGGAAAACAAAATGGACATTATGTTAAAGAAAAAATTACTGCTGAACAACTAAATAAGAATACAGAATATCTAAAGAAAATAACAAAATGGATTGAAAATAACTGTGTTATTACTCCATGTACTGAAATACTTACACTTGATACTGACCATAGAGAAAAACTCTATAGATTATTTGGCGATTCGTTTATTGATAGTATTTTTATTGCAAAACAGGAACATGCACTTTTCTATTCTGACGATGAAAGATTAAGAATGTTTGGAGCTGGGACATATCAGGTTTCAGGAATTTGGTCTCAAGCGCTGTTAGAGAAGTTGCTTATTGTGGGAGCATTAAATAATGAAACATATCAAGATTTAATAATTAAACTTGTGAATTCAAATTATGAATTTATCAGTATAAATGCTGACACCTTAATTCAAACTACGAAGAAATCTCAATGGAAATCTGATCGATCATTTACTAAGATAGTAAATCTATTGAATGGAAATAAATGTGATATGATTCCAGCTATTATTGTAGTTGCTGATTATATAAATAAAATATTAAATCAACCAATTTACTTAGACGATCCAAAAAATATATGCTTTGTAGTTTTGGATAATGCGATCAAAGACAGAATTAATAAAAAAGAATTTGTAGAAAAATTAAAATTCCAACTTGATAAAATACTCATTCTTTCTCCAATAAAGAAAATTGAGGCAAAGAAAATAATAGATACTTGGTTAAAACATCAAATATTTTAGTATTTATCAAAATTAAGCTACATCCTATAAAAATGATTACCCCTAAAATGACTGAGAGTGATAGGCTTCTTATTAAGAAAGTGGCGACAATTACAGCAGACGAAGTTGTTGATGCTATTGCTTCTATAGTTCCAGGCATAAATATACCCTATAAATTAGCTAAGGCATATGTTGGTCGCGGTATGATGCTACGTCAACAGCGAGTATTAGAGTGGGTAGAATTTATTAGAGATAATTTAGGTAAATTTAGTGAGCAATTATTTATTCAAGAGGAATTTCAAGATTGTTTTGTATTACTCCTTGAGAGATATATTAAAGAAAGAGCTATTAAAAAAAGAAAAATCCATCAACAAGTACTTCTTGAATTAACAAGCAAAAATAAGAGGGATATAGAAGAGTTTGAATTAGAAAAAACTATTTGGACAACTAACCAAATTTCATTCGAAGCTTTAAACGTTTTAGATTTTATAAAAACAAAACTACTGTCTAAAATTGAAGAAGATCTTCAAAAAGAACTTTCACTTTTTAAAGATAGAGAAGGTGTTGAGGGAATTAGGCTTGAAAACATATCAAGAAACCGAATTATCGTATCTGATTATATAAGTAAATGGATACATGAGAACTATAATGGCAATAGTCAATTAGTAAAATTAAAATATGGATATACGACAGACGCCCCAGTTGAATTAAGAAAAAAAATTAGTTACGAAGAACATCTAATGGAAAAAGAATTGATGACTCCCCTAGATGAATTAGCTAACTTAGGAATACTAGTAAAAAGAAATGGAAGTGCCACTTGGGGGGGCACAGTAGGCTCAGGATACTCTTTATCTGCCTATGGTTACAAATATATGTCTTATCTAGACAAAACTACTTAATCAAAATTATTTACATTCAACTACCTCAAGACGTCGTATAAGCGGTAATATACGACCATCTTGAACGCCGTATATTAGTCGCTAAAAGAATAAAATTGGGCTCTAATATATTATTAGAGTTTTTGAGTTTGAATATTTAGAACCTTTAGAATTCCTCTACAGTAGTCTTCTAAATCTGTTGGTTTACGAGAAGATACTAAATTTTTATCAATTACTACGGATGAATCAATCCAAGTCATTCCTGCATTCTCCATATCGTCTCTAATTGCAAAAAAACTTGTGCCTTTTCTACCTTTTAAAATTTTTGCTGATACGGGCACCCATCCAGCATGACAAATAAACGCAATTAATTTACCCTCCATATTAAATTTTCTTAACATCTGCAAAACTTTAGGGATTCTTCTGAGCCAATCAGGAGCAAATCCTCCAGGGATAACAACTCCGTCATACTCATCAATTATAACTTGATCAATAGTCAAATCTGGCTCCATCGGTAACCCTTTTTTTCCATGATAGATTCTTTTTTCTGGCGCCGCAGTAACTACCTCTATGTTGCCTTCTCCCTCTAGTCTAATTTTTGGGTACCATACCTCAAGATCTTCAAAAAGCTCTTCGACCAATAATAGTAGCTTTATTTTTTTAGTCATATTTAAGTTTATTAGTATTAATTTCTATCAACCCAATATTAAATCCTTTTCCATTTATCTTATTAAACTCATTATACTCCTCGTTTGGCAACACCTCAATAGCACCAATAAGGTAAAGTATACCGTCATCCGTTATAGTACTTCCTGCAACTCCTAAAACCTTATGATCCCCGCTCATTATAAAGCCATGTTTGATTATTTTCTTTTTTAAAATATCGTAGGATACTAATGTAGAATAACTAGTTATATTTTCGGATCTGCAGTAGTCAAAAAATCCATTGACGAGAACGTAAAAGAGTTTACTTTTATAATTTGACAAAGATAAAGTTGGGTAAATTCTATCAATAGTATTTGTGCAGTTATTATCCAATAAGGAAATTAATGGTTTGATTTTGCTATTTTTGGGTTCAAGGCTAAATAGTTTTGACTCTTCAGCTTGAATTCCATAAATTTTTTTTGTTGCCTTATGCCATAAGGCAGACCTCCATATTTTTCTTCCAATATAATTTACACCCCCCCGAAATTCACTATTCCACTCCTTAATTGGTTTTTTGCTGCTGGGCAATTTGATATTTAAGTGTTCTATATGAGATGTTTTTTTAACATAGCGGAAAATATTGTTTTCTTCATATGACCCATATACATCTCCAATATTATCTACTACTAAAACTCGGCATATACTCCCCTTATCAGTTATTTGACCAAAATTTGTGAGTTTATTTGTCGCAATATCAAATGAAAAAAAATTAAATGATGGCGCACTTAAACCGTAGAGAATCATATTTTTTGTATCTAAAGCTAAAGTTAGTATGCCCTCGGATTTAATCGGTATACCTAAATCATGAGCCATTCTTGACCTCGGATTAAATGAAACTATGTGGCCTCCCTCATATTTTACTGATTGTGGCCTTCCAAATGGATAAGCAAAATGAGTACCAAAATACATATTTTCATCTGAGCCTCGCAGCATTGGAGTATGAATTTTACCTTGAGGTAGGTACCCTTTTTTATGAGGTATTAGCTCTTCTAAAGAAGTGATCTTTTTAATTTCTTTATTTTTGCGATTAAAAGAAAACAGTGAAGCGCTTTTTTGAGGATTGTGAGTACACAATCCAATAAATACTTCATTTTCATTAAAACCTAAACCCCAATAGGCACTGTCCATGTCAATAAATTGACTTGAAGTGTAGATGTTTGACATACATTATTTAATACCTCTATTATATTGAATTTTTGCCTGTAAATCTTTTGGTGTACCGAAGTGATACCATCTATCAAAATATTTTTCCACTGCAAAATCAACTCCCTGGCCAATTGCTTCCGTTATAACGTGAGATAAATAGGTTTGCTCTGGCCTTGCTTGCCTTAAACGATAGAAAAAATTATTTGCATAATATGCAATCCCCATTTCTCTTACTTGGCCCTCACTCCATGTAGGTGTAGCTGGATAAATCATTTCTATAGCATGCCCATTTTGTGCAGAGATAATAGCATGACTCAAAGCTGGTTGATGATCTGTGGCAGCAGAAATAACTCCTTGAAAATCGCCACTTTTCTCTTTTTCGTATGTTTCAGCTATACGTGTAAGCTGATTTGCATCGGCAATTACATCTCCAGCAAGATAAAGAAACGGGCCCCTTATGGTGTTTTCTGCAAGCTGTAGTCTTTTCCTCGTTTCCAAATGCGCAGGATCGTGAACATATTCTATTTGGATATTGCGATATCTCTCACCAAATGCTTCTTTTATTGTCTCTCCTCTGTGGCCAGTGGCAATAACTAAATGAGCTGATCCAAATGCGTCTTGTATATTATCTAATATATGACCTAAAATGGGTTTTCCTTCTACTGGTAATAAACATTTTTGTCTATCTCTTGTTATATCACCCATTCTCTCCCCTCTTCCTCCTGCTAAAATTACAGCTTCTATTTCTTTACTCATAAGTATGTTACTTCAAACAAGTATACCATCTTTTTGACAAAATTACTATAAGATAGTTACCATTATAAGTTTATGCAGCCCTTTCTAGTATTTGTGGTGGAATAGGCGAATGTGAAGCTACTATTATTCCAAATCCAGTTTTATCTGTAAATGCTCCCTTATTCGCTATTTCCATTTCCACATATGCTCTTGTTGACTCCATTACATGGCCCCATTGTTCATCAGTGGGAGTGGGCTGCCAAAATCCTCTAAGCGAATCAAAGTAATCGATATAAGGTTGAGGCTCAGTAAGGTTTAATGTACTTTCAAAAGGTAATAAGGCAACATTAGTAAAATGCTTTGCGGCCATCTCAGGGCCGTTTTCTAGGTTAAATCTCAAATTTGGATCTGTAAATACAGCTCTTCCCATAATCTTCCCAGCTTGGGCCTTGAGAAAACCTAGTTGTTTTCTACTCTCTTTACTATTTGCTGTAATTAACACCAACCCATCATCCTTTATTACTCTGGAAAATTCACCAAATGCCTTATCAATGTTGGGTACGTGATATAGCATATGCATCGAAGAGAGTCTATCAAATGATTTATCTGGAAAACTCAGGTTTTGTGCGTCTCCAATTTGAAATTCAACATTTAAACCTTCTTTCTCCGATCTATCTTTAGCATTTCCAAAAACTCCGTCAGATATATCGATTCCAATGTGATGTCCATTTGGATTAACAGAGTTTGCTTTTAGAATTAGTTTGCCAGTTCCACAACCTACATCCAATAGACATTGTCCATCGCTTAAGGGTTGTAGATTTAAAATTTCATCTTCAATACTATAATATGGATAAGTAAATTGATAAAGAGCCTTTCTTTTATCTAATTTTGAGTTGTCACTATAGGCCTTGTCTCTAAGAAGACTTGACGTTATCATGACATCTTTTGCTGGAGGTGGTTCTTTGGCCATAAGGGTAATTATATCAAATTATATAAAAATACTATAGCACCTTTCAATCCTTGCTTATTCCAGGTATAATACCATTTGACATGGATACCTTAATTTCAATAATTGTCCCCACATGTAATAGGGGTTATATTATTTGGAAAACCATTCAGGGTATAGTTCAACAGAGCTATCCGTTATGGGAACTTCTTATTGTCGATGATGGATCAATAGATAATACTGAACAAGTTATCGCCCAATTTCAAGACGACCTAAGAATTAAGTATTTTAAAGTACCCCACAAGGGAAGCCAGTTTGCGAGAAATATAGGATTACAACAGGCAAAGGGGGAAATAATTACCTATGTTGATAGTGACGACTTTGTATATAAAAATTTCTTATCTACAGCATTAGAATTTTTTGAAAAGAACCCTCAAAAATATTTTGCAACCTCAGACTTTAATCGTAGGCTGGAATTATATGATAAGAATTTTCATTTAGTTGAATCTACAGATTCTTCTGCGTTGCAAAAACAAAACATTACTATTGAAGATTTTTATAATTGGGAAGTTAAAACTTGTGGTACTGGAATATTTCATAGAAATACTATTAAAGAGAAAGGGCTTAAATGGGATATAACTATTAAACGATTTCAAGATTGGGACTTTATTTTACAGTTATCGGAAACTTATCCAGAAGGTTATATGTTTATACCATTTATTTTGTTTGAATATCACCAACGCTATGGAGTAGATGGAATATGTTCAAGTTCAACTTATAAAGACTGGGCAATTGGATTTGAAGATTTATACAAGAAATATAAAAATAATCCATTAATGAAAAATCAGACATGGTACCCAAGTAAAGTCCAAAAATATTTAAAACTTCAAGAATTAGCTGACAAGAACCAAATATCACCAGTTATATATGAAGGGCTTAAAATGCTCAGACTTCAAGAAAGTCAACTAACCAAAACATCTAATTCTTGATTTAACTGCTCAATAAATTTTTTTAATTCTTCTCCAGATGGTCTTGTAGACTCTGCATATCTGATACTTTTGTCAATAACCCAAATTGGAGCATTGGGCTTGGGATCCGTATCGTATCGAGGAATTATATGCCAATGTAAGTGCCTATCGGTATTTCCTAATAATTCATAATTGAGTTTATTGGGTTTAAACACATTAAATACAGCTTCTGCTACGATCGCCATTTCATTTAAAAACGATGATCTAGTTGATCCTAGTTTATGGAGCTCATCGACATGAGTTTTTGAAAGAAAAAGTGTATATCCTTTATAAAACTGAAAGTCTCCAAGCACAACATATCCTGATTTTAACTCTCTAGCAAAATATGGATTTTTTAATTCTTTTATTTGAGAGATTCTTGCGCAGATAAGACATTCCTTTCCCATATTTATACATTGTAATACTTTTCTTAAATTAAGTTTAACAAATGAGAAGTCAGTTCATATTGTTTGATACAATTAGACCTATGAGATTTAACAATATTCTCCCCGAACTGTACGTTATCGACTTTCATAAAAGTCTGCATTTTTATACAGATATATTGGGTTTTAAGCTTGAGTACAAGCGGCCCGATCCCCTATTTGCCTTTCTCTCCTATCAAGGAAGCCAACTGATGATTCAACAGGAGGATGAGGATGAAGTATGGCATAATGGCAAACCAGAATACCCATTTGGAAGAGGACTAAACTTTCAAATTGAAACAGATGATGTGCAAATAATCATTGATTCACTCGCACACAATAACTACCCCTTAAAAAGAGGAGTAAAAGAAAGTTGGTACAAAGTGAAAGATGTATTGCATGGTCATCGAGAAATCCTTGTGATGGATCCAAGTGGTTATTTACTTAGATTTTCTCAGGGACTTGGTGAAAAACCTGCTATTGAATAACTAGTTGTCGTTCTTTTATAAGAATCTTTTTCTTGAATATTCTCACCAGTTCTCTTTTTTCGTCATTATCTCCATGTTTTAGCACGTATTGAATGTAGTGTTTGATGGTAATTGATTCAATTTCTTCAAAAGTTTGGTGGCTAAATCGGAGTTTAACACGGTTTGGACTTTCTTGGTTTATTATTTCATATCTTTCCTTTTCAAATTTCATAATCTCCTCTCTTAAACGCTCATCGACCTCCAAATATTCTTTATTTTTTGAAATGAGATCGGCTAATTGATCATATAGATCATAAAGAGTAATGTATAGCTCATGACAGTACGGATTCTTGTATGTACTACAGCGGTAATACATGTTTTTCTTTGTTGTTCCATTATTACGCTTTCTATATTTTTCTTGATATGTCATTTTTGAACCACATGATCCACAATACAGAAGTCCAAGAAAAGGTGATTTATCTTTTCCAATTGACCCTGTCTTAATTACTGGTTTTAATCGCATTTGAACAGCTTCATAGAGCTCTTTTGAGATGAGCGGTTGGTGTTTCCCTTTATATTCAATTCCACCATAAATATATTCACCATAATAAAATGGTTCTCTTAGAATTTGATAAATCATACTTTTGGTAAGCTTCTTTCCTTTTCTGGTTTCAAATGGTTGCGTATCCATCCACAGTTTAAGGTTGATAACGCTCCATTTTTCATGAGCTATTTTATTGAAAATGGCAATAATGAATGGGGATCTTTCTTTATCTATGCGAATTCGTTTTTCTCCTTTATATATGGTGTTCAAGTACCCCAAGGGTGGTGAGCCAGGTCTCCAACCCCTTTCGCAACATGCCCTCATCCCTCTTTTGATATTAATTCCTCTATTATCGTTTTCCAGTTTTGCTTGTGAACACAAAATCATGAGGAGAAACTTCTCATTTGGATTATTTGAAAAAATAGTAGAGAAGGTTTTAATTTGGACAAGTCTATTAGCATCCATTAGGTCTACCAACATTCCTAAATCTCCAGCATTTCGACTTAATCGGTCAGGTGCCCAAGTGAGTATTGCGTTGTATTTCCCAGTTCGTAAATTATGAAGTAGCTCATTGAAAAGTGGTCTTGTTCCAGATGTTTTTGCAGAATGGCTTTCTCGTAGAATATCTTTAATATGTAAGTTGTCTCTCTCGGCTATCTTAGTCATCTCGCTTATTTGAGAATCTATAGACATTGTTTGTCGTTCATCAGACTCAGATGATTTTCGTGCATATAGGCAGTAAATTGTTTTAGTTTGGATTGTTGTGTCAATCTGTTTATTGTTTCCCATTCAATCACTCATCATAGTCGGAAGCATTTTCAAAGCAACTGTAAATTGCTATACGATAAAAAATGAGACATCTCTTTTTTATAGTGTCTCAAATGTCTCATATAGCCTGGAGAAGTGATAAAATTTGGGTGAGGTTACAGGACGTAGGGGTTCCAGACCGAGCCTCTCAACCAACTCTGGTATGCCAAATGGACGATGTAGGAACTATTTACATTTAATCTCCGAGGAGTTGAGGAAGTTTGAACACCCTACTTTTTCCAATCTTGCTCAAGTAAAGCGTAATGATGATTATCTGCAAGCTTACCACCTCTTATTAATTCTGATTCCCTAAATATCCCCTCTTCAGTAAAACCTAATCGTTCGGGTATGGCTCTGCTCTTGCTGTTACCCTCAGCGCAACTTATCTCAATCCTATGGAGATTTAGATCGTTAAAGCCATACTCTATCAGACACTTACATGATTCAGTCATGATACCTTTCCCTTGGTAATCACTATCCAACCAATAACCAATCGCTCCTTTTCTATAATCTTTGTCAATTGAACTAAAGTAAACTACGCCTATTAACTTCTCTTGATACCAAATCCCAAAATGAATTCTCTCACCTTTTTCTCTTCTTTCATTCCACCCTTGCATCATTTTTTCTACGTCTTCAACCGATTTTGTTTTATCAACCCAAATGAGCCATTCGCCCATATAATCTCTATTTTTCTCAATTAATTGATATAACTTATTTGCTTCATTTAGAGAGAATGTCTTTAGCTCTATATCTCCTTTTTTTAATAAGACTTCATTCATGAAGTAAGTGTACCAGAAATTCTAACTTATTCTGCCAAAATACCTGGCTAGAAGAATGTTAGAACCTGCTGTTTCAAGGAGTTGAATCGAATCTAAAACATTGAAGCTAATAGGCTGCATAAAAAGTTTCCACATAGTCAACCAGAGCCAACAAACTAAGGTGTGCTGAATGAACAATGTGAGAACTGAAATAAAAGACACGTCGTAAATGCGGTATTAGACGGCCCGGCTTGAGTTCATTCTGGGGGTTTTTATCTCAACCTACTTATTTACTTACCGCCAGTATTATTGATTTAGAACTACTCGATAAGATATTTAAGAAGGTAATTGAGTCAGGAGACAAAATGGATGAATTTGTTTTTTGGAAATAATAAAAATTGTTTAGCAACTGACCAGGCTCTTTGCTGATAATCGTACTCTCTCGTACAAACTTGGGATATAATAAAGACATAATGACTAAAAATTTTCTCAAAAAAAGCCTTATGAAATCTTCTAAGGTGTTGAAAGCTATTTTTTACATCTTTTTCATATTTTTTCTATCCGGCTTGATTATTTTGGCGATATCGTTATTTCAAAAATGGGAAAATGATAAATATCCAATTCTTTGGAAAAAGACATTTCCCGGTACTGCAGTTTGCTATTGGAACAGTTGCGGCGAGAAAAACTCCTTACTGCCGAAGAATATTGAGCCGGGCAAGCCAAGAATAGAGACTTTTTCCTTAGAAAAAGAAAATAAAGAGTTAATATTAGAGGTAAGAATTTCTACCCAACCAATTGCCAAACCAGAAGCCTTTTTGGAAATAGAGTTAAAAAATCCTGACAAGAAGAGAGTTTTTTATCTGAGCAAAGAAAAACTTTTTGAAGGAAAGACGTCAAATTCCCCGATCAAAAACTCCATTTTCTCTACGAGATTTAATTTTATTGCTGACAAACAAGGAGAATATACTTTAAAGATTACCCCTTATAATTATGGTCTTGCTTTCATTGATATCTTAGTGCACGACATAGTAAAGTAGTGTCTTTTTAAAATAAACGTGTGAACAAAATAATTTTAGGCGCTATTTGAGGATTGGTGTTTGGAGCTGTTGATGTTTTGGTAATGATCCCATTGCAAAAGCCTACGCGCCGATAATGGGGATGGGGATTATCAGAAGTGTCATTATCGGACTCGGTGTAAAAGCAGTATTGTAAAAAAATATGAATATAAGTATAAATACAAACAAAAATAAATTTCCCCTGACTCCATTAGAAATTGTATTTAACCGACTTTTTGCAATTTTACTATTTTTGTCCATTTATCTATTTTTCTTAACCAATTTTTTGACACCGATAATCATTATTTATGTAGTGTTTGCTATTTTTCTCTTATTCGGTAATAAACATCATTTGTTTGCAAACATATTATTTTTCATTATTGCTCTAGGCATTTATTTTATAAACCCACCTTGGGATCAATTGGGTTTGGGACTTTTCCGCAATCTGAAAGAGTTTCGATTTAATGGTTTTGATTTTCTAAATTTTGGATCACTTCATTTCATTGCCCCACTTATTTTTGTTTCTTTTTCGGTTAAAAATATCCTAGGTAATACTTTTGCTTACTTTAAAGTCAGCATGATTACTCGTAATGTTTACTATATTTCTCTATTTATTGTTTTGACAACGCTTTTGGTTTATCCATTATTAGATAGCGTAAAATTACGCGACCAATCTTTTCCAGCACAAGGAACCGGAGATTTAAGTATCATCGTTATGCGGCAAACGCTTACTTTTATAGATCGTTATAATAAAGAGGACGGTTTCACTTCAAGGTTTGATACCTCAACTAATAAATATATTTACCGTTTACACTTGATAAAGCCATTAGATCAAGATCTTCAATTTAAAAAAGTTGAAACTGACGACGCAATAATTAATTTTATAACTGACAGTCGGGTAGAATGTTTGAATTGTCAAAAAGATATCAATGATCCCTTTGGCTTAGTTTTTCCTGCCAGCAAAGACATTGATTTCGTTATTACCAGTAATCAACTGATTAGAATAATCAAATTCACCGAGACGGGAGATAAAGTAGACGAATTTGTATTTTGGGAATAATTTTTGTTATTTTTTATAGTGTCTCGTTTGTCTCATTTAACTTTGATGTGAGACAATCAGTTATAAGGATGGAGGGTCACTTTGTTGATAAGCCCAAATGGAAAAATAACATTGAAAAATATCCTGTTATAATCAGTCTACATGGGCAAATTAACCAAAATTTTTCTCATTGTTCTCCCGGTTATTTTTTTCATCGATTTTTTTACTCTTGCAAACACTGATATAACTCACTCCCCTTTTTTACTAAAGATGGGAAGTTGGATTGGGAATATTTCTCTTTTTTCTTTTGTTTTGTTTGTACTATATTTCATAGTAAGAGGAATTGGAGGGTTATTTCATCCCAAAGAAAAAAAGATTGAACCCCCAAAAGAGAACAATCGACCCTTCAATCTTATCTGGTTTGTTTTTTTTGGCCTTTTCATAATTCCAAACTTTTATTATCCAAATAGTACTAATAGTTTTTATTCTGTTTTGCCCTATATGTTTGCGGCTGTGGGGTTTTTCGTTTCCCTACTTCTTATTATTCCTCGACGTAATAATTTTTTTTCCTTACCGCTCCTTCTTATCATATCCTTTGTGGTTAATTTTGCTGTCATTCGCTTTTATGACTTAACGTGGTATTTTTATCCCAATTTTCACGTTATAGCCGCAAAAGGCGGAATAGCTGAAAAATGGTTGGCAGCAAGCAGCTGGGGGGTACCATTTTTGACAGTTATGGCTTGTGTGTATGTTTTTCTTTCTTCATCTGCCAGATTAATTTTTAAAAAGACCAAAGCTCCTTTGTGTTTATTTATCGCTTTGTTTTTAACCGGGTTTGTCTCATACTTCCTTTTTTGTTTTTTACCCATTTCTTTTACTTTTCCCAAAACAGAAATAAAAGAAAGGCTTGAACCGACAGTAATGCTAGAATTGATTGATTTACCAACCTCACCCAATTCCAAACGCCTTACATCAGTTCCATCCGCTACCTCATTTTTTATGTATGTTACCAACTTACAAAAAGGCAAACGATATGGAGTGAGGATTCTTACTCCAGAACAGAAAGTGCGCCAAGAAGACAGTGTCTTTTTATATTGCAAAGTCCCACATTGTCAGCTTGAATTTGGAGGACCAAATAATTATATGGACCGTTTCAAACCTGGGATTTACACAATCCAAATTATTGCCCAAGAAGGAAATAGAATGACGATTACGGCACAGACTAAGATTGAAATTACTACGCTTGTTATTAAGCCACTTGATAAAACTACTGACTATCCATGCAAATTATGGCTTACTTTGGGAGAGAGCAGTAAGAAGTTAATACGCATTGATGCGTCGGATAACCAAGAAATGACTGATATACACGTTTTGGCTCAATGCTCAAAGGGCAAAACATATAATACTCAGACTGCTGTCGGAACAATATCCAATGAAATCCAATACTATCAAGGTATGAGTGATCCAACAGGTGAACCATTTACGATTATTAACTTAGGTGGGAATGTTGCTCATGGCCTGGTGCGATTGGTTGTTGATAATCAAATTATGGGTGAGGCGATTATTAATCGTGGCTTTCCTATCTGCGATGGAGAAAAGATAGTGGAAGGTGGTGAAGATATAAACTGCAAAAAGAATAATAAATAATCTAATAGAAAAAGTTGCTAAAAAGATTTATTAGCACTATAAGGACTCTTAGGGCCCAGACCGACTTCCCTAGTAAGTATTAATAAACGATAGTTAAATAGCCTCAAAATCCCTCCCTTTCTCTATATTCAAGAATATTCAGGTTCTAGACTTCGAATATTCCTTTAATTTGGCAATCTCTAGATTAATATAATTAATTGGAATTCCTATTTTCCGCACTCGGTTGGTTTGACTTTAATCCCCATAAGAACTTGTTGGGGGTTTTGAGGATTGGCAAATAAAGGAACGTTGTAAGTATTAGCGTTGGTGACTACTATTAGGGTGTCGTTTGGTTTTTTGCTTGTCAAAGCATAGACTAATGCATCCATGGTATCAACCGGATAATTATTAACTGTATTAATCACTTCTCCAACCACTAATCCGGCATTTTTAGCAGAGGGGGCAGTCACCTCCACAATTTGTAGTCCGCATAATTTTTCTTTAGTTTTGGGGTCAATTACAGAATTTGCGGAAGGAGAATTTACTTGGGTGTTCTTCATTAAGTTCGTAGCCACAATCGAAAATGTAATTATATTAAAAATGATTATAAACAATAAGGCGATTGCAAGATTTTGCACCTTCACTTTTTCTTTTCCTGTAATAATTTTAAAAAGATAAACTATTCCACAGGCAAAGGGATAGTAAACAACAAAACTAAAAAATAAATTACTAACAAGGTAAAAAATTTGTCCAGATAATTCTTTATTCAAAAAAACAGATTGAAACCCTAAAGAGGGAATCATCAAAGAAATCAAAATCATTGCCAGTGAATTAAACAAAGAAACAATAATTTTTTCTTTAGTAGGATAGAGAAGAGAGAATTTAGTCGTTAAACTTTTTGATGAATCCATATATTAATATGTTATGTTAATAACTATTAATTAGCAACAGCGAGACCCTCCTTTTTATAGTATTTCATTTGTCTCATCTAGCCTGGAGAAGACAAAATTGGATGAAGAAATGTTGACTGGATCAAAACATCGTTGTTTTTAAATCAATTACTCCTATCCGAGCATCCTCAACTCCAGCAAAATAGTTCGTTTCTTTTGCTCCTCCTGTGCCACCTGGAAAAATAACATCAGTATATCTTTCACCTTTACTGGATTTATTATTTATTGGAAAGTCAGAGCGCTCGGCAATTTTATGAAGTGTAATGATATCGTCATATGGATTGTCGGGATTGAATTCAAATTGGTACCCTGCGTAGTGAATTATCCCTCTATCAAAGTCAAAAAATTCGTTTCCCTCTTTTTTTATTGAATCTGTCGTAGCAACGTGACAAAATACATGAATAAGTTCTTGCATTGTACCTGAGGAGTCTATTTTTTTTATCGCAAAGGCTTCATTTGTTCCAATCCTTGCATTTTTATCAAGACTCAAGGGTAACAATTTAGCATTGATTACACAATCTTCAATATCATTGATATTATCAATGACGGTAAACCCGATACGTCCAGGAAAGGCTTCGCCTGTCATGGGCCGAGTAAAAACGGCAATTTTTCTTGTTTGTAACTCAGCAACACGTATATCTTTCATGTTACGAATCACTGCGATCGGATTGTCAATATCCAATTCTTGCACGCTTGGTGCGAGAAAAAATTGAGTTGTGATAATGGGCATTTTCTCTTTAAAATCGACTTTTACTCCCCCAAATAATAATTGAAGTGTTCCGTTTGGATCGCTTAGCCATGTTGCCCAAGGATCTTCGAATTTGTGAAAAACGGGGGTATCTGGAATTGGTGTTAAAACATCATCCTTTTGAGTAAAAAAAATAACATGTGGATCATAAAGCTTGGGATCTAACCAGTTACTATTTAAGCTTTCAATCCTCGCTGCAATAATATTTGCCCCCTGGGCAATCTTATTTGTATTTTTTTGTACGATGACGGCTGGATTGTATGCTATTTCACCAGGCTTGATCCCATCCACTTCAAGCAATCTCCCCATCGGTTTAGTCCCCTGCTTTTTTATCATTACATAAATGATAGTTTTTAAAAATAGAGATAGCAACTATTAATAATAAATCTGAACAATATACTCAATACTTCGGCGGGTTCAGTACAAGTCAAACCAAACATAACACAGATAGACTGAAAAAACTGCCATTTGATTTTGGTGCTAGTTGTGCATGGCGTTTTCGTGGAAGTAGAATAAGTTTTTTTTATTTGATAATATAAGTTCATATGAGGCAATATATCGTTGGATTTCTTACAGCGCTTGTAATAGTGGGCGTCGTGGCGGGGGCATATATGCTGGGTACGCGCCAATCTGCTTCCCAACCTGTCCCTTCTCCCACCCCTCAAGCTAAGATTGTTGTTAGTCCAACACAATCTATTGCAGGAAATGATGCGGATAAACATGGATGTATCGGATCGGCAGGATACTCCTGGTGTGAAGCAAAACAAAAATGTCTGCGTTCGTGGGAAGAAACATGTGAGAAAACAAGTGAAAACGATACCGAACTAATTAAACAAGCATTGATCAAAAAGAATCAATGGACCGATGGGGATGCTATTGTGGTTACGATCAGCAAAAACGATGGCACCTATGCAAAAGGTGGTGTTACCGAGAAAAATGCACAAGCAGGAGGCGGTTATTTCTTTGCCGTAAAAGACAAAGGCACATGGATTATTGTTGCAGACGGCAACGGCACCATATCATGTGCAAGTCTTGCCCCCTATCCGAGCTATCCAACTACATTAATCCCCGAGTGTTGGGATGAGGCGACGGGCAAGCTGGTGCAGAGATAGGTTGTTTTATTCAACACTTTCACAGAGTGGGGGTGGGAGAGTTTTAAAAGGTACTCATTGGAGAATTGATTTAAAAGATTATAAAAACTTACACATCTAAACGGCCGACTCTTCGTTTAAATTCTCTCAGAAAAACATAAAAGGGATAGATATGCAAGGTTGGCTTCAAAAGCGTTATGAGCCTGATGAGCAATTAAGTTTACGGTTTCACAGGTTAAGAAGTTCATCGATTACAGGTTTATTGAATCCAATAACTATTTGATCTCCAATCCAGAGCTGCGGTACTCCCATTTCTCCGGACCTTTCAACCATTGCTCGTGCCTGATTTTGATCTTGTGAAACATCAACATCTTCAAAAGATATTTTTTTATCTTTTAAATAATCTTTTGCCATGTGACAATAGGGACAGGTGGGGGTTGAAAAAACTTTTACTGTTTTCATATTATTTTTTGGTAATTATTAATGAGCGAACTGATAACTTTCTTTTGTTTTTTTAAGGCGTCTATCCAAGAAGCCAAATATACCTTCCCTTCTTTGGTGATAGTGTAGCTATATCGCTTTGGTCCTATCTCGCTTTTGACTGCGTCTCGCGTAATATATCCCTGTTTTTGCATGCGCGATAAACATCGATAGAGATTTCCGATATTAATTTCACAGATGCAATTTTCTTTTAGGGTTTTTTGTATTTCATATCCGTAGCTTGGTTTCTTCAGGAGCAGATACAAGATTCCTGGCTCAAAAAAATTTTCTACTACTACCTGTGAACAATTTGTTCTCATATGTTTTTATCTATATGTAAGTTTAATATAGTAAACTGTGATTGTCAAGGGATATTTACATAATCCAATTAAACACCCATCCCATTATCATTATCCCCAGGAGAGTGATTCCGAAAAATGCGGCTAACAGTTGCCATTTCATGACTTTTTTCAAGATCATTGATTCAGGAATGGAAACCGTAACAATAGCAGTCATAAATGAGAAAGCCGTACCAAGAGGAACCCCTTTTTGAACAAGGGCTTCCATAACGGGAATTACACTCACTGAGTTTGCGTATAGCGGGGCACCAAGAAGAGTGGCAAGTGGAATAGTCCACCATGCTTTGACAGAAAGATATTTTTCAACAAGACTGGCGGGAACAAACCCGTGAATAAGTGCCCCGATGCTTACTCCGAGTACTACATATGGAAAAACACTTTTTGTTATATTCATTCCGTCCACCCAAAAATATTTCAATAATTCTTTTAGTGGAAGAGATACTCTTCCGTTTTCTATCTCCACTTCTTTTCTTGATTTAAACTTCAAAAGTTCCGGCTTCACATATTTTTCCATGCCAAGTTTTTGAATTATAAACCCTCCCATCATTGCAATACCGATACCAAGGACATTGTAAAGAATTGTTACTTTCATCCCAAACAGAGCTGGAAAGAGATAGAGAGATGATTCATTTACTAGTGGAGAACTTATAAGGAATGCGAAGGTAACCCCTAAGGGGATTCCCGCTCCAACAAACCCGATAAAAAGAGGGATTGAGGAGCAAGAACAAAAAGGGGTGACAACGCCAAGGAGCGCGGCAAATAAATAGTCCAGCCCAAACCATCTTCGCTTAAGAAGTAAATTCCGTACTTTTTCCATGGGAAAATAGTAACGGGTAACTGCCATGAGGTAATTAATGACAATAAGAAGTAGTCCGATTTTTATCGTGTCATATATAAAAAAATTAATTGTGTCTCCCCAATACGAATGGGGAATAATACGAAACCATTGAAAGGTTGCCAAATCAGCAAATAGTTGAATGGGTTTAAATATATCCATAGTGGTTAACTGCACTTTCCTCCACAACTACACTGGGAAGATTTCTCCTCTGTTTTGATGCCTGATGCAATACCTTTTTTTATCTTTTCGATATCAGGAGTAAACCCAATCATGACAGGATTTCCATTTACCGCCAATACGGGAGATTGCATTATGCCCATTTCAATTATCCCTTGTGTCCCTTTAGCTCCACTGAGGTATTCTACCTTCTCTTTCAACCCCATTTCTGATACTGCTTTTTGGGTGATTTCATATAACTTCTTACACGTAGCACACCCTGATCCCAATACTTGGATTTTCATAATGCAAATAACGAATTAATAATTTTATTCCCTTTTTTTGTCAATGAATAGTAAACTCTTAGTCCCTTTTTTTTATCAATGACTATACCCGCTTCCTTGAGATCTTTTAAATGGTGTGATATGAGACTTTGGGAAAGATCCACATGTTTTTTCATTTCACAAACACAATGGCTTCCCCTTTGCAGAATGCAAAGGAGTTTGAGCCTATTTTCCTCAGAAACAACCCTAAGCAGCTGGGACAGGGAAATTGCCTTTTTCGATTCACTGCTTTTTGATGAACAACATTTATATGAATTCATATTCATATAGTCTACTCTTTCCACTCTCTTTATTCAAGAAAAATATATTTTGTGTATAACGCGAGATGAGTTATTAGATTTTACTTCTCCTTGGTACAATTATTCTGTGAAGACGATTTTTATAATTATCAGCAGTTCTTTGGCATTGATTTCCCCCTTAGTATATGCGAAAGCGATACTAAAGGGTGAAGCCAGACCGCATAGAACCACTCGTTTGATTTTGCTCATTATCACTTCCCTTGCTACTATTTCATTATTTGTCCAGCATGATACGGTGGCTATTTGGCTTGCCGGAGTTTTAACAGTGCAATCAATTCTTATATTTTTTCTTAGTATCAAATATGGGATGGGAGGGTGGTCGAGGACGGATGTACTTTGTTTTGTCATTGCCCTCTTTGGCATTATGCTTTGGCAGACAACAAAGGATCCTTCGCTAGCTTTATATGCTTCCATCTTGGCCGATTTTACAGGAATGATTCCTGCTCTCATAAAAACGTTTCATTTCCCTGAAACAGAAGTATGGACATTTTATGCTTTGGACGTGTGTGCAGCAATATTCAGTTTATTCGCCGTAAGGTCTTTCACTATTCAACAGTTCTCTTATCCCTTATACATAATACTTGTTAATTTATTGATGGTATTATTTGTTCTCCGTCGAAAAGGAGAAAAAAATACAACAACGTAAAACTAGAAAACGATAGTGTTCTTAGAGATATCAAAAATATTGACTATATTCAAAATACAGTAACTTCCTAAATAAACATTCCAATAGTATAAAAATTTTTATTTAATTAATGTTCATGGTGGCGCTCACTTCATTCACACCTCATAACAACTGCTTTACTCGGACACATGGGTTGCACTCATTAACTATTTCATTAAGAAGGTAATTACTTTGTAGGCAAAAGTAACTCCATACCAAATAAGAATGATTCCCGATAACCCCGCAACATACCTAAAATTATTTTCTTTGACAAATCGATTCCCCCAATGAGTCAGGAATGAGAGAAAAGTGTGCCACATAAGAATGCCGATAACGATCGTTAAGCTTAAAAAAAGCCCTTCAATTTTTGAAGTGGTATATGAGCTGGATGCGAGTATTGATCCGAAGATTGCACTCCACCATATCACTGCCATGGGGTTTGAAATATTAATTGAGTAGCCTAAGATAAACAAATTTGTATCTTTTTCCCTCTCATTTTTCTTTATTTTGATTTTTTTAAAAAAATCTTTTATTCCGTGATACCCAAAGTAAAAAAGAACTAAAGAGCCGAAAATCCATAGACCCACTTTTACAAGGGGAATAGAAATAAAATAGGAAAGTCCAAAAAAAACGATTAGGAGGTATGTTGTATCGGCGGCTATTACACCAAGGGCCGTTTTAAACCCACTTAAAAACCCTCCCCTTAACCCGCTTCTTATTACCGCCATACTTGCAGGACCGATAGGTGCTGCAATAGTTATACCTAAGACAATATTTTGTAGTGCTAAATGCCACATGGTGTTATTCATAATCCTGTAAAAAATGATTTTTAAGCTTCTCTTCCCTATGCTATAAATATATCAACTCTCTGTTGGAGTTGTGTTAATAATTTTCTTCTTTTTTCTTCCAATGCTTTTACCTGTCCTTGTAATGATCTTATTTTGTAAGTATCGCCATGAAGAGATGTGAGATGAATGATATTCCTTTCTATATGGGTTATTGTAGCAGTTACTCTTTGATATTCTTGGCCAAATACGTTGAGGGCATGTATAGCATCCTCGGATGAGTGATTTGATTTTAAGTTTATGTGGATTGGAACATATGATTGGTTGCGCGTCGGTGAAGGAGAAGAGATAAGCAGAGTTGCCGACGTTTGATTAGTTTGTAATTGATCTGTGATGTCAGGTCTATATTGATACATAATGTCTGGAAGCATACGCGCAATTGCTTGTTTTTGGGTGTTAATTACTGGCAATAATTCACAAATTATATATCCTCCACCTTTTTGTTGGGGAACGGCAAAAATAAACGGATAAAGCGTATCATCACCGCTTTCAGTCCATTTCTTCCATGCATCGGTAATTGCCTGCATGGTTGCATCATCCGTTGCTGATTCCTCTTCTGCCGTGTTATTTTGAGTGCCGAGTTCAGCAAGATCACGGAGGAGATGTCTAAATTCATGTTCCGTATTCCACACAGGCCCTCCTTCCCGGGCTTGCCACCGATACCCTTTTTTTTCTGTGAAAGTCGGGTCGTGGGGAATAAAATCATCGGGCCGTGGATAGGTAAGATCGGGTCGTGGTTCATAATCTTCTGATGGTAAAAAATAATAGATCACTTCAAGTTCACCATTTTGGTTTGCAAATATTTCTACCTGACCTTTGTTGGGACTTTTTCCGACAGCAACAAATACATATCCTTCAATACTTCCACCCTCACCATCACTATAATATGTTGCTCCAAGTGGCGCATCATTTTCAAGCATTTCTTCGCCAATAGCGGATAATGACATTTGCCAATATTGGTCAATGTGGTGTCGAAGTCCGAGTATGTTGCTGACGAACTGATTTTTTTCCCAATTTGTCATATTGCGATTAAGACTATCCCGATATTGTTGCTCAAGGGTTGTTAAACGGTCCTGAAGAGTATTAACTTGTTTGCTTCTATAATCGGAGGCTTCCTCTGCATTGGGAAGAGGGTTATCCGGGTTGACAAAATGACGTACCGAGTCATATTTTGCATCGGTTAAATATTTTTGCCTTACACTGCTTCCCGGTACCATAATTACTTGAAGGCTTGTCTCTTTCCCCCGAGCTGCCGATAACTGTTCAATCATTTTCGGTAGACTATTGGGAATTTTTCGAAAATAAAATTGAACATCGTCTGCTTGTATGACGCTGATATGTTGTGTGGCAAGTTCTGTTTTGTCATACACAGGCGGAAGAGAGTCAATTGCCGGACGATCTGGAGAGGGCGTGAATGAATATTGATCAACAACCTCAAATGGCAATTGACCAACCGAAACTACTGTATCATTTTTTTTTGCTGTATCTTTTGCAGCTTTTATCATTTCATTACTAATGGTTTGTTCTGAAATAACGCTTTGATCCGCTGAATTGACAAGCAGCAATTTTGTCGGTTGGCTGTTGGCATTACGTTGGATTACCGCTTCACGATTATCATCTACCCGCATATGGACTTCATCCACCACAGTCTCAGGGGTGGATTCCAGTGGTAAGGAGGTGGGTTGTGGAGGAATTGAATGGTTATCAATTAGAAGTGGTGCAGGCGAGGGTTGACATGCTGAGGCCACGAGGGATCCTGCCACAATTGTCAATAATGATTTTGTCCTATTTTCCATATATCCTCCGCAATTATACTAATTCGAGCTTAAAAATTATATTTTGAAGGTCGACTGTGGATGTGTGTTTTATAAAAAAATTAGTTGTTATTTTGTTTTTGAAGGTTGAGGGCATTGAGGTGTGTTGGTTATTACCTGAGAAGATCCTCCCTTTAACCCCCATGTTCCATCAGGCTTTTGCTCTAATCTGTCTGAAACATACAGAGCTGCGGGACCAGCATTAAGTGTATTAAAATTTACCACATTGCCATTTATTGCTATTTGTCCAAAGTTAATTAATATATCCCCCAAATAGCGTCGTCCTCCATGGATAATTCCTTTTATTCTCGGTTCGGGATTTTCACTTGGACCTATTCCCTTCAATTCTGGACCCTGTTCGGTTTTGACAAATTTAGGATCCGAGTACATTTTGACATCTGCTACGGTGACACCTTTTGAAGATATAGTTACTTTTTGAATAACGCTTGATTTGGAATCAGGTGAAATGTAAAACGACACTGGTCCAACTTTCTCAACATATTCTTTAAGTGAATAATTATTAGGAAGATTAAAGGCCACCACCGCAGGATATACACAATAGTCATCGCTTGTGCGGGTGATAGTGCCTGCTTTTGGATTGGCAACATCACGTAATTCTGTGAGTGTAAAGTGAAATCCTACCTGCATTATTCCATCATCAAGGTAGGGCCGGTCAAAGGATACTCCTTTTGGCAAACCAGGAGATAAATTTTGCTCCACGGGCGCAGCAGCGGTGGGAAGAGGGAGTTTGGAAGCATCTGTTGGTCTTATTGCTGTTTCCGTATGTGTTCTTGTTGCAGTTATTGTGGGGGAAGCGCTTGGGGCGGGAGATGAAACAATAGTGGGTGTGGCTGATGCTGGTGGTTCCACAATTGTTGGGGTAATTACTGTGTCATGAGAAGGCATTGTTGCAGAAGGGGTCGCTCCAACGCTTGATGCACCACCATGTGCGTTGTGTGTGCCAATATAATAACCGACTGCCGCAGCTGTGGCAGCAACACCAACAACTCCTACTGCTCCAAGCGCTAGGGCATACCACACAACTGCCTTCCCCTCTTCTCCACTTGCCATTGCGGCTTGTGCCTGGCTCATATAATGGGAAGTAAGAATACTTATTGATGTATTTTTGAGCGGCATTTCAGGAAGAGGGCCGCCTAACTGACGTTGTGGAGAAAATCTTCTATTATGATTGCTCATTCTCGTTACTTGTCGTTCTGAAAGTGCGTTCATAGAAAAAGATTATAATCTTATATTATGCGTATAATATATGTATAATAATGCATACATTATACTATAAGTATTTTCTTCTGTCAAATACCTCGCTTCATGATGGCTTGAGTTAGGGAGGTTGAATATTTTTTCTTTGATAGTAAAATTTGATAAAATAGAGTGAGGAGGTGAAGAATAAAAATGACCAATCAAAAAATAAAATCTACGGGTTGTTGTGAACCATTTAATCCCCTTCCCTGGCAGCATAAGATGATTATTTGGACAAACAAATTATTTGTAAAAGATCATGTGGTGAGCTTTTTCCATATCCCTCTCACAATGGGAAATGTGGTGGTTAAAAACATGAATTTGATAGAGAAAGCCCATGCCCAGGCAACATACCAATTGATGCTGACCGATGAAAAATCATTGTGGGGAGCAGATATTTATATTGATGTTGTAAAAGAAGTTCCCGGTGCGCAAATAGCAACGCTTTCAGGAACATATCTTACCCAGGTATTTGAGGGACCATATCAAAATGTCGGAAAATGGATAAAAGAAATGAAAAGTTATGTTGAATATAAAGGTAAAACAATAAAGAAATTATATTGTTCCTATACAACATGTCCTAATTGCGCCAAAGCTTACGGCAAAAATTATGTCGTATTGTTCGCGCAAATACATTAAGGGAAAGAGGCAAATTCCATAAAAAAACTCAGAGCATATGTTTGGGAATGCTCTGAGTAAAAAAAGTGGGTGAAAAATAAAACAACAATATGCAAATAGAGTTGGTGTTGTTGTTTTTGTGTACCGGGCTTTTTTTAACGGGTCTGCGGCACTACCCTGTTTGTGTCTCGTTGCCGTTTCTTTTTTCTTACGTATGAAATTGCGAAGCTCTTTTCGCATTCCATACTGCCAGAATACCCCCCATTTCTTAAAGAACGCTGAAGAAAATAAGAATAAAGTTAAATTTGAATTTTACATTGTCACAGTGATATAATCTACCTCATGACGGCCATGGATATACTCCATACAAATCCCACTGGGTTATTCCCCTCGTATGAAAGGTGGACTACATTTCTTAAAAGCCAAGATCCTGCGCGAGTGACGTTACCAACAGTATTACCTCATACGGCTAATTTTGTTTCCAGCTTTATGACGCCAGCTTGTGTATTAAACAGACTGGAATATTCTAGAGAGGGAGCAGATATTCGTCCGTCCTTTTGTCATCAACAATATGCCGGAAATGGATATCGTGTTGAGAGTATTTTACATCAGCACTATTTGGGCTGTGATATTGTTATTCCCCAGGATGGGAATTTCTTAACGAATGTTTTTGTATCGAGTAAGGCTGCACGGGAAGGTGATACATGGGTTGCAGAAAACCTTATCTTTTTATCTTTGAAACAAAAATATTTAGCAAAATTAAAGGACCAATCAGTCGTACCATCTGCTGCGGAGAGAAAAATATGGATTACGAGAGGGCAGAGTGGAGAAATAATCGCAACTATTGAAAATGGAGTGGGACGGATGGTGTTATCAGATGATGCACTGGAAAGAATTTGTGTTGATACCGGATTTGACTTTACATTACAGGAGAAAAAAACCACAGGCACAATTGGAAATATCTCCTTTACCCTTCCTAATGTTGCGACTGCTTCAGTAGACGAGTATAGTGTCTGGCAATCACTAACTGGTATTAAGCCCAGCGCCCCTCACATCTTTCCTATTGAGGTTTCGGTGAGAGATCAAAACTGATTTGGATGTGAAAATGGTGGTTATGGCCCGGTTGCAATCCCTATTATTTTCCATGTATTCCCTGATTTTTCAAGCGTAATCCAGCGGATGTTTTTCCCCCTCTCATACCCATAATACGGAATAGGAGCAGTCGCTGATGAGGGATCCATTACAACATCAAGTATCACCTTATAAGTATGTTTGTTTTCCATCCATTCCTCAGGTATGGATGGCACAACGTCTAGAACTTTCACTGACTTTATGGCGTTCAGCTGCACTCCCCAGGCTTGTTTCCTGCTATCATCTGTTGTGATTGAATCAATCATCATACCGACCGCATCACTAATTTTCCTTTCTTCTATAAGAAGGAAAAAGGTGCGCACGATATCTGTTTCTTGTGGGAGAGGTACTGATCCCTGCGTTATTGCCACAGATGGGGAAACTGAAATGACTGTTGGCGAAGAACTCTTTTCTATTGTTGATTCTAGTGATTTTGTTGTGTTCGGATTATTCTGTTTCTGAGAATTAAAAATAGCAAAACCAAAAATAAACAATACTACAAACCCTCCGATTATGAGTGATTTTTTCATAGTTAAAAATTAATAAGGAATTAATCAATACATAATACTTTAATCTTCCCTTTCTCCAGCATTCCAAAACATCCCAGTTCCACCCGCCAGACGGAACATTGTCCCCTTCCCTTGATATTTAGTTTCCCCATCATTCCCTCCCTGACTTGGTCCCGTGTTATGTTTGCTTGGCACCATCCTTCGCATTCGCTATTATCCGTACAAATACTGCCGCGATCTGCGGCTTTTATATTGCAGGTTTCAACCGGCTCAGGTCCCTGTTTTTTCCATACCCCTTCAAATTTTATACATTCTTCTTTGGTTTTTGGTATTGGTTGCTTCTTACCGCAGGGATCGGTGGGCTTTGCGTATGAAGGATTACCATGTTTTATCCATTTATTATTCTGACAAATCCAGGAATCTTCATTTCCTCCAAAGATAAATCGAAGAGTAAAAACAAAGAAGACGAGAGCCATCAAAACCCCCACATATAAGAAGACGAATTTCTTAAGATGATTACACATCTTCGTATCTAAGTATAGGAGTGCTTATTATTTTTTTCAAATCAAGAAGTAATATCTGAAACGCCCGAGCGATCAAGCTCGGGACGCCAAATACATGATTAGTATAGGAAACCTATCTGAAAGGAAGCTGAAGTTGCTTTTTACTGCTTTTATCTATTACAATAATGGTATTACTATTTTACATATATAAACATGAATTTACTTCCTAATAATAAACTTTTAGATCTGACGAGGAAAACGGCACTGGTTACCGGCGGAACCGTGGGTATTGGGTATGGAATCACCTCTCGTCTTGCAGAGGCTGGGGCAAATGTGGTTGTTGCTAACAGAAATATCGAAGAAGCCGCGAAAGCAATCGAAGAACTGACTCAAAAAGGATTTCAAGTAAAAGCGGTAAAAGCAGATGTGTCACAAGAAATTGACGTAAAAAATCTAATAGACGAAACTGTCGCTCTATTTGGGGGTCTGGACATTCTTGTAAATAACGCTGGCATTTTCCCATTTTCTCCTCTTTCCGATCTCACCAGCGAGATGTTCGATAAAGTAGTTGCAACAAATTTGCGGGGGGTATTCCTAACTATGAAATATGCGAGCGAGTTTATGATAAAACAAGGACGGGGGGGGAAAATAATTAATGTAACGTCAATCGATGCGATTCATCCATCGATGGCTGGGCTTGCAGCATATGATGCATCAAAACATGGGGTATGGGGATTTACAAAAAATACCGCTTTGGAGCTTGCAAAACATAATATCTGGGTGAATGCAATTGCGCCGGGAGGAATAATGACCCAAGGCGTGGCCGTTATGCAATCAGGCGGTAAACCTGTTTCAGTAGAGCGCAATCCAGAACCCCCAAAAATGGAAATTGCAATGGGAAGAATGGGCGTACCGGATGATATCGGGAAAGTAGCATTATTTCTTGCATCCGACATGTCCTCTTATATGACGGGATCTCAGATTGTCGTCGATGGGGGGTATTTATTGAAATAAGAAAATTATTTCTTGTTTCTCGCATCCAGCTCACAATATATCTCGACCAGTTTTATATCGTTCATGTTTAATAAAATCATAAGGTGAAAGAGTAGGTCTGCAGATTCCGAGATGATTCTTTTTTTGTCAGAATTTTTTGCAGAAATTATTACTTCAACTGATTCCTCCCCTACCTTTTGGATTATACGATCAACTCCCTGACTAATAAGATTAGTAATATATGATCCCTCTGGTTTTGTTTCTCTTCTTTTTTTTATGATTTCATACAGTTCGTCAAGTGTCATATTATTTATTTTGTAATTAATAATTTTTTATTGAAACATGTTCTTTCTCCTGTGTGACAAACACAGTTCCCAATAAGATTAGCCTTAACAAGTAGTGTATCCACATCACAGTCTGCAGATATATCCATTACTTTTAATTTATTCCCTGACCGCTCCCCTTTCATCCACAATCTTTTACGACTTCTGCTCCAAAAATAGACAAAGCCTGTTTGAATTGTCTTTTGTAACGATTCCTTATTCATATAGCCGAGCATAAATATTTCATTTGTTTTGCTATCTTGGATAATCGCAGGAACAAGTCCATTCATTTTTTTAAAATTGATATTTATTATATCCATATTATTATTTTCTAACTACTATATTATTTTTTCTCAAACACTCTTTCACTTCATCTATAGTTAGCTCTCCAAAATGAAATAATGATGCCGCTAATGCTGCATCTGCTTTTCCCTTTCTAAAAACCTCTGAAAAATCTTCTCTCTTCCCCGCACCTCCAGATGCAATAATGGGGACATTCACGCTCTCTGAAACCATTCTCGTCAATTCAATATCAAAACCATCTTTCGTTCCGTCTCGATCCATACTGGTTAATAATATCTCTCCTGCACCTAGTCTTACAGATTCTTTTGCCCAATCTAAAACACTTACTCCTGTGGGTGTTCTCCCTCCATTTATATATACTTCCCATTTTCCCCCATTCTTTTTTGCATCAATAGCAATGACAATACATTGATTTCCAAATTTTTTTGCGCCTTCTGTTATGAATTGGGGATTTTTTATTGCAAAGGTATTGATCGCAACTTTATCCGCTCCAGTGAGAAGAATATTTTTCATATCTTCTACCGAACGAATGCCCCCTCCTACGGTAAATGGAATGAAAATTTCTTTTGCAACTTTTTTTACGACATCAACCATTGTTTTTCGATTATCGCTTGATGCGGAAATATCCAAAAACACCAATTCGTCTGCCCCTTGCTGATAATAGAACTTTGCGAGCTCAACTGGATCGCCTGCGTCTTTGAGATGTACAAAATTAACTCCTTTCACTACTCGCCCCTTATCAACATCTAAGCACGGAATAATACGTTTAGTCAGCATAGGGGAACCGCCTCCTTTAGATTTATTTTTCCTTCGTAGAGTGCCTTTCCGATGATCACTCCACCAACATTCATTTTTTTTAATTTCACAATCTGCTCTATTGATGAAATACCACCCGCAATTATTAAATCAATTTTTGTCTTATTAATTATTGATCGAATAGTTTTATAGTTTGGTTCAGTCATTGTTCCGTCTTTAGTAATATCGGTAAATATAATAGATCGTACTCCATAGTTCTTTAATTCTTGAACGGTTGATAATACATTTTTATTTGTTTTTTCTAGCCACCCATTTTTCATCAATACCCTATCTTTTGAGTCAAGTGAAACAATTATTTTTTCTCCATAAATATCAATGGCTTTATTAAACAGTTCCTTATCCTCAAGCACTATCGTTCCCAGAATTATTTTCAATACATTAATCCTGATTAACTCAGTGATTGACGAGAGGGTACGCACCCCACCCCCTACTTGAATTGGTATAGAAACAGCATTTATTATTTTTTTAATACTGTTTATATTTACCATTCTCCCTTCTTTTGCTCCATCCAAATCAACAACATGAAGTATTTTTGCTCCTTGTGCTTCCCATTTTTGTGCCATAACAGCAGGATCCTCTTCGTAGATAGTTTCTCGGGTGTAATCCCCTTGAAATAATCGAACACATTTCCCATTTTTTAGATCAATTGCTGGTAACATTTTCATATACAACTTTCGTAAAATTTTTTAATAACATTAATCCATTACTTCCACTTTTTTCAGGATGAAATTGAGCACCAAAGATGTTGCTATTTTGTAATACACTACAAAATTGTGTTCCGTATTCCGTTTTCCCAATACTAGTTTTTTTGCTCGTTGGGGAACAATAATAGCTGTGTACAAAATAGAAATAACTGTTTTGAGGAATATCTTCAAACAACTTTGTGTCTTTTCTTGCTTGCACTGTATTCCATCCAATCTGGGGAACTTTAAGTGAAACAGTAAATTTTTTTACCATTCCTTTGACTATGTTTAAACAATCAACATTCCCCTCTTCGCTTTTACTCATGAGTAGTTGCATACCTAGACATATTCCTAAGATCGGTTTGCCCTTGGTAACTTCTTGCGTAACGATTTTGTCTAGTTGGCGTGATTTAAGATTTTTCATTCCTTCTTTTGCCGCTCCAACTCCAGGCAATATAAGCCCATCGGCCTTTTCTATAGTAGAAGCCGACTTTGAAATCAGTGAATCAACTCCTAGTTTATCTAGGGCATTTTTCACACTTCCCAAATTTCCTAAACCATAGTCGATGATGATGATCATAAAACTCCTTTTGTTGACGGAATTTCTAATTGAGCTCGCTTGTCAAATTCACAGGCCATACGCATTGCTCTTGCTGCAGCTTTGAATATAGCTTCAATTTTGTGGTGGTCATTTCTTCCATTCTCAATCTTAATAAATATGTTTGCTTTTGCATTTTGAGCAAATGAGTCCCAAAAGTCATAGATAAGCTCCGTACTTAAATCTCCCACTTTTTCTCTGCTAAATTCACATTGGAAAGTAAAAGAACAACGTCCAGCAAAATCGATTGCGACAGTCGCCAACGCTTCATCCATTGGTAGAATAAAAAAACCATATCGATTAATACCTTTTTTATCTCCCAAAGCTTTGACAAATGATTGACCCAATACAATTCCTATATCTTCAATAGTGTGGTGCTCGTCTATATACATGTCTCCCTTTGCTTTTACTACTAAATCAAATAATCCCTGTTTGGAAAATAAATCCAACATGTGATTAAGAAATCCTACTGGTGTAGAAATATATCTCTTCCCAGTTCCGTTAATTACAAGAGAAATGGCAATATCAGTTTCATTAGTTTTTCTTTTTATTTGTGCCTTTCTTTTCATAAGAGATAATCAATAACTTGTGATGTCGATTGAAATCGCATTGTTCCAATCTTTTGATTTCCGATATATATACTTGGAATTCCTGCTGCTTCAGCCGCAATAACATCACTCGGGCTATCCCCGATATATACTCCATTTTTTACATTTAATTCTTTCATTACTAGTAAAATGGGATCGGGAAATGGTTTTTCCCGCTTAACATCTTCTTTTGCAATAATGACATCAAATAATTCTTGTAAATTAAATCTGTTAATAACATAGAGAGCCTCATCTTTTGGTCTGCCTGTTGCTATTCCAAATTTTTTATACTTTCTCTTTAATTTCATTAAATTATCTTTTGTTATGAGTAATTTTTCATTGTCTATAAGACCATTTTTCTTTTCATCACCTAAATATATTTTTTGGAAAATATTTTTTACTTCTGCATAGGAAAATGATTTGTTATTTATAAGTGAATACGTTGCGTCCCAGTCATTATTCATACCAGCTTTCTCTTTAATCATATTTACTTCAGAGGTGCTAACTTTCCTTTTAAGAAAAAACTCTGCTGTTTTTTGAATTGCTTTTCTATATGACAAATTTACATCAACAAGTACCCCATCCATATCAAATATCAAAGCGTCGAATGATTGTTTCATATGTATTTCTTTAAAATTGTAACTATTTTTTTATTTTGGATAGGTGTTCCAACTGTTATTCTTATAGCTCCTTTAGAATAAAACCTAAGAGATATATATTTTCTTTTACACTCGTTTTTTATTTCAATTAATTGTTTGTCGGTTGTTCGTATATATACGAAGTTCCCATTAGAAGGAGTGACGATATAACTTCCCATTTTCCTTATTTCTTCCTCTAATTTTTTTCTCCCACAAATAATCTTTTTTGTAATCATCTCTCTATATTTTGTATCTTGAAGAGATACTATTCCTGCAATAACTGCTGCGGAATTTACGTTGTAGGGCGACTTTATTTTCATGAGTTGATTAACTAGATATGAGCTCATTAATCCATATCCAAGTCTGAGCCCCGCAATACCTGCCCATTTACTAAGTGATCGAATAATTATGAGATTTGGGTACCTGTCTAATAGTGGGATTGCTGAATCTCCTCCAAACTCAATATATGCTTCATCTATACAAACCACGATCCCCGTTTCAAGTATTTTTTGTATTTCATTAAGGGGTGTTATGTTGCCTGTTGGATTATTTGGATTACAAATAAATATAACCTTAGTTTTTTTTGTAATAGATCTTAGAATTAAATCTACATCTATTGAAAAATCACTCTTACGTTCTAAAACCTTGACAACTCCCCTATTAAGAATAGTTGATAAAGAATATGAACTGAATGTTGGAGGACAATCGATCACTTCGTCTCCAACATTCAATATAAGTCGCAAAATCAAATCTATAATTTCATCTGCACCATTTGAAATAAACACACATTGTGCATCTACTTTTATATATTTACTTATTTCTTTTCTTAAGCGTATATACTCAGGATCAGGGTAAAACTGATATCCCTTATATTGAGATATTCTCTTAATGACAAGTGGTGAGGGGCCATATATATTTTCTCCTGCATCAAGCTTATCTATTTCTTCTATTTTTTTCTTCTGATCCAAAGATAGACTCTCTGCGCTTAGCACAGGTATATATTCCTTCCATTTTTTTAGATCTTTTCTTACCTCTATTATTTTTTTCATATTATTTTTTAAATCGAATTGAAACTGATTCCTTGTGAGCTGGTAACTGCTCAACTTCTGCAATGGTTTCAATAGTTTTTTTTAAATTTTGTAATCCTTGCTTTGTACATTTTTGTACTTGCATCCATTTCCCAAATGCGTCAACTCCAAGGGGTGGATACATTTTTGCCATTCCTCCAGTTGGTAAAACGTGATTTGCTCCTGTCGCATAGTCTCCGCTCGACTTTGTTGTCCATTTTCCGACAAATATTGATCCTGCATTAGTAATCTTGGAAACCACTTTGTCAGCATCTTTTGTCATAATTTCTAAATGCTCAGGTGCGTATATATTTGTAAAATTAACAGCTTCATCAATTGAGTCAACCGTTGTAAATAGCCCATATCGTTTTAAGGACTCTCGTACTCGTACTTGGGTTGAAAGTTTTGGTAATTGTCGCTCTATTTCCTTAATGGTTTCTTCTGCTACTTTTTTTGATGTGGTTATAAGGACACATGCAGAATCTTCACCGTGCTCTCCATCGGCTAATAAATCTGCTGCAATATATGAAGGGTTGGCAGTTTCATCGGCAATAATAAATACTTCTGAAGGACCAGCTGGCATATCAATACTTATTTTTTCGAGTGAGAGCATTTTGGCAGCGGTAACATATGAATTTCCTGCACCAAATATTTTATACACATTTGGTACTGTTTCCGTACCATACATCATTGCCGCGATTGCTTCAGCTCCACCAATTTTTAATATTTTTTTTAGTCCGATCATATCCGCTGCTACTAATGTAGCTGCTGGTATTTTCCCATCTGGCTTTGCAGGAGAACACATAATTATTTCTTTGCATCCTGCAATCTGAGCTGGAATAGCACTCATCAATACAGATGATGGGTATACTGCTTTTCCGCCTGGAATATAGAGTCCTACTTTTTCAATAGGTCTCCATTCTCTCCACACCTTAACCCCTTTTTCTGAGCGAACTACTGTGTCTTTTTTTCTAGGAAGCTGAGCCTTCTGCACAAGTGAAATATTTTTTATCATTTGTTTCAAAGACTCTATTGTATTTTCTTTAACTAATGTATAGGCTTCTTCTATTTCATCTGATGTTACTTTAATTCCAATATTTCTCCCATAACGCTCTCTATTTTTTTTTATAATTGCTTCATCTCCTTTTTGGCGTATTTCCTCCATTATTTCCTTAACTCGCGGCATAATAACATTATTCATCCCAGCGGAACGATTGGTGATTCTTTGATAGTCTATTTGACTAATATCTTTTAATTTGGTCACTTTCATAGTATTAATTTCTCAACTGGTAATACTAGGATGCCGGTTGCGCCTGCTTCTTTTAGTTTTTCTATTGTCTCCCAAAATGTATCTTCCTTAATTACGGTTTGGATAGATATCCATCCTTTTGTTGAGAGAGAAGAAACTGTAGGAGACTTTAATCCAGGTACAATTTTTTGAATAGTCTTTAAGATTGATGCGGGTGCATTCATCATGACATATTTATAGTTTTGCGCAGCAAGCGCTCCATTTAATCTTGTGAGAAGTTTTTGAGCTAGTATCTTTTTTTCTTTTGACAGATTTTTATTTTTGATTAGTACAGCTTGAGAGTCAAATATTTTTTCAATTACACGAAGATCATTTAGAGCAAGAGTACTACCAGAGGAAACAAGGTCAATCACTGCATCGGCCATTTGGAGAGCTGGCGCTATTTCTACGGACCCATTAATTTGTACAATTTCTCCGTTAATATTTTTTTCATTCAAATAACGCTTGGTAAATTGAGGATAGGAAGTCGCTATTTTTTTGCCCACCAATTCTTTGCTGGAATTGATGAGTGATTCTTTTGGAACGGCCAAACAAAGAGAACAATACCCAAAACCAAGTTTAAGTTGTATTGAGATATTGTTCCTTTGTTCAAGAATAATATTCTCTCCTACTATCCCTAAATCAACCGCCCCACTTGCCACATAGTCAGGTATATCGTTATCTCTTAAATACACTATGTTGAGTGGAAAATTCCAACAGGACGAGAATAATTGTTGTTTATAATTTTCAAACTCCAACCCTGCGCTCTTTAAAAGTCCCAATGTACTTTCAGTAAGGCGTCCACTTTTTTGTATTGCTAATTTTATTGAACCATTATTTAGTTTTTTCATATTAAAAAAAGACCCCGCTTGTGGCGGGGTTTAGTAAATGTTTTTATACTAGAACTACCCCACCTCGGCGGAGTAATGATGTGAAACTTCCAGTGATGGTGAACCAATTAATTGAACTAACATGTTAGTATGTTAACACGTTGAATGACTTTTGTCAAGAGTGATATAATTGAGTATGGCAAATATACGAAAAGCAGCCTCGGCTAAATATACAAAAAAGGAAGCTTACAAACCAAAAAATGATCGTGAAAAATTATTGGTAAAAGTGTTATCGTCTCTTAAAACTGAGGCGGAAATGGGAGCTCTACTTCGTGATATGTTAACTCTTGCAGAAATTGAAGAGTTTGCCAATAGAATTACCATTGTTAAGCTTTTAAACGAAGGACTCCCCTATCTTGAAATAGCAAATAAGGTGGGAACTTCAACAACCACCGTCACTCGTGTCGCCCATTGGCTATATAATGGTTGCGGCGGCTATCAATCCATATTAAAAAAGCTCAGAAAGTAGTATTATTGGTGTCCGTATGATCAAGCTTTCCTCTGGACAAAAAGACGTACTAAATAAGACGCTTGCGTGGTGTAAAAAAAATATACCAATCGTTGCTAACCCGACAAAGTCGGGAGAGCTTACGAGTGGTTATACCCGTAGCATTTCTACAGGCGAAGGGTGCAAATCACAATCAGAATTCTTCATTACGATCGGTGGTTATGCTGGAACGGGGAAAACTACATTGATTGCAGTGTTACGAAAACGAATTGCCCGACTCAATAAAAAGATGAAGGTAGGATTTGTAAGCTATACAGGGAAAGCTGCGCGCGTTTTACGCAATAAACTCAAAGAGGCAAAAGTTCTTCTGTCTGATGATACAGTGGGAACCATTCATTCCCTTATATACTCTCCTGTCGTAAATGAAAAAGAAGAAATAATTGGATGGAAACAAAAAGAAAAAATTGATAGAGATATAATTATTATAGATGAAGCTTCTATGGTCGATGAAATAATTTGGCTTCATCTCCTTTCATACAAAGTCCCCATTATTGTTGTGGGGGATCATGGACAACTTCCTCCTATTTTGGGCTCTTTTCACCTAATTGCGGATCCACAACTAGAACTTGTTGAAATTCACCGACAAGCACGGGACAATCCCATCATAGCTCTTTCCATCCAAGCACGACAAAATGGATATATTCGTCCCGGAATATACGGGAGTGCCGTACGAAAATTTGGAAGAGATGATGGTGATGCTCAAGATACCGTAAGTGAACTTCTCGCAAATTATTCTCCCGATACTCTTATTTTATGTGGATATAACAAAACAAGAAAAAAATTAAACCTACATATTCGCAGTACATTGGGATTCTCTTCTCCTCTTCCCCAAACAGGAGACCGGGTGATTTGTTTGCGAAATAATCATGAAAAACACATTTTTAATGGCATGACGGGAACTATTCTGAATATCAAAGATGAAAGCCGGGAATGGTATTATGCGAAAATACAGATGGATGGAGAAGACGGAATATATAAAGGGCTTATTTCAAAGGATCAGTTTATGAGTGATGCAGCTCTCAATTTTACAAATAGGCGTTCTGCAATTATGGCGGGTGATTTGTTTGATTTTGGGTATGCTCTTACCGTTCACAAGGCACAGGGCAGCCAGGCAAAACGAGTGATTCTTTTTGAGGAACGCTTTGCAAAAATGGACGATGAAGCGTGGCGAAGATGGCTTTATACTGCTGTCACACGTGCAGAAGAGGAATTATATATCATTCCCCAATAACTAAAGATGCATTTTGTTTACCTCTTGCGATGTAGTGATAATTCCCTTTATTGTGGACAGACAAATGATATAAATAAAAGAATTGAGGAGCATAATTTTTCAAACACCAAATCTGCAAAATATACAAAAGGAAGAAGACCCGTGGAACTTGTGTACATGGAAAAATACAAAACACTTTCCCACGCTCTAAAACGTGAACATAAAATAAAAATGTTTACAAAAAAACAAAAGGAGAAATTGATACTAAAAAAGGTTGCATTATTATAATGCTCAAGTATACTTAAGTCATGTAAGTTGATGGGTCTCAGTCAGTCTTGCTGTAGGCATGACAGTCTTCAAGGACAGTTGATTCAAAGAGACCATTTGTATTAACAATTTAATGCAAGTGGCCTCTTTTTTTATAACCATATGGAAACTCATCTTAAGGGACTAACATATCAAGAAGCAGAAAAACGATTAAAGGAATATGGATATAATGAACTCCCTTCTCAAAAACGTCAAAGTATTTTTACCATCTTCTTCAATGTTTTAAAGGAACCAATGCTTCTGATGCTTTTGGGGAGCGGCGCAATATATTTGTTTTTGGGAGAACCAAGGGATGCGCTGATGCTTTTAACGTTTGTTTTTGTGGTGGTGGGAATAACATTCTACCAGGAAAGGAAAACTGAGCGGGCACTTGATGCCTTAAAAAGTCTTTCAAGCCCACGGGCACTTGTTGTTCGGGACGGAGAACAAAAACAAATTTATGGAAGAGAGCTAGTCAAAGACGATATTATATTACTTCGGGAAGGAGATCGTGTACCGGCAGACGCAATAGTGCTTTCTGTGACAAATATGCTGGTTGATGAATCATTATTGACGGGAGAATCACTGGCGGTACGAAAAACTGTGTGGGACAGAAAAGAAAAACTCAGTCACCCAGGAGGAGAGGATTTGCCGTTTTTATTTTCCGGAACAATGGTGACTCAAGGGCGCACGGTCGCAAGAGTTGCTACAACCGGTATTAACACTGAAATTGGTAAAATCGGTAAATCCCTTCAGAGTATTGAAGATGAAGAAACATTATTAAAAAAAGAAACCGGAAAAATTGTAAAAAATTTCACGCTAGTGGGGATGATTCTGTGTGTAGCCGTTGTTGTTCTCTACATCGTAACCAAAGGCAATGTCATAAAAGGATTATTGGCTGGAATAACTTTGGGGATGGCGCTGTTACCTGAGGAGTTTCCTGTTGTTCTTCTTATCTTTTTGACACTGGGCGCCTGGAGAATTTCAAAAAGAAAAGTCTTAACAAGAAAAACAGCCGCTATAGAAACATTGGGAGCGGCTAACACTCTATGCGTGGACAAAACTGGCACATTAACTCTCAATAAAATGCGGCTTGATGGAATGATGGTAAATGGTGAATATTATCTTATTCAGAAAAGCGAAGAGGGAGAGTTGCCGGAAAAATATCATGCACTGTGCGAATATTCACTTCTTGCAAGCCAAAAAAATCCATTTGATCCAATTGAGAAAGAAATAAAGCTCAAGGGAGAAAAATTCCTTTTAAAGACTGAGCATATCCATACAGATTGGAGACTTATTCAGGAATACCCCCTTTCCAAGGAGTTGCTCGCTTTGTCCCATGTGTGGAATTCCCCGGATAAAAACGGTTATGTGATTGCCGCAAAAGGAGCGCCCGAGGCAATTGCCGATCTTTGTCATTTTAATGACAAACAAAAAAAGGAGTTGATGGATAGTATTTTGTTTATGTCTGAAAAGGGACTACGGGTGTTGGGTGTTGCGAAAGCTTTACACACCAAGGCAAATTTACCAAAAATCCAACATGATTATGCTTTTGAGTTTGTCGGGTTAATCGGCTTTACCGATCCTATCAGATCAACTGTTGTTCAGTCGGTCAAAGAATGTTATAGCGCAGGAGTACGGGTGATTATGATTACTGGTGATTACCCAGGAACAGCCCGGTATATTGCCAATCAGATTGGATTAAAAAATCCAGATAAATATATTACTGGTCCGGAACTAAGGGCATTGGATCATCTGCAACTTCGTGAAAAAATTAAAGATATCAATATATTTGCCCGAGTTGTTCCTGAGCAAAAATTAGCAATAGTCAATGCATTAAAGGCAAATGGGGATATTGTCGCTATGACTGGAGACGGGGTAAATGATGCTCCTGCCCTAAAAGCGGCACATATTGGTATTGCTATGGGTGAACGCGGTACGGATGTTGCACGCGAAGCGGCCGACATTGTTTTATTAAATGATGATTTTTCTTCGATAGTATCAGCGATTCGTTTAGGAAGAAGAATATTCGACAATCTCAAAAAATCAATTGCATTTATCCTTGCTGTTCACATTCCCATTGCTGGTATGTCTTTGTTACCCATACTATTTAATATGCCTCTTATATTATTTCCCGCCCATATCGCATTTTTAGAGCTCATTATTGACCCTGCCTGTTCTATTGTGTTTGAATCAGAAAAAGAAGAACACAATGTGATGAATAGGCCCCCTCGAGAGCTTAAACAACCACTTATCGGCAAGCTAACATTTGTGTTGAGTTTTCTGCAGGGATTAAGCATCTTGGTGACGGTATTTATCGTTTTTCTTATTTCTCTTTACTTCGGGATGGGAGAAAAAGAAGCAAGAACTCTGGCGTTTGTCACCATTGTTTTTGGCAACTTGATGCTTATTATTAGCAATCTTTCCCACACTGATGGTTTTGTTGAAATATTCAAGAAAAAAAATATTTCTCTCTATTATGTTTTGGGCGGTACTGTATTTTTCCTGACCCTCATTCTCATTATTCCCTTTCTGCGGAATGTTTTCTATTTTGCACCAATACGTTTAGGGCAGGTAATTTTGTCATTTCTTATTGCGCTCGTAAGTATTATTTGGTTTGAAGGATACAAAATTATTCGAACAAAAAAATTAGTTGACAATTAAAAAATGATTTCCGAAAACAAACTCAAATAATCATTTGCTACTCCAGTATATTCCTGTTACTGTGAATGTGTTACATATTAATTTTTTTCTATGGCAAAAAAAAAGAAATCAGTCACAAAGAAAAAATCAGTCGTCAAAAAAAAGACGCATGCAGCAGTGAAGAAAGCAAAGAAAAAAGCAAAGTCAAAGAAAAAGTAATTAGTATTTATTATTACTTCAAAAACTCGCCCATCGGCGAGTTTTTGTTTTACACATATTGACTGATATAATAATGCTAATGAAAAATTATGTTAATTTAAAATCATCTAAAGGAATTTTCTTTCTTGTACTCTCTGCTTTTTTGTATAGCCTTATGCCAGTTGCGATGCGCATTTTAGGAAGAGGTGGCCTCTCTCCGTTTTCCCAAGTTTTCTTACGATATATAGTCGCATTTTTATGCGCATTTATTTATTTTTTTATTATAAAAAAGGCAAAAGTAAAATTGAGGATGAGTGATATTGGTTTTATGTTGGGAACCTCCATTGTCGGATATGCTCTTGCCAACCTCGCATTAACATATGCAGTACTTAATACACAAGTAAGTAATGCTTTATTTCTTTTTTATACGTATGCAATCATTGCCCCTTTGTTTGGATTTCTCTTATTAAAAGAGAGAATGAATAAATATAATCTGCTATCTCTTTTGTTTATATTCGTTGCTCTTTTTCTTTTATTTCAGCCAAATGGAATTGCTTCGTGGAAAATAGGAGGCTTATTTGCCATTTTGTCTGCTTTTGGGCAATCTATATATCTTATTGGAAGAAAAAAATTACATTCATATTCAGCCGGGTTTATGATGATACTAAATACGAGTGTGGGCGTTCTCATACTTGGTATTCTTAGCTTGATACTTGACAATTCTTTCTACTTTAAAGGGGGGTTGCAAGAAGTTTCCTTGCAGACATGGATTGTTACAATTTTGTTTGGAATAGATAATTTTTTAGCGTATTTCACAATGACTAAAGGATTTGAATATTTCAAAGCGACAACAGGAAGTCTTATCCTTCTCAGTGGGCTTGTATTTGGGGTTGTTTTTGCATTCCTTTTTTTCGCAGAAATACCCACATTAATTACTATTATCGGGGGAATTCTCATTCTTCTTTCTATTTCGACGGTAATTCTAAAGGGAGCGTCCTAATAGTGTATTATTCTTATTTGTAGACTTTTTTACTTGACGTATGATATAATTATTCTTAGTTAATCTAAGGTTCCGTCCGAACGAGGCGGGTTCTTGGGAATATTCTTATAATCTAAAGGAGGTGTTACTTAAGTAGTGGATAACAAAAAATTATTTGTCGGTAATCTTCCATGGGGTATCAATAATGACTCCCTTCGTGAGCTTTTTGCATCAGTCGGTGAAGTTGTTGAGGCTATGGTAATTACTGATCGTATGTCTGGAAGGTCAAAAGGTTTCGGATTTGTTACATTTGCAACTGAAGAAGCAGCACAAGCTGCCATTCAACAATTGAATGAAAAGGAAATCGAAGGCCGAAAAATCATCGTCAATGTCGCACGACCAAAAGAAGAGCGAAGAGATGGTGGTTTCAGAGATGATCGAAGACGCAGCTATTAACCAATAAAAAACACTATCTGGGAAATTAAGTCTTGTACTGAAAACCGATAGTGTTTTTTTATGTCTATAAAATCTTACTTGTCTTTCTTTTTATCGAGTACGTCTAATTTCAACACTTTAACACCAAAGTAGACTACAAATGCTATTATCGCAAAATCTATAAAGGAGTTTAGAAAGCTCCCCCACATGAGTTTTACAGGACCGATTTGTAAAAAAGCCTTTCTAAGCTCCCCTACCCTGCCCAATAAAATTCCAACAAGAGGATTGATCAGATCATTCACGAGAGATGTTACCAATTTTGATACGGCTCCTCCAAGAATGAATCCTACAGCCAACCCCACAACTCCTTGTTCTCGAATAAATGAAACAAATCCTTTCATATTTTTTTCCTCCTTATGCGGTATACTGATATTGAATTATTAATGCCTCAATTATACAATGCTCTATTTAATCACCGCAATTGTTGCGCTTAACGTTGGAATCGCATTTTTGTTATTACGAAAAAAGTCTGAGTTTCCTGAGGAAGTAAAAAATAAAATTATTGAGCTTTCTGTTGAGCTCCATAATATGAAGGATGAATTTCCAAAAAATAGAGAGGAAAATTCAAAAAATCTCCATCAAACACGAGAAGAGCTTGCTCATAGTCTTAAAATCTCTTCCGATTCCCAAAAAACTCAACTGGAGATCTTTGCGGAACAATTAAAACATCAATCAACTCTTAATGTCCAATCTCTCGATAAAATGACAAAGACAATTGAGGATCGCTTAAAACAAATTCAGGATGACACAAATGTAAAGTTAGAAAAAATGCGTGAAACGGTGGACGAAAAACTCCATAAAACGCTTGAACAGCGCTTGAGTGAATCATTCCGTACCGTGCAAACACAACTTGAACAAGTGCATAAGGGGTTGGGCGAAATGCAGTCTCTTGCCACAGGAGTTGGAGACCTCAAAAAAGTACTTACGAATGTAAAGACACGAGGCGTTATGGGAGAAATTCAACTTGCAAATATTATTGAAGATCTTCTTACCCCCGATCAATATGAAAAAAATGTGAAAACAAAAAAAGAGAGCAATGATCTTGTAGAATTTGCAATCAAACTTCCAGGAGATGAAAGTGGACCTGTTTATCTCCCTATTGATTCAAAATTTCCTACAGAAAATTATATTGCCCTCATTAACGCATATGAGGTTGGAGACCCTATTCAAATAACATCATTTTCAAAAAAACTACAGGATGACGTTGAGTCATTCGCCAAAGATATCCATCATAAATATATCGACGTCCCTTACACCACCGATTTTGCTCTTCTTTTCCTTCCAACGGAGGGGTTGTATGCAGAAATGGTTCGTAAAACAGACTTGATACAAAAACTTCAAAATAAATACCACGTGAGTATTGTAGGTCCATCAACTTTAGCCTCATCCTTAAACGGACTGAGAATGGGTTTTAGAACATTAATGATCAATAAACAATCAAGCAAGGTGTGGAAAGTGTTAGGAGAAGTAAAGACTGAATTTAAAAATTTTGAACAAGTTCTTACAAAGGCACAGGAAAAAATTCGCCAAGCAGATTCAGAAATTGACAAACTTGTTGGCACTCGAACAAAGCAAATGCAGAAAAAATTGAGAGATGTGGAAGAACTCCCCAGCGGTGAAGCAAAACTAATCCTTGATTCTCCTGATCCTAGTCCGTCACCCGAATCGGCTGAATAGGGGTAATGGTAGAGCGTTTATTTACAAGTCTGAGTATTGTTTTTGCGTCTATTTTGTTATTTGCTCTATCCCATAATTCACCCTTCACGATAAGAGTGTCCCCAACTTTGATGCTAGAAAATGAAATTAATACATTCTTTTCTTTATATTGTGTTTTGTTTGAAACATATGCTATTTGAACCCCTCTTCCTTTTGTTTGAAGGGTGAGAGTGTCTCCAGATATACTTGCCACTTCTCCATTAAATACGGCAAAACGTCGTTGAATAGACATGTTGCGAATATAAGAAGCTTCTATGTCGGTACTTGAAAGCGTCCCATCATTATTTTTTTTTCGGTTTCCAATTATAAGAAGTTGATCGTTGGGACTAAATTCGCTCAGAGATGAGGATGCTCCAAATCTCCTTTTAAACACTGTGCTATCTGTGGTAGTAACAGTGTATGTTGTTTGATCTTTCTGGACAGTAAGGACAGTTCCCGCAATTGTAACGAGCTTTCCGCTAATTTGTCTTTTTATCTTTTCTTTTATTATATTTTTCACTTGTTCAAGAATGTTTTTGGTTTTTTCTACATCGATTTGTTTTTTTTCCTGGATTAATTCCCTCCGCTGCTCTCTGAGAATCATTCTAGTTGGAGATTGAGCAAATGGTGCTTGGACGACAAATAACATCGCAATGAGCAATGTTACGATGGCTGTGGCGTGCGTTAATCTGGTTTGTTTTGTATTCATCCTATCTTTATATATGGTCAAATGTGTAATAAAGTTTCATCCTTTTAAAGTCCAGATATTGTTCGTGTTATTGTTATTTCTCGCTCAGCGATATTGCCAAGATCATTATATGCAACAACTGAAATGTAATTCTCTCCTTCGTCCAGGGCAACGTTTGTTTTAAAACTTCCGTCTTTGTTTGCTGTTATTTCTGCGTCATTGATAACAACAGAAACATTAGCTTGTGTGGAACCAATGATGGTGATTGTTGTGGCGTCTGTGCTTGTTCCAGACACGGGTGAAGTAATATTTAGGTTTATTTGATTATCGTTTTCTACTGCCTGAGTTGAAGTGGGAGAGATAGATAGCTCGGCACCTCTAGATGAGGAAGAGACTGTGGGAGAAATAGCGGTTGTTTTTACATTTTTACTTCTTAACTGAAAAAAACCGATAGAGAGCGATAGAATAAGGAGGGGGAGAAATAGAAGAAATGGAATTATTTTTCTCATAAGTTAAACCAATAACGGGCAAAGGAACGGACCTTATGGGACACTGATGACCAGTTCCTAATTATCGACAGTATCAGTATACACCCCAATATAACACCGAATAGACAAGATAGGAGTATCCAATGGGGAATTTCACTTAAAATAACCGTTCCCATTTCCTTGATTCTCAAAAATGAATATTCCCTCATCGCAATAAAACCTTCTATTAGTTCTCCGAGCTCATTTTCTACGTAGATATCATAAATTACGCTTCCAAAAACAATAATAATTGTCAGAGATACAAGCAGTATAACCACTTTACACATGGTTTCAAAAGTTATCTTTTTTGTCTCATATATAAAGATTGATTGGATTATTTTTTCTTTTAGTGATTTTTTATTTTTCATGGGGAAATGTTTTTTTTAACATATAATCGGGCTCGACGAATAAGAGTGCGTACTGTATTGAGGGGTTTACCAAGACGTTTTGCAATTTCTTGATAGGAATATCCTTCCGCAAACCAGACGAGTGCTTTTCTATAATCTTTTTTTAATCCTTGTAGGATGTTGGTTGTGTCTTCTGTTTGCACCCTTTCTGGCGATTGTATAATGTCTTCGTTTAGGGGAACTGTTTTATGATGTTTGCGATAATACATATTCAATTCATTGCGGGTAATTTGGAGTAGATAGGGATAAACTGGTTTTGAAACATCAAATGAGCCAAGTGCTTTATAAAACTGTATAAAACTATTTTGAACGATGTCATCTGCTTCTTCTTTATCAAACAATTTCTGAACGACAAAGTGGTGTATTTTTGCAGTATATTTTTCGACTAATATTCCAAATGTGTCGATATTTCCTTCCTTTACCTGCGCAATAACAGCCGCATCGGTCATGTCCATATAGAGTATATGCTACCATACGTTAATAGGTTTCATTTGGTACAATAGGACATATGGAAAATGGCGTGAAGAAGAGCGGTAAAGTGCTCCTTATTGGAAGACCGAACGTGGGAAAATCTACCTTTTTAAACAATCTTATTGGCCAAAAAGTGGCCATTACCTCCCCTAAAGCCCAAACCACTCGCTTTCCTATCAAAGCTCTTCTTGAAGAGGAACGCGGAACGATTATATTTGTCGATACTCCTGGCATATTTGCAAAAGCAGAAGACAAGCTTGCAAAAAAAATCAATAGGACTACCCTTTCCTCTTTGCATGAGGAAGTTGACGTTGTTATTTATATGGTAGATCACACGAGGAGACGTGACTTTGAAGAAGCAAAAGTATTGGGCATTGTACGAAAAATAGATAGGCCGAAAATATTGGTGATCAACAAGATAGATAAACAAGACAAATCATATCTTGCACAGTACGAATTTATGAAAGAGGAATTTACTGATTCATTTGAAATATCGGCTCTCAAAAGTATGCATATGGCACCACTTTTGAATCGGATTTTTGAACTCATGCCAGAAAAAAAAGAGGGTGAAAACCTTGAACATGTAAATCCATATCCTGTCATGAATATCGATAGCAGAACGTTTGTGGCCGAACTTATTCGGGAAAAAGTATTTCTTATGATGGGAGAAGAAATCCCCTACACAACAACAGCTGTTGTGGACGAAATAAAAAACAGATCAAATAATCTTACATATGTAAAGGCGCGTATTCTTACCACCGAATCACGATACAAGAGAATGATCATCGGAAGTGAGGGGCGCAAAATAAAAGAGATTGGTAGTTATGCGCGAAAAGAAATTGCACTCGCAATTGGAAAACAGGTCTATCTTGATCTGACGGTAGATGTAGATCCACACTGGCAGGAGTTATATCGCTAACGCATTTATTCTCTTCAGGCACTCATCCTTCCCCACTATTTCCATTGATTCGTTAAGGGGCGGAGAAACTTTCTTTCCGGTGATTGCAACGCGAAGCATCATAAAGAATTCACTATTTTTTAATCCTGATTCTTGAGCTAATTGAGTCAAAACATACCCTATACTTTCTGCTTTCCAACTTATTACATCTTCAAACTTCGAATCTGGACTTATTGGAACATTATTGTTTTTTATTTTATCTAATACATTATAAATGTTTGTGAAAATTTCTTTTTTTGATGACAAATCAATTTCATATTTATCTGGCGCTTTAAAAAGAAATTCTGTGAGAGGTAAATAGTCGGATAATTTCTTTATCCTCTCTCTTATTAGTGGGATAGATTTCTCTACGACTACACTATCATATTTGTCCCCAATATATTTATATATTTTAGAATTTAGAGTTTCGAGTTTAGAGTTTCGTATATATTCTCCATTCATCCATTCTAATTTTGTTACATCAAATACAGGCGCAGTGGTTTGGATATCTTTTATGTCAAAAACGTTAATATATTCACGTAAATCAAAAATCTCTTTTCCTTCTGGATGACTCCATCCCATGAGGGCAAGATAATTTAAAAGAGCTTCCGGGAATATTCCCTTCTCAATATATTCTGATGCCCATACTGGATTTTTTCTTTTTGAAAGTTTTGATTTATCAGGATTACGAAGAAGGGATACATGTCCAAAGAAAGGTTTTTCCCATCCAAAGGCATCGTATAAAATTATGTGTTTAGGTGTAGATGGAAGCCACTCCTCTCCGCGCAGCACATGAGTGATTTGCATTAAATGATCATCCACCACTACTCCTAGGTGATAGGTGGGAAACCCATCAGATTTAAGGAGTACCTGGTCATCTAGATTTGAGGAATTAAAACGCACTTCTCCTCGAATTAAGTCGGTGAAAATTATTTCTCTTTCGGGAATAAGGAGTCGCACTACATATTTTGTTCCCCCTGCTATTTCTTTTTTCACTTCTTCCTGTCTATTTAAACAATATCGATCATATTTGGGAACTTTTTTTTCTGCTTGCTGTTTTGTGCGCATTTCACTAAGTCTCTCCGAGGTACACGTACAATAATAGGCTTTTCCTTTTGTTACCAACTCCTCTGCGTGTTTCTTATATTTATCTAACCGCTCAGATTGGCGATAAGGAGCATAAGGGCCACCAATAACCGGGGATTCATCGGCAACGATGCCTAATTCTTGAAGAGTTTGAAGCATCTTTGCTTCCCCTCCGGGAACAAGGCGAGATTGATCGGTATCTTCAATACGAATAATAAATTGTCCCCCGTTTTTTTTAGCCCATGCAAAATTCATCAAAGCAGTAGCAACGCTTCCTATGTGAACATCTTTTCCTGTGGGAGATGGTGCTATGCGGGTGCGAATCATACGAACAATTATATACTACACGCCCATCCTCGTGTTGACAGTTGTGTCCACCCGCTGTACCACCCGCTGTAGACTTTTCTCATATGGAACTATTTATTTTTCTGTTTATAATCGCGATTATTTTATTCTTCTTGAGTGTTAAGGTGGTGAATGAGTATGATAGAGGAGTCATATTCTTTTTGGGGAGATGTACTGGAGTGCGGGGCCCGGGTCTTATCATTCTTGTCCCGATACTTGAGAGAATGCAACACGTAGCATTACGTACCATTACGATGGGAATTCCTTCTCAAAAAATAATAACGAAAGATAATGTGTCCATTGACATCGCTGCAGTTGCATATTATCACGTTGTTGATCCAAAAAAGTCGGTTATTGCTATTGAAAATGTATATGAAGCTGTGAACCAAATTAGCTAGACGACAGTTCGAAATGTTGTGGGACAATTTGTTCTTGATCAACTACTTTCAAAAACAGCAGATATTAACACGCAGATTAAAAACGTTATTGACGCCCATACCGAACCATGGGGCGTTCAGGTTACCGCTGTAGAAATAAAAGATATTACCCTTCCAGAAAACATGCAACGGGCTATGGCAAAAGAAGCAGAGGCAGAACGGGAACGACGGGCCAAAATTGTTGCTGCAGAAGGAGAATTTCAAGCAGCGCAAAAGCTGGGAGAAGCGGCAGATATTATATCTACCCACCCCGTCGCACTGCAACTGAGAACATTACAAACCATGGCCGAAATAAGTGTTGAAAAAAATTCGACAATAATATTCCCTGCCCAGTTTATGACCACGGTGCAAGAAGCAATAAAGACAATTCGTGGAGATTCACAAATAAAATAAGGATGAGGATGAACGGGGGGGGAATTATTCTATCATTGATTTTTCCTCGTCGGACGCAATTCCTCTGAACCCCACGTGGGATTGGCCGGCAAAGAAGAGGCCCTCTCCTACTCCTGCGGAGAGAAGGAAATGTTTTTCTCCTCCGGTGAGATAGAACGTGTCGGTAATTTTATCAACTGCCGCCGTTGATTGTTTAAGGATTATTTGCATTGATGAGTTGGTGACAATTGCCTTCCCTTCCTCTGTTGACAAAAAGTCCTCAACATCTTGCGTAATTGTGGTCAATCCCAAATGATATTTTCGTGCGCGTTTTGCAAAACTGTGCAAGTAGGCACCGGAATCTTTGTGTTTAATTAAGTACCATGCCTCATCTACAATTAATATTCTTTTTTTAATATCGCGGCGGACTTTGTTCCATATGTAATCCAAGACAATATACATAGCAACGGGTCGCAGGTTTTCTTCCAAATCGCGTATCCCAAAAACAGTAAAGTGGTTTTTGATATCAAAGTTTGATTTTTGATTAAAAATACCAGCAGCAGAACCCATCACAAATTTTTCAAGGCGTCCTGCCATTTCTTTCGCCTCTGGTGTCTCCATACCCATAAACACTTTGTATAAATCTTCCAAAAGAGGTGCCGGGAGTTTAAATGTGGTGGGGTCTTGTGTGATTCCTACATTGCGATATGTCATGACAAGCGCCCGATCTAAAAGAGCATCCTGAGCGGGAGTAATATCTCCCATAATAACCTTCATGAGCGAGTGGAGATCGAGAATTTTGTTTGATAGTTCATCTGCTTCTCCAACTTCTCCCACCAAATCAAATGGATTAATCTTATATTGCGATGTTGTGGAAAATACCACAAATTCTCCTCCCATGGATTGTGTTAATTTTTGATACTCATTTTCAGGATCAAGAATAATGACATCAATTCCCATCATGAGAAGCCGAAATGCCTCCATTTTCACAAAGAAACTTTTTCCACCACCTGATTTACCCAAAATGACTGAGTTGGCATTTTCGAGTGTAAACCGATCAAAAATAATAAGACTTCCGTCGTGCTGATTCATCCCATAAAGAATTCCTTCGTTACGAGTAAGAGCCGCGGTAGAGAAAGGAAATGTCGTGGCAAGTGAGGTTGTATCCATATTCCTCCACACAGCAAGTTTGTCAGAGAACATGGGAACAGTGGACTTAAATCCTTCTTCATGTTCAAGGGTGGCTTGTTTAGCAATAATTAAGATAGAAGCCAGGGAGGAGTCTACTTCTTTTGTTACATTGTCAAGTTCCTCCTTTGAATCCGCAGGAATTGTGACATACAGGCCAAATTGAAAAAATCGTTCACTCCCCTTTGCAAGCTCAGCCTGCAAAGAAAGAGCATCATCCAGCGCAACCTGTGTTGTGGGATCCACCACTTTTCCCGCCTTTATTTCACCTTCAATCGAGGCTTCCATTTCACCAATTTTCCGCTTTAACTCATCAAGTACTGTTTTAGACTCTGTAGGATATATAAACATGGAAATGTAGAGCGGATGATCAAACGTGATAAGCGAGTAGAGCCAATTTGCAGATACATAGCGAGGATATGCCGTAACAAACAGTGTCCGATAATATTTTTGATCTATTTTAAGATGATTAAAATCCACCTCAATGAATGAGGGAGCGATCATGTCTTTTATCGAAACTGCTCCTTGAGCCAATACAGTACCCACATTTTGCATGCCTGTGGGTATAGTAACGTTTTTTGATGCACCTGCCATATTAATTATTGCTCATAACAACATCCGTATAAGAGTCTATGGGGGCTAACATGCGCCCAGTTGCTGACGGATTGTATAAATTGTAAAACAGTTCTGTGAGTTCTTGTTTTTGCAATACTGTGGCACGAAGCCCAATTTTTGCAAGCAATCGAAGGAGGTGGTCGCGCTTAGGATAGAGAGATGTTTTTGCCCGTGCAATAATATACTCTTTTTTTAAGCCACTCCCCATCCCACTGATTCCTATTTCCAGTGGAGAAAATGGAACAATAAAATAGAATTTTTTTTCAAGCACAGAGTTTCTTTTCACAATTGACTTAATAAATTCCTTATAGCTTGCCAGTCGCGTCTTCATGAGTTCATCTTTACTCGTATTTTTTACCGATTCCAAATATTCCAAATATGATGAAATATCCATTTTTTTTGACAAAATCAGTATTTGTATCGGAAATGAAAGAGAGTTGAGGAGACTTGAGTATGCATAAATAATAGATGACTGTTCTTCGGCAGAGAGCAACCAAAAATTTACGGCTCCCACGCTAATAACCACAGAAGCAGAAAAATCTTTAAGCAACAAAATATCATCCTTTATATCTTCTATCTCAGTAAAAGATTGTGTGGATGATTTTATGGGGGATGTTGGTTTTTGAACTGCCATAGGTAATAAACTACATTAACTCTTTGGAATAAAACTCAATAGACTTTGTGTTTATATCCTGGATAGTAATTTTCATTGTATCAAATATATAAGAGCTCTTTGGGTCTTTAATTTCAAACAGATACTCCCCTGGTGGAAGAGGGTTGAAGGTAGCAAAAATACCATGTTGATTTGTTTTTAGAAGTCTTACCGGTGCGTTTTCGCTGTTTTTTACGTAGAGGAGAATGCCTGGGAGAGGTATCCTTTTTCCGTTTTTTACTGTTCCAATAAAAAAGGGTTTATGTTCTTTTTGGACAAGTGGGGCTGGGGGCATTTGCTCTTCTGGCGACGCAACAGGAGAACTATATGCTTGTGCTATTTGTACAGCTGTTTTAAGTGGAGTCGTTTGAATAGGTGGAGGTGCTATCATCGATTGCGTGCTTAAGGGATTTTGAAAGGCTTGCTGAACCTGTTGTTTTTGCGGGTTTGGTTGCATTGTTTGTTTAGTTTTTTCAAGATATGCCACCAACAGCTGTTGAGATTCAATATGCGCCATAACGTGGTGTGGGTCTGATACAAAATAGAGGTTTTGGAGCAATGTAATTGGTTGGTTGTGTTTATGGTAAGTAAATTGAGTAGGTGAATTTAATCGTTTCCAGATATTTCGAATCCATATATCGAGAGGTCTGTCGTTAATTGGAAGAAAGGCCAAAGCTACACCAAGTGCAGCAACCATAATACCAAGGATAATATTGACGAAAGGGAGAGGAAAGAGCATGGAAACAATATATCCCATAGGAGCAAAAATGACCAGATACAAAAACTGCTTTAATGTCATAAACCCTATGAGCTTAAACTCATATGAGGTAATCTGACGAGGGATCGCATGTTGCTCCATACAATCAGTATACAGTGACTAGGGGCGAGTGACTAGTGGTTAGTTATCTATACGTCACTGGTCGTTCTTTTTGTGTAAGAACAAGGCTCATTTTTCGAGATCGCTTGTCTACTTTTTCAATATAGGCTTTTATTTTGTCTCCTATCTTCAAATTTTCCTTTCCAGTTAACTTACTTATATGGATAAGGCCTTCTATTCCTGGTGTAAGTCTGACAAAATAGCCATATCGTTCCTGTCGTACCACTTCTCCATCCACCTCTTTATCTTGTGGGTATGTCTCTTCGATTTTTTCCCATGGATCAATGGAGAGTCTCTTGATTGAAAGATTAAGTTTTAGGTCTTGCATGTTTTTTTCTACGACCGAGACATCAATATCATCCCCCACTTTTGCATATCCAGAAGGATTCATTACCTTTTCCCATGAAATCTCTGAAATATGAATAAGACCCTCAACACCGGCTACTTCACAAAATATGCCAAACTCAGATACTCCAAGTACCTTTGCTTTATATGTCTTTCCCACTTCAATTCGTTCAAATTCTTCATGAAGTTGTTTTTGAGAAATATTGAGCGCAGCAACTTTTTGTGAAACAACCAATCGATTCTTTTTTTCATCGACTTCAAGAATTTTTACTTTTATCTTTTGTCCGTTTAACTTTTCCGGATTGTTTAAATAATTTTCAGTTAACTGAATTTTTGGAATGACACCTCTGATTCCCATGAAATCAATAAATACACCACCTTTTCCATATTCTCCACACATTACCTCAATTTCTTCTTCCTTGTCTTTTTTTACCTTGAGAATTTCCCATTTTCCCTGTTCAAAAAATTTTCTCATGGAAACTACTGGGTATCCTTCTTTTGATTCCTCTGCAATTATCCGTACATGGGCTGTTTGGCCTTCTTTTAAGTAAGGAAGGTAGGTGGAAATTTCTCTCAGCTCTTTTTCTCCAAGAAGAGCATATGCTTTTGCTCCTATGTCAAAAAGAACGTTTTTTCGAGAAAGAGATATGATAGTTGCCTCGATATCTGCATTTTTTTTAACGCGCGCAAATGGCGCTTTCTGGAGGAGAGCCTCCATTGGGTTAGTTTGGGTTGTGTTTTTTTTCTTCATGTGTTTTGCCTTTCTCCTTGTGGGAAGAGTAAACTATACCAAAAAAAGTATCAAAAAACAACAGTTATAATCGTTCAAGCTCCGTTGCAATGCGCTGATTTAAGTCAATAAGAGCACTTAAGATCTGTTCATCTTGTCCCTGAGGAAGCATTTTTGCAAGTTCTTGAATGATCTCCCTGTGTTTTGAGTTGCTTAGTTTTAATGTGTAAACAAAGCGTTCACTAGGCGCAGTTCCTTGTTTTTTTGACTCTTTTAAAAGATCGGGAATACGCATGGCTTTTTCCTCCGCATCAGCTAATACTTCAACAGATTGTCTTGTTTTTCCTTTTTCGGCAAGGATAATGGCAATGTGGGCTCTCTTATCTGAAGAAACGAGGAGAAATTCTGCTTTTTTGATAAAATCACGTGTCAAAAATTCGGTAACTTGATCACGAAGTTGTTTAAAAAAGTAAAGGGGATTTTCAGGTGTTATTCCTGCATATGGCAACTCATAAACCACAGTGCCATTTTTTATTAAATCTTTCGGTGAAGCGCCGTACACACTTCCAATCAAACTCAAGCCACACAAAAGAACAAGTACATTTTTCATACTATATTGTACCACAACAACAAATGTTCTTGCGTTGCCGAAAAAATAATACTATAGTTATATGTATGAGTAAGAAATCAGTTGGGATGTTCTTCGCTTTTGCGGTTCTGGCTTTGTTTGCACTTGTTTCTCCTACCTATGCTACTAAATTTGATCTTATCCCTCCTTCCGGTACGCTTCAAAGAGGCCAAAATATAACCTTCACAATCAACATCGATACCGAAGGATCAGTTGTGACATCAATTCAATCTGGACTTTCTTATGACGCCACATTACTTCAATACGTGAGCGTTACCGCCGGAGCCGCAATGAACTCTGTTGTTGCTGATACAACAACCTATGGAACAGGAAAAATTTTACTCACCGGTACAAACAATACGGGATATAACGGTACAGGTGTGTTTGCGACGGCCGTATTTACCATTATCGCGCAAAGTTCGGGATCCACAGAAATTTGTACGTTGTGGCTTCCCACCCCAACCGGTACTCCTGCTCCCACTTCTGCCACCCTTCCCAGCAATACCCCTGCTCCTCAACCAACCGCTCTTCCTCAAACCGGCACAACAGATACGAGAAATACAGCTATTGTATTTGCTGTTTCCCTTCTCGCTGCAGCCGGGGGAGTATTCTATCTTTCTCAAAAACAGAGATACTCTTTCCCAGATTCACCGTCAAAAAAACATACAGCTAAATCAAAGGTTGCAAAAAAGTGATATTGGCTATGAAAAAAGCTCCTTCTTTTTCACTTCTTGACCAGTGTGGCGTAAATCATTCGTTACGTGATTATGTTGGGATATGGGTTGTCCTTTATTTTTATCCAAAAGATGATACGCCTGGTTGTACCAAAGAGGCATGTGCCTTTCGTGATGTCACAGTAGAATATACAAAAAGGAATGTAGCGGTCATCGGGATTTCTGCAGACAACGTCTCGTCTCATAAAAAGTTCGCGGAAAAACACCATCTCACGTTTACTCTCCTGAGCGATGAATCAAGAAAGGTTATTAAAGAGTACGGGGCATGGGGAGAAAAAAAGTTTATGGGAAGAGTATTTGAAGGAATAAAACGAATTAGTTTTCTTATTGGGCCAGACCAAACAGTACAAAAACAATATTTGAAAGTTGACGTATTCAATCATGCGAAAGAAATATTGCACGACATAAACCTACTCTCACAGAAAACAAAATAGTTATGTTACATTTGTGGTGGTATTTGCTGCTGTTGTTTGGACCTCATCACCACAAATGCTCCCACTCCAATCATTACAAGTATCACAAGGGTCATAACGATCATTATTATTCCCTGCATACCAAAACTCGTAATGCCGCCGCCTTGCACTATTGTTGGCTGTACTCTGGTGGATGTTGAGCCACTTGTGTTTCCATTAGTTTTTGTTTGCGCTGTACTTGGATTGGGTTCGGTAGATTTCACAGAATAAGGGTTAATAAGGTTTTCTTTGTGATAAGCTGCGTTTTGTTTGAGATACTCGGTTGTGGTGACTTTAATTTCATCTCCCGTTACTGTTGTATAAAGCAGTGAATACGGAAGAGGAGGAAGTTGATCAGAATTGACAGTAAAGTGTCCGTTTTTATCTGTTGTTGTCTTAAAGGCCGATTGATCACTTCCGATGGGGTACACTCTCACAAATCCATCAATGATTGGTTTTCCGGTCTTGTCATTTGCAATACCATCAAGGAAAGACGGCATTGGATCCACATGATAAGAAAAAGATTTTGTCGTGTACTTTGAGACTGTTTTCACTTCTGCCAACGTACCTTTCTGATCTTTTGTCTGTGCATCCATCCAGATGTCAAAGTTTCTTTCATCTCCCGAATTTTGTGGTACATAGTTGTGTCCATGGACCAAACTAAATCTTTTTTCTTCCAAAACTATATTATTTATATCTTTATAAACAGCTACTAAGTCAATGGGGATAAAGAGCGCCCTTCCTGAAACACGTATTTTTGATTCTCCATTTTGTATTGATCTATTAACTATTATTTCTTTGAGTTGAGGACCATCTGTTAAGAGGGGGGCAGGGGCTCCAATTGTTTTAATTGCAATATCTCTTCTCTCAACCTTCCCTGCCAACTCATGGATTACCTCTGGCTTTTCTGCAATGTAAAGCTGTTCGTATCCAAATTCGGCATATCCGGGTTTAACATTGTTTATGTCTTTTTCAATAATATATTTCTTACTGGACTGCGCCGCATCCCCGAGAAGTTCTAGTTTATAAAATCCAGGACTTACATAAAATTTATAACTTCCGTCACTATTGGTGAGAGCTGGATTTGCGGGCACCTTTCCAGTGCCTATTCCCACCGGAACGGGAGTGTATGTCCCGTTTTCAGTTGCACTTGTCAACAATCTTACATAAACGCCTTTTATGGGTCCATGCGTCACTGCATCGAATACATATCCGAACGGATCCCAGTTAATGAATTCGCAGTCAGTTGCACCCTTTGCCTTATCAAATGCAAATGTACCCTGTTGTTGGGAACCAAGGCTCCCATTTCCCGCTGCAGGCACCGGATCACTTTCCTGCATGCCATACCAAAAATGCGCTCTTTCTTCTGATACGAAATCTTTCCACTTGACGGGGAACGTGTTTGTGGGATTGCCACCTTCAACTCCCCCTTCAAATCCAAAGTCTTTGACGAGTTTGTCTAGTCCGGTTGAACTGCTAAATATATGATTGTCTAGGGTTGAATTTCCTGTTGTTATTGCACTCTTTTCAGCTGTTGGATTTTCGCCCGCCGTGCCTCCTTCAAATGAAATTTTTACGACGACGTAGGTGGGTTTTTTTGAATCTATAACAACTCCATCTTTTACTGACAATGAGCTTTCGTGTCCGTCTATGAGGGTTGGCTTAAGACAAAACCATCGTTGAAGCTCGCTGTTTTTTGGGGGGGGAGAATTTTGAGCAAACACTGAAACTGTAAATAACAAAGTTACTGCTACAAAAACAAAATATTTAAGAAAATGTTTCATATGGTATCACTATACTTATTCTTACGAATAATGTCAATGCAGAGAGCCTAAAAAATGAAGAATATATTAGTATTGTGGGGGGGCCTGTTGTTTTGATTTCATCATGATAAATGCTCCTACTCCAATCATAACAAGAACCATAATGACAACAACAATCATTACAATTCCCTGCATGCCGGCTCCTATCCCACCACCCCCTGTTTGGGTTGTAGTTCCCGTTTGATTTCGAGAAGAAGAGGAGTTATTTGAACCACCTCCCACATATTTGTTATTGGAACTGTTATTTTGTCCTCCCCCAGTGGGATTCAAATCAAGTGAGGTATTTGTATTTGCAAAGAAATCTTGCGCCTTTGCATCTTCCGCAACAGTAGTTTTCTTTTCTTCAAATGGCTTGATGCCTTCAGCAGCAAATAACTTAATGTTTTGTTTGATAAAGGTGCCGGTACTCACAATCACCACTTCACCTGTTGGTTTTTTATAGCGAAGTTCATACGAAAATCGGGGGAGGTGTTGCGAGCCTATTTTATACCTTCCGTCCTGGTCGGCAACGGTCATGTATACCGGGTTATTGCTGAATGTTGTATATACTCCTACAATAGCCCCGGGAATAGCCTTTCCAGCGGTATCATACGCTATTCCTTCTATGTAAGTGGGAATGGGTGCAACGTTATATGATGTACTGGTGGAGGCGTTTACAGGTACACTCCCTGAAAGGTGATTCCATATTTTTTTTACGAGTCCAATTACTACGTTTTCCTTTCTCGAAAATACACCGATTGTGTAGAATGTATTAAGTTCAAAACTTACATTGAGGTTTTCAAAAAATAATTGGTGGCCGTCTCCGTCTATCTGGTCTTGTTCGTAATCTTTGTCGTACTCTCCCAATTCATTGGTCACATCTTTTTTCACCAACGTTACCGGAACAATATTATTTTGATCATCTACATAAGAATATTTCGTTGTTAAGATCATTGTTGATTTAGGATGTGAAACCCTTCCAAAAACATTTATCTTCTTACCATCCAATACCGGTGTTCCATTTTCAATAGTTTGGAGAGAGGTAATAAGGAGGGCAGGATTTGTAACGGTAACTGGAATATGGGCAATGGCTACCATGCCCTTCTGCTCCATGACTTCCTCGTTTTTTTGGTAGATATTTGTTTTTCCCGCTTCACTAAGAAATAAATTCTGGTAGGCCGAATTTACCGTAGTAAGACTGGCGATCTTTGTGGAGGAGGCAGGATCTAACTCTAATTTGTAGTACCCTGGTTCAACGTAAAAACTATACTGTCCGTTGGAGGAACGAGATGTATCGGGATTGGTAACACCAAGACCGGAGGGGACTTTTTCAAATATTCCCCCTGAAGGACCTTTAAGAAGGGTGACGGAAATGTCTTTTACCGGGTTAAGTGTTGCTGCATCAAACACATATCCCCGTGGATCCCAGCCAATTTTTATACATTTTGTAGTATCTGCAGTTGCTTTTGCAAAATCAAATGTACCTTGTTGTTGGGAGCCTAAGCCCCCATTTGCGTTTCCTCCCTGTCCTGCTGATTTATCCGCCTGCAACCATGAAAATTGATGCGTGACTGAAGGTTGGTATTCGTCTGACCAGGTAATTTTATCCGTAAATGCAGAGCCGTCAGCATTTGTTTTTGTAGGATTTTTTCCTCCATCCACTCCTCCAACCTTGTTTGTGATTGCTTGAAGCGCCGTTAAGTCGTCAAATTTGTCAAACAGTGCTTTATCTGTGGTTGCGTTCCCTGTTGTACACTTTGTTCCGGTTAGTTTTTCACCTGTAATACAAACCATTATATATGTGTCTGTGCTTGCTTGTGGCTTGATTTTTCCATCCGATTTAATAGTTAATGTCGCAGTGTGGGAATTTTCGACTGCACCCAAACAATCGCTAATAAACCCTTGAAGTGGCGCCGCATGCACCTGACCCACAGAAAAAAAAGCAAACAAAAAAACGGCGGATAGGGCCAAGGATATTCTTTTCATACCACTATTACTATAAATGGTGCAATATGTATTGTCAACGTGTCTCCGTTCAGTTAGTATGAATATATGGTGAAGAAATTGGCCGGCCTTGTTGGTATTGTGGTATTCATGTTCTCTTTTGGAACATCTGTATTGGCCCAAGCTTCACCAACTCCCGACCCCGCAAATGCAAATCCCCTCCCCTGCTCAACTAAAAATCCAACTGAAAGTAATTGTCCTAATGATTTAAACGACAAATTTTATAATAATAGTGAGAATAAATTTTATAAGGGAGAAAAATGTGTCGAAACCTATGCAGAGTTTGTTAAAAATCCCCTCGTAAACCATTATTGGTCACTTGATGAGCAGGTTACTACACAAGGCAAAGCGGATGAAAGGGCGCGTCAGTTTCTCTACTGGGTAATGACAAAAAGTGCCATAGATCAGCATCCTGCGATACGCCAAATATGGGCTGTCACGCAAAACGTTACCCTTTTTCTTTTCCTCCTTGTTGCGGCATTATTTGGTCTTGGATATATCGTCGGACAACGATCTGATTTTCAGCTCAAAATGCAGATTTGGCCCATTATCTACAAAATAGGTGCGGGCCTCCTCTATATTGTTTTTTCATACGCAATTATCATGACGTTCATTCAACTTTCTGAAGTCATCATGAAGTTTTTTATTGAATCGTTGGGAGGAGACAAATTGTTTAATATTTATTTTGCGGGTGAAATCAGCAAAGAAAGCAGCTATGCGACATTTGTTGGATGTAGAGATTTAAACTACAAAGTCCAGGAGGCGGTTAAGGCACAGATGCTTCTTTTTAAAATAACAAATGTCACATATTACGCTATGGGAATTATGCTGTTATTGCGCAAGATATTACTGTGGTTTCTTCTTTTTGCGGCCCCCTTTCTTGCTCTCCTTATGCCATTTATTTTCATTAGAAACGTAGGGTGGATATGGATTGGTGTGTTTGCGCAGTGGGTATTTTACGGTCCGCTTTTTGCATTATTTCTAGGCGCTCTTACTAAAATTTGGACAAGTGGCATTCCCTTTCCGTTTGACTTCTCCCGTACCTCTCATGTGTCAGGATATATTTATCCAACGGGAATAAATATTGTGTATGGAGGTCCCGCTCAGGTGGGTTCACAAATTATCAGTGCTCTTAATAATGGCAATTACGTCGACACATTTGTCGAATATGTTATTTCGCTTATCATGTTGTGGGCCGTTATCATATTCCCTTGGTGGCTTTTGCGCATCTTCCGAGATTATTGTTGTGACGGAATCATGGCAATGAAAAATGTATTGATGTCTATGTATGACCGCATGGCTCCTCCCCCTCCAAAAACTCCTCCCCCAGCTCCTTCTGCTTCACACACCTTTAGCAATACTTCAATGAAAGTAAGTAGAGAAGTTGAGGTGCCAATTAAAGTACGACTTGAAACGCTTCAAGAAATAAAACAAACAAAAACAGAAGATATCACAAAATCCCTTAATCTTTCCATGAACAAAATCACTGATGTTGCACGGTTTGAAACCAACAAACAAACGAATGAAACGGTACGAAAAAATATTGACATGTTATCTCAACCAACGAAAGCATCTACACCGGCCGAGCGACAAAAATTCATGAATATTCGTACGGAATTATTTAATAGAACCATAAAAGAAGATAAAGTTGCCCGACAAATATTATCTTCCATTTCTTCTTCCCGAACTGAGACAAGTGCCCGAAAAGAAGAGTTGCTTAGAACAGTTCCACGAACCGCGCCGCAAACATCTTCATACAAAGTAAATATCGCAAGTGATAAGGTGACATCCATGAATACCACTCTAGTCAATACTGTTTCGTCAAGTTCCACCATCATGCAAACTATCGCGCAAACAACACAGGCCCCGTTGCAGCAAATACAAACCGTTCTTTCTTCGTATAAAACAAATATTTCAAAGGCTCCCTCGGAGATAATTACCAATATTACAAAAGAGACGGGTGTCGCAACAGAGACAGTTCGATCGATAATTAAGGCAGTTGCAGTGACAATAAAAAGCAACAAGGAAGTAGTGCGAGTTGTCGCTGAGAAAGAAAAAATGAAGGAAGAGGATGTAAAGCATGTCATGCAAACACAGACACCCCTTGTTTCGGAGCCAGAAAAAACTATTGAACAAACGGTGACTATTCCTCCTAATGTGTCAATTGAAGATTATGAGGAAGTCAAAAAAATGTGGACACAGCAGTATGAAAAAGGCGAGGTTCCCACTTCAGAAAATATCACATCCCGTGAACAGTGGGTTGATCAAGACATTGTATTTATCACCAATACCCTTAACAAACTTCTCTCATCGGATGATAAATTACGTCAAGAAGGCATTGATGATCTTGCCTACATCCTTCCTATTTTCCTTATCAACAGCCTTAAGGGAGAAGAACTTGTCGTGTACTTAAAGGCAAAAATAGAGGCAGCAAAAGTGGTAAAACATGACATGGATAAGGAACGTGAAATCACAGATAAACTCAAGAAAAAATCTGAAGAGACAGAGGAGTTTATTGATGTCAAGAAAAAAACAGAGGAAAACACAAAGACGCTTGAAATGAGTCAAGAACTTCCCGGACAGGAGGAAAAAACTAAACCAGAATCAAATCCTTCGGGAACCGAGTCAACACCTCCCCCTCCCCTTGATCCAAAATAGTAACGGTATCTTCTATGCGCATACCCCATTTATTTGGAACGTATATTCCCGGTTCTATAGTAAATACTTGCCCTGTTTTTTTTTCATCCGTTGATACTGCGTTTATGCGAGGGGCTTCATGCACCTCAAGTCCTATGCCATGCCCCGTTGAGTGGGTATAAAGCGGAAGAGAATATTTTTGTAATTCGCTGCGGCAAAAAGAGTCAATGTCTTTTAGTTCCGAAATTGTTTTTATCTGTTCTATTGTTTTTTTCTGGACATCAAGGAGATGGAAATATATTTTTTTTATTTCCTCAGATATGGTTCCTATGCCAACCATGCGTGTAATATCGCTGCAGTAATTGTGTGCTTTTACGCCAAAATCAATAAGTAATATCGATCCATCCTGTATCACTCCCTCCCCTTTTTTTGTGTTGTAATGGGCAATGGCTGCATGCGCATCGACCGCAACTATCGGATCAAAGGCAAGTTCTGCTTGGTATCCTTCTCGTATCGATTTTTCTATAAACCATGCAATTTCTTTTTCTGTTTGCCCGGGGTGAATATATGGAGTGATATCTTTTAATACCATGTCCCCAATATGACATGCTTGTTTTATTGCAAACAGTTCTTCTTCTGTTTTGATAGATCGCTTCTGTGAAAAAGGGTAAGGAATAGGAACGAGCTGCAGTTTCATTTTTTGCAGAGCCTGCACTTCGCTCCACTTTAAATCGTTTGCTTCACATCCAAGTGTTTTTACTTGTCTCTCCGTACACATGCGATATAGTGAGTCCATCACGCGCTCTCCTTTTTGGAGTATATACATTTGCGAATCGGTACTGTGCTTCTCACCATCATACCGAGCATCGGTAATGATGATTTTTTTGTCATTAATAAGGAGAAGGTATGCGTCCCTTTCTGTTGGACTTGCCGTTTCAAATCCAGCCATATGACTAATGTTAAAAAAGTTCGAAACTAAAAATGCATCTGGGGTAAACATATTCCCATTGTACTAGGGGCTCGTCCGTAAATATATAGACATGTTATTTACGGATACGGCCCTTTGTGGCGCTTGAACGTAGTGAATGCGCCCTAAATTGTTGCAGTTGATATTTTTCAATAACTATTACATAATTTGTATAAGTATGATTGCTATTGCATTTATTACATTTCGAGAATCACTAGAAATACTTATTCTCGGGAGCATCCTTTTTACATCTCTCAAACAGTTTGGGATTGATAAAAAACGAGATCTATTGATTGGAGCTGTCTTTGGAGTGATACTTTCGGTTGCTTTGTTTGTAACAGTCTCTTTTGCCGGGTCACAAATTCATTTCAATGTGGGGACGAAGTTTGCTGATATTTTTGAAGGGATAAATTATATGGCGAGCGGTGTTTTTCTTTTCATTACTGCGATCCTCATTCACAAAAAAATGAAGCACGTCCTTTCTCCAACCCCCGCATATTTTCTTGATACTTCCCTTTTTGTTGTGGGATTACTTTCTGTTTTAAGGGAGGGTATTGAGATTGTCGCCTTTAGTTTTTCCTCTACTATTGTGTCTCCCTTGCCTGTATCTCTTTTCGGGTTTGTCATAGGAATATCCTTAACGCTTATTGTGGGAATTGTAGGCAGTCGATTTGTCACAACACACCTTTCCCACAAAAAATTATTGGTGGTTATTGACTGGGGAATAAAACTCCTTTCTCTTTATTTTGTTATAAAGGGTGGGGTTGTATTATCCGAATTTATTATCTAATTTTGTTTGTTCTGGAGGCCTGGGGGACCCCAAATGTGGCCCTTTGTATCGCAATAATTACAACCTAAAAAATGGTATAATATGAGTGATATTTTGAGGGGATGATAGGAATCGATGGGGAATTTGCACATTTACAAAAGGTGAGGGCGTAGTTATGCGCTGGGCGTGAGCGATCACGTTCAGGAAATAGCAAAACACAACAATTGCTACATCATTTGATGAGGCTCTTGCTGATTTGAAAGCGTTCGCTCAAGAGAAGATCTTCGGATCAACTCAACAAGCTATGCTTTTTGCATAAAATTGCTTTCAAAAAGGCCCCGTTCTAGAGATTCTTCCGGTTTGCACTAGAAATGGGGTTAACCAACCGGAATACGCAAGTTGCCATTCCCAATTGGGCAAGGCGCCGACAACTTTATAATTGGCTGTTTGGAGAGGTTTACTTATTTTCCTCCTCTAAACATGCGTAAAAAATATGGTATCCCTCACTAAACTTTTGTAGACGTGTTTCCTCAGATCCGGGTTCAATTCCCGGCATCTCCACAAGCGGAACTTTTTGAGTTCCAATATCGTTGATTAGGTTTATAGTAGGCTCCAAAGCAGGTGTTTGAAAACCCTGCTTTAAATCATAGGACAATCTATCCTTAAAATACATCTGTATTATCGTTGTTTTGCATTGGTATTTATCACTTTCCCACATCCTGACGGGCTCCTTTAAAGTGGAGAATACGAGATTGGAGGCGGTTTGAAATTGTTCCTGCGTGTAGCTTACTTTTCTATCAATCTTCTCAATACTTTTTATTTGTTCAAGAAAATCTTTAATTTTATTTTCATAAACTGAAATCAGCAGTTCATCTTTTGCAGTACTTATTCTTTCGGATAATCCATCTATCTTATCTTTAAACTCAGCTTTTTGATTTTCTCGGTTAATTCTGAGAATAGTTTCCCCTTCCTTTGTTTCCTTCCATAACTTAAGCAATATCGTTTCTGTTAAATCAGTAAGTCCATTATTCACTTTTACTCCTTGTAAGAAAGATTTAAATGATCCCTCCAATTCTGTTTTTTGAATAGACTTATACTTGTTTAGACATTCTTTATTCCTACACCAGTAATATGGGAATTTCTTATTTGGGTTTCTGCCCTTAGTCCATGCTCCAGTTAGTGGTTTTTTACACACAGAACACTCAACAAAGGTCCTTAAGGGGAAATCAACGCTATAATCAGCTCGGATGTGTATTTTTGCCTTTCCGGAAAGCTTATCCTGTACGTTCTTATAAGTATCAAGGCTTATAAAGCCTGTGTGTTTACCTTTCCTTAGGGGGATTTTCCAGGGTAAATATTCAATATATCCTGTGTATAGAAGTTCGGAAAGTATGCCACGAGTTCCATTTATGGAAATTGATCGCACAACATTTTTTTCAATATATCGTTTTTGTATGTATTGCTGTACTTCCTCAAGTGTGTTTAGTGAGTTCTTTTCATATAGTTCTATTGCTTCTTTATAGATTGACGCTAATGGTTCATCGCTAACTAATAATTTGCCATGATTTGTATCTTTGATATATTTAATTCCCCTTGGAGGCGAACGAAAACACCAATAACCTTGCGATAATCTAGCCCCCATCTTCTGTATAACCTGTCTTTTATTACTTTCCCTTTCATATTGCGATGTAGCTGCGGTCACATTTTCAATTAAGCGACCTTCTGGACTATCCTCAAAGCGGAAATTGGGACATTCTAACCTAACCCCCCTTGATAATAACTGTGCCTTAAGTTGCAAATGTACATTGACATCTCGTGCAAATCGTTTTAAATCATCAAATACAACGATATATTTTTCTAAAGGATTGTCATCAAGAAATGTGATTAAACTTCTCATCGCCGGTCGTTCAAATAAACCTCCGGATACACCTTCTTCTCGGAATATCTTTATTACTTCGTACTGGTGTTTATCTGTATAATCACGACAAAGTCTTTCTTGACTATCTAAACCACTACCTTCTTGCACTTGTTTATCAGAAGATACTCTACAGTAAATAAGGGCTTTAGTTTCCATATTCATTTCGCACAACTGTGCGAATTACATTCTTACACATATTTGTAATAAACACAACTATTTGCTCGATTTCTTTATCTGATAAACGAGAATATTTTTCTCCTAATATTTGTCTCGCTTGTTCAACAGATAAGGTTTCCATATATCAATTTGGAACGTTTGGATCTTCCTTAACATTAAGATCAATCCACTTCATATCTTCTATACTTAAAGAAGTAGGTCCCAATTCCTCCTTTATCTTTTGATATTCCTTGTCACTCCTTAATGAATGCTGTCTTGTACTTATAAAACCTATTTCATCCTTATAAGAACCTATAGCTATAGAATCGGTTTTGATTGTTTTATTGCCCTTATCCTGCTTATTATTTCCAAACGATTGGAGTTTTTCTTTAACTATTTGTAAATTAGTTCCAAAAGATTCTAAAATATTTTCAATTGATTGATCCTTTTCTTTTTTTCCATATTCCGCCGCTTTTCCTTCCCACTTACCCGTATTGACATATCTTTCATGACACGAAAGCTTGAATATATGTTTTCTATTGGTAATGGATATAAAGCCAAGATAAAGAAGTTTATTATGCCAATTACGGATTGTATTTTCGTCCTTATTAAGGAGAAGGCTAATCTCGTCAAAATATACCTCAAAAAGACCATATTTCTCATGTCTTTTATCAAAATCGACGATGTCTGCGTAGTATTCCCACAAGGAAAGTTCTTGTATAGAAAGAATGTTTTGTTTAACAAACAACCATTTATTTCTATGAGATGGACGGTAACCGTTAAGTTTCTTCATATGAGCACGAAGGCTTTGGTGCTCCACAAAAAAAGTCACCTTAGCCTATAACTCACAGATGGTTATCGGTATTGGTGACTGTATTATCGCCTGAAGCGGCTTTCTTTAGTCGTAGTGACCTTTCTAAATCTGACTGTGATAGTTTAAATGTAACACAAGTAGCAAGGCTTTTCAAATGAGAATATACACTGATTTTAGAAATTAGTGTGAAGGTGATAATCCTATATTAAGTAAGAATGGGGAAACTGGAACTACCCCTACCCCCTTGGGTATATATTGGGAATAATATTATCAAGACAGTGTATCAATATAACATGAAAACCTATACATTAACACCAATTACACTCCTTCTTACGCTATTCCCAAATTGTTATGTTTATCTTTATTTTATCCAATGATAATATTCAATTACGCTCAACCACCTTATCATCAGTCCAGTAGAAAGTTCTTATACGAGATTCAGTGCTTCCGCTTGGAGTTTCTTTGATTTGAAAGCTATCGTTGGTGATTTCACCAATTAAAGCATCACTTGTATCTGTTTGAAATATTATTTTTCCTTTATCATCAAATACAAATATCTCATTCTGATGACACGAAGCACAGTCTTTACCCCTTGCTATTATTATCTTAAACGAATTGTTCCTCCAATATTTATCAAAGGTCATTACATTGGAATTCTTAATTTTTGTTAGATCATCATAGGAAAGGCTCCGGACAAATTCCTCCCAACTGATAAATCTGTCATTAATAATGTCATACCAGGTGATTGCACCAGTTTTCTTATTGATCCTATACATAGCCATAAGGGTAAAGTTCTTAAACGCACCAGGACAGATTTTATCTCCATGTCTTTCACGAATCTCAACTTGAAAATAATCCTGTTTCTCACTTGAGAAATAGACAATACATGGATTCTGAGCTTCATTCTTTGAACTATTCATTGCTTTGATCTTATTCTGTATTATTTTTACTGCTTCTTCTTTATTTTTTGGAACTTTGGTTCTATTTATAGCCACAAATACAAAAGCGAAGGATGCAATGAAGATCAATACGAGTATTATTAACTTACTTTTCATTTAATTTTATGAATCTAATTGTCTTAATAATATTCCTTATTTAACAACCCATTTCTCAAGACGCATTCTACATATCTTAAACCCTCCGTTTTGCATAGCGTATGAAGCCAAAAAGGCTTTGATAATAAATTCATTTTAACATTGTCAGGAAATTTCCAGTTCCAAGTCGCAACCTCCTCATCGAAAGGACGCCACTTCATCGTAATCTTGTCGAAATAATACCCTTGTATAACTTCGGGTTTATTACTAACAAATTCATTGTTTTTCATTGTTATCGACCCATCTATATAATCACACTCCCAACTTGAATTACTAATGACAGAACAATTATTTAGCTCCCTATGGGAGGTATTGAAAGAACCACTTAAAGGTCCAGGTCCGCTTTTATAAAACACCTTTTGGGCAGAAATGATGGGTTTGAAAGATATATTATGACTACTAAAACAACGATTACCTTCACAAAATGTTTGATATATTGATACTTCTGATTTCAAAAAACTCAAATCAATATAGGAAATAACCCAGATACAAGGCAGTATTATGGATACCCACAATAATATCTTCTTTTTATTTAATGAATTTATCTTTTTAACCAATTTAACAATCCTTTTATTAGTTAACAATTTTTGTAGTATATATCCAATAAATGCAGTTCCTAAGGCACTAAGTAAACCAATTACCAAGTTGGACTTAATAGAAATGAAGCCCAAAACACCATAAAAAATATACGCAAGGAAAAATAAAATAAAACAAAAAATAAATGTCATGGTTAAAATAAAAATAACCTTTAACATAATATTGAAAGTATTATTACTAATAAATTTGTCAAAACCTTCATTTGAAGTTGATCACCCTGCCAGTAATGTTTTTTTCTGAAACTGTTTTTGGTGGATTATCTTTATTATCAGTTTGGATAGTATATCCAGAAGGCTCATCTGAACTATATATGTGTTTTGGTAATGAAATAATTCTTCCGATGTACTGGACTGAATTAGCAGGGTCCTCATAGATAACAATATCATTGACCTTATAGTCTGAAAATCTATATACATAAATTCTTGCCCCATCTTTTATCGAGGGTTCCATACTATGCCCATTGACTACTGGCGTACGCAAAATAAACATATTGACAAAGAAAAGAAAAACAAGAACTAATATTGACCCATAAATAATATTTAGCTTCTTTTGTTTCAAAACAATAGGAATAACAATAAAAAAAGCTGCCCAAATAATTGTTACTAAAGACGCGAATTCACCAATAATATGAAAATTTATTCCAAACAATGAAAAAATCAACATGACTAAAGCAGTCCACGCAATACTCCATATGAAAAGGAGAATCACCGGAAAAATTAGTGATAATAGTTTATCAATTAAATCCTTTTGACTAAAAATAATATTGTCTATCAATATGACAGGAAGGAAGAAGGCTTTATATACAGGGTTAATTCTGTCTTTATGATCCATAGGCTTGATTTTCATTTTAGGCTTCTACCTCAACAAATACAATAGTAATATCTATCAATAGTGCGTTGTACTATAGTATGAAAACTGGAAAATGGCTATATGTTAGCCAAATCAAGATTCACTGATATAGTCGGAGCAAATATTAGGAAATATAGACATGAAGCCGGTTTATCCCAAGATGAACTTGCAGCAAAATGCGGTTTTTACAGGACCTATATCAATCTAATAGAAACGTCAAAAAGATCTCCATCTTCCTATACCTTATATAGGGTTGCGAAAGCACTGAACGTAAGTGTTCATAAGCTTTTTCCTGAAACCGTTTAATATAAACACTTCAAAATTAGTAAGGGGTATTAAGAACAATAAATACTAATACAAACGCATTGTTCTTTATTGAATATCCTTACAAAAAGATTATAATTCAAATCATGGTTACACTATCCATAGGCGATTTTATTATTCTTTTATTGATGAATTTGGCTGTTTCTTATTTCATGAATTTTGTGAAAAGGAGTGCTGAATTATCCGCAGAAGAAAGCAGTAGTGATAAAGAATATCTCAAAAATAAGATTAGAACTGCTGTATCGGAGGCGAGAAATGTTTTAACGGAGTTACGAGTACACGAATTTGAAATTCCAACAGGAAGAAGGCGACTCGCAAGAATGAATACGCTAATCGAAGATATTAGTTTAGCTGATAAAGAATTGGGTTCAAAAATATGGGGATTGGTAAATACACCAGTATTGGTTGATGCTTATAGCAGGATCGAAGAAAATTCGCCTAAAGTTACTGCAGCTATTTTGGAAATAAAGAATAAGTCTTTTAAAGATCTTGAGTGGGCATTAGAACGCTGTGCTGTATTAGAAAAAAATCCTGCTTTATAAAATATTAACAGTGCTTATTGGTTTCAAGATGGTTGTTTGTTATGGCAACAATATAGAATGTTTTCCGTACAATAAAGTAAAATAATCTAGCCTCACTACTGATTATGTGTTCTTTAATATCTACATCATCTGTCAGTCCTCGAAATAACTTATGGTAGTCACCGTTATCATAGATCGGACTTAATCGTATTCCATTAGAAACTAAATCGTTCGTCGAACAACATTTTCCAATAGTTCTAAGGTCTTTTACTAGATTTCGGGCATTATTTTTTTCTAGTATTTTTATTTCACATACTTTATCATTGTAATGCTGAAACGAAACATAATAAGTTTCTGATTCAGGTTCTCGTCGATTATGAATATAATCGGATCCTTCTGGTATATATTTATTATGTGGAAGAACCGTTTGCGGGATTGAAGGGGTCATTTTTTTGAATCTTTAAGTCTTTTTCTATAATAAGACTTCATCACATCATGACTAATAATATTTGTTGAAGAAACACCCCCATCAATCTCACCTCTCGCTACTTGCCATGGTTCTTCATTGTGGGTTAATTCTTCAAGATATTCAGCATTATGTTTTCCATACACCCTCCATATTTCATCAAGAAACTTATCAGAAGAAATACCTTCAATTTCTTTTTCATTGATACTTTCATCAATATACCCAAATCCATATTTTTTATATTGACCATATACTGACCTTATCGCAGGACCATGAATCCATGCCTCTATTGGGTCCTTAAACAAGGGTTTGTCACCAATGGCCAAATGCCACGCTTGAGCGTAATACAAAAGCTTTTGCAGTTTTTTATTTGTTATCTTCTTTCCTTCTTGTGAAGCTTTCCAAATAAAATACTTCGCGTATTCTGATGCAGATGGTAATGTTATTGTTTTCATATAATTGCCTCCTTATTCTTACTTCAGAATAGTACTTAATAAAATTAAAGTCAACGTGATCTTAGTGTAGCTTATTATAACAATCTAAACATCCATTTTAAAGTAATAACAAGTAAGAAAGACTATCTTGTTTTTATTGTCGTAAACTAACCCAAGTTTAAGCTAGATACAGTTGGATACCATCGCCAAATATAAGCCTCAATTTGGTCCAAACTATTTTTCAGCTTGTCCACACTCTCTCCTAACAATTCTTTGATCTCACTTTTTCTGGGCAAGATGCCTGGCAAAAATCTGGAGTCCGGGAAACTTATCTTCCATAACGCTCATACTTACCGCATCCGTTTGGATAATGCTCTTATCATCTCTGGGGATACAGGAGTGTTTGCGAGCATATTTTGCCTGAGCGTCAAAAAATGGGCCATGTCCGGAAAGCCCGCAGGTGTGGCACAATATATCGGGGGGCTTTTGGTTTGGCCAAGGCCTTTGGATCATTGGGATCAAAGTATCGGGTGACAGTGCATTTGCTTCCTGGTGAATTTCATCAATTACCGCTTGTTGGATATGGGTGCTTTTCGTGTAAGGTTCTGCCACGACTCTTGGCCCATAATACCCGCATGTTTCTTGGCCCCAAGACCCGGCATTCAGAAAAGCATACACATGATGAGGAATTAATCCGGTAAGCACCCACAAGACCTCACGACTCCCGCACGGAAGAACTCCAATGGGAATCGTGGGATACTGGGAAAGGAAGTCAAGGAAGAATTTTAAACGATTTGGCGACCTTTTCAATAGTTGTGACAGGTTGCTTGGCAACAAAGATGACAACTGTAAAACGGTATCGGGGGGTTTGACGTAATCGATACCACAATACAAACCCCGTTCTATTGGCACAATTATGGTTTAGTAACTATGATAATGAAGTATTGTATCATATTGGAGTATTACAACAATATGCTTTAATTTTCAACCTTAATTGTTCTATAAATCTCCAATTATGCTCATTTCCCTTTACAAAGCAATTATTTTTAATATTAATGAAACATTGGTGGGAGAAGACGAATTTATTATGCCTGTGTCAGGAATTCCCATGTTTCTTTCACTTTTTTTGCCGGTATTGTCTTTTTTATTTTCTTCAAAAACTGCCACAGGACGTATGCGTCATCATATGCCCGATGGCGATGTTCATATCCAAACCCAAACCGTTCTATTAGTTTTGCCAAGCTATGAGATTTGTACTCTGGGAAAAGTCGCCGAGAAAGACGTACCGTACAGCATTTCTTCGATTCAAACGGAATATTCACTCGTTGCAATTCGGACTGAATAAATGAATAATCAAACCATGCGTTATGGGCGACAAACGTCGCTCCCTTGAGGAATTTTTTTACCTTATGTTTTACATCTGTAAAAACCGGGGCATTTTTGACGTCTTGATTTGAAATACCGGTTAGATGAGTGATAAAAGAAGGGATGGAAGTTTGAGGATTTATACACGTGGTGAACTTATCAACGATTTTGCTTCCTTCTATGCGGATAATGGCGATTTCTATTACGCGGTGGTATCGCGCACTCATCCCGGTTGTTTCAACGTCAACAATGGCAAGACTTTTATCGAACATATTTGTACTTAAACGCAGATTAAACCTCCCTATTATACGTTAATACGCTACACCTTTGAAGTTGGAACACAAGTTATTTATAAACTGCCAATCGTCTCAACAAGCAATTGTTTTACTTTTTTTGCGTTTTGGGCCATTCGTTGCATGACAAGTTCGCAGGTAACTGATATTTCATTTTCCTTCCAACAATCGTAGTCAGTCACCATGGCTATGGATTGGTATGGAATACCCAGTTCTCTCGCCAATGCCACTTCCGGCATGGTTGACATATTGATGATATCCGCTCCCAGTTTTTGGAACATGTATGATTCGGCCCGGGAGGAAAAACGGGGGCCTTCGATAGTGACAACAGTTCCAAGTGCATGGTGAGGAAGTCTTAGTTTCCGTGCTGTCTTGACGAGAAGAGATCGTAGTTTGAAGTCGAAAGGGTCGGCCATGGGCGTATGTACTACTTCATCCTCGAAAAAAGTGCTGGAACGCATCTTGGTAAAATCGATGAACTGGTCGACAAAAACGAGGTCGCCCGGCTTCATTTCTTCTCGCAGTGAACCACAGGCGGTTGTAGCCAAAATAATATCACACCCCTCTTGCTTAAGAGCCCACATGTTAGCTTTGTAGGGAACAGCCGAGGGTGGGATATTGTGTTCTAGGCCGTGACGCGCCAGAAAAACGACTGTCCTGTTAAACAATGTGCCGACGGCAAGATGACTAGACGGTGAACCATACGGTGTCGTAACTTGCTTTTTTTCTATACTCTTGACAACGCTCATTTTATCCAATCCGCTTCCACCTATGATTCCGATTTTTAGTTTACTTTTCGTTTTCATAAGAAACAAGGTAGTATAATGGATAATTTTTAAGCCGTAAACTTCCTTTGAGATAAGGTAAATCAATGATGACGCTAATACCTATTATATGTCCTTTTAGTTTTTCTACCAAATGGATAGCTGTCTCCATTGACCCACCCGTTGCAATGAGATCATCAACCATGAGAACCCGTTCACCAGGCTTAATTGTATCGGTGTGTATTGCTAATGTGTCAGGGCCATATTCTTTTTGGTAGGTTTTTTTAATTGTTTTGGACGGTAATTTGCCGGCTTTGCGTACAAGACAGACACCGCACCCGAACTTATAGGCAATCGGGGCAGCAAGTAAAAAACCACGGGCATCAATGGCAACAACCTTATCAATCTTTATCTGACCAAAAGGCCTGACCATTTCATCAATTACATATCGGAAAACTTTTCCATCTTGAAGGAGTGTAGTAATATCCTTAAAGTTGACACCTTTTATCGGCCAATCGGGTATTTCCCGAATCTTTGATTTTAAATTCATAAAATAAGGTATTGATATTTTCCTGATTCTATCAGGTGTGGAACCATCTTTCAAACAAATGGTCGCTTAATGAAATAATTTAATACGCCGCATCCTTGAAGTTGGGACAGTTTGTTTGCGCCCATTGAAGAAATTCCAAACTACATTCCGCTTTTCCTATACTGCCCGGTCCCGGCATACAATCGACATATTCACTTTTCGGGCATGTATAGTTTTGTTGTGTCTCCCCTTTTATACATGTTCCGCCTGCGTCCGGATAGGTGCCGTCGTATTTGCATGAGTATCCTCCAGGACACATTTTCCCTCCTATTCCTCCGCAGAAAATGGTGCCTTCCGGCACACTCGGGCAAGCTTCAAACTCACAATTTGGGCCCGCCCTTCCTACAGATGTTCCATCGGGACATATTTTTGCCTCCATCGTACAACTAATAGGCGTGGATGTCGGACTTATGATGGAGGGAGGAAATGTTGGACTCATTTGTTCGGTGAGTATTGTTTGATATCTCATTCCAAGCAAGAAAGCGACAACCGGAAGAGTAAGAAACAGAATTAATGCGACTGTTTTTGAAAGGGTTGTTACCGTTGTTAATTCTTTGGGAATCTGCATAGTACTATTATCTTTTTAAATATTCTTTCATGTCTCTTTTTTCATTCCGAATGACATCTTGTTTTTTTTGAACCTTTTTTTTCTCCAAATCTCTTCTTCCCCGGGCTATCGCTATTTCCAGTTTTATGTAGGGACCCTGACTATAACATGAGACGGGGACTACCGTGAGTCCTTTTGACGCTGTTTTCACTTGCAGTTTGAGAAGTTCTTTTTTATGAAGAAGCAGTTTGCGGCTGCGTTTTGCATCATATTCATCCAGTTTGGCAAAACGATATTTCTGAATTTCAGCATTGATAAGATACGCCTCCCCGCTTATGAGTTTTACATACGCCGCATCAAGATTGATTTGTTTTAAAAAAACCGATTTTGTTTCTGGGCCACTTAATACAATTCCTGCTTCAACGGTTTCAAGTATTTCATATTCTCTCGATAGCTTTCTGTTGATCACTTTCATGAATTTATTGTATCAGAGAACTCTTCCGATAAAGAAGTGTAATGGGGCGTTAATTTTTCTTGAGGAGTACATTCACCCAAGGAGCGAGGAGAGATTGGATGCGAGGGTCTTCTAATTTATCGATATTATTTTTGTGCAGAGTAAAATATCCATACGCAAATTCGTAATTTGGTTCCGGCAATTTGCCAAGTTCAACGTTGTAGATGCGATCTACTTCATGTTCATAAAAACCTGCATCGTCATCAAAGGCCTTATAACATAGTTTCTTTACAAATTTAATATCATCAATCACGTCTTCTGCGTGTATTCCCCACTCTCTTTGCAGGCCCTCAAGAATAGCAACAACATCTTCTTGAAGAGTATCTTTAACGTAAATTTGGTGAGAGGAAAAAGAAAAATCAAACACATTATCAAACACCGGATGTTTTCTATGTTGCAATACGAGCTGATCTTCAAAGGTAATGATTGCAGTATATCCGCGATGAAGAACCCCTTTTTTGTGTGCATCCCACTTCTCTATCTTCCCAACAATTTTGTCATGTTCATCTACTTCTGCTAAAAATTGTTGTTCTTTGTAGTAATTATTTTTCATGTGAGAACAAGGACAATATCCTCTCAACCACCAAGGTGAGTGCTGATTGTTTTTGCATGAGTATGTTTACTTCCTGGATTTCTCCCTTTGTCACGATTTCCCCCCCGTTATAAATATTGCGTATTGTTTTGATTAGTGATGTTACCTCCTTGTCTGTTGCCAATTCATATCCTTGCTTCTCGACTCCAATTTTATATGTTCCTGCAGGAACAAAGAATTGATAGGCGCCCTGTTGAGAAGAAAGAATTGGGTTTGCCAATAAGCCCCATTTAAGGTCTTGCATGGGGACAAACGTCCCCTGAGCATTCTTCACATACAAGGTAACTTTTGCTCCTTCAATGGGACGCAATGAAGCGATATCATAAATAACCCCTTGAGGATCCCATTTAATGATGACGCAATCTTTGTTGTATTTATCACTATCAAATGAGAAAGAGCTTTGTTGCAGTGCGCCACTATTCCCCTGTTTCCCTGAACTCCAATCAAGATCCTGCATAGTCATAATAAGTCTCCACACTTGAGTGTCAGTCTTGCTTTCCCATTCATATGGTCCGAATGTACCTTTATCTGATGTTTTTGGCACTGTGTTTACATTAGTTTGACTGATAGGAATATTTTTTGTGTCGGTATATGAAATAAAGCTATACCCATAGTCTGTTCTCAGGCCCGATAAGTTCGACTTGGAAATGAGTGTTTGATCAAGACCGTCGTTCCCCGTGGTACATCGATACGATTTTTGATCCGGTGAAAGACATTCAAACACATATGTGGGAGCGCCGCTCATTTTAAGAGTGGTGCCATTTTTTGTTTGGATAAGAACGCGGTGTTCTTTATTTCCCCCCGAACATGTAATGCCGCTTTGTGAGCATGGAAGAGATTCTATACATACCCAGCTCTGACCAAGCTTGCTTTTTCTGTCATCGGTAAAGGTTTGTGGAGAAGGAAGAGGAAGAGGTGCTTCAGCTGTTGGCTGAACGGGTGTTGGAGTGGGTGGATTGGTAGGGGAAGGAGGAACACACTCGCATGTTGTCTTACAGTCCTTCCGGTGAGGCCGACAAAGTGGGCTTGGATTGCTTGGGCATGTCCCAAACTCTCCCATCGATTCTCCTTCGGTACAAGGTGGTGGCGGTTGGGTTGGAGGCGGCCCTCCTTCACAGCGTACACAAGATTGTTGGTCTGAAGCATTTCCACAAGGACAGGAAAAGTTAAATGAAGTGCATGTTTGACCCGGTGCACATTCGGAGCAGTTTGATTTTGCCCCAACCTCTGAACAGGATTTTGGTGTGCACCACGGGCATCCGACAACTCCCAATTCACACTGTCCTGGTGCTGCAGCATCAATGGGGTTACAGTTTGGTCCGCAGGAACATCCGACAGAACATCCATGACACGTTCCAGGAACCGGGCACGCTCCAATGGCATACGCTCTTGGCGTACTCAAATATAGTGCCACACATATGGCAACTAAGCTAAGCGCGCTGATTATTATATTTTTTTTATTCATGACTACTTACAATACCTGCAAAAAGAGCATTATTAAACAAATCGTATATCATCATTTCCTGCGCTCTTATCTGATTATTATAAATGATTTTTTTTTCAAGGAGATCTACCTGCGTGTTTTTTATTGTTCCCAGCGTTTTTGAATATAAATCAGGCAACTTCCACAAATGCGCATCAAATAATTGCAGTACACAGGATCGTGCGCTTTCGCAAGGAGCATTTGAGAGCGAATGTGCATATTTCACATATTCTTCATTCTTATCTATCTGGTACAGATCATATGCGGCAATTGATAATAAATAGGGCGTTTCATCGCTTATTTTATATATCTGGTCATAAGATTCCTTTGTTTTTTTAAACAAATAAATTGCTTGATTTTTATATTCATTCGCATCTCCCAATTTTGTTTTAAGGAGGTATTGATATGCATAAGTATATTCTGACACGAGGTATGCCGATTTTTTTATCTCCTCTATATTTTTAAATAACTTCATAAAGTCCAGTATTGATTTTTTATTCTGAACAAATGAAGTGGGGGGGCTTTGGGCATATTCAGCACTTAAAGGCGTTGTAATTCGTGGGTCATACTGCACCCGGTAAATTATTTGCGAAATTTTCATCCTATCGCCATCGCTTAGCAGAGGGCTTTCATACATTTCAAACAACCATTTCATGGCGTATTGCCCTGCTTGAATTGTTGATATTTTGTCGTAGTTTGAATAAACTTCAAGATCATTTTGAAGAATGGTTAAGTATTGTGGATCTTTTGTTTTTTTGTAAGCCTGAAAATATGCCCATGTACCGACGAGTCCACTGTCATTGAGGGGAAGTCCGATAACACATGTTTTTTTTGCAGGGTCGCAGATTTCCCCATCTGCATATCCTCCGTCACAAATCATTTTGCCATTGGCACTTTTGTTGTTATACAGTCTTGCGCTCTTAAGCCATGTATAAATATTTCCGATTACGGTGGTTTCTGAAACAACCTTCTCACTAAAAATATTCAGTATTCCGTTCGCATGAAACCACTTGTCAATTTCACTATCGGCAGAGGGAGAATTTTTCTCCAGAACAACCGAATTTGATGCGCTATCGTACAACAATGAGAAATCTTTCGTTTTAACAGGAAGTTTTTGTGTTAGGGCGTATAATTGAGCTTTTTTACTATATGAATAACTGTTATTACTGAGGGAAATTTGGGTAACGGATTCATCTTTTGATGTGCCTTTTCCGCTCGCAAGAAATCGTATAGATACAAAAAGAATGATAAGAATCGGTATGGTTATCGCCAACACTACAAGGATTTTGTTTTTGCCTGGAGACGGCAGAGAGCTTGATCCGCTTACATACCCACTGTTAGCATTATCCATATTCTCTCATAGTATCATATTTTTGCATTATCGACATAATTTTGTCGCAAATTTTATTTATTTTTTCTCAGATACGGTTTGTCTGCTAAAATAGGTCTGTGGAACTACTTGTCTTTATTTTTTCATTCCTTCTTCCTACTCAATTTGGGAAACATTTCTTTTTCCCTTTTTCTTATCTATCCGGGATTCGAGTAGATTATCTTGCTCCAACAATTTATCTCACTGATATTGTATCTCTGGTGCTGATACTCATGTGGCTTCTCCCATTGGTAAAAGAGATAGGCAATTGGAAACGGCGAAGCATGGCATATATACTTCCTGCTTTTGTCTTTATTATTCTTATATTGATAAATTGCGTTTTTTCCCTCTCAAAACCGCTTTGGTTGTATGGCCTCGTTCGCGTAGCACAATTTGTTTTTCTCTTTTGGTTTTTTCGTCATCACGGAAAAAGGAAGAGTGTGTATTCAGCGCTTGTGTGGGGGTTATTTTTGGGAGCTTGTTTTGAACTAACTCTTTCCCTATTCCAGCTTTCCACTCGCCATAGCATTCAGGGATTATGGTATTACTTTGGAGAGAGGAGTTTCTCTATTTTTACTCCGGGAATCGCCAAGGCTTATTTTATGGGAAAGGAGTTCTTACGCCCATATGGAACATTTTCACATCCCAATTCACTGGGGGGATTTTATCTTCTTGTATACATATTTACCCTCACTCAAAAAAGAATATCGAATGTACCGTTAAGACGAGCTTTTCTTTTTGTTTCTTCTGCTCTTGTTTTGATATCTTTTTCGCGCTCAGCTATTGTTGTGTATGTGGTGATTAATCTTCTGTATTTCTCACGGAACTTTCTTTTTTGTAAAGCATGTTTTCTCGCTAAATTGTCGGTTGCTTTTGTTTTAATTTTGTTTGCTCTTACCATTTCCGGGGATATAAATAGTTTTCAAAAAAGAACTGATTTTATGCAAAAATCCTTATCTATCATTGCCCAAAAACCTTTTACGGGAACCGGTATAGGAAGTTATCTTATTGCCCAACATGCATATCCTCAAAAATTTTCAACGTTTTTTGAGCAACCGGTTCATAACATTTTTCTTCTGGTAATCGCCCAAGTAGGGATACCTCTGAGCATTCTTATATTTATACTGATATTCCAACGGATACATATAAAAATAAGGAGGGAGTATTTTCTTCTTCCCCTTCTTTGCATACTTATAACAGGAAGTGTTGACCATTACTGGGTAACGCTCCAACAAAATGTGTTGGTTTTCGCAGTACTATTTGGCATACTGTTTGTATATGAAGAAACGTCTGCCTGAAATCGATGATATCCGCGGAATTTCAATCATCTTGATGATTCTCATACATACTAACGCCTACTTCCTATCAAATAAAATCTCCTATCTTACGCTTGAACTGAGCCAGTTTGCTGTTGTGGCATTTATTTTTTGTTCGGCATATTTGTTTTATCTCAAACAGCAGGTGTATGGATGGGCAGATTTTTTCGGTCATCTGTGGAAAAGGATAAAACGACTCATAATTCCTTACTATTGGTTTTTTGCCGTGTATTTTCTTTTCCTCCTCATAAAAGAACCGAAAAAACTCACCCTTCCTTACCTATCGCAAAATATATTTGTCATTGGCGGGCTTGATTTCAACTGGCTCGTTCTTCTGTTTATCGAGCTTGCAATTCTTATGCCTTTTATCTCATACCTTTTTGAAAAGAAGAGGGCATGGTTTTATGTATATACGTTTATTGCACTTATCTCTTCTCTTGTTTTTCTGAAATATACCCCCCTTCCCACCTATCGATATATCATGTGGCTCCCATGGTCTCTCATTCTTATTTACACCTACCTATTTGATCGATTACAAAAGAGAATGAAGTTATTTTGGTTGGTTACTATTGGTTTTTTTGCCCTCTATTATCTGCTCCCCATACTTGTATTAAAACCGCTCGGTCATACGCTTTATATGTACAACAACAAATATCCTCCTAATCTGTACCACTTGGCGTATGGGGTATTTTGTGTAAATATTCTTTATATGCTTTCGAGGTGGAAATTATTTTCGCGCTATGTAGTTCAAACTGTTGTTAATTTTTTTAGCACTTATTCGTATACCATTTTCTTTATTCATATATTGGTGATATATGTGGTTACTGTATTTTTTCACTTTAAGTTTACGTGGGTTACATTTTTTTGCGCGGTTACCGGAATTACGATATTAGTACAATTGCTTTATAACGGAGTCGTTTATCTCTTCTCTACATTAAAGAGAGGTCCCACTATCTGAATATTTGCCGGTGCACGAAGATTAAAGAAATCTTTAAATTCACTCATTGAAAAACTGTCGTTTTTTCCGTCTCCACTCACCGATATATTTGTCGTGCGTCCGTATCCAAAGTCTGCACTAACACTGACGCTTTCTATATTGTTGTATGCACTGCCTCCTAATTCCTGTCTTACGCGACCTGCATCCCATGTGTCTGTTCCTGCTGGGTTGGGCTGATCCGGTTGGTATAAATGACTACGAGTATTGGAGTCTTTTCTTGCAAGAAGAATGACATTGACAATATCAGCTAATTCATTCGGCTTTAACCACGCCGTCTTATTATATTCGCCTCGCGACCCCCAATCGCAATAAAACCAAGGCGAGTCACGATCATACGCTTTATTTTTTAATTCGTCAAAACTCCCAACTGATCCCTCAAAATCATTTGCATGCTTGGTCCAATCTGTATTACTCCAACCAATTTCTCCTGAGCTGAATATGTATCCTCCATGCGTTGAGGAAAACCACGCTTTGATGGGGTTTCCGCCTTGAGTCATGACCTTACCTGCAGTTTCCTGTACTGCAGTTTTCCATTGTCCTGTTTTTTCCCCACAATATACCTGGCATGATTCAGTAGTGCATATCTCATTTGCTCCATTATTGGTGTATGCCAAGGCGTAGGATCTTGCTGCGATTACTTGAGCTTTCAATGCCTCCATTGGCCAACTCTCTGGCATTTCGCAAACTCCCAATAAATATGTTTCTAGGGGCATCGAATCATGACCTTGAACCTTGATGGTTATGTTGTCGCGATTTTCAAAATTAACATTATTGTAATAAGCTCTTAAAATATCTTCATGTCCTTGAAATGATGATCTAAATTTAGCACCATACTGGTTTAGTCCTATCCTGTTGGGAGTGCCAAAAGTAAAGAATGCAAATTTTGGGCTAAATCCTGGATCCCGGCCATTTGTTAAGTCGCTGTCGCACCTTCCCGCAGTGTTTGAAGAACGAGAAATATTTAAACCCGCAAGTTTTTGTGCGAGGATTTGTTGTTGTTGTGCAGTTAAAGAGGCAATTTTACTTTGCAGTTCCCCTAAATATTTCTTTGACTTCGCTACTTCTCCTGCAAGAAATTGTGATTGTTTGTCCACATTCGTTTTCACTATTGCCAGTTGAGCGCTCTCTGCCTCAAGTTCCTTTTTTTTATCTTCAACCTGTTTAATAAACACCGCAATACGGATAATCGCCTTCCTGTCTTCATCTACTAATGTTTTTTGATAAAAATAATTTTGCAACGATTCAGATATATTTTCCGAAAGAAGTAAATTTACTATTGAGAAGGAGTTTTTTCCCATATTTTTGTAATAGCTTTTTGCCCGTTGATTGAGGAGCTTTTGTTGGATGGCAAATGCTTTTTCCCCCTCCGTTACCTGTACTTGTTTTTTTTCAATCTCCCTCTCGAGGATTGCCACTTGGGATTTAATAGAGTCGAGACGTTTTTGCAATTCTTGCAGTTGAGTTTCGTTCGTTTGATTTGCCTTACTTATATCTGAAAATGTTTTATTAAGGTCGTTTATTTGTTTTTGGAGATCTTCAAGTTGATCCGCCTGCAAAGGAAAGGCGAGGAAGAAAAAGAGAGAAAAAAAAATGCACAGAAATAATACTCGCTTCATGCATCAAGTATACAGTGACTAGTGGTTAGTGACTAGTGGTTAGTTTTACTTAATCATTCACTATCCACTAGTCACTAGACACCGATCTTGGTATACTAAAATATATGCGAGCTTTTTTTCTGTCGGTAGTTGCGTTTATATTTTTTTGCCTCATTACATCAACGACTTCCCATGCGGCTACCCGGTACGCAACATGTGATGCTTGTGGACTGTGTCCGACAATAGATGTCCAAAGTGGAACATGCATAGTTGATGCCAAGCAGCTCCCCGGAGATTGGAGAAATTGCGCAAAATGTTTGTATGGAATTTCCCCCCCCTCTGCCCCAACTTTGCCAGGGTGCGACACTCTCGTTATCAAACCGGACAACACCCCCAGCAAACCAGTAAGAAAAGGGGTTCAATTTACATTGCTTGGATGTATTTCCTCAGGAACGAGTGTGGGATTTGATGACAATCAAAATGGAGGTCAAAGAGGAGCTCCCAGTTTTGTTCAGGCATTATTAAATGTAGTATTCTCTCTCGCTGGTGGTCTTGCTTTCTTATATCTCATGTATGGCGGATTTGTCATTCTTACCTCACAGGCGGATCCGGAACGCTTGAATTATGGGAGACGCCTTATTTATGGAGCAATTGTAGGGCTTATTATTACGATTAGTTCTGTATTTGTTGTAAACCTCATCGGTTCCGGAATACTTCATATTCCCGGATTTAACGGAGCCACATAATAAAGAAATTAGTCTTTCTTTCCCGTTTTCTTCATAAATAATCCTGTGATGAGTGATGTTCCTAAAAGAGGAAACAAAACAACAGGAACTCCCGTATTGGGAATAGAGGAAGGTGTTTGGGCAACAGATGAGCTTGAGTAGGGGTGATAGTTTGGATCTTGATTGGTTTGCTGTTGTACTGAACTTGTGCTCTTTACTGTTGTTTTGGGCGCTCCAGTTGACTTGGCTGTTGGCTTTGGTGTTGGTGTAGCGGCAGGTTTGCTAAAGAAAGAAAAGAATGGCTTGGATGTGGGCTTTGGAGTGAGAATAGGCGTAACGGTGGGAGTAATTTTTATTGCTGTTTTAGCTGTTGGGAGGCTAATTCCTTTTAAATTGATCTTGCCACTGGCAACAATGATAAAAACTGCCACGACAACGAGCCCGAGAATGAATGAGAGTGCTTTATTGAATTGTTCCATAGTATGCGCATTATATCATTATAGGCTATATTTTGCAACTCAATTTGACTTTTTTGCTCCTGTAAGGAACAATGAGGTATGGGTAGTACAAATCCGCAGCTTGTCTTTTCGTGGAAGGCTCCTCTTCGTGCCTATAAAAGAAGAAGTAATAGTATTTTGCGGTTTTATGTTGCATTATCTCTTCTTTTGAGTCTTATTGTATTTTTTTTCGGAGATAGGGTCCTTCTTGTTCCCATCCTCACTCTCCTGTTCCTTTTTTATGTCCTCACCATCACTCCTCCACCGGAGATTGAAAATATTATCACCACCTTTGGTATTGAAACGGCCGGAATCTCTCTGCGATGGGAATTTCTCTCACATTTTTATTACACGAAGAAATTTCATTTTAATGTCCTTACTCTCGTAAGCAATGCTCCCTATTATTACCACATATTCTTGATTGTCCCTGACGAAAAAATAAAAATGCAAATAAATAATATTCTTTCAAAACATGTCATGTATATTGAAAAGCCTCAGAGAAATTTTACCGATAAGGTGGTGGAGTGGCTCTCCAATCTTATGCCTGATGATGAAGATCAGGAACAAGGGCATCCATCTTCTCACCAAACACCAATGGAGACATCTCTTTCACCCCAAAAAGCCGCGACCATTTGAGGAGTCCTTCATCCGTGGAGACGACGGTGCTGTCCAATTCTTTTGCAAGAACAATAATGTCAAGATCCGCGATACTGTCTAAAAATCCTACTCGTGTTGCCTGTCGATATCTGTCTCTGAATCCCTTGATTTGTACTCCTACCTTTTTTTGAAACTCCATTTTTGTCAATGTATGAGCCCCCATAAATGATTGGGCTGCCTGTTCTATTTCTTCTTCCCCCGTTCGCAGTCCCCGATAACTTCTGTTGCGAATATCTTCAACCAAGGTGTAAAAAACCGATGCCGGAAATTGAAATGAATCGATCGCGGGAGACTTCACGGTGATTTCTGCCAACAGCTTTTTGATTATATCTTGTTCTTTATCCTCAAAAAAACTCAAAAATTCTTCAACTATTCTGGGGGGCATATATAATTTTGCATGCTTACCACACTTTGTCATATTCTCCATCACCTGCGTTGTTGTGTCTCCAAAACGAAGACCAGCCTGCATATTAAAAAATAGGTTTGTATCGAGGATATAGGATTGCATAGGTGTTATAGATATATGATACCACCCAAATCACATATTCTGTTCATAAATTATATAGCATCTGTACTGCTTACCTGCTAACTATGGCTAGGCCTTTTTGAGTGATGTGTTTTGTAGTACATTGACCTATTGTATTTCTACCTTTAGTGTCTTAAAGTTTTGATTGACACTATAATATGAATTGTTTATTTTGTAAAAATACGGACACAGAAGTGATCGAAACGCGACTTGTTGATGGGGGTGGTGCGATTAGAAGGAGAAGATATTGCCCAAAATGTCAAAAGCGTTTTACCACCTATGAGAGAGTAGAAGAGTTTCCCATTCTCGTTATTAAAAAGGATGGAAAACGAGAACGATTTAACAGAGACAAAGTACGACTTGGGTTGCAAAAAGCATGCGAAAAAACCATTGTCACTGCAGCTCAAATTGAAGAAATGATATCGCAAATAGAACACGAGTTAAAACAACGAGATACGACGGAGGCTGATAGTTCGGTGATCGGGTCTTTAATTGCAAAACAGTTGAAAGCAGTGGATAAAATTGCATATATCAGGTTTGCCTCTGTTTTTAAACGATTTGTAGAATTGGATGATTTTCAAAAAGAAATTAAAAAACTAAGTTAGCATTTTATTACCAGTTACAAAAATAAGTATGAAACTTACGGGCATCTCGGAAAAAGTGTTTAGCGACCGTTACTCATTGAAAGACAGAGCGGGAAAACCAACTGAAAAAAAACCTGATGAAATGTGGAAACGTATCTCGAAAGCGGTTGCATCTCAAGAAAAAACACCCGAGGGGAGAAAGAAGTGGGAAAAGGAATTTAATGATTCATTAAAGGATTTTAAATATGTTCCCGGTGGTCGTATATTGGCTGGTGCTGGAACTGGTTTTGAAGTGACTTTTTACAACTGCTTTGTTATTCCTAGTCCAAAAGATGCTCGAGACGGTATATTGGAAACTTTAAAGCAAATGGTGGAAATTATGGCTCGGGGGGGTGGTGTAGGAATTAATCTTTCATCTCTGCGTCCACGAGGCTCTCGGGTAAGAAAAGTAAATGGGTTTTCTTCCGGCCCAATCAATTGGGCAGAGTTATTTTCTGTTGCAACAAAAGACATTATCCAACAAGGAGGAACGCGACGCGGAGCTCTCATGTTGATGTTGTGGGATTGGCATCCGGACATTGAAGAATTCATAACGGTAAAACAAGATTTGAAACGTATAAATGGAGCAAATTTATCTGTTTGTATTTCAGATTCATTGATGGAAGCCGTTGAAAAGGATGCAGACTGGGACCTTGTTTTTCCAGACACATCGGACCCAGAATATGATGAAAAGTGGAATGGAGACGTATTTGCCTGGAAAGCATTAGGAAAGAAAGTGATGGTACGAAAAACAGTTAAAGCACGTCATATTTGGAATCTCATTGCTGAGGCAGCTTGGAAATCTGCAGAACCAGGGGTCGTTTTTATGGAACGTTACAACAAATGGCACAATAATTGGTATTGGAACAGAATTAACTGCGTTAATCCATGTGGAGAAGAGGGATTGCCTCCTTGGGGAGTGTGTAATTTGGGATCGATTAATTTGTCTGCCCTCATAAAAGGCGGAGATATCGATAAAAAGGGAGTGTTCGATTTTGGAGAGCTTAAAAAGGTGGTGCGGTCTGGCGTCCGGTTTCAAGATAATGTTATCGATATGGATCAGTATTTTTTTGAAGGTATTCGAAAGACACAACTTGAGGGAGAACGTCGTATTGGGCTCGGGACAATGGGTCTTGGCGACACACTCATTAAATTGCATATGAGATACGGATCAAAAGAATCCCTTCAATTTATCGACAAAGTATACAAATTGATTCGTGACGAAGCATATAAAGCATCAACGGAAATCGCCAAAGAAAAAGGGTCTTTTGGAAAATATGACAAAGAACAATACCTCAAGGGTAAATTTATCCAAACATTGCCAAGCGATGTACAAAAAAATATTGCGGAGAGAGGAATAAGAAACTCCCTCCTGTTAATGCAGGCGCCAACTGGATCTACCTCTTTAATGGTAAATACAACCTCTGGCATTGAACCAGTCTTTGAATTTGAATTTATTCGAAAAGATAGACTGGGTGAACATGTTATTCGTCACTACTTATATGAAAAATGGATTAAAAAACATGAAAAAGAACTGCAGGAGGGTAAAATAAAACGACCAGCATGGTTTGTCTCGGCCCAAGAACTGACTCCTGAGGAACATGTGAGTGTGCAGGCGGTTATTCAAAAATATGTAGATGCTTCTATTTCAAAAACGGTAAATGCCCCTCAGACACATACTGTCGAAGATGTGAAACGCCTGTATACCCTTGCATATAAACAGGGTTTAAAAGGAATAGCATACATGAGAGAAGGGTCCCGAGAAGGAGTGCTTGAACGAACAGACAAAAAAGAAGATAAGAAACCGGAAGTAGTCCCACAATATCAGGTAAAGCCACGTCCTATGGTGGTACATGGATCCACATATCGTATGAATACTCCTGTTGGCACGGCATTCATCACGATTAACACCAATGGAGGGACCGTTCCGGAACCATTGGAGGTATTTATCAGCATCAGTAAACCTGGAAGTGATATTGCTGCTATGGCGGAAGGGTTAGCACGTACTATTTCTCTTGCACTCCGTTTTGCATCTGGTATCTCTGCAATGGACAGAGTGAAAGAGATAGTAAATCAACTCGAAGGAATTGGAGGAGCGCGTGTTATGGGATTTGGAAAAGACAGAATAAAAAGTCTTCCTGATGCAGTAGCGAAAGTATTGAAGATGCACTATAACATCGGAAAAAATGATGAAGAAAAAAAAGACGATCTTCATCTTATTACCGAAACAACTCAGGCATCTCTTATTCAACCACTTCAACCAAAAGGGTTGTTTGATATATGTCCAACATGTGGAGAAGCATCTCTTGCTCACGAAGAAGGATGTAAAAAATGCTATGGGTGTGGCTATTCTGAATGCTCATAACTATGGCCATTTATACAAAAACGGGGGACGATGGGACAACGGCTTTGTATGGGGGACGCCGTCTTTCAAAAACCGACCTTCAAGTAGGGGCATATGGAAGTGTAGATGAGCTTACGAGCGCTTTGGGAGTATTGATGATATATATTCAAGACAAAAAAGAAAGGGAGTTTATTTTGATAATCCAAGAGGATTTACATGTCATTATGGGGTGTCTTGCGCAAGCCCCTACAAATCTATCAAATCAAGAGAAAAATATAAAACTACTGGAAAGAAAAATTGACACTCTTACTGCAAGACTCCCTTCCCTCACCCATTTTATTCTCCCCAATGGATCACCCTCATCTTGTCATGCACATATGGCGCGTGTCATCTGTAGAAGAACGGAGAGATCTGTCATTAGTTATTTCCAAAAAAACAAGCTTATGAAAGAAAGAGAAACTATTATTATCATGAAATATATAAACAGATTATCTGATTTATTATTTACTTATGCGCGCACGTTTAATATACATAATGAAGTTGCCCCACATAAATGAACAAAAAAATACTATTTGTTCTCGGATTTCTTATCATTTGCTTTGGTACTGCTTTTATTCAATATAAAACCTCTCTCCCAGAAAAAAATATAGTCCCAGCGTTCAGGTTTCAAGTCAAGCAAATTATTACCATTGACGATAAACATTACCAGTCTACCGTGCAATCAAAAACGGGATCAACCGCCCTACAATTGCTTGGAGCTACCCACAAAGTTGCTTCAAAAGGAGAAAAAGAAAATACATTTATAACAGCAATAGATGGACGCGTGGCTGATTCAAAAAAAAGAGAATTTTGGGCTTTTTACGTGAATGGAAAGCAAGCGACTGTGGGAGCCGGATCATATCGGATAAAAAACAATGATACAATTGAGTGGAAAATAGAAACGTATTAAATATGAAAAAATATAATTTAGAAGTATATTTGTCTTTTTGCGCTGTGGTGTTGTGTGCTATTTTTTTGCGCCTCCTCCCCCACATCCCAAATATTGCCCCTATTGCTGCCTTAGCTCTTTTCTCTGGTGCAATGGTTCCTAGTTGGGGGGGGTTTGTCCTTCCACTTGCTGCTATGGTTGTTTCCGACTTATTTCTTGGGTTCCATAGCACTATCCCCTTTGTTTATGGGAGTTTTCTTTTGATTGCCCTTATTGGATATCTTCTCAGAAAAAAAGTGTCTTCATTTAGTATTGGTTTTGGCAGTCTTGTCGGATCAATTTTGTTTTTTGTTATAACAAATTTTGGAGTATGGGCAACTTCTTCAATGTATGAAAAAAACATGGTGGGTTTGCTGAATTGCTATTTTATGGGGTTGCCCTTTTTTCGCAATACTATAGTGGGGGATCTATTTTATACAGCTGTTTTTTTTCTCGGATATCGTAGTATTAGATTATTATTTGTCTTGATGATGCCATCTCGCCGTAAGGCAGAAAGGCATGTTGGGAACACTGTGTAATTCAGTGACTGTGCCGCAGCGGTATTTTGGTGTGGGAAATTTGCTCTGAGTAAGTCCAAACACATCGAAGAGTCCGAAGACCGATCAAGACTATTGAAACACGAGCCATGTATATGTCCGTAAATGTCGAAAATTTGCATCACTCTCCTGTTGTGCCATCTTTTGCATGGCAAGCAATATCTCTTGCGAAAAGGGGATATAATCCCGCCGAGGCAAACACTCTCAATCTTATATCTTCCGCAGAAACAAGAAGAGAACTTTTAAAACGAAATCTGGAAACCACTATTAAACATGTATTTGAAGATTCTGCTGTTTCTTTTACAAATTACTATCAAATGAAAAGAGGGGAGGTTATATCTCACCCTGATGGGGTACCTCTTCGTATAGATTCAGATGAACGTGGAGGGATGTATAAGTTTGGAATTACGTCAGCGGTTGCGGGCTCGTTAGAAAATCCCAATCAGGTAGTTCTTCTTTATAGTCCTCCCGGTCCGGTTGTTTTCGACGATAATCCAAACAATAAATTTAAAGAGGTTAAGCCTTATATAGACGGACAACTTTATATGATGTATGCTGACACCGATAGGACGGGGGTAAAAAAAGTTAATAATGTGGCAATCAGTGTCTCAGGTGGAAATGGTGAATCTTGGATACAACAAATCATGCCTGAAGTGTACCAAAATGCAAAGAGTCAACACACTGATATACAACAAGTATCACACTTTATTACTAATCCATTTCTCACCGGTAAGTCAATTGACCAGTTTCTTGATATATGTGGTAATTATAAAGATCGGATTATCTTTAAAAATAAGGATGGTGTTGACTTCTCACTTTCTCAAACGCTTGCACTCATTCGCCAATCACTTGCGGGCCAGATTTCTCGCTCTCCTCTTGTTGATAAAGTGTTACAACACGTCGATATGGAACATATAACAGCTCATGACATAGATTTCATATATGGTGCACTTGCCCAGCACTATATGAGAGAAAAAGGGGTAGAATCCCTCACCCTCGGAGGAAGCTGTGGAGGAGAAGAAATACAGCTTGACGTATTTTCTCATGGACTTGACAACCTTTCAACCTCTTTTAGAATGGTCACACAGGGAAAAAATATATTTAGAGCCTCGAAAGATTTTCGTGATGATCCAAATTTATGTCGCTGTTCAGCGGCAGCTGGTCCTCATTTTCATTGTCCCGGTAGAAATAAAAAAACAAAGGAACCGTGTAATCACGCTGTCGTTGTAGGAGAAGGAACAACTGTTTGTCCCGACTGCGGAGCTGGAAAAACATGTTAAGATAATGTATGGCCGCACAAAACTACACTGCTATCGATGAATTGGTAAAAAAATATAATGAAATGAAGCGTGGGAGCAGTACTATGTCAAAAGAATTTGATGTTCCCAGTTCTTCGCAAGAAATGAGTGAGAGAGAAATCTCTGCTGAACAAAAAATCAAATCGGAAGAAGCAAAAAAATATATTACTCCTTCAGCAACGACAATAAAACTCCCCCCCGATCTCAAAAAAATAGGGTTAAAAACTGATGAAGAGGAACAGTTTGCAGAGGCAATGAACAAAATCAAGCTCCCCATAAGTGATGAGAGGATAATGGAAGACCTTGCCGCTCCTCCATCGGAGTCACGAAGATGGTTTGCTACTATTCTTCTGTATATACTGGAACGCGCGCACCTAACTCTTAAAAAGGTGGGTACTAAAGTTGTGCGGATATTTAAAATAAGTTAAGAAGTTATCCTTGGGCTTTTCGTATTTCTTCTTCAAAGCCTTCTTTTCCCATAGCACCAGAAAATTGGGCAATAATTTGCCCGTCTTTAAAGATGACGAAAGTGGGGATAGAAAATATTGAAAATTGTGAGGCCAAATCTCCATTTTCATCCACATTCACTTTATAAAAAGTAATGTTTTTGTGCTCTTCCGAAAGGACGTCAACAATAGGCCCGGTCATCTTACATGGTCCACACCATTCTGCAAAAAAATCGACAAATACAAGTCCCTTTTTATCAAGGACGTCTTGTTTAAATGTTGTTTGAGTTGTATGTAAAGCTGCCATAGGATAAAACTATACAAAGCAATCAACCCTAAGTCAAGCGGGAGAATTTGCATATTCAATTATTTTCTTTTTCCTTTCTGCAACGGGAAGAGTGCTTATTATTCCTGGGCCGTTAATACACCCTCCCTCACAAAATAAAATATCTACTAATCGTATTTTTGTATTTGTTTCAAATTCTTTTAAGGTTGCTTCGCAGTTTTTATATCCAGAAACTATGCGTATTTCATCGTCTTTAAGTATTGAACGAATTCCACTGCTTTCGGTTAATCCTCCGTCAAAAGGATAGATCCGGGTTGATTTTTCGTTTATGTCAAATGTGTCAGAAGGATTTGCGGGCACTGTCGCAAGACCTTTTTCTTTTAATATCTGTTCTATTTCTTTATAGGTAAGAACCAGCATATTTAATTCAGGATAATCTTCACTGGCCTCTAGCTTTTTTACCACACAGGGACCGATAAATACCGGTTTATAATCCGGGTATGTTTCATGGACAATTTTTGCAGTTGCTATCATGGGGGAATCTGCTTGAAAAGTAAGATATTTAACAAATTCAGGATGCTTTGTTCTGATGTAACGTACAAAGCTTGCACAGGGACTTGTAATAAAGCGGCTGTTGGGGTTTTCTTTTAGTAGTGTAGCCACTGCTTCGTTAGTTTTTTTTGCTCCCGCTGATACTTCTACCACATGTTCAAATCCCAGAGTTTTGAGTTTCGTTATAATTTCGGGATATCCATACATTATAGGAAACGATGGTGCGACCATTGCGACAAGGTGTTCTTTTTTTTCGAGAAGCATTTTCAGCTGTTCTACATCGGTCATATCTTCTTATTAAGAATTGTGTGTATACCAAACGCCAAGATACCGCCAAGTACCGCTGTATACAGTTGAAATAATCCCATCAATTGTAAAAAAATTTGGGGAACAATTTTTATTGCCGTAAAAAGGTATGCAATAGAAAATAAAATTATACATTTTAAGAAAGAGCTCGCAAATACTGAGATTAAAAAGGATTTCTTTTTTAATAAACTGCCAAAAGATTGTATCAGCGCATAATTTCCAATCCAAATAAAAGGAAGAAAATAAAGAAGAAAAACTGTAAACTTTCCAAATAAAATTCCATTTAATACAGCGCCTATGCTGGGCAGAATGACAATGGGAAGAGTTTTTTTTGAAGAAACCTGTGATACAAGTAAAAAAAGAAGTGTATTAACGACTGTACCGGTAAGCAATTGTGGTCCCGAAACAAAAAAAGGGATCAAAAATGAAGTGGCAAGAAGCGAGTATTCCAGTATTTGAGTCGTTGTTTTGGGGAGTGAAATTGTTTTTGGTTCCATATATCTACTATACCACACCAACCCAAAGCGCTTTCTTCATGTTGACTTTTTTTCCAATAAACAATACTCCTTCTTGTTTTAATAGTTGTTTTTTTGTCGATATCCCTTTCCCAAGAGAGTAACCGGCTAGGCTGCCGTCTTTTGCAACAACGCGGTGGCATGGGGTGTGTGGTGCATCGGGGTTGGTTCTCATAAATATTCCCACTGCGCGGGCCGCTTTTGGCTTTCCTGCAAGTCCTGCTAATTGACCATAGGTGGCAACTTTTCCTTTTGGAATCTTTCGCGTCAGTTTATATACTTTTTCTCTAAATGATGTTTTCATGTATTTATGTTAACAACTTTTAGCCGGGATGTTTTTCCGGATATGATCACTATATTTGATTTTGGAAGCGAAAAATAAGAAGCAAGAAGACGAATAACTCCTTCGTTTGCCCTTCCTTTTTCAGGGAGATTTTTAGTATGAACGATATAATGAGAAATATCTATTTTCTCTACCTTCTCTTCTCGCGCTTTTGGTTTTACCTTCACAAAGATGTTTATTATGTCTATATTATAATGAAACAATGAAATACGATATACGCAATTACCTTATGTGTCTGCTGAAAAGCACGCCAATGAATGCAACTTTAAAAAAACAGTTTATTTCTCGTATTCAAAAAGGGTTTATTACTCGGGATGAAAACCCCACTTCTCACCTTTGTGTATATTTTGCCGCATATGATCCCTCACTTAAACTTGTTTTTATTGGCCGTCATATTAAATCTGGGCTTTGGTTGTTTAATGGAGGACATATCGATAAACAGGAGTCTTTGGAACACGCTCTTTATAGAGAAATGGGTGAAGAATGGGGCCTCATAAAAAAAGTTGACATAGACTCTCCTTCTCTTTTTACCCTCACCGAAATTGAAAACCCAAAAAAACAAACATGCGAATGGCATTATGATATTTGGTATTTTGTCCCATTTAAAAAACATGCGTTTCATCCAAACAAACAATATCTTTCCAAGGAATTTTTTGAGTGGGGTTGGAAAACGATTATGGAAGCAAAATCTCTTGTCCGGGATAAAGGCACATCGATCGGAATAGATTATTTGAATAATTCACAATCCTGATTTCATCATCTTAAATCAAGCGTTTCCTCACCAAATAACAGGTTCTTTGGTTTAATTATCACTTGCTTTTTTCCTTTTTCGACGTATCCTGCATTAAGACTTTCAAAACCGCTTTTTATTATTATTTCTTGAGTCTTCTTTACATCTTTTTCTGATATGAATAATGCATAATCCATACCCATATTGTATGTTTGATACATTTCAAAATCTGATAAATTCGCATGTTTTTGAATAAATAAAAACAGTTCCTGTGGATCAAATATTTTTTCGATAATGTAGGAGTAATTTTGTCGTGCGCGCATTATTTTCCGCAATCCATGACCGGTGATATTGGAAATATAATGAATGTCAATTTTAGCTGCGAAGAGTTTTTCAAGTAGCTGAGCATATATGTGTGATTTCTGCAGAATTGCCTCCCCAAAAAATTGCCCATTTGACAATTTTGCTGTGTATCCACTTGGGAGTTTTTTTGCAACTGCACGTGCAAGTGATAGGCCATTAGCATTTATGCCGTTGCTCCTCAACAATATTATTCTGTCCCCCTCCTTTAGTTTGCTGTCTATTACTAGTCTTTTTTTATGTTTGATTATACCGATGGCAGATCCTCCTAAGTCAACGGTTCCGGGAACAATGATGCCCTTGAGCGTCGGCGTTTCCCCTCCTCCCCACGATACTCCCGCGATATTACATGCACTTTTCCATCCGGAAATAAAATCTGTCATTCTTTGAATATCTTGAAGCCATTCATTATTTTCAATTGCCCAATAGGCGTGTACTACGAGTGGGGTTGCACCAACCGTAATGAGATCATTAATAATGGTCGCAACAGTGTCGTGAGCAATGATGTCATAGTAGGACTTATTTGTCGTTTCCCTCATTCCATCAGCTACTAAATTTTTAGTGCCCAACCCTTCAATCACCGATGCCATCAAAACATTTCCTTGTTTCCAAACATAGGCCGATTCTCCTCGTGTTTCTGCTATTTCTTCAAATCTGTGTTTTTCCAAATTTCTACCAGTCATCTTTGCGCTTGTTTGGGCCAATTTTTTTATGGGATCTTTTGTATCATAATTATCCCCTACTTGAGAATAGGTTATTGTTTGCTTAGACATAGGATTGCAGTAAAATTTCTAAAGCTTTGAGCAAATATTTTTTGGGGATCACTATTTTTTTATTCCGTGGAAAATCAGGAATTAACTCAACAGCTTCCTCGGTACAAGCAGAGTGGATAAATAAATAGGGAGTTTTCACATTTACTTTTTTGAGAGCAACGAGTGTCCGATATATCCAAGAGTTGCAGGAAAATCTTCCAGGATCGTCAGATATCTGCGGATCAAGCGGTAGTTTATTTTTTTCGAATAATTCTTTTAAAAGGGTCATATTCCATTGCGACATATCTATCTGTATTTGTTCTTTTGCAGGACGCGAAGTATCAAGGGAATGAAAATTTTCGTATGGCTGGCAATAGGGTATATTTTCTATCCAATTATAACCGCTCCTTTCAATCCGAAATCCTTTTGCTTCAGATGCTAATCCAAATGAAATAATAACATTTGCCTTAATTTTAATTGCCGTATTAACAATGGTTGTTCCAGGATTTTCAACGCCGTTTGGTAGTAATGTCGTTGTAGGAAATACGAGAGAAACAATTTTATGACCGGCAATGGTTTTTCCTTCAGCAGCCAGGGCCAACCACTTGGCCGGATTGATTACATACTTGCCAAACGACTCTGAACCGGTAATTAAGGCTATTTTTTGCATAATAATATTAGATATCTAACATATAATTCATTCCGGTTAAATGGAATATTTGATCGAAATTTGTCAACAATTCTTTTTTTCCATTTTGATGAATTAATGCGATGGTGTGAAAAGATGACATGGGAATTTGTGGATTATCGCGATGAGTCAATCTTTGTTCAATCGTAAATGCCATTCCTGATTGAATAGGTAATGGTTCGGTTAGATTTAAAAATTTTCTTTTTTTACTGATCATATTTACTATATTTCTCCAGTCATTACCATTAAATATTTCAAGTTCTTCACTCATCCAGTTCTCATATGAGGCAGGAACAGTGTGACCCACGTTTACACCAGAGCTAGATGTATCAGTAATACTTGTCACTTCATTGGATAAATGTAATTGTGTAAATAATGTATTGGCATATATTGTTACTTCTTTAAAAGTCATACCTACTTGAATGTAGGATAAAACCTGTTTGTTAAGGGATAGACATCTCTGAAGATGTGTAATTATCTCTGGATTTTTGCCAAAATATATTGTCATCCCCCAGTCTCCAATCATGCCGGTTTTTTTATCCACTGGCGAAGCGTAGACATATATGACCCCTCTTTTTTTATCAAGAAGGATGTTATTTTTTGGATACATTTCTTCTGGTCTGAGGCTTTTGTAATTCATCCTCTCATATTTGTCTTCCGTGCCGAAAAGTACTCCAATCCCATTGGGAGGCGGAAGATACCAACCATTAGGATATATGTTTTGATTTTTTCTCATTTCATCAATCCAATGATTACGAAGCATTGCTTCTGATAGTGGACTTTTTGTTTTTAATAATTCCTTAAGGGCAAAGTAAAAAGACTGAGCAGCCCAAGATCTGGTTGACATACAAGCCGCAAGTTTTTCTTCAATGGTGTGATTTTCCACAGTTATTAGATTTTCACGAGCGCTCATAATAATAAGTGTACTGTATTGTCTAAAATTCGTTTTTCTATTGGGTATTGATATGATTTAAACGTATTCTTCGTTATTTTTTCATATACCGCAATGTATCTTTTTGCCAAACCAACTATAAGTTCTTCCGCCATTTTTGGGGGTTCACCATCTCCCTTATATCCCCGTTTTGCGTACCATAAACGTAAAAATTCTTTATCAAAGTTTTCAGGTTCCAATCCTTTCTCAAATCGTTGTTTGTACGTTTTTTCTATCCAAAAACGGGAAGAGTCAGGTGTATGAATTTCATCAATGAGAGTTAATTTCCCTTTATACAGACCAAATTCGTATTTTGTATCAACTAAAATTAGTCCCCTTTTTTTACAAAGTTTACTGCCAAAATCAAAAAGTTCCAGAGTTGTCTTTTCCATTTGTTCATATAATTTTCTATCTACTATTTTTCTTTTTATTATCTCCTCTCGTGTTAATCGCTCATCGTGCCCCCCTCTTCCTCCTCCATGGGTTGTAGGGGTAATAACGGGGTGGGGAAGGCGTTGGTTTTTTCTCAGCCCGTCAGGAAATGAGAGTCCATAAATTGTTCGTTCCCCTTTTGCATATGATCCCCATATTGAAGTATTTGTTACGCCTGAAATATAACCGCGTACCACCATTTCAACTGGAATCGGTTCACAATTTTTCCCAATAAGAACATTTACATCAGGCATTTTAACCATATGGTTGGCAACAATATGTTTTGTTTGTTTAAACCAAAATGCTGAAAGCATATTAAGGACAGATCCCTTAAACGGGATGCATCCCAAAATAACATCAAATGCAGATTGACGATCTGTTGTGATAAGAATTCTTTTATCATTTTTAATATAAAAGTCACGTACCTTCCCTTGATATTTTTTTCCAAAGTGAGGAATGTCTATTGTTTTTAATACATGCGGAAGTGAGGCAAGTATTGTTTTTGATTGAACCATATTTATTTTTTTTCCATAACTTTTAAATATTCTTTATAGCCTATTTGTTTTAGTTTTTCTGATTTTTTAATAACTTCTTCATTTTGCGTTTTTTTGTACAATTTTAATTGTTCTTGTATTTTTTTATCACTGACTGACAATATCTCAATCGCAAGCAATCCCGCATTCTTTGCTGCATTAATTCCTACTGTCGCAACGGGGACTCCTGGAGGCATTTGTACAATAGAATATAAGGAGTCAATTCCATTTAACGTCTGAGTTTTAATAGGAATACCTATTACAGGAAGAGTTGTATGAGCTGCAATAATTCCTGCTAAATGGGCCGCTCCGCCTGCCGCCGCAATAATTATTTTTAATCCTCTTTGTGTGGATGAGCTCGCATAATTAATTGTTTTTTCTGGAGTCCTATGTGCAGAAAGAATGCTTGCTTCATAAGCAATATTAAATTTTTCTAAAATTTCAAAAGTTCCTTTCACTACAACTAAATCTGAATCGGAACCCATCACTATTCCAACGAGTGCGTTTTTTTTCATAGGTAAAATGTATTAATTTGTAATGGTGTTTTTTGCCGCATTTACTACGTTGTCCATTAAATATGCTACCGTGAGCGCTCCAATGCCGCCAGGAGTAGTAGTATAGTAACTTACTCGTTCTTTTATATCATTTTCATCAAAGTCCCCCTTAATTTTGTTCAATTCGTCGAAATGAACACCAATGTCTATAAGTATCATTTTTTGGGAAAATAAATGGAAATCGATTGGGTTTGACTTTCCAACAGCGGAAATAACGATGTCACAATTTTCCATGTATTCTGATTTTTGTTCTTTGCTTGTTTGGGTGTCGATTATTTTTAATTTTTTCATGTTAAACCCATCCTGTTTGAGACCTGAAATAATTGTTTGCCCTCCTGTTTTGCCTTTTCCAATCAAAACAATTTTTTTTGTTTTCAATAGTGAAATCAGCTTCTTTTTTTTCACTGCAAAAATTTTTTCCAACACCTTTATTACTCCTCTATACACGGGAGGTTTATGGAATGACTCTTCCAAAAATCCATCAACATCCTTATGAGGGTTTATTAACTTTTCTGTTTCTTCATTTATTTGTATATGACTTGGTTTTTGAAATATTATCCCATGATTTTTTGATGATTTGTTTACTTGTAGGATCTTCTCTTTTATTTGTTTTTTATCTTTACATGCGTGTTCGTTCAATTCAAGAACATTCACTTTTATTCCTATTTTTTCTCCTTTCTTAATTTTTTGCCCGATATAATTATTGACAGCATCAATATTGCTTGATTTAACAATAATTAATTGTGGGATGACCTTATGTTTTTTTAAAATCATAAGCTTTTTACATATGTCCACATATATTTCATTCGCTAATTCTTTCCCGGAAATTTTCATAAAGTTTTTTTTATTTGTTCCACTAACTTGAAAGCTCGTTCTGGAGCATCCCCTATGTGATGGGTAACATCAAGGAGTAATCCAATTTTTTGTTCTGATAAATACTGTGTCAGTGTCTTATTTTTTTTAAGTAGTTCTTTCATGGGATTTTGTTTTCCATTTTGAATTGCTGCCCATGCTTCCATTGAAATACCTCTGAGAACTTCATGCATTTCCTGACGATTGGCACCATTTTTTACAGCCGCCATAAGAATTGACTCGGTTGCAGCAAACGGTGCATAGAGATGTAAATTCAATGTTATTCTTTTTTCATTAACAACCAAGCCGTTCATGATTTTTTCTGCAGCAATGAGAATTTGATCAACGGCTAAAAATCCTTCCGGAATGATAAGTCTTTTGTTTGCAGAATCATCCAGTGTGCGTTCCAAATAAGAGAGAGTGGCGTTTTCCAGGGCAACTTCTGGTAATTTCGCAACATAGCGACCAAGGGAGCAAATATTTTCACAACTAATAGGATTTTTTTTAAACGGCATTGCAGATGATCCTACCTGTTTTTTTCCAAATGGTTCCGACCATTCTCCAATATTTGGTGATTGGAGAAGGCGTAAATCGCCCGCAAACTTGGATACTGAGGATGCAAGAGATGCGAGTACCGACAATACCAAATAATCATATTGGCGAGGATATACTTGTGTTGAGACTAAAACTGCTTCAAGTCCCACCTCCTCCATGATTCCTTTTTCTAAATCCTCAGCTGTAACTTTATTTCCCGTTAAGAGGGCTTTGTATCCTGCGGCAGTTCCCACCGCCCCCTTCATCCCTTTTCCTTTTATCGTTTTTAAGACAAAATGGAGATAATGCACTATTCCCAGAAGGTCTTGTGCATAAAAAGCCAGCCGGTAGCCAACAGTTGTTGGTTCTGCTGGTTGAAGGTGAGTATAACCAATACAGGGAAATTCTGCATATTTTTTTATCAATTCAGCAAGAAGAAAAAGCAGTTTTTTTATTTTTACTTCCGTAAGGAGGAGTGCCTCTTTCATTCGTAACATGTCTGCATTATCAACAACATCCATACTTGTTGCACCTAGATGTATTTTCCCTCCTCCTACTTTTGTCTTTTCTGAAAATTCTTTTATGGCGGCTACAACATCATGTTTTGTTTCTTTTTCAATTTCCAGAATTCTTTCAATATCAATATCTTCTTCATGTTTTTTAAGGTCGTCAAGCTCTTGCCTCGACACCAATCCGGCTTTATGCTGACCCTCAGCAAGAGCTACCCAAATTTTTCTCCATAATTTGTATTTGTTCTGTTCGCTAAAAATATAGCGCATTTCTTTTGAACTATATCGCCAAGTAAATGGAGAAACGTATGATGAAAAATCAAGGTGTGACATAGATGTTTATAAAAATGAATTAATAACTAATGCCAAAATGCCCGTCTCCCCGTAAAGACCATTGGAATATGGGCATTATCAGCAGCCGTAATGGAATCTGCATCGCGAATGGATCCGCCCTGCTGAATTATTGCCCCTACTCCATACTTGGCTGCTAACTTTACCGAGTCATTAAAGGGAAAAAAGCTATCACTGGCTAATATGCTTCCTTTAGTATATTTTAACGCTTGTTGAAGGGCAATATGTGTAGCCGCAATGCGGGATGTTTGACCGGACCCGATACCTCGAATCATAGGAATTCTTTTATCCACAACAATGATAGAGTTGGATCGGATACGGGAGATAAATTTCCACGCTATTTTCATTTGTTCCAATTGTTTTTTTGATGGTTTTATTTTAGTAACAACGCGCCAGTTTTTAAAGCTTTCTTCTATGTCTTCATCCGCAGTTTGGAGAATCAATCCCCCATTTACCCATTTTATATTCATTTGCTTTGAAGAATGTATGTTACCAAATGTATAAATGCCCATATTTTTACGTACCTGCATTAAAAAATGCAGTGCTGACTGATCAATGTTTGGAGCTGTAAAAATATCAACATTTCCCCGGGTTTCACTTTTAAATTTTCCGATAACATGAGCTGATTTTATGTCGATTGTTTTATTTAATACAATGACCCCACCAAACGCTGATTGAGGATCTGCTTTAATTGCCCGTTCAAGCGCTTGGGAAATTGAGTTTCCGAGAGCAATTCCACATGGTGAATTGTGTTTAATAACGACTGCCGCGGGTTCATGGAAAAGTTTTACCACTTCTATTCCCGCATTAATATCGGAAACATTAATAAGGGAAAGATCTCTTCCCCATTTTTTTGTGAGATTTTTAAGAGGTGAACTAATGTTGGGATAAAGATAGAGAGCTGCTTTTTGATGCGGATTTTCTCCATATCTCAGATCCTGTGATTTCCTCAAGGGAAGTGTAATCTCCTCTGGAAAGAGCTCTTTGTTAAAGAATTGTGAAATGAGTGAATCATAAAAAGATGTGTGTTCAAAAGCTTTCGCTGCCAACTTTTGTCTCATTGTTTTCGTAATTACATTGTGAGTAAGCGCTTCCCCTATATCCTTATAATCTGCGGGATCAATTACAATCAACACGTGTTGAAAATTTTTTGCTGCGGCACGAATCATGGTGGGCCCTCCTACATCAATATTTTCAATAGTATTTTTTGTTTCAAAAGGATACAAATTACACACAACAACATCTATGGGTTTTATTCCTAGTAGTTTTGCCTGGTCAACATGACTTGGGATTGATCGGTCAAATAAAATACCCGATTCAATTTGAAAACTAATTGTCTTCATACGTCCATCAAAACTTTCCGGTTCTCCTGTTATCTCGCTTATAGGAATTACTGGTATTTTGTGTTTTATCAGTTCCTGGGCAGTCCCCCCTGTTGAGATAATTTTTATCCCCACATTATTAAGTGTTTGTGCAAACTCAATTATTCCTCTTTTATCATAGACACTCAATAGTGCATATCGTTCAGGTTGTGTATTCATAGAAAATAGTGAACGGCATTTTTAAAAATGGTAAGTCCAGGTCCGTCCTCAGGAATTTTTTTTCTTTCCCTCATCAGTTTCTCTTTTAGGTATGACCAATGTGGAAGCTGAGTAAAAAACTGTGCCCTTTCCGGATGGGGCATTAAACCAAGCATCTTCCCACTTTCATCAGTGATACCTGCTATATTATCCAGTGCTCCGTTTGGGTTGCTTGGTAACATTTGGTACCGGCAAATATCCCCTTCTATATATCGAAGGGCGATCATATTTTTACTTTTGAGGGTTTGGAGAGCTGATTCAGACGCAAATAGTTTTCCTTCTCCATGGGCAATTGGTAAGGATATGGTGTCTATGTTTCGCAACCATGGAGATTTATTTTCTACTTTCATATCAACCCATCGAACCGTATATCGCGCAGAATCATTATGTGTGAGTGAAAACTGAACAGGAAATAATCCTAAATGGGCCATGATTTGAAACCCATTACATATGCCGATAACCAGGTGGTCTTTTGTGATGAATTGATGTATCTTTTCTGATAAATGACTTTTCATTTTACATGCGAAGGCATTTCCACTCCCCGTATCATCACCATAGGAAAAACCACCAGGAAAAACCAGTATTTGATAATTATTCAGTTTCTTTACACCGCTAATTAAATCGTTGATGTGTACAATATCAGCGTATCCTCCTGCTTTTTCAAAGGCATATTTTGTTTCCTCTTCACAGTTTAGGCCGTATCCCGACATAACAAGTGCTTTTGGTTTCATCGTGACGTTAATAATTTTTAAATGGCAATTTGTATGATTTCAATAGATCTTTTACATCTGTTTGAATAACTACATTATTTTTTAATCCCTTTATGTTAAATGTGTCGTCGGTAACTACTCCCAGAAGTGTATGGGAAATATTTTTCATTATTGTCTCAAATTGTTTTTTACTTCGAGGATTAATACTTATCAATATTCTTCCCTGGCTCTCAGAAAATAATGCCTTCTCATCTCTTTCAATTACCCCCGTAAGATTTTGCAATGAAACATCTATTCCCAACATTCCTCCCATCGCAGTTTTTGCTAATGCAACCCCAAGACCCCCACGTCCAACACTGATTGAAGAGGCGAGAAGATTGTTTTGAATACACCGATAAAGTGTTTTATATAGTTTTTTATTTTTTTTTGCATCAACGTGAGGTACAGAGTTTCCGATAAAGCCTAACATATTATAATATTCAGACCCTCCCATCTCTTCATATGTATCTCCAAGTAAGTAAATAAGATCTCCGGAACACTTTAGATCCAGTGACACTGTTTTAGTAATATCTGGAATAACTGCGATGGAAGATATGAGAAGTGTGGGAGGAATAGAAATAATGATTGACTGCCCTTTTTCGTCAAACCCTTTAAAGTCGTTAAACATGCTGTCTTTTCCTGAAATATAGGGCGTTCCATAGGAAACTCCATAGTCATAACAGGCTTTAACTGCCCGCTTGAGTTGACCTAATCGAAAGGGGTCTCCCGGGCTACACCAACAAAAATTGTCCAACAGTGCAAGATTATTTATATCAGCGCCGGTTGCAACAGCGTTTCTCACTGCAGTATCTATTGAACAGGCGGCCATGTGATAGGTATCGATATCACTATATGTTGGAGTAATTCCTTGTGAAATAATAATGCCTTTTTGAGATGAGAGAAGAGGTTTTGTTACTGTTGTTTCCGCGTTTACTTTCCCTCTCCCTTGGAGAGGTTTCAAAACTGATCCTGCTTGAACTTCATGGTCATACTGTTGAGAAAGAAACTCAAAACTTGCAATATTGAGTCGTTTTAGTATTTTATGTATTACTGGAGTAATATTTTTTTGTTCTTCAATATTGGGCTCTGAAAAAAAAGGCAGACTGTATGTGGTTTTCATGGGCCGCTTTGGCAAACCATCATGTAAAAATTTCATGTCTATATTCATTATTGTTTTTTTATGATATGTTACTGTACATTTTTTTGCTTTTATAAATGTGCCAATGATCGTTGCTTCTACTCCTCTTTTTTTCATAAGCGCATAAAATTCTTTCCACTTATTTTTTGGCACCGATAGTGTCATGCGTTCTTGGGATTCCGAAATCCATATTTGCCACGGCGCAAGTCCGGGATATTTGAGTGGAACTTTTTCAAGTTCAACGTGACATCCCCCGCATTCTTTGGCCATTTCAGCAACGGAACAAGAGAGTCCGCCTGCCCCATTATCTGTAATGCTACTGTAGAGTCCTTTATCCCTTGCTTCTTTGATGATTGCATCGGATAATTTTTTCTGCGTAATAGGATCTCCAATTTGAACAGCCGTTGCGGGACTCCCCGAATCCATTGCCTCAGAAGAAAATGTCGCTCCATGTATGCCGTCCTGTCCAACTCGTCCGCCAACCATAACGATGTAATCATTGGGTTGTGCCCTTTTAATATATGATTTTTTTCCATTGATTTTTTTTGGAATTAGTCCTATTGTTCCCACAAAAATGAGGGGTTTACCTTTATATCTTTTATCAAAAAAGAGAAATCCTTGAGGGGTAGATATTCCGGAACAATTTCCACCCGTATTTACTCCATCAATGACTCCCATCATAATGCGATTTGGAGAAAGCATTTTTTGAGTATGGTTTTGACCCTTATAAAGTGCTATGGTATCGTTCGGGTCTGCAAAACAGAATCCATATCGGTTAATGATTGGTTTTGCCCCCATGCCAAACCCAATTGCATCTCTATTTACTCCAACGATGCCGGTTATCGATCCTCCGTATGGATCTAGTGCTGATGGACTATTATGAGTTTCCGCCTTATCTGTAATGAGATAATCGCTGTTAAAGTTAATTGCTCCTGAATTGTCTTTAAATACCGATACACAAAAATCATTTGATCCTTTCTTTTTTCGTATTTTTTCCGTAGCTGCTTGTATATATGTTTTAAAGAGACCATTTTTTATATTATCAATTGGATCGCTAAAAATAGTATGCTTACAATGTTCTGACCATGTTTGTGCAATTGATTCAAGCTCAATGTCGGTGGGATTTCTTTTACGGAGAGAAAAATAATTTTTGATCGCTTTCATATAGGAAAGACTTAATGCAAGGGGACCCCGTCTTGTTCCATCTTTGTTTTTTATTCCTTTTTTTCCGATATCTGTAAGCTCTTCATCGGAAATACCAAGATTAATATCATCGATTTTTAATGATTCATTTAGCTTAACTCGGGGAATAGTATTTCCCATTCCTTTTTCTTTTATATATCGTTTTGCATCTTTAATTTCTATTCTTTGAATAATGGGATTATAAAAACTCGCAGCAATAGTTACTATTTCTTCTTTAGTTATGTCCCCATTTATTAAAATTATTTGTGAAGTATACACATTCTCACCATTTCCAAAAGTTGTTTTAAGAAGATCTTCAACTAATTCTTTTGTTGTATTTGCGATATTATCAGTTACTCCGGGAAGATATCCAACTTCCACTGCCCAGGTAAATGACGAAGGAACAAAAGGCTTGTTGACATATACTTTTTGTACGAGTGGATCAGTGAGAGCGATAACAATTTTATTTAGTTGACTGGGGGAAAACTTTTTTTCTATGGAAAATATATCTGCCAAATATACTTCTTTAATCTTTCCTTTAAAACCCATTATCTCCAATTTTTTCTTTTTTGATTCAGCCCGTGTGTCAAAAATTATGGAATTTATTTCTATTCTGTTAATCATGGTTGTTTTTTATTTATATTGCTAATTGCCTTCTTTCCAATATCCGTGCGGTACTGCATCCCATCAAAATGTACTCCTTTTTTCCCGATGGCACTATACGCTTCCTGTAATGCATACTTCATATTTTTTCCTTTTGAAGTGACTCCTAATACGCGTCCACCGCTGGTAACAACATCTTTTTCATTCATTTTGGTTCCCGCATGAAAAATGTGTACGTTGTTTTTATGTTTTTTTTTCAACCCGTGTATTGTCACTCCTTTTTTATAACTTCCTGGATATCCCTGGGCGGCTAAAACAATACAAACGGATGACTGTTTATAAAAATTTATTTGCTTTGTCTTGAGGGTTCCTTTAATGCTTGAAACAAGCAACGGAAGTAAATCTGATTTGAGAAGCATCATGACGGGTTGTGTTTCAGGATCTCCAAACCGTGCATTATATTCTAATACTTTCGGTCCATCTTTTGTTACCATAAGTCCTGCATACAGTATTCCTTTATAGAGAATTTTTTCTTTTTTCATGCCGTCTATCGTGGGCTGTAAAATTGTTTTTTGAATTTGTTGGAGGAGTTTTTTTGTGACAAATGGTACTGGTGCATATGCACCCATGCCGCCTGTGTTTGGTCCCTCATCATTATCATAAATTCGTTTATGATCTTGCGCCGGCATTAATGGATAGACTACCTTTCCGTCTGAGACTGCCATAAGTGAAACCTCGGGCCCTATAAGGCGCTCTTGAATAAGCAATTCCTGCCCGGCACTTCCAAATTCCTGTTCAATCATGATGCGTTTGAGAGCATCTTTTGCTTCAGTCTCTGTTTGCGGAAGAATGACGCCCTTTCCAAGGGCTAAACCGCTTGCCTTAACAACATATTGCGTCATGTCATGAGAGGTGACAAAAGCATATGCCTTTTTGTACTCTTTGAATGTATAGGAAGTGGGATGAGGAATGTTATATTTTTCCATAAATGCAGTAGCCCATGCTTTGCTCGATTCCAATTGAGCGGCACGTTTACTTGGACCAAAGATTGCTTGGCCATTTTTTTCAAATAAATCTACTATTCCCATAGATAAGGGGTCTTCCGGACCGACTACCGTTAAATCAATTAAATTTTCAATAGCCCATGAAAGAAGTTTGTCAATTTCATTTGCTTTTATATTAATATTCTCTCCCAATGCGACTGTTCCCCCGTTTCCCGGCGCAAAATATAGTTTTGTTGCGTGAGTGGATTGTTTTAACTTCCAACCCAATGCATGTTCGCGACCTCCTGAACCAATAATTAATATTTTCATAAATGTATGATAACTTATATTACCCATTAGGGTATAACACATCCGCCACTTTTTTGGCCTCCTTCAAAATAAAATATTCTTTTTTATCAATTAAAGGTATCAATCTTTTTACTTTTGTTATTTTTCCTTCAGAAAAATCTTTTAATGCATTAATTTGAACCAGGTGTTCTATCGGCAATACTTTTTTCTGAAGACTTTCAACAGTATCATATTTCTCTATAGGAATTGGGGACGCCCCTATCACTATTCCTTTATCATATTGTTCTGTAACCAAATGAGCCGTTGCCTCCGTCCAAAAATCATGATTGGTATTGCGTCTGAAGTAAAGTACTGCACAGTGAACTCTCCGTCCATACATACCCTTCCCCCCAAAATCTGGCCTCCCATAGTCAAGTGGGCCAGGATGTTGATTAATTATTCTTCCCTCAAAACGGTTTATTAATCTTATTGGTGTCATAGGTAACCATCCATACTGGCCAATAAGATTAATGTTTCTTGACTCACAGGTTGATATCAGTTTTTTGGCAAACGATGTAGGACTATCAAATTGACGTGGGTCAATCACTACAACATCAGTTTTCTTCATGCCGGCTTCTATTACACGAGAAATTCCCACAATATCGTTTTTACTTGCAATAACAAGTGCGGGGACGATGTTGAGTGTATTCGCGTTGCAGGCATTGATTATGGCACAAGCAGTTGTTGCGCCTCCTGATATAAAAAGAGCTAGACGTATTTTATGTGTCTTTTTTTTCAACATTTTTGTTGTTTTTCCAACATTAATTTAGAAAATGTATTGTCAATTGGTATTGAATATTTGCCGGTAAAACAGGCGGCACAAAGAGAATTTGTTTTTTGCCGGGCTGCCTGCACAAGTCCCGATAAGCTCAGGTATGCAAGTGAGTCTGCATTTATATATTTTTTTGTTTGGTCAATACTCATTTCCGATGCAATGAGTTTTTTACGATCTGCGGTGTCCACTCCAAAATAACATGAATGCGTAACGGGTGGAGAACATACCCGGACATGTATTTTTTTTACGCCACATTTCCGGAGTAGTTCATTTATTCGTTTTATTGTGGTTCCCCGAACTATCGAATCATCAACGATGATTATGCGTTTTCCTTTGACAATTTGTTTAAGAGGATTAAATTTCATTTTAACTCCCATATCTCGGATCCTTTGTTCAGGTTGAATAAATGTTCTTCCGATATAACGATTCTTAATTAATATTTCACCAAATGGGATTCCCGATGCCTTTGAATACCCAATTGCAGCAGAGGTGCCAGAGTCGGGAATCGCAACCACTAAATCCGCCCCAACGGGGGCTTCATGTGCCAATAACTCACCTGATCTTTGCCGAACCTGGTGCACAAGCTCTTTATTTAAAATACTATCTGGTCGGGCAAAATATACATATTCGAAAATACAAAAAGATTTATTTCCTCTTTTTACCTTTCCCATCTCATGCAGTCCTTCTTGATCAATGGATATAACTTCTCCCGGCTTAACATTGCGAATAAATCGAGCACCTGTTGTATCCAACGCACATGTTTCCGAACAAACAACATACCCTCCATTTAATTTTCCCAAAACAAGCGGTCGGAATCCATTTGGGTCTCGAAATGCAAATAGTTTTGTTTTCGTCATTGCCACAATGCTGTATGCTCCTGAAAATTGGGGCATGGCGTTAGTAATTTTTTCTTCCCATGATTTCCCTTTCGCACTGCGAATAACCCATCCCATAACCTCAGTATCTGTAGTTGATTTCATTTTAACGGTTGGGGGAAGAGTTTTGATTAATGCGCCAGCGTTGATAAGATTTCCATTATGAGCAAGGGTAAAATCTTCATTTTTAAAATGGATATGAACAGGTTGTACATTGCTATGGGTGTTTCCACCCGTTGTAGAATAACGAGTATGTCCTATCGCAATATATCCTTTTAAAGAAGCAATATTTTTTTCGCTAAAAACGGAGGGAACGAGACCTAATCCTTTAATTGTTTTTATCCTTTCCCCATTAGATACTGCAAGTCCTGCTCCTTCTTGCCCTCTGTGTTGTAAACTGTATAATCCAAAGTAGCTGATTCTTGCAACGTCTTCGTTTTTGCCATAAATGCCGAAAACCCCACATTTGTCCTTTAGTGATTCTTTTCTTTTCAGTTTCGTAATATCGATCATAATAAAAAACCCCGCTCATGAGCGGGGTACATTACTTAAGATTGATAACAAAAAAAACATTATACATATCTCTTGTATTTTATTACCATTTGGGTTGGGAACTTTTGTTTCCGGTAAATAGAAACTATAACACTGTTGCCTACAGCATAATTTTTTATTTTATGTTTGTCAAGATGAATCTTTTAGTTTGGCTAAAAATGATCCGAGGATTATTTCACCATTATTGGTAGTTTGGATAGGTAGATAAGATCACCTTTATATCTATCTCCTTGTTTGAAAATGGAACAATGTGCCAAAACACGGGCCCCAATTTTAGACATTGTTTTTGTTAATAATTCCATTGTCGCCCCGGTTGAAACAACATCGTCTATGAGAACAATATCTTTTCCAACGAGATATTCCTTATCATATATCCCCATTACCAATTTTTTTACATGTTTCGGAGCGGTTTCCCATGGATATTCGATGTGAGGGCTACTCATATATCCCTTAACACTTTTTCTTAATATGACATATTTTTTATGACCAAACCGTTTAGCCATATGATGAATAAATGGAACAACTTTCACTTCAGGACCTACAAAACAATCCGGCATTATTCCTCTTTTGTTCAACTCCTCTTGGAGTATCTCCCCTGCTTTTTCTGTTAATTCAACATCTCCTAAGATGTTAAAATTTGCAATCATAAGTTTTGGAGATAAAAAGGTAACGGGAAGTTTTCTTTGCAAACCAAAAAAATTTAAATCAAATAATTGAACATTCATACGGACCATTATACCGAAAATGCTTTTTGATATATTTGCAAACAGGTATTTAGCTGTCAAAATGTTTAAAGTTCATTTTCCTTTTACATGTATATCGAAGAATGCGACCGACCGTTGAAGGGCTGTGTCGAGGTTGTTTGAAAAACGATGATATACTGCGCCGAGAACAGAAATTCCAATAATAATGAATACAACTCCAATAATATTTTTGTTCATATGATGAATAGTGACTATTGTATTGATTATTTCCTGAAAATAGACTGAAACACCGATCGGCACGATTGAGCAAAGTTTTGTTGAGATCACCAACTGTTTCAGTATAATAGCAACATATGAATGTGCAGCAAGTGTATGACAGGTATAACATCCCTTTTCACCTCCAAAAACATATGCTCCGGGTAGCTGCATTGTCTATTATCCTTGTTGACAACTGGACAATGGACGGACTTGATAAAGAATCAATCATTCGTGCCTCTGCTTTTCATGATATGGCCAATATCATCAAGTTTAACTTTGATAAACCAGCATTATTTAAGGAAGAGGAAAGTAAAACTAATTATTGGAGAAAGATCCAGATGGAAGTAATCAAAAAATATGGAGACAATATCCACAAAGCCACATTGAAAATGTGTCAAGAAATTGGCCTTTCACATAAGACACTTACCATTATAGAAAATCTTGAATGGAATAATACACCGAAAATATTAAAAAGAAAGGATTATGAATCTGCCATCTCTATATACTGCGATATGAGGGTTGGACCTTATGGAATTATGCCTCTTTCAGAAAGAATAGAAGATTTAGAAACACGCAACAATGTGCATAATATGAGTTTCGTTAGGAAAGTTGCCAACATTTTGGAGACCATTTTACAAAAATATACAGCAATACAGATTAGTGAGATAAGCGATTTTCAAATTAAGGGTGCATTTCGAAAACTGCCTGAGCTCAGGATATAGAAGGCACGGGTATTTCAATATTCATGGGAACTTGTGTTGTTTTTTTGAATCCACAGTTTTCATAAAAACGGGTATTTTCTTCTTCCACGCTTATAGGAATATAAGTAGCTCTAAGTAGTTGGAGTTTTTTTATGATTTTTTTTACTAATTGCTGCCCGATGCCTTTTTTCCTCTGTGACCTGTCAACGACAACCTTTTGAAGATATCCCCTCCTCCCATCAAATGAACCAAGGGCTGTTCCTACAATTATTCCGCCATCCTCTGCAAGTACGCTTAAGGAGGGATTGTTTTCTAAGAACAGTTTGAATCTGTCTTTGCTGTCCATTTCGTTTACGAAGTAATTTGCTTTCCAAAACGGAATAAGCTTTTCGTAGTCGGAAATTGTGATTTCACGGATATTCATACTGAAAGAAATTATAACAAAATTATGCTTTGTTCTCCGTGCGATTTTTATATTGTTTTTGAGTATAATGGTGGTGAATGATTAGTATATTTTTTTATCATCATTGCCCTCCGATTATTTGGAAAAAAAGAATTGACTCAGTTGTCGATTATTGATTTGGTATTCATTCTTCTCATAAGCAATTCTGTTCAAAACGCAATGGTTGGGAACAATACTTCCCTTATTGGCGGATTAACTGCTGCCACTTCTCTTTTTGTCGTCAATTGGATTCTAAAGAATTTAATTTTTCGATCAAAAAATCTAAGTGAGATGGTGCAGGGAAATCCCCTTATGTTGGTATATCATGGAAAGATTATCCAAAAACACCTTGATCAAGCTAAGCTGAGCATTGACGAGCTTGAGGCTGCTGTTCGGGAACATGGAGTAAGCAGTGTTAAAGATGTAGATATTGTCATATTGGAAGTTGATGGCAATATTAGTGTTTTATCAAACAACTTCACGCGGAAAACAACAAAAAAAAGAAGAATTCATAAATCACTCAATTTTACTAACTGAGTTCTTCACACTTGTCGTTGTGATACACTTGAGTCAAAATCAAGGTTAGAGCAGTGGATATTTGCCATCTCACTATTATGTTCTTATTACGTGATAACTGTTGGGAAATAAAAATAACAAAAGAAAAAGGGAATGGCATTTTTACAAAAAAGGAAATACACGCCGGCACTGTTGTTGGTGATTACCTGGGAACAGTAATTAATAGCGCCGAATACGATCTTGAAAACGATAAAAAGGGGTTGTACCTTATGTATTTTTCAGATCGGGCCTCTATTTATCCGGATTTAACAAAACCGGATGTTTATCTTCTCAACCACTCCTGCACGCCAAATTGTTGGATATATGCATACAAGGGCCACACTCTTTTTTTTGCATTAAGAACAATTGAGCCCGGTGAAGAGCTTACCATCTCCTACTTATTGAGTCCTGATGACGGTACCTGTATACGGTGCACCCATATCTGTAAGTGTGGCAGTAAATACTGCAGTGGCTCTATGCATTTATCAAAAGATAAATATAAAAAGTGGCAACAGTTTCAAAATATAGAAAATAAGAAAACCAGAAGGGTAAAAATAATCTTCGGTAAAAATCTTCCCCCACTCATTACCTATCCTAAAATGATCCCCCATAACCCAATCTATGAAATGATAAGCTCATCAAAGCCAAGTAATGGGAGCTTATTTTGAAAATTCTTTCTTTAATCTTTCGTAGTTGGCTCGTACCTCTTCCTGTTCTTCTTTAAAAAATATTTTTTTACAAAAGTCACGTTCTATTTTATTTATTACCCATTCATTAAAATTTCCAGGCAAAATATTTTCCGGTAATCCCATTTTTTTGAGAGGGGGGTAAAAGTTTGTCTGCAGGTGAGCCAGGGCATCCGCGGTAGCCATTATTTTGCCTTCCATCGTTTGGGGAATAATACCAGAGCGACATGTATGTGGTTCTATTACTTGAGTTATCACTATAGAAATTTCCTTTGGGTTATACCCGGCCTTTTTTAAAATTTGCCCTGTCTTAAACTGCGACATTGTTTCAAAATGCACATCTGTTCTTTCAATCCACACATCTGCAAGATCATGAAGAAGTGCTCCCACAAAGACATAGTCAATTCCTGTATGATATTTATGAGCCAATGCTAATGAGTTTTCTACAACAATTTGTACATGATTTTCCCAAAACCAATGAGCGATTTTTCTACGCGAATTTTTGTAGAGATACTCAACCGCTTTAAAAACATTTTTTTGCCTACCGCACAAACTAAGAAAATCCATTGATATATCTTATCAAAAGTTTCCTAAAAAGATTGTTCGTTTGAATAATGAATTGGAGCCGTCTAATGTAGTGGTTACTTCAAATTTTCTGCAAGTTTGTCGAATGACTCCCTCCACCCCTGTTGCATATTTTTACGTGATTTTGAATCGATGTGTTCAATGCCTGAATGAATGAGTGTCATTTTTGTTTTTTCATCCTGTTTCTCAAACATTACCACTATTTCCAGTTCGAGAGGAAATCCCTCCATACCATGCTGAGATGCTGGAATAATATTTCCTTTTTCATCAGAAAAACTATCAGATGCAACGATTTTTTTAAAGGGAATTATTTCTTTATATATGCCAGTATTCCAAAATTTTTTACCGCTTTGGTCTTTCATGCAATGGAGGTATTTTCCTCCAACTTTAAAATCTATCCTACAAGTAGGAGATGAGAAAAATCTGGGACCCCACCACTTTTTAAAATATTCCGGTTCTGTCCAATACCTCCATACAAGTTCACATGGCGCTTTAAATATTCGCGTGATGGTGAGTTCCTTTTTATTTATATTTTCCATAATGAATATGTTGATAATTGGTAATTATTTATATATTACTCATTTAGTAATGGTTGTCAACAGGGATTTAGGGGTGAGGTAAATTCCTAGACCTCATCACCTCATCAATCAAAAATACCTGATTTTTTCGAAGAAGAGGAAGTTTATCTTCAGCAAAAAAACCATACTCAACTACCTCATGTGTTGGAACAAATTCCCCCCCAATCAGAACACCGGTATAGCACAGATCTAACCGCGCTGTCTCCCGATCGGTACGGACTTTAAGTGACTCTTCCACGCTCACCACCAGTCCCGATTCTTCTTTAATCTCCCTTTCAAGCGCTTCGCGGGGATGTTCTCCCGACTTCAAATAGCCGCCGGGTAAACTCCATGCGTGTGATCTGTATGTATGTTTGAAAAGGAGCACTTCATTATTTTCATTGAAAATGATGCCAGTGACGCCTACTAAAAATTGATCTTGAAAAATACGCATCATAAAAAGCTGCGTTCCCTTGGGAAGATGCAGTGCTTTCCATAATTTTGCCAATAGTGTTTTCATAGGGCGTTGCTATCTCCTGGTTCAATGCCAGATTCTTTTCCAAGTTTTTCATTTTTTATCTCCAATTGATGAACCCGTTTTGTTAATTCCAACACCTCATTTTTATTTTTTTTAATTTCATTGTTTTTTCCCTGGAGAATAAAAGAGTTAGAGATAGAATTAACCAGATATGGTATATACGATAAAACCAAACCTATCAGCAAAGAACCGACAATGACATAAAAGAGCGGAACACTCTGGAAAACCGCGAATCCTAAATTGACCGAAACCAATTGGAAATTAAATTTTGAAATATACACAAGCATTGATCCCACTATCAAAAACAAGATTAAAATCAACATAATTTTTATTTAGTAATACTATAAAATGCGCCTGTTTTATCTCAATAATCCCAGTCCAATAATTCCAGTAAGAATTAAGTACCCGGCGATGAGGTAATTAAGAAACTTTGGAAATATGAGAATAAGTACTCCAAATATTATTGAGGTAATTGGGTTTAAATTTGAAAATGAAATATTCATATGTTTTTCACCTCCTTTTTTATAATTTCAGCTTTACCATTTGCTTATTTGTTTCGTGCCATGCGACCGACATAAATAACAACAATTGCCCCGATCACGGCAACTGCAAGACTATAGAGATTGAATCCCGTAACTCCCGATTGGCCAAGTAAATTCATAATAAACCCTCCTACTATCGCTCCTATTATGCCCATTATAATGTCGGACATTGTGCCCTGACTTGAATCGGTTTTCATGACAATTGAAGCAATCCATCCCGCTAAAGCTCCAAAGATTATCCAAAGTATTATTCCCATAGTATGGTTATACTAATTATTAATTATATTAACGCTTATTTTGTTTGTTTTAAATTCACATCTATCTTGCCTGGAACAACCACCTGAGGAGCTGGGATATTTAATTGAATTGGTCCCATCCTTTTTATTGCTGGAATACCAAAATACAGGAATATTATGATGAACCCCACAAGAATTATCACTCCCATCAAAAAACCATTTCCTCCTGAGTCTGCGGCAGGGGCCGGATTATTTATTACTGTTGTCATACTATTTCACCTCCTTCTAAATTGCCTATTACTGAAGTTGTTCGTTGTGTTTCGTTTAAGATATGTCGAGCTTAAGAATCTACATCCTCTTTTATTTTGATTTTCTTAATTACTGTTTCTTTGGGTAGGTATTTTATGAGGGCTCTTTCTACTAGTTCTGTTAAGCTCCTTCCCTCTACAATCGCTTGGGCTCTTGCATGTGTCAGTAAGTCGGGGTGAAGAAAAAGTGTAACTCGTTGTTTGTCAATAGTTGTCATACTTAATATACTACAACTAGTTGTAGTACTTGTCAACTACATAATTTAGGTAGTAGATAATAAGTATTTATTAATTTACGTACGAGAAAAAATATGATCAGGGCAATGATGTTATTTTTGTGGTGGAAAAATAATACCACTCCCTCTTTCATCAGCAGGAGGAGAAAATTCTGTTCCTTTTTCTCGAGCTAGTGCAAACAATCCCTGTGAGGGAATGTTTATTGATACTCCGCTCCCTTGTGCGTCTCGTATATATGCTAAATTAACCTGTCCGGAATACAGTTGTTCTTGAAGGTGTGGGAGAGAATTAGTTTCAGTAATAGATCTTCCGTAATAGTGAGGATGACTGAGTATATGTTGTTGTGCACGCTCTAATATATCAGCAGTGTCCAATCTCTCCATTGAACTTGCCAAGGTATAGTGAGAAGTGAGAAAGGTACCGGGTTCTCTGTGAACGACATGTACCAAGCTTCCCCAATTTACATCCCCGTTTACATTCCCCATAAAACTGCCCACAGTCGCTGGTAGACTTTTACCCGTATCTCCAATAAGATACATACCGTGTGTCGCAAGCGATTGCAACACGTCACTTGTTAATTGATTTGTATATGCATACATTGGTCCAAGGCCTTGTTTTTTATTCATGTTTACCCGTGCAAAACAATCAACTATCAAATCAATATCTCTTTTATCCCTCATCGCAGATAACGCATCGTCATGAATAAAGGTCACTCTATCAGCAACGGCTGGATTAACTTGCATCGTTGTCGTATTAAAGCCACCCCCTAACCTTCCCAAACTTCCCAAAGCTTTCAGTTTGTCCAATCCTCTTTGTAGTCGTCTTGTATCCGTAAGGTCACTATTTGGCCTACCGGGATTATGTGAATATTCTGCAATTGTTGACCATGGAATAGCGTTTCCTCTTTTTATTTGTTCCCCTATTCCAACTAGGCTTGGATTAATTTCAATAGCATAAACGTGTGCTGATGATAGACCCTCTAGGGCGGCTAATGTAAAGGGTTCAATAGCGCCTGACCCAATTATCCATACATTCCTGACAGAAGGCATCCTATGTTCTTTTCTATATCTCATAATATGTCCCACTGCCGCATCATTCCGCGCGATGTGGGTAAATGTAGACTGTTGATCAAAGCTAAACAATTCCGCTGTACTACTCATATAGTATATATATTACAAGCCTATATTATAATATGTAACTAAATTATGGGAAAAAGGTTCTCAAAAAAGAAGGCTTATTTTTGAAGAGATATAATATCTGCTTCTTGTAGTGCAGCATCTTGTTCTCTGTCAACTATCTTCCAGCTTCTATCCAAAAAGGCGGTTTCAATTTCTGAGGCTTCGATATGGTCATCTGTTTGTTTTAAGCAAATCATTCCAGTTCCTTGTCTGCTACCGTCAAAATATGTTACCACTACAACATTTTTTCCTTTCATGACTTCATTGAGTAGTTCAGCAGGAAGTTCTGCAATTCGTACTAAATCTGCAATAAGTTTTGAAGGGGCACTATGTTTTCCACTGGTAAAGAGGATTGAGGGAAGTTTGTCCTTTTTAAAATCGAGCTGAAATCCATACCTGCCACCTTCACAGTTGAAAAGTCTCGCTTGTCCCGGTTCGATGCCTGTTGCATCTGGAGTAATGGGAATAACTAATTCCTCTCTTAATGGGACATGAAAACCTGCTTTGCCTGGTGGAATAACGGGAATTATAGCTTCTTCGAAAAATGCTAATCGGCGCCTGTGGCTGGTATTGTCGATTTGGCTTCCGGTAATTGATTTAGCTTGCGGAACGTGAAAGGCTTGTCTAAATTGATCAACTAAAAGTGGGTTGTTCAAAGGAAGAATTTGAGGAATTGAATGAGGGGCTTCTCTTGGACCACTGGATATGTGTATAAGCGGCATTTTCGTATTATATCAAACATAGAGCCTCCTGTCAATCTTATGACATAACGAGATTATGTGAATATGTAAGATAAATTTCTATGAGAAAATGCCGGTATTGGACGGCATACACGCTCCCAGTACCCAGGCAAGCCCGCCTAGAGCAAATAATTTAAGAAGTTCTCTTCGTGTAACTGGCTTTATTTCTATTTAATAAATAAAAAACTGATAATTAAATTTTTTTACCTTCTCAAAGATTCTTGCGTAATTCAAACAAGTCTATACATACTATATTACCAAAGGGGCCTGATAAATCGGGCTTTTTGTTTATATATCTAGTCTTTTTGCCGTTTATTTCCTGCCGCGTTTTGGAGTGGGCGTGGGAGTGGGGGTTGAAGGGGGAGTAGGAGAAGGAATAATGTAATTATTAACTGCACTGGCAGCATTTATTCTACCCGCTACCCAATACGTTCCCGTTCCAGGAATTTTATCAGCGGTTGATTCAAGTCTGTTTCTTACCTCGGAGGCGGTATTGTATTTACCTGTTGACCAAATCAAGCCAACAACTCCCGCAGTCATAGGCGTAGACATTGAAGTACCCGAAGCATATTTATAACATTCTATTGAACTAAGGCACACGGGTTGAGGATCAGATGGGCTAGAGTTGTCATTCCAAGTTGAATAAATACTCTCCCCAGGTGCTGCAACATCAACCCAATCACCATATTCTGAAAAATAGGCTTTTTTATCTTGATTATCCGTTGCGGCCACAGCGATAGCATTGGTATATGCTCCTGGATAAGTCTTTGATGGATTGCCTGAATTTCCCGCTGCTGCAACCACAACAACATTATTATTCCACGCATAGTTAACTGCATTTTCCAATGTTGTCGACTTTTGAGAACCGCCCAAACTCATATTGATAACTTTTGCTCCATGGTCTACTGCATACATTATTCCGTTTGCTATCCATGAATATGCTCCTGAACCACCATCGTTAAGCACCTTAACGCTGAGAAGTTTGCAGGCCGGACATACTCCCGCAACACCCATGTTATTATTAGTTAGAGCTGCCACAATACCCCCAACATGAGTTCCATGACCATAAATATCATCATCTGTGCTTGAATCGGAAAATTTTGTCCTTCCAATAACTTGAGTAGATATATCAGGATGATTTTTGCTTACTCCCGAATCAAGAATGGCCACAATCGTTCCATTGCCTGTTGTTATGTCCCAAGCAGTGCTTGCATCTATATCTGCGTCATTTGCGTTTTCCAATCCCCATTGGGTAGAAAAATAAGGATCATTAACGGTCATTGATGCTTGAGCTATGTAGTCTAATTCTGCGTATTCAACATTTGGATTTTGAGAGAGAGCAGTAATAACTTTTTCTTCTGCTGCTTGAGGTATTTTTAAAACAAGAACATTTAATTTATCGATTTTACCGGTTATTTTACCATTTTGTCGTTTTGTTTCCGTATCTACAACACTTTGGGAAGTACCGTTTTTAAATTTCACCAAAACTTGCCCTGGGATATGATCGTTACTGTTTTCTTTTTGAGCAAAAACATTGGTAGAAAAAAATGAAATAAAAACCAGTGATATAAAGAATGATAAAATTCCCAGTTTAATTCTCATACACTTTTCAATCGTACAATAATAAAGAATTAATATCAAATATTTATTTGAAAATTAATTGGTTAAATATCCTCAAGTTGCCGGAATTTACTGCCAATTAAAAATTTTATTTTTTAAAACTGATGTAGGGGCATAAATTTCCACATCTCGTACATTTGCCGATTTTATCAATGTTAATCGCTTCTTCGGGAAATAATCCCTTTGACGACAGCATACATGACTTATCAGTATTCCTTTGCTGCCCCATTACTTGATCCAGTTGGGGATACCTGGCAACGTTGGCAATGTGAATTGCTGTTCGCATGCATTTTAATCCCTCGATGATATTCTCATAGCTTGGGATACCGCCAATATGTTCAGACCGTGTCACAACCACAAATATATGGGCTATTTTTTTGTAAGCGGCATATGATGCGGTAGCCGCAGCATTGACATGGTCATACCCTAAAGTAGAATCGGTCCCGAGGGGGCCCAGGGCATTTATTGGGACGGATTTCAATTGTTTGTCTTTTTGAATGAGTCGACTGAACTCATCAATCTGATCCAGTCTGGAGTGGCTTAACACTTCCAGAATAGTTCGGACTCCGGCATCTCTTGCCATCTTTATCAGTTTCGACTGGAGACTTAATTCTTCTAAATGCACTTGATCAAAGGTAAATATATTGGCAGCAGCTCTGAAAGTGGTGCCGAGTGACATGGTGATTCTATGTTTTTTCAGTATTTTTAAAAGTTTTGGAAAAATTCTAATATAAATTCCCTCGCTCTTATTGTTTATTTGCATATCGCGCAGAATACATGTTCCTCCTCTGCTGGTGGTTGGGATTTTTCTTGTTTTGCAGGCAAGTTCATATAATTTTTTTGTCACAGCTGCATGGATTACCATATAGGTAATTCCCTGCTCCGCTTGTTTCTCTACTGTCTCTAAAATTTCCTGTTCATCAATTCCCTTCTCTTCACGAAAACTGCAAAATGTCGGGTTGGTGCTTACCGGGCCATCAAAAACTTTGAGAATATCTAAATAAAGTGGTTGTTTTTCATTTCTTATGCTGGCATCTCCAAAAATATCCGGTTTATAGGGCAGGTTTGCCAATGCTTCAATTTTTTTCATTTCCTCAACTCTTTTATTGTCTGAACCCAATCCAACGAGTGAGATGACTTTTGATAATACGTCAGGACCGATTGCAACATTTCTTTTTTTTCCTCTCACAATCACATTGTTTCCAAACTTTACTTTGTTTAAAAGATCTTTTTTGCTTATGAGACCCATTTGGATTTCTTGTATGTCAAGTTCGTTTTGAAGATAGCTGATCATAACTCTCGTATTATGGAAAATATATAATGTGGTTCACTGTGATAATTTGGAATAGTATATAATATTTGGACAACAAGAATATGGCCCGTCCAAAAACACATAAAGATATCCCTACCCAGAAAATACACATAAACACTCAAATAAGCTACAATCCCAATAGCGACGAGTTTGACGATTTTGTTATAGATCATCCGTTATCACTGTGTTACCAGGTTACTTTGAAGTGTAATTATTCCTGTCCCCATTGTATTTCTTCAAGCGGATACACTCATCCGGAAGGTCTCTCTACAAGCGAGGTGAAGAAAGTTTTATCAAAAATACGGGAATCGGGAGTAATGAGACTGGATTTAACCGGTGGAGAACCGTTTATCAGAAGAGATATTGATGAGTTACTCACCTATGCCGTGAAAGACCTGAAGTTATCTGTTGTCGTAACAACCAATGGCTCGTTGATGACTCATGATCATGCCGTAATCCTTGCAAAATTAGGAATCATGACACAAATATCACTTGACGGACCGGAAAGCATTAATGATTCCTTGAGAGGAAAAGGATCTTATGCAAATGCTGTTCGGGCAATAAAATTATTAAAAAAAGAAGGCGTCAGGATAAGAATAAACTGTTTGATTCAGCGAAAAAGTATAGGTGTATTAAAACCCATGGTTGACATAGTAAAAAAATTGGGCATTGACCATCTTTATTTTATTATCGTTTCCGCCCAGGGCAGAGCAAATGATATTCGGGACAGTATATGCCTCAGTCGTGAAGAAGAGAAAAAAATTCATAAAGAAATTGTGAAGTTGCAAAATAATAGTAAGGTAACTATTAAGATGCTTGACTACAAAAGATACATGTATTCCTGTAATGTTATCGATCCTGATGGTAATTTTACTTCACAGAGTTGGGATCAAGATAATAGAGTAACAGTGGGTAATATTTTAAAACAAGATTTGAAAGTATTGTGGAAAAATGCCAATGCTTTTGATCATCTTCGCCATTTGCTGCAGTATACACGGCACAAAGTATTGTACGGTTAAAATTAAAAAAACTTCCGGTTTGACAGGGTTGATACAAATCTGATCTCCCAAATCCACCTGAGGTTATTCAATTGCTTTGGGTGTTTATTTGACAATCCTGACACAGATGAATGAAGTTACAACCAAAATTAAAAAGTTTGAAATAAACCAACTGATCAAAAGTTCTATCGGTACGTTAAATAGCAAATATACCGGCAGGGTGAAGAAAATAAACTGCAAGCCAATCATCAAATCGGCAAACAACAATATCCGTTCATGTGCTTTTTTCGGCAACATGTCACGAATATAGTAATACACCAAAGATAGTGAGATCCCAGTAGTGAGAGTAATTATTGTTGAAGTTATAAAGAAGTCTGCAGGAGGCGGGCCCACTGCAGGCATCATCAACTTGCTCCATGCTCCGTAATATTGCGGCATCATGTAATATCTCAGGGATGCTATCGCTTCAATTTGGTGTACGGCAGTTGCGATTATGGTATATACAACTCCAACAAGGGCCACTCTGCCCCAATTGATTTTTGAAATCCATTTGACTGTATGTATAAGCATTATTAACTTCAGTTTACTCTCCAATAAATCTTAAAATCAAGAGAATATATGAGAATATTTAAGCGTCTTATCATAAAGTTGACGAAGTAAAAAAATATTTTTTTCAACGACAATTAAAGGTCAAATCGGAACAATTTTTCAGTAAATATCCCACCATTGTTTATGTAAAATTTATGAGCCCTTGTTAATTCCAATCCACTCGATAATTTTATGACTTTAATACCTTCCTTTTTACAATAATCTTTAATCGAATTGATTAAAGTTACACCAATACCTTTACCTCTTTCATTTTCCTTTATAACAAAATCTTCAACATGCCCCTGAAAGTAACCACGACGCATAACAGGAACGATATGCAAATCAGCAACACCTACTATTTGCGAACCTTTTTCTGCTACAAATATTTTTACGTCTGAATTATTCAGTAATTCTTTATAAATCTTGCTTCGTTTTTCTTGACCGTCAGTAAATTTGGGAAGTTTTCCACTTAATCTATTCACTTCACTTATCAGTTCATCAAGGAGAGACAATACTGCGCTTTCATCTTGAATAGTCGCAAAACGGACATTCATAAAATAATGATATCAAAAAATTCTCATCTTTGTTTAAATTAAGGATAAAATATACTATCTTAATGCTTTAAAGTCTATTTTCTCCCCCGAGCTGAAGTAATCAGGACTTATTTATAAGTAACTAAAAAAGTTTTTCCTGATAAGATTCAGTATCCAGTTTTATCAAAGACTCTTTCTCTATTTGCCGAATTCTTTCATAAGATACTTTATATTTATGCCCTATGGATTTTAATTTTTTTCTTTTTAAACGGAGAGCCAAAATATCGGCTTCCTTAGGTTTAAGCCTATGGGTTTGTTTTACAAAGTCAATAAAATATAAGAGCGTTCGATTAGACATTTTCTGTAGGCATTATACATCCAATCACCATATTGATTCAACAATGCAAGATTTGTTTTTCAATATTTAAATTTTCCCTGCCAATTTGATTCATTCCACAAGCTCACGGTTTGCATATTTCTAAAATTATTGATACTCTTAAAAAGAGTTAACGAAGAAGGAGGTGAAAAAATGAAATTAAAACCCATGGCAGTTGCCGTTTATACAGGACTTTTTGTTGCTACTCTTCACTTTCTCTGGTCATTAATGGTTGCCTTTGGCATTGGACAGATATACCTTGATTGGATTCTAGGACTACACTTTATACAAAATCCATTCATTGTTGTCCCCTTCAGTTTTAGCACAATGATTGTGCTTTTGGCTTTTACTTTTGTGGCTGGATTTATTCTGGGTTGGGTAGGAACAATTTGCTGGAACAAAATGATAAAAAAGTAGAGACTATTCAGGCAAAATGAAAATCAAAAACAAGATAGTAAACTGAATTATTCAGTATTAGTGTTTGTGGGTATTGTTTAGTAGTTTTTTTGAATATAATTTTACTCTGATTTATTTTCTCAGCTTTGCCAATATTTCTATATTGTCTCCTAAATAATGTGAATAAGCATATGTTCGAATTAGAGAAAAAAACGTATAAAGTATTTTATTTGCACCTTTTTTAAGTATGGTATTGTTTGGCATAAACCATTGTGTAAATGCATCCGTTCTGCAATATAGTATTTCAAAATCGTTATCTTCCAAGATAATTCTCAAACTGTTTGGACTAAAAAGAGTAAAGTGTCCATCCGGCCCAAATACCCACCATTTCTGTCTGAGTATTCTTCCAGAAATACCCAAAAGATTTGGTGTAGTGAGCATAATATAACTGTTCTTTTTCAATTTATCTTTAATATCTCGTATAAATTTCTGTGGATTCGTTGTGTGTTCAATAACATCAAATGCTGTTATTGCATCAAAACTCTTCCTCGGAATATCTCTCATACTTGTATATCCCTGTATGCCTTTTTTCTGCAACCGTTCTACATACTGAGAGGCAATATCCATAGCGGTTGGAATATGGCCCTTCTTTAATACCAGTTCCAAAAATAATCCGTTGCCACATCCAACATCCAGTATGTTGCTTTTCTTTGGAAGATAGTGATCCAGCACATGGAGGCGTTCTTTAAGCATAAGGGACGCTTCATTTGTACAATTCGTATCGATAACTTCTGCATATTCATTGAAGGCCTTTTGCATCGATTTCGCGGTCGGAGGATGTCCTAAAAAAAGACTTTGGCAAAGATTGCATTTAATGTATTCACCGAATTTCTCTTTATTTCCACCATTTTTACATACAGGACACTTTATAGTTTTGTTCACTTCTTAATAATTATATCAATTTCTCCCCTCTCTGCTTGATTGTGTCCTACCGTAATCAGAAAAGTGATTGTCAGCGTGTTCATAAATATAGCGCCGGTGAATTGAAAGAATTTGGAACTTTGTTTATAGTGTAATGCTCTGCCCATCGGTCTGGAACCGTTTGATCCTGTAGTCGAAAAAAGTATCAATCATTTTATATATTTGCTTTATACTAAATAAATGGGAGACTTGCGCAAATTTATTGTTTCGGTTGTTGGTTGTGAACTGGTGGGAATTATAAGCGTTCCTTTTACTATTTCCGCAATTCCTACCTGGTATGCTACTCTCAACAAACCATTTTTTGCCCCACCTAATTGGATCTTTGGTCCTGCTTGGACGCTTTTATATCTTTTTATGGGTATTTCTTTCTACTTTATTTGGAGACAAGGTTGGAAAAAGAAGAAAATTCAAACTGCTGGAATATTTTTTCTAGCGCAGCTTGGGCTCAACTTCTTATGGTCCCCCGTCTTTTTTGGGTTGAGGTCTCCCATACTTGGACTAATCAATATTGTGGCAATGTGGATCTTAATCGTCATCACTATGCGTAAATTCTATCCACTTTCAAAGTTGGCATTTTATTTGTTAGTACCATATCTGTTGTGGGTAAGTTTCGCAACTGTTTTAAATGCGGCGATTGTTTTATTAAATTAAAGATAATTAAAGAAGTTATAGTTATATTCTCCAGGCTCCCCGTAGCTGAAGCAGTTCGAATTTTAATTAATTAAGTTACTAATAGAATATCTTCTTCTACAGTCGGTGGTTCCCAATATTTTAAATATTTATCAAACATTTCTTCATTTATTTCAAAAGAATCTACGGTTGGATATTTACTTCGGTTAATAACCCTTTCTTTCATTTTCTCTAGCGAGCTTTCGACATAATAAAAGATTGGCTTTGCTTCTACTTGTAGTATTTTCTTCTTTATATCATCTCTTTGGGATTTAACCCAAAAACCTTCATCTATTATCACATCTTTACCTGCTTTCAGGATATTGAACGCAATATCTGTTGCAAGCTCAGTTATATTGTTGTCATATCTCTCAAAGTTCTTATCCAATGTTATTTTATTTCCGAAAATTTTTATTATCCATTCGTCTTTAGTTATTCGTATTGCTTTTGTTTCATGCTCCAGTTTCCTGGCAAAAGTAGTTTTACCTGCTCCGATAAATCCGCATATAACATATGCGATAGGCTGTTTATTAGTCATGAAATTATTATAACAAACGGAGAATATTAATATTTACATTGTCATGAAGCTTCAAAATACCTGACTCTCTAGACCAAACATTCATATAATAAGGCTCATGGACGAACTCACAATGCTCACAAAGCAAGTGAATTTTGAGGGATTGTTTAAACACTCAATACTATAAATCATATGTCGTTCCAGGATGATATGTACTTTCGTAAAATGAAGTTTGTTTATGTGTATATGATGAGAAAAGAAGTGAAGATATAAAATAAAGAAGAGTAAATGAAAAATATTTTATAGGGAATTTTTTCAAACGGTTCTTTATGGTTGGAACTTGCCTTATATATTTAATATCATTCTTTTTTGCAAATTCTTCAATACAAGAATACATGAAATGAAAAACGTGTATGTTTTGATGCGAGTTAATATGGACACATTTAATGTTATTTTCTATAAATACATCATATTGTTTTTGCAGTTCTTTCATTATTTCTTCTTTCCGTATTAAACCAACAAAAAGACGAAGAATAAAAAGTGGCAGTGGAAAAAAATACCCGTTATTGTTTACGAGGCTAGGAATTATTATTTTTTTGCACAGCGGCTTTCCTTCTATTAGATTGAAGTGAAGTCCAAGACTATATTCCTTTTTTCTATTATTTTTATCTAACTCAATAGCTTCTTTTGTGTAGGGAAAGTTTGGAAGAAGAGAAACAAAATCCACTTTTTTGGTTTGAGTCCAGTTATAAATTTCTTTGTTTGCCTCCTCACTAAGTCCAAAATCATCAAGTGTAATTATCATAAATATCTATATTTAAATATGACCGCTAAATCATGAAAAAGATTTATGGTTCTTCTAATTACCGGATAGCGGGTGGGTCGTTTCTCATTTACAGAAACAGGTAGTTCAGCATATATAAGGTTTTTTTTACATGCACGAAGCACAAGTTGCGTGTCATAAAGTTCACGAAGTGGATAACAACTTTTTGCGATTGGAAGTATGCTTTTTTTCTTTAATGCCTTAATTCCATGAGTGTCTGTTCCAGGAAAGTTATAGAAGGCACGTAAAAGCACGTTAAACCAGTATGTAATTTGTCTTCGAAGAAATGGGCGGTTATCGTTTGAATTTATGAGGGTTTTTGACCCAACAACAATGTCGCAAAAGCTAAGAAGTTCAATACTTTTTATAAGAAATGGAATATCCCAAAAATCAACATTGAATAGAATAATATTCTCAAACTTACTTTGATAGATTCCCTCTCTTATTGCAAGCCCATAGCTCCGTATTGAAAGATGAATTGTCTGAATTATGTCTGGGAATTCTTTTTGAAATTCGCAGCAAATTTCCCAGCTGCTGTCAGTGCTGCCATTTTCAACCAAAATTACTTCATAGGGTTTTTCTAAATTTTTTTTTAGTCCTTTCAGAAGAAGATGTAGCGAATGCGCTAGATTTTCATTTTCATTATGAATAGGCAGAACGATAGACACAGACATACGTGAAAGTATATCAAAATGTACAGCAATAATTAAGAATGCAAAAGTTAAATTATATTAAGAAGAAATTGGGGTACCAAATTTGAAGCTAGCTCCCCCAAGCCGAGGCAATAAGAAGGTGTTTTAGTTGCGCTTGAATTATTAGAATAATTTATCCAATCGTAAAAGAGGTAGAATATTACCAACCATCATCAGAACATATATCAAGATAAAAATTATAATTATCCAAGAAGCTGCCTTTTTTGTCATCCCTTGCTCACCGATTGTATTTCTTAACTTTTCCCCTTCCTGAATAGGATTTATTTGCCCATCAATTTGATTTTCAATCTCATTTGCCTTTTGCATCCAAAAATTAGTCCATATGAAACCTCTTTCTGTCATTTTGTGCCAAAGAATGCAGAGAACAATGCCAAGTATAGGCATAATCCAAAGTGTCGCCTTTAATATGAGTGTTTGTTTTGTGTTGCTAGCAGCGAATGTAAATAAAGAAATAAAAATCGTATTTGCGACCAATATCGCATTGTATCTATTCCACTGTATTTCACCCTCTGAATTCTTTGTATCCAAGACGGAAGAATACTTCACTCTAGCATTTTCTAAATCTTGTTGTTCTGTGAGTTTTTTGATTTTCATATTTCTGGAGAATCTGAAGAATTATATACCTAGAGTTTTATAAAGGCAAGAAGATGGATTTTACTAAGTAAATAGTTAAATTTGTTTGCTCCCCCGCGTGGATTTGAACCACGAACCTTGTCGTTAACAGCGACCTGCTCTACCGTTGAGCTACAGGGGATAAAAAATTTAAAAGAGCTTATCTATTATACATAAAAAGTGGCTTTAATCCAACCTAGAATTTGCCTCAAAATGCTAACTCTGCTTACTGTAATGCGACAAATGCCGTTTTCATGCTTTGTCGTTCTAAGTCTTTAATAGGGTGATTATCGACTGGATTCCCGCCTCCGCGGGAATAACGAAAAAAGAATGATTAAAATGGCAGAGTCAGTTCTGTTTGGGCGTTCCCATTCCCCTCCATATACTTCTTCCACTCAACGCGGATGATATTGCGGCCAATTTCATTTATGAAGTGGACTTCCCCATATTTCACCCCATACTCAAATAGCTCTTTGGTGATCAACACATCATCCAAACAATATTTTTTCAGTTCTTCTATTTTCCCTTCTTTATAATAATCTATCGCCATTAAACCGTGCCCGCTCTTTTTTTTGCCAAAAGTTGCCGCTGCCATGTCGTTAAGTGCCAGGCGCCTTCCGATTTTTGCACGGATATCCTCCAGCAGATCAAACGTGGAGAGAGCAAGAATATTCCCGGGATAATAAGCTTGTAAGACGGGGAGGTCAAATCCATTGCTGTTATACCCAATGACATAGGAGGCATTTTCAAGGATGGGAAATGATTTGCTCAAATCTTTCTCTTCAAACACCACTCCCTTTTGTGTGCCATAATCAAAAAGTGCCATCACCGATATTCCCAGTTTGGCGTGTTCGCTGAATTCCCGAAATGTGTGTTTTGTCTCCAGATCAATGATAACGGGAAATTTTTTCATACCGCGGGCGGGGGGTCAATTTCTTAACTTTTTATTTTTTCGCTCTTTATAAATCTCCATTTCAATAAAATCACGTTTAGCGAATATGTCCCCCTTTTGTGTATCAAAATGAAGGCTGTTTAAGGTGTTTTGAAGCTCTTTGTACATCCCTTCAAAATAGTGGAAAAAAGCATGTTCCTGTTTTTTGTCAATTTTGTGCATATGTTTTTCGATAAAGTCATCCATTTTGCCTAAGCGCCAAATTGTCTCCACAAATGTGGAGTTTGAAAAGTTAAGTTTTGAAATATCTCCCTGAAGGGGACGTATTTTAAATTTCATCATGTACACATCTTTCACCATCTGTTCATGACTCTGCTTTTTATCCAACACATCTGTTTTAAAGTTTTTAAACAAGCGCAGCATGTCTGGTGTCGAAACCTTTTTTTTCATAATGTATAATTATTCTATGCTATACGAACAATTGCAAGCCGAACAAATAACCGCTCTTAAATCTAAGGATACCCTAAAACTGCAAACAATTCGGGGTATTATCGCACAGATCAAAAATAAAGAGATAGAAAAAAAGGCACCCTTAAGCGAAGATGAGGTGGTGGGCGTGGTGAAGAGAGCAAAGAAGGAGCTGTTGGAATCTATTGAATCTTTTACCAAAGGTGGCCGTGCGGATCTGATTGAAGAGTCACAAAAACAACTTGCAATAGTGAATACATATCTTCCTCCAGAATTAAGCGATGAAGAGCTTCAAAAGGCGGTTGCCGCTCTTATTGAAGGAAACAAAGAAGCAATCGTCAAAAATCCAAAATCAATCATTGGCATTTGTATGAAGGAGCTCAAAAGTAAAGCGGAATCTTCACGCATCATGGCGGCTTTACAAAAGGTTTAAGTCGTACACTATGAGAAAAATGGTGTTTTTGATTGTCCTGTTCTTTCTCGTGATATCGCTCATTCGTAACGTGGCAGATTATCAGCGCAATATCTCCTTTTATGACCAAACAAAAAGCAATTACACCAAAGCGCTTCTTGAAAATAAACAACTAAAGGTAAATGAGCAGGCCGGTTCTTCTCCTTTTGAGATAGAAAAAAACCTCCGAAACAAACAAAATCTTATTCGGGACAACGAAATTATTGTCATCGTTCCCCCTCCTTCTCCCTCCCCAACTCCCTTTGTGAGGCCAAAAGAGCCCGTCTTTATGCAATGGATGCGGCTATTTTTTTAATAATTCTTGGTATACTTATACTGATTGCAAATACGGGGTAGTGTACGGTTGCACAGGAGGCTCATAATCTCCTAGACCATGGTTCGACTCCTGGCCCCGTAACAAGTTTTTGCCCAAAGGGCAATCGACTTTTAGTCGAAGCTTTAAACGTGTATAATGGCAATATCAATGAATAATTTTCTCCTTTCGATAATAGTGCCTGTTTATAACGAGGAAAAGAACATTGCTCCCCTTCTTGATCGGCTGCTCCCCATCATCAAAGAATATCAATATGAAATCATTTTTGTGTGTGACGGCTCAACAGATAACACTGCTTCTGAGGTAAAAAAACACGCAGAAAAAAATAATCAGATTAAACTGGTGAATTTTTATCGCAATTTTGGACATCAAATGGCCCTTACTTGTGGATACCGATTTGCACAGGGAAATTGTGTTATCACCATCGATGCAGATTTGCAAGATCCTCCCGAAATAATTCATGAGATGATCGCCAAGTGGAAAGCTGGGGCTAAGGTGGTATATGCAAAACGAAAAACGAGAGAGGTGGACTCTTACTTTAAGAAAAAGACGGCTTCCTGTTTTTATCGGTTGATAAACTTTCTTTCTGAAACTCCTATTCCAGATGAGGTGGGGGACTTTCGTTTGTTGGATAAGGAAATTGTTCTTTTTCTCAACAGTCTTCCGGAGCAATCCCGTTTCTTAAGGGGTCTTGTGGCATGGGGAGGATATCCTGCCGAGTATGTGTATTTCAAACGCGAAAAGCGCCACACCGGAGAGACACACTATACAGTATCTCGCATGCTTAATTTTGCACTCGAGGGAATTATTTCTTTTTCAACGAAACCGCTTCGGCTTGCTTCCTATATGGGATTCCTTTCGGCTGGATTGGGGTTTCTTGGAATAATTTACGCAATCATAGGTAAAATTGTTCATCCGATAGGGTGGGTGACCGGGTGGACCGCTCTATTTGTCGGCATCATGTTTGTTGGGGGGGTACAACTTCTTACGATTGGGATTATTGGAGAATACATCAGTAGAATATATATCGAAATTCAAAAAAGGCCTCAATATCTCATAAAAGAGAAGACTAATCTATGAAAAAGATCGGGGTGATATTTTTGGGAGTTGGGTTTGGGATACTTTGCTACATAGTCTTCTCTCTCTTGTTTCCTCCAGGCGGGATCATATCTCCGATTGAGGACACTCATACGAACAAAGTGATACAACAAAATACAAAGTAATCGTTTACTCCCCTATTTTGAATTTGAAGAGGTTTCCTTGTCCTCCAAGGAAAAGGGTATCAATTACCTTAAGTATGAGGAACGATGCAAGAAAAATAACGAGTCCTATTACTGCATACCGCAAAGTTCCTTGTGCTTTTTTTAGCTTTTCCGGATTTCCAAGGGAGGTAAGGTAGTGAAAAGCTCCTGTTACAAACATGATAAACAGTACAACAATGATGAGCGCTGAAGCAATGTTGAGTATGTTTCCAAATACAACTTCAAAACAGGTGAGGGTCGGTACTCCATCCACCATGCATCCGGATGCTTCCCAGTCAGACACCGCCGGAGCAGCAGCATACACCACCGAAGAAAATAGGTTCATAAAATGCTTACGGTTGAATCAATTGAGGTGGAGCAATTTTACATGTCAACCCGACACAAAATGTTCCCTTTAATACGAATTGCTCCAATGTTGCAATGAGAACGATTACAACCACAATTAAGACAAGCCCAATGACAGCGGCTTGAATCTTGTCTTGTGCTTTTTTTACATTTTCTTTATCACCCGATGAACTTATCCATGCAAACGCACCAAGCAATAAGTAAAGGAGGGCGGCAAGACCGGAAAAGAAAAATAGGAATTTAATCAAAAATCCAATAACATCGGCAAGAGATGGAATTGTCCATCCAGGATTTACATCAGCGGTCTGAGACACCACAGCTGCAAACACCGGAGCCGGGAGCAAACAAAGTATGGATAGAGCAAGCATGTTAATTTTTTTCATATGAAGTTATTGTATGATAAATGGGGAGCGCTTGTCAAGGCCTACAAAACATACATAAGGAGGATGATGACAGAAACCCATAACACAATAGTAGCAACGAGGGGCTTGTCTTTTGTAATTATCTTCTCAGGACGCTCCCCTTCTACTTTTTCATACAGGAGTTGGGCATAACGAGCTATTCCATATACCACAAGAGGAATGGTAACCATCATCCATTTTCGAGCCTCAAATCCCGGTAAAAAACGTGTTGTAAAGGGAGTAAAGATGGTGCTTACTTGGGGTATTTTTTCTACATAGGTGTATGTTGCGTACGCAATAATTGTCCCCGTTGCAAAGGTGGTGGTAAGAAATTCAAGGAAATGTTCCTGATATCGATATAAAGATTCGCGTGTTTCCCGTCCATGTGTGATAAGTTCTGCATGGCGTTTTACTGTCGCCATAAAAAGAGAAATGAAAAATATAGTAAGAAGAAGCCAGACCGGAATATGATATCCCGTAACCACCTCTCCTCCTATCGCTCGTAAAATAAACGAGAGGGAAATAGTGAATATGTCAACAGTCGGGAATTTTTTTAGATAAAGAGAATAGAAAAAATGCAGAAGAATGAATATGAGAGCAAGGAAAAAAAAGCTTACAGAAAAAAGAAGGGAGAGAAGGAGTGAGGCAATGGTTAATATAAACACGGTAAACGTTGCCTGTTGCATGCTTATTTCACCTGAGGCTATGGGACGATATCTTTTGATGGGATGTTTTTTGTCATAGGGATAATCAATGATGTCATTCAGTAGGTAGGAGGTGGAAGATAAGAGACAAAATATGGCAAACGCAATAACGGCTTGTCCAAAAGTCCATGGATCAAATAATTTTCCGGAAAATATGACTGCGGTAAATACGAGAAGGTTTTTGATCCATTGATTCACTCGTATTGCTCGCGCCAGAACCTTTATGTTCATCATAAGTCTGATTGCATTATAGTTTATTTTCACCAAACATGTTTGTTTATTTATAGGTATAAAATCCCCTAAGCCTCTCCCTGTCGGGTTCAGCATAAGAGGATTTAATTTGCAAGTATCTTCTTGGTTTCTATTTTGTACAACTCCACTTGTGGTTGATCAAATGCATTAATCTGCATAAGGTTGGCTAAATACAATATCTCCATCATTTTATATTGCATGTATCCGCCCAGTTCGTATTCAGTAATTTCATCAAATATTATTTCAAAGTAGGGTTGTTGTTGCTTATCGTAGGCAAGGGCTGTTCCTTTTTGAATTGCAGACATTATTTCTGATGTGTTTTTTCCCTGTATCGTGTTTGAGAGGGAAAAGAGCGGTTCTGCCGGAATAAAGCAATCGTGTGATTTTTTGGAATATACGAGTTCTGTTGTCTTGTCTGATGGACCTCCCCAATAAAGTTGAACCATAGAGTGGTGATCGACCGAAGCGATAGAAACAAGGGGAGTAATTCCCTTTTGTTCTTTCCCGATGCTTTCGCCCATCAGCTGTCGATACCACTTGCCTAAGGACTCAAGTTCCGGATGAAAATAAAAACTGTTGTGAATGGTTTTTCCTTCTTTCCAATAAAGAAACTGAAAAATACTTGAACTTCGAGCAAAATTTTCAGGTGAATCTGTGATACAAAGACCTCTCATGTCCTTTGCGCCTTGTAAGAGCGATTGTATGTTTATATTCGCCATCGCAAGGGGAAACAACCCCACGGGAGAAAAAATAGAATATCTTCCCCCCACCATTATTGGTATTTCAAGAGTATCAATACCGATTCTTTTTCCCTCGTTCCACATCGCAGAATTTGCATTAGTGATAATGACGCAGCGTTCTCTCCATTTTGAAAACCGTTTTTTTATTTGTCCCAATAAAATTTCTGCATTCACGAGGGGTTCTGTGTTTGTCCCGGATTTACTTATGATGGAAATAATAAATTCATTCTCATGTTTAAAATATGCATCTACGAATTGAAGAAATGCAGCGTTTGCTTTCGGATCAATCGTGTCCAAAAAAAACATTTTGGGATATTTGTCCGGACGAAGAAGGTCGAGAGACCCCTCCAGAGCATCATATATCGCTTTTGTTCCGAGGTTTGATCCCCCAATGCCAATGACGACGACATACTTTAATTCTGGGGCTTTTTTTTTCCTTACCAGCTCCTCAACCGTAGAGAAAATCTCCCCGTCCGAGGAAAGGCATAGAGATGCCTCAAGTGACGAGTAGTTGTTGGTGTCTATAACATTTTTACAGTGAGCAATATAGGGAGCAAGAGCAGAGTTTTGTTCCGCGTCATCAAGTGGTTTTGTGTGTATATATTTCATAGTATTATTCTAAAGATGTTTGTAATAATGTGCTCTTTTCTGATACTTCTATTGTATAGGGGACGCCCTGCGGAATAAAGCAGGAGTGTCCTTCTGAAACAAACAGTTCTCCCCCTTCACTTCTCAGAGAGGTGGATCCTTTTTTAACAAATATATGATGAAACGATGTCTCCGTTTTCATTTCTAATTTCTTTTCTATTTCTAATTTTTTGAGTGAATAATGGGGTGTTGCAAATAATATGGCGCTGTTCTTCTGCTGTGTTTTAAGTGTGTTCCGTTCTTCATCCGTATCTAAATATTTAAAATATGCATCAATCTGCGTTGCGCGAACGGTTCCATCATCCAAAAACTTCCCCCGGTCAAAAGAGCGTATGGTGGAGGTTGGGTCCATTTCATCCTGCTGCACTTCATAAAGAATATTTCCTTGTGGAAGATTTTTTATATTTTCCTCCCATGAATGATGGAGTCCTCCTCCGCTCAAGTCCACAACATCTTCGCTTTTTACCGTATGCATATTTACATACTGCCATGGATTTTTTTCCTGTATGTATACTGTCGCCTCTTGTTGCGCTTGCATAAATGTGAGGGATTTTTTGATAATCATTTCGCTGAGTTTTTTCATTGTGTCGTCGATTGAAAAGCATGTTTCTTTATATATATTTATGTCTGTTCCTTTTTTGATTCCGAATGTTATTATCCCCTCTTCAAAAAAATACCACGACTCAGCTTTGGGGCGCCAGAGCGGGTCTTTTATGCCCGGCTTTATGTGTAATTGAAAGGAATTGCCTTTTGCCTGGGTAAACTTAATAAGAGGAAATGGTTTGCCTTCTGTAAAAGAAGATATGGGAATGGTGTCTTTTGTTTCTGGAGAAAATAATGGGTCGAGGGATGAGGTGATGGTTGTTGCAAGGCACGACTTACTATAGAGTTCATAACTCTGACCTATTTTTTTTCCTTCAATTCCTTGTTTACGAAGCCATCCCTTTTTTTCACAAATATACTCTCCTCCCCATGTTGGTTGCTCTATCAACATCGGGATAATGAGATAAGGTTTTTTCTGAATAGACATAGAAGTTAATTATACAAAAGTTTACGAGAAACCCTAAACACTAAACCCGAAACTCTAATCAAATCCTAAATTCTAAATAAGTTAAAATAACACATGAAGCCTTCCTGTTTATGGTTTGAGATTTTGCACCTGTCTGTTTAGAATTTAGAGTTTATGGTTTAGGGTTTTACTATTTGCCTCTTGTGTCGGGACGGCGAGACTTGCTCAACTGACAGTTCATAAGCTGTTAAAGCGAATGATTACTGTCAGTTAGTCCCGCTGTGCGGGAAACTCGCGAAATAGTGATGTCCTGAAATTCTGTTTGTCGGGACGGCGAGACTTGAACTCGCGACCTTGCGCTCCCAAAGCGCACGTTCTAGCCATCTGAACTACGTCCCGAACTCTATGTATTGTACCAGATAAGAGGGGGCATATACACCCCAGACTCTCTGGGGTAGAACGCTTTCCAGGCAGTATGATACAATACACACGTATGTATAGAGCAGAAGGCCACAACAAGCTAGGACTATATAATGCAAGGCTTACGCGGAGACTTCATAAAAGAGCTTATTCTCCCATTCATTCATTTGGTGGCCCCATACCTGGTCACAGCGAGGTTCTCCGCTGTCTTGAACCACGCATTCCTGAAGATCCACGAGTGGCATTATTGTTGGCACTAGCATTCCTCGGACCCCAGGCGGCGGGGCTACTTCCTACAACTTCAGGCTATCATTATGGTGTTTACCCGTCTGGTCCGTCCCTGCATATGCCCGATGCTCCTATTCAGGCAACATCTCTCCCACCTGTATCAAATCATGCATCTCCAAATTCCCATCAAAATCACGGCGGGGGAGGACGACTGGCCGCACCGGTATTTCAAGATCCCGTTGGCAACTTTTGTGCGGAGACTTCTATCCTGTCTACGGATGGTTGTAATGAAACCGCAGTTGATGATCACTCAGCGCTTCCTTTTGCTGGTGCAAGAGAGTGCACTGCTCCAAATCAGTGGGATGGAGGGAATTCTGTAGCTGATGATGCATGTTACCAAACACGTTTGAGCACTCATCACCAAGCCCAAACAGCAAATCCCCTTATAAGTACGCCAGCAGCATTAACACGAGGCGGCCTCCAGGAGATTCTTCCCACCCAACAACCCTCTCCAATGCCGGATCCCGATCTCATAACCGATGCCCAGGGAGAGGAAATACAACTACATGAAAAGCCGGTATCTTGGCCTGGTGTCTATAAGGATGGGCAGTTGGCCGAATTTAATGTCGACACTTCCCGTGTTGTTACGGTTACAACAGATTCTCAGGGAGGATTAAGGCTGATCCTGCAAAGAAATGACGGACTAACAATACAGCTTGCTTGCAAGGATGGCGCTGCGTCATGGGAGATTGTCTCCCCTGCAAATGAGGGTGAGTCTTGTTTAGCCGCTCCAACTACCCCTCCGCCAACACCTACTCCCCCACCATTTGATAGGAATGAGTATATTCTTGACCCAAATGGCAACCCTATTCCACTTGATATTAATGGTAAAACAGAGTATCTAAAATGGCAGATGAATTTTTTTGGTACTGGGTTAATGTCTCCTCGTGTTGGCGAGGCGTGGAACAGCAATGTCCGCTATGAAATAAGTCAAGAAACAGTGCACGGGTGGCACACAGTTACCATATCAAGAGATTTGGTAGATAATGGAAATGTCATCCACAATACACTCAATTTACAATGTAAGCTGAACGATGATGGTACAGTGAAAGAAATTCTTCTTCGTCAATATCCCCTTCTTACTTGGCTTCCTCCCCCTCTTGCAAATTTGCTTGGCATACCGTATACCTACCAACCCACAGATGAGGTTCTTGGTTGCCCTGAGGAAATAATCATGAAATAAACAGTCCTCAAAAAAGAAGTTGAAGATTATAAATTATCATTCCCCTCAAGAGCGTTTTAATTTTTCGATACTTAACGTTTTTCAAAATAGAGAGTGACGGTTGAGGTGACGGTTTCTGATCCAGACTCCAAAGTAGGCACTCCTCCCATCCCTCCGGCACTGCTCATTTTTGCATATACCACAGAATCCATAGAGCTTTGACCTCCGCTTATTGACTCCACCACGTTAATCACTTTCCCCAATTTTATTCCTAATGATTTTGCCAATTTTTCCGCTTGATCCCTTGCATTTGCTATTGCCTTGCCTCGCGCTTCTTCCCGATAAGCGGCGGGGTCATCAACAACAAAACGAGTGTTGTTTATCTGGTTTGCGCCGGCTTTTGTTGCCTCCTTTATGATGAGGGGAACGGTGTCGGTTTTTTTCGTTTTTACAGTTACCGTTGCGTTTCCGTCATAGCCGGTAATTCTGTTTTTATTGTTTTCGTATGTATATGTTGGATACACAGAATAGTTTGTTGTCTTGATTTCTTTTGAAGGAATTCCTAACTTTTTTATGGCACCAATAAGCTGTGTGTTTATTTCATCAATTTTATTCCTTGCCTCTTCCACAGTTTGTAAATTGTTTACAGTAATCCCCACATCAACATAAGCAGTATCTGGAATAACGTCCACCTTTCCTTCTCCGACTACCGCGAGTTCTTGGGATGTGTTGGTGATATTTATTTTAAGTGGATAGGAAATATCAAAAACTTTGATGAAAAATAAACAAAGGATCACAAAAAGCAAAGCCATTCCAAAAGATTTTGTGTTCATAGTGTTTTTAATATATAACTACTAACATCTTTTCCTAATTGTACTGCATAATTTGTACCCCTGTCGTTGGGATAGGTCATATCCATGTTGGCAACAAAAATATTCTTTGCTGGTGTGGAAAAAGATCGAGGAATGGTGAGGAATTCAGCATCAAAAAGTGGTTGGGCATAGGGTGTTTTAAATAAGGCTACCACTTCCGGTGTTTCTTTAAGATGTGGATTTATATTGGAGAGGTGAGGAAGAACAAATTTGAGAGTTTCTTGTTCACTCATTTGTAGCAACTCGCTTCCCTCTTCAACATACCATGCAATATAACAAAGCTTGTCTCCTCCATATTTTTTTGAATCGATAAAATTTGTATGTTGAACAACACACATCACAGGAACATCTTTGGCTCCCACATTTAACCAGTACGTTTTGGAAAGTATTGGTTCTTTTGTTTTAAGAATAAGATTGACTGCAAAAAGATATTTTCGTTTTTTTTGTTCTTTAACGTAATCTGCACCAAGAACAGTTTCCATTATGTTACATGTGATTGGATATGGAAGGGTAGAAATAATGATGTCTGCGTTATATATGATTTTTTTTCCTGTTGGGTCGATTGTTTTAACTTCATACCTTCCCTCTTCTTTTTGAACTGATAGGATATTTGTCGAGGTAATAACTGATACCCCTCTTTTTGTGTCTGCCTTAGCAAGCGCATCTACAAATCCCTGGAACCCGCCGGTTGGGTATCCTAGTTGTTGTGTTCTTTTTTTTATACGCGTCCATATAAACGAAGCAGGGATTTTCTCCGCATACTTTCCATATTTTTTCTGAAAAAGTTGTTCCCACAAAATTACCCATACTTCTTCTCCCATTGTTTTTTTTAAAAATTCTGAAGATGACATTTTCTCATACAGGGCCAAAAACGGTGTCAGTTTCAAAAAAAGAACAGTAAGGCCTGCTCGCACTTTCGCGATAATCGATAATTCAGGAAGGAATAGAAAGTCTTTCGGTGAATCTACGGGAAATATGCGGTAATTATTCTTCATACCGAAGAGGGAGGATGTTGTAGGGGTGGAAAAAATAAATGTGTCGAATTTAATTTGTTTTGCAAGACTCAAGATGGCTTTGTCGTTTTTAAAAATATGGTGATATGTTTTTTCAAGTTCCCAATTCCAGTGCCGCTGCTTGAACCCCCCAGCTAACCCACCCACCCTCTCCCCTTTTTCAACAACCACTATTTCGTTGTTTGTTTGGGAAAGAAAGTATGCAGTACTCAGTCCGGTTAATCCACCACCTAAAATAACTATTTTCATATTTACCGCATAATTACCGAATATTTACCGCCTATTCTTTTATTCCTCTTATTATCGTCTCAACAACAAGAGTAAGGGGAATAGCAAATAACATCCCCAAGACGCCGGCATATCTCCCACCAACCACAAGAACAATCAGGGTAAGGATGGGATGAAGGCCAACAACCCGTCTCATAACCATCGGGACAATGATGTGATTTTCAAACTGTTGAATGCCAATTGACATACACACTGTAAATAGTCCCAGAAGGGGATATTGTGAAAATCCAACGAAAAAGGCTGGTATAGCCGCTATTGTTGGCCCAACATTGGGAACTGCTTCTAGTAATCCGGCGATAATACCCAAAGGAAGTGCATATCTAACGCCAAGAAGCAGGAGTCCAATGTAAGTGGTTACACCAATAACTACCATTAAAAAAAATTGTCCAAGAAGCCATTTGCCTAATCGTCTTTCTATTTTTGTTTCAATTGACAATATTCTTTCTAGCTGCATCTTGTTTACAAACTGAGAAAAAATAGTTTTCATGATGTTTGGATCGAGTGTAAGGTAAATGCTAAAAAAGATAGTAGAAACAAAAAAAGCCGCATTTGAAAAGACAGATCCAACAACAACTATAAAGTTGTTGGTGATGTTTGGAATATATTGGGCAAGGGGGAGGGAACCAATGTTTATGGGTAGAGCAGATTTTACACTTTCTACGATTCGAGGAAAGTGGTTAATAAAGAGGATGGTTTCATTCACAAATGGGGGAATGACCCAAGAAAAGATAAACCCAATGCATGAAAAAAAAGAAAGAAATACTAAAAATACTGCAATTCCCCTCGAAACTCCTTTTTTTGTAAGCCCTTCAACCGGCTGTTTGGCGGTACTCATCACAATGTATGCAATAAAAAGAGATAAGAGAATATCTTTCATGTCCCATGCAAACTTAAGCGAAAAAAAGATAACAATCCCAATAAGGATGGTTTTTACCGATATTTCTATTTTGGGGTGGAGTATTTTTTCCATACGTTTATGATACCATGGACAACTATCCCTTCGCAAGTGAGAAGGCCAAAACAATCTGAACTCCACTTTCTTTTACAATTTTTGCACACTCTAAAATTGTTGATCCGGTGGTTATGACATCATCCACCAGGAGAACCGCCTCCGGGACGGTATCTGCAGTAAATTTAAATGCGTCATGTATGTGTTTTTTTCTTTTGTTTTTGCTTTTCATATTTGCAAGATGCTCTGTGTTGACTGTTCGCTTGAGAATAGTGCCTTTGAGAAAGTGCGAATCGGAAAAATAATGTTTTGTAATAATGTCAACTTGGTTAAACCCTCTTTCTCGGATTCGCTGAGGGTGAAGGGGAACGCTAACAACAAGGGGGTCAAATAGGTTGTTCCACTTGTTCAAATCGTGAAAGAGGGGTTGTTGGGGGAAGGAAAGAAGAGTGTTCATAATGAGGTGAGCTCCTTTATATTTTGTCTCCTGAAGAAGTTTTTTAAAAAGACCGTCGTATGTGTAAAGCGAAAGGTGTCCGTCTATCCCTTTGGTTTTTTTACATCTTGGGTGGGTAAGACCAAAAAGAGAGGGCCGCCCGCAGTAAAAACACGCGGTTTTTTTTATTTTTTTCATTCCCTTTTCGCACCCACCACAAATATATTCACCCACATACCCACAACCGAGACAAAACCGGGGAAAAAGAAGTTCGATGACGGCGGTTTTCATAAAACTTACTATACATTGTACTAGTTTTATCCTGTTTGTGCCTATTGCTATTTGTTGTGAAGATGTTTATTATTTGTGGATAAGTTATCCACAATTTATACACGGCTCTATGTTACAATCCACCTGGAAAGGCTTTCTCGAGTTCTACGGAGGTCATGCAACAAAAAACTCTGTCCTTCTTTCTCTTCTTAATCAAACAGTACTTCACGAGGTAACAGACTCTAAGGTGGTGATTATTACAGACAGTCAAGGAATGAGTTCTTTTTTTGTCGGTAAAAAAACAGACATAGAGCTTGCCCTATCAGCCTATTTCAATAAAAGCATGCATGTTGAATTTATTGTTCGGCAAAGAGCAAAGAAAAAAGAAGAGCCTCTTTTCACCTACGAGCCTCCTATTGAGGATTTATTCAATCGCGCAGGGTTAAATAGTAAATATACATTTGAAAACTTTGCCGTCTCAACCTCCAATAATGTGGCGTTTGCCGCAGCACAGGCTGTTTCAAAAGAGCCTGGCCGTTCTTATAATCCTTTATTTTTTTATGGGGGGGTGGGGGTGGGAAAAACACACCTTGCTCAGGCGGCGGCCCGAACCGTACTGGAAAGAAATCAGGAGAGCCGCGTTTTATTTTGCCCCGGGGATAGATTTACAAATGAACTTATTGAGTCTATACAAAACAAAACCACGCAGCAGTTTAGAAAGAAGTATAGGACGCTCCACATATTAATAGTGGATGATATTCAGTTTATTGCCGGAAAACAAACAATACAGGAAGAGTTTTTTCATACCTTCAACACAATTGTTGGAGCAGGGGGGCAGGTAATTCTCACATCAGACAGAGCGCCGCATGAAATTAAAAATCTTGAAGATCGTCTCCGGTCTCGTTTTTCGGGTGGCCTTATAGTAGACCTTCAGCCGCCAGACTTTGAACTGAGAACAGCCATACTCCTTATTAAGGCAAAGGAAAAAAACATAAGGATACAAATGGACGCGGCTAAAGTGGTGGCCGAACAAATCACGGACACACGAGCACTTGAGGGAACGCTTCTTTCCCTCTATGCCCGGGTGTTGGGAAAAAAAGAAGAAATAGATCTTGAAGAGATAGATCAATATTTTCAAAAAACAACTGAAAAAAAGATGAGGAGGGTTTCACCGCAAGACGTTATACACGCCGTGTGTTCTTATTATGGAATAAAGCCAATAACAATAAAGGGCCCCGTTCGTTCTGATGCTGTCGCTTTCCCCCGTCAGATTATTATGTATATCCTTCGGAAGGAGCTTCATATGAAGTACGAAGAAGTTGCCTTGACGCTGAGAAGAAAAGACCACACAACCGTTATGTATGCATATGAAAAGATAAGTGGCCTTTGTATGAAAGACCCAACTCTTATGGAGCAGATTAATAGGATCGTCCAATCCCTTTTATGATACACCCTCATTCCACAGACAATACACACGCCCCCTTTTCGTTTTGTCTTGTGTTGAAAAGAAGAAAAGCATTTTATACACTTATGCACACACTCTACTACTACTAATTTATATATAACTAAATATGCAGATAACAACAAATAGGGAAATATTTTTGAAAGCGCTTGTCCAAGCGAGCCGCTTTACATCTTCTCGTGTTGGGGCAACCGCAGGACTGCAGGGGATACTTTTTCAAAACGACAAAGGAACATTGCATATTTATTCAACCAATCTAAACACCTTCTTTCACACAGCTGTGCCCTCCAAACAGCAAGAAGAGAGAAAATTTCTACTTGACCCTCATAAAATTATAGAGTTTATATCCCTCCTTAACGACGGAGAGATGACGCTGTTTCTTGAAAAAGACAGAGTTCTTATCTCTCAAAAAAAAACAAAGGGCACCTTTCCGTTTCTGTCCCACTCAGACTTTCCAACCCCCCCACCAGTTGTAGGAGAAGGGCAGACGATAGAGGTAAAAAAGTTTGAGGAGCTTATTTCCCTCGTCCTTTTTTCTGCTTCGCGGGACCTTTCACGACCCGTACTTAGTGGAATAAACTTTGTAGAAAAAGAGGGGGATATGGATGTGGTGGCAACAGACGGGTTTCGTCTCTCTCTATTTCACATGAGAAACGAGCTTAATATGAAGTCGATGCTCATTCCTGCAGACTTCCTCCTTGAGATGATGAGAAATATAAAAGAGAAAAAAACAATTATTATGAACTATCTCGACAACGAAAAGATGGTTTACTTCAAAACAGATAATGACGAATACTTTACGCGCCTCATCGAAGGGGACTTTCCCCCCTATGAAAGAGTCATACCCGTTGAGAAAAAAACAACAATCACCGTAGATAAAAACGACCTTATAAGAAATGTAAAACTTATTTCTGTATTTGCACGGGACTATTCCAGCATTATTGTTTGTCAGTTTAAAAAAGGAGAACTTACCCTGTCTCCAAAAATTGAAGGAGGGGTGGAAAACAGCACCACACAAGAGATTGAACTGGAGGGGGAGGAGATGAGAGTTGCTTTTAATTTTAAATTTCTTCTTGAGTTTTTGAATACAATAAACGAAGAGCAAGTGATTATTGAACTGCTCAGGCCCGATGCACCCGTTGTTCTAAAAACAAAAAAAACAAAAGATTACCTTCACATCATAATGCCTGTGCGGATTCAAGAGTGATGTGGATCAAGACATTCCTTTACGAGCGCGTCAGCTTCTTGATTGCTCTCTCTCAAGACATGTTTATAGGAAATAGGAACGTTTAGTTGCTGCTCAAGCGAACGGATCTCAAAGACAAATGAACGAATCGCCTCGTTTTTTACTTTATACAATCCGTTAAGTTGATTTACAAGAAGTTGTGAATCCGAGATAAAGGAAAGAGAGGAAAATTTAACCTTCTGTTTTAGGGAAAGGAGAGCAAAAAGCGCATTTTTTACTCCAGTATATTCAGCAAAATTATTTGTTTGAATGCCAAGAAAGAAGAACTTTTTTTCTATTATTGAACCATTGTCTCGTGAAATAATATATGAGCAGGCTGCGGGGCCGGGATTGTTGAGCGAGCCCCCATCGGTGTGAATTGTGAGATGCATGGGATTTATTATAGCTCACCAAGCTGTTCTTTTTTCTGTGTTTCTTCTTTTACCAGATTAAGAAAGCGCTCAGTGGAAGAAAGTCTTCTATGTCCAACAATTTTTGCAATATATTCAAGAGATATCCCGCTTGCTATCTGTTGGGCAATAAATGTATTTCTAAGATCATTTACCGTCGCTTTTTGAATTTCTACCTCTCTAAAACAACGATTAATAATCTGTCGGATGTTTCTAATGAGGATTGCTTTGCGGCTTCTTGTGATGAAAAGAGGGTCTTCAGGATTTCCACTCTCGCGGACTTTTAAATATTCACTGATTGCTTTTTTTGCTGATTTATTTAAAGGGAGCTCTCGTATTGGTGTTTTGCCGTAGCTTTTAATATGAAGACCTGACTCCGTGACATCCCCCAATTTAAGGCCCGCAAGCTCTCCTATTTTTATTCCTGTTTGAAGAAGAACCTCAATTAGGGCATATGTCCTTGGATCTTCCTTAGCAAAATCACGCAATGCGTGATATTCAAGCTTGCTTAAAATACGGGGGGGCGTCTGGCTGTATTTGGGGTGAGAGACGTCAAGAGCGGGGTTCTGGTCAATTTTTTGACTATTTTTAAGGAAGCGGAAGAACGTCCTAATGGAGTTAAGCTTTCGGGAAGCAGACTTTTTTGTGTATCCATCCTTAATTAGCTTTGCAATAAAGCCGTCAATATCCTCTTTTTTAATTTCACGCACATCGCTTTTCTCTAGGCTCGAAAGGAAGCCAACAAATTGCTCGAGATCTTTCTTGTATGCAATGAGGGTAAATGACGATTTTCCTTGTGAGGAAAGGTGTTGAATGAACTCTGTTATAAGGGTTCGAATAGCGGTAAATTCCATGGTCCTATAATATAACATACGCACACTCGAAATGCAAGTATAAAGGCATTATGCAGAAAAACTATGGGTTTTAAACTTAATATTTTTCAAAAAAAAGGTGATTTTTTGCAACCCCTTTTGAGAGAAGGAGAACGCGAAGAGACTCAATAACCGTCCGTGACCCGCATAAATAATACTCATCTTCCATCTCAATCTTGGATATTTGGGAAGCCCAAACCTCATTAATGTGGCCCGCGCGGAAATAATGCAGTAAATTTGCGGGAATTGTGCTGAAGGATGGCTGCCGTGAAAGACAGTAGTAAAAAGAGAAGGAAGAAAAGGTGTTTTTTAAATGAAAAAGCTCATCAAACATATATGTCTCTGACAGATCTTTTAATCCCCAGAAAAGGGCACAGTTGAGTGGTTTTTGGGAAGGGGAAGTTAAAAAGCTGCGAATGGGAGCGAAACCCGTTCCGGTGACCATATAAATTTTTCGAGCAACTGTTTTTTGCTGAACAAAAAGCCCCGCAGGGCCTAAAACATCCACCATGTCTCCAACAACTAAACCACGAACATATTCAGAAGCCGCTCCTGTTGGGATCAATTTAATAAGAAGCTCAAACACATTTTTATTACTGTTCGATCCGGCAAAAGAGTAAAGCCTTTTTAATGGAGTGGGGGAGTTGGGAACGGTGAGGATAACGTATTGGCCAGGACTAAATTCAAACCCTTCCCCCTCAGTATAAAAATAGAGATGACACACATCGACTGACACCATTTTCTTTGAGAGAAGAATAGCTTTTGCCTGTTTCATATAAAAAGATGTTACAAATTGTTATAAATGAGAACGTTGATTAATTTCAGCCTCCACCAACTCCCTTGGTTTTCCATATTTTAACCGAGAGAGCTGAATAATGGCTTGTGCAAGTTTTTCATTTGCGCCTTTTTTATATACTGAAAAATCTTTTGTCATATCAACAGAAAAAGGGGGGACAGGTTCATTATCTACAATGGTTTTCATATATGCATGAAACCGTTCCACATTAATAAGATCAGATTCCCCAAACGTTGGTTGGAACTCTCTTTGAATGTAGGAAGCATCTGTGACTCCCACACGGAAAGAAATAAGGCTTCCCACGTTGCCAAACACAGCATTTTTAACCTCTTCATCCATTTGACCAATAAACTGATTTGCCACAGTAAGACTCAAATGATATTTTCGTGCCTCAGACAAAATAGTTGCAAAGTCAGGTGTTGCAAAATTTTGAAACTCATCAACATACAAGAAAAAATCCCGCCGGTCTGCCTCGGGAATCTCCTGGCGACTCATCGCTGCAATAAGAATGCGTGGAATAAGAACCAAACCAAGGAAGCTGGAGTTTTCCTCTCCCATTTTTCCCTTGGAAAGATTTATAAGAAGAATTTT
>JAZDOY010000042.1:0-2162 GCA_043798165.1 bacterium | reverse complement strand
AGAATCAAAAACCAGTACCGGTGTATATTTTCCCTCCCACCGCTTAAGGGCGAGCACAAATCCAGTCGAAAGCTGCTCTTCGGAGAGTATTCCATATACCGGCTCTGGTTCTCCCGCCTGTCGTGCAAGCTGTCCCCACAGGGCGCTCAGAAAAGCTTTTCGTTTCCCATCCTGACTTTGTTCTTCTGGGATATTTTTTATATCAACCAGGGCACTTATGCTGGGACGTGCCACTTTCGGAGGATTGGTATCCCGTGCATATGCAGCGGTAATTTTTTGCAGTAAGGCAGACTTTCCCACCCCCCATGGCCCATGCACGTTTATCACTCCCCCCCGCATTTGTTGCCCATCTTTAATTCGAGGAGAAAGGATATCATCAATAATTTGTAGTTCTTGGCGTCTGCCAACAAAAAAGGAATTAACACCCAACTCACTTTCTGGAGTGAGACGCACTGCTGTTTCTAATCTCGCAGACGTTGACATTGCTGAAATAATATCATTGTAACAGTCTTTTTGCAAATGTGGAGATCTAAGGTATCCTTACAAAATGTAAAGGGGGTCTATTTAATGATTTCAATTACGGTATCAGCAAGAGAAGGAGAAAAAACAGTGGTTATAACCCCTGTTTCTGTGATGGATGGAAGGTTAGAAAAGCCCACAACCTTGTTTTCTTGAATCCAGTAAAGCGATAAGTGAGAAAGGGTGTTTTTGTTCCAAAATGACCGCTGCTGACTGTCTGGAAACGTAAATAGCATTCCGTCGCGTCCCCCGATATCTTCTTTGTTTTTAACGTACATAAGCCCTTTTTCCCATTTTTCAGGAGTATCGGCGATAAGGAGGGAATAGTTGGTAGCTGGTGAAAAGTGGCTCGCAGGAAGTTGGTAGTTTATAGTTTGATAGTTAGAAAAATCAAATAATTTTGATTTGAATTTGGAATTTGAATTTTGGACCTTTTTATATATTCGTATCACGGGATGGTCAAACACTGTCCATGTTTCTTCCGCCTCTTCATCCGGAAATTCGATAAACATTTTGCCAAACAATGTTATTTTTGGGTAGGAGGAAAATTCAGCAACTTTTTTTAAACCCGTCCTTCCTGAGAAAAGATCCTCATAATAATTCATAAGAACAGGATAAGTGTCTTTGGAATGGTTTTTAAAAATACGACGAGAAGGAATGATAATATAATCTGCTTGGTTTAAGGCTTGAGAAAGGTCCGCTTGCAGCTGTGGAGTGCTGTCTATATCGTAAAAATTAAACGAATTTATAAGATAAATAGGAGGAGAAAGAGGTAATCGTCGTGATGTAATAGGTAAAATGGGAATATCTACCACATTTGCAGTTTCGCTTAAAATTTTACTTCCATTTGGGATGTTTTTATACATCCATTCAGAGGCTACAAAACGAACATCGGGAGAAAGGTAGATAGAAAGATATGCTATGCCAGGAATAATAGCCACAAGAAGGACGATATACCTCACAAAACGCAAAACCTGTGTCTTGTTTTGAAAAAGTTGAAGCAAAAAAAGGAGCGCAAACAGAGAAAAAAGGGGAAAAGAAGGAGAAACAAAACGGGTCCACTTGGCAAATAAAAAAGAAGAGGGAACGAAAGAAAGAAAGAGAGAAAATCTAAGCAGGTCTATTAGTATTGCAGATTCTGTCAGAACACCATTCTTAACGGCTCCATATTTTATGTCTTTGCTCGCCGATGAACTCGCACGATGATAATTCGAGTGCTTAAACAGGGCATCGTCAGCGCAAAGCCACAAAATACGTCGCTTGATAATGCCTCTGATGTGTGAAGGAAGAAAGAAAAATCCGGCAACCGCAAGTATAAGTTGTGGCCAGCCAAGAACAAAGGGAAGGATTTTTTGAAATTGAAAAAGAAGAGGTATGTTTCCGACAAATTGGCGGGTATAAAAAGGAATATAAGTTCCCAGTCCCACAGCTGACTCGTAATTCATTGAGCTCACAAAATCGTTCCAGTTGAGGAAGTTTTGGGGGGAGGAGAGAATAAAAATGAATAAACAAATAAATAAATAGGTAAATATGGAGATTATCATGCGATAGATTCTGTCACTCGTAATTTCCCCCGCCAGTGCTCCAAACCCATGAATGCCTGCTGGCTCATGGTTTGTGCGCGCTGTCGGGTACCCTTTACT
>JAZDOY010000050.1:0-12938 GCA_043798165.1 bacterium | reverse complement strand
CTACAGGAGCAGGCTGACCATATTGTCCATATTGCCCGTAATCAGCAAAAGCGCTGTGGGGAATAACAGTTGTCAAAGCGAGAACGGTTATAAAAGAAATAAAAAGTTTTTTCATATGAAAGTATTATACTATAAGTCTTTGTATTTGTCAACTATGGGATGGGAAGTGCAATTACTATAGCAAATCAGCCTCAATTTATAGATATCTGCTCTTCTACCTATCTGAAAATGATAAAAACCTTTGATTTTTGGTTATTTTTGCAGTTATTCTTGTTCATTTTAACTCAAAAAAACACCTCTCTTATGAATTATAATAGCAGGATGAAACTTAATGCTCAGGAGCTTCGTTTGGTTGATGAGGCTACCATTCAGGTGCCCCTGGCTGCACTTGAGCGTAAACCACTCTACTTTATACTCGAAAACGTCTACGATACGTACAATATTGGGGGGATATTCCGTCTTGCAGAAGCGCTCACCGTCTCAAAAATCTATATTTGTGGCCAAACTGAGGTACCGCCCAATGCCAAGATCAAGAAAGCCTCAATCGGAACCTATAAAATCGTGCCATGGGAATACAAAAACACAGCTAAAGAGGTAATAAACGAGCTCCAAAAACAGCATATTCAGATCGTGGCGATCGAACAAGATAAGAGATCCCAGCCATATACCCAAATCCCCTGGAGCCTGCCCTGTGCACTCCTTGTGGGTAATGAAACGTACGGCGTGCTTTCTGAGACGTTAGCTTTGGTTGACCAGATTGCTGAAATTCCTATGTGGGGGATAAACAAGAGTCTCAATGTGATTGTGTCGGCGGCAATTGTCGGATATCATGTAATACAGGCTCCATAAAAAAATAGCTAACGGAGCCGTCATACCTATGACTGAAAAGAGAATCCGCATATTCGCCTCCATCATCGCATCGTTTTTGTTGGTGACTCAATTTAATAACGCACGATTAGCCCTTTCCAAGCTCAACCTAAAAAATCTTCTTGTAATTCAGCAGCGAAAGCCCTCTATAACTCCTGAGCCCACCACGGCTATACAGCCCTCGATATCACATGCAACACCTATGAACTTTTTCGGAGCAACATTGATTCCAACACTTGTGATTACTGCCCCCACCCAGATGCCCACCCAATCTGTTATTGTCACTCCTACATGGGTACCAATAATCTCTCCTATACCCACAACAAGACGGGCTCCAACACCAAAGCCTGTAGCTCCCGCAATCAAGCTCTCTTCAAGCAAACTTGGCGTGTTTATCATTAATGACTATTCTGAGGGCGCAAGACAGATTGTGGAATCGTGCCCGCGTGTCATTAAGTTTATTGACCCCCAGGGCAACGACACATTTATTGAAGCTGCAAAAAAATACAAACAGGCATGCAATGGAGTAACGGTTGCACGATTTTATCCAGGCACGGAAGGCATAAAATATACAACGAGTGATAATCCGGAACGCTCCGCAGAAGACTTTTTTTCAAAAGCTATCCGTCCCAATTTGGATGGATTGGGAGCCAATAAAACATTATTTGACTATCTTCAAATGCCCAATGAATTTGAAAACACTCCCGAATGGTGGGGGGAAGAAAAAATGAAGTGGAATGGACGGTTTTGGGTAAAACTGACAGGACTGAACAAAAATGCAGGCATAAAAACCTGTGTTGGAAGTATGCCTGTTGGCAATACCACTGGACAGGACATGTCCTTTATTGTTGAAGAATTACGTGCTATGAAAAACATGGGGGCAGCGCTCTGTTACCATGGGTACACATTTCATTACTCAACCGATGCAAATGTAGAGCTTGAACTCTCTCTTCGCTATCGTCAGTATTATTCATTTTTTAAAAATCAGGCACCGGATCTTGCCAGTATGCCTCTTATTTTGTCCGAAGGAGGCGTGGCGGAAAACGGGGACCCAAAAGGCGGATATCAGGCAGCGGGGCATGCAGAAAAATATAAGTCCTGGCTCGCCTGGTTTGATGCAGAGTTGCGGAAAGACCCATATGTTGTGGGTGTCACACTTTTTCAGATTGGGAATGATAGTGATTGGAGTTCTTTTAATCTTGAACCAATAGCTCCATGGATGGCAGGGTATGTGCGAAGCGCGAAGTAAGGAAATGAGCCCTGAGTGGGAATCGGACCCACACTCTAGCCCTTACCAAGGGCTTGTTTTACCACTAAACTATCAGGGCGTGCAAAGCAACATTATACAATGCCGTCATCCTAAAGTGAAGGTACAAACAGCGGTATCACAAACCTCAAAATAGGCTGCATAATGACGTCCAGCATCGAGTGGCTTCCAAGTGGAATGATAAGGAGAAGAAGGAATATCATGCCATATCGTTGGAGTTGAAACCAGTCTTCTGCTTGATCTGCAGAGAGAACTCCTCCCACAATTTTAAACCCATCGAGTGGATGAATGGGGAGAAGATTAAAAATACCTAAGGTAAGATTGATGGTGATAAGGGGATAGAACAAATAATATCCTATAGTCGAGAACAAAGAAAAATTAAATAAATTGAACGACCTGAGAAGTATAGATAGACATAAAGCTAAAAGTATATTTGATGCAGGACCGGCCAAAGAGATGAGTGCAGCATCTCGACGAGGGTTTTTAAGGTTGAATGGGTCAAACATCACTGGTTTTCCCCACCCAAAACCGAAAAATAACATGAAGAGAAGCCCCGAAAGGTCCAAATGAGCAAGAGGATTGAGAGTGATGCGTCCATCAAGCCGGGGAGTAGGGTCCCCCAGCTTGTCGGCAGCTAATGCATGAGATGCTTCATGTACGGAAAGGGCAATAAAAAGCGAGATAATGTAAAAAATAAATGAAATAGGGTTGGAAAATAAAGAAAAAAGCATAGGTGTTAAATATTCTAATTGATTTCTGAGATTCTCTATGATATCATAAATTCTCAAATCTTATGAAAAATGTTTGTTTTCACTGCGGAAAAGGAATATTAATGGGTCGTTCACATACACACCACAGAGGTGTGGCCGGAGGACGATGGAAGAAACGAGCTCCAAAAACAGCAAAAGCATTTGCTCCAAATCTCCAGAAGATCAGAATAATGGTAGGGGCCGTAGCAAAACAAGTGAAGCTTTGTACAAAATGTATCAAACGAGTAAAAAAAGATATAGCAGATGGCAAAAAACCATTTATTACCTTTGCAGCCTCAGTCAAGACAGTTCCAGCACCAAAAGAAGTGAAAAAAGAATAACTCCGCCTTATCCCTCTATTTTTTCCAGTTCCCCGTTTTTTTCTTGGTATAGTTTACCCTTTTGTTCAAGCACACGTTCGGTGAAGAGAACACCTTGTAGATGATCCATTTCATGTTGAATAATGATCGATTTGAACCCAGAAAACCACTCTTCATGTTTCTCGGTTGACAAATCCTGATACTCAACGAGTATTTTGGAGTTACGGGTAACCGGCCCCCAAATTTTTGGGATGGAAAGACATCCTTCCAGCTTAACATCTTCTCCCTTGGTGGTTGGTGATTGATGGTTTGTGGGTAGCTGTTTATGTTCGAGAATTTTTGGGTTAATAAAGACAAGAGTTTCTGATTTGAGGGTGGGTTTTATGATAAAAATGGCAAGATCCACATCCACCTGTGGCGCAGCCAGACCGACTCCCTGAGGATCTACCTGAGCAATAAGCGTTTCTTCCATGTCATACACAAGCTCCCGAATCTTTTTATCAATTTTTTTTACTCCCCGTACTTTTTTGGTGAGTATCGCATGAGGCGCATGGATGATTTTTAACATGAGAGTATTATATACTATACATATTAGATTATGCATATTTCCCTTGCTCTTGCAACCTATAACGAAGAATCCAATATTGCTGAATGTATTAGATCTGTTCGCGGACTTGTTGATGAGATTATGGTGGTGGATGGTTCATCAACTGATAAAACAGGGGAACTTGCTCTCAATGCCGGCGCAACAGTGATTCGCACTCAGAACATCTCCATGTTCCATATAAATAAACAAAAGGCAATTGATGCATGCCGGGGAGATTGGATTTTGCAGCTTGACGCGGATGAACGGGTAACGCCGGAATTGGCTCGTGAGATAAAAAAAATTGTTTCCATGACAGGAGAAGAAGTGGACCGGTATCAAAGTAATTTAAAAGAAAAAAAATTGTTTGAACGGCATCAGACAATTGTTCAACAAAATTGGAAAGAAACACAAGGAGAGTATAATGCCTTTTTTCTTCCCCGCCTCAATTACTTTCTTGGAGGATATTTACGCTCCGGGGGGGTATATCCGGATGGCGTAATCCGCCTCGTGCGAAGGGGAAAAGCGCATCTTCCCTGCAAAGATGTGCATGAACTCATGGAAGTTGAGGGAAAAACGGGATGGCTTGCCAACCCACTTATTCATAAAGATTCTCCCACTTTTAAACGGTATCTGGAACGCAACAGTAGATATATTGATCGCCTTGTTGTCGACATGAAACGAGATCATATACCTGGCAATATATCAACAATGGGGGAGTGGATAATTGTAAAACCGATAAGTTGGTTTTTTACGACACTTATCCGCCACAAAGGAATCTTGGATGGGTGGAGGGGAGTGGTATTTGCCTTTTTCTCCGCCGTGCGATTTGCAAGGGCATATAAACGGTATATTACCCCTTGATCATTCGCGCTATTGGTGTCCCTAGTCATAGCTGATGACAGTGTATCAGGCACCGATTTTAAATTCTACGACGTCACCATCTTTCATCATGTAATCTTTTCCGGCACTTGTCACTTTTCCTATTTCCCGTGCGCCAACCCACCCATTTGCAGAAACAAAATCATCGTAAGAACAAATATCTGCCTTGATAAACTTCTTTGTAAAGTCTGTATGGATTGTACCTGCGGCCTGAGGGGCAAGTGCTCCTTTTTTAATGGTCCATGCACGTGCTTCAAGAGTTCCAGCGGTAAGAAATGAAATAAGCCCTAAAATTTCATAACACTTCTTTATCATTCGATTCAGTCCCGTATCCTCAAGGTGGAACTGGTCTAAATATTCCTTTTGCTCCTTAGGAGAAAAGGCGAGAACATCGTTTTCTAGTTTTGCATTGAAGAATATCCAATTTGTAGTAATGCCAAAATCCGCGATTTTCCTTTTTATTTCTTCCTGTTGTCCCAACTGTTCTTCTGAAACGTTGAAAGCGTACATAACAGGCTTCATGGTAAGCAGATTAAGCCCGCTTATCAGGATTTTTTCCTCATCCGTGAGAGGGATGTTACAGGCTGAAATACCTTTATTTAGTTCAATCTTCATTCTTTGTACAATCTCATAGGCAGCTCGTTCATCTTTGCTGGCATTCATTTTTGGTTCCCGTTGCTTGTTGAGCGTTTCCATGTCAGCCAAAATAAGTTCTGCATCTATAGTTTCAATATCGCTTTTTGGATCCACTTTATTTGCCACGTGAATAACGTTTGCGTCCTCAAAAAGACGTACGACATGAACTATCGCTGCTACTTCACGAATATGGGAGAGAAACTTGTTTCCCAACCCTTCTCCTTCTGAAGCTCCCTTAACAATTCCTGCAATATCATAAAACTCAACAACGGCAGGAACCAGTTTTTCTGTTTTTACGATTTTGGCAAGCACGGGGAGACGTTCATCTGGCACTTCTACAATCCCCACATTGGGTTCGATTGTGCAAAATGGATAGTTGGCCGCATCCGCAACCTGCTTCTTCAGCAGGGCGTTAAAAAGCGTGCTTTTTCCCACGTTTGGCAGTCCGACGATACCGATTGAGAGTTTCATAAGAGATTATTGTATCACGAAACATGGTTGTTAGTAGCCTTCACATGCTTCTTTAAGATATTCAAAATGCATTGCGTCGATGGTAGAATTGAAGATACTCTTATATCGCCCACCCCAGCGAAACCCATACTTCTCAAATGTTTCATATATTTCCTTGGGCATATCGTAGTTACTACACCCATTGCAATTACCTTCATAATTAATATCAACTGCAATACCGAATGAATGCATGCTTAAAACACATCCCGATGAACAAATATCATTCCTTCCGCTTGTGCTTGCATTTACATTGCACCTGAACACATATGCTCCTTCGGTTTCAATCCGGTAGCTTTTACTTGGAAATGTATAAGACCCACTGGAATGCGGATACCTATCAAGCTCTTTTGAAACGGCTTGAAATGCGGGAAGTACACGTTTATGCACTTGAATTGCTCTTCCCAAGAGGCTTATTGATACGATTTGTGAATTTATCGCGGATTGAACAGCAGAATAACAATTTGCTTTTGATGCATTGTTTCCATACAGCTGAATCATACGGCTTGCGGTATAGCACTTATAGGCAGCTGAAGGTTGATAATAGGGTTGACCTAATGGATTAGTAACAATAAGGGAAGCATCAACCGGAGGGAGGGGAGTTGTGGTGGGAACTGCTATAGGAGATGGAGTTATAGTCGGCTTTTGAGTTGGTACTGGTGTATCAATTAGCTCATTGGGTGGAGGGATATCTATTGTTGGATGTTGACGAGCTATAGAGGGAATTAAAGGGAAAAAAATATCGGTTGGAATCGGGGGAAATTCAGTTGGATCCGGTATTACACTTGGAAGCAGGAGGGGGGGCGTTGGATTGGGAGTAGGAGAGGCAGTTTGAAAGACGACATCTGCCGTCTGATCGATGCTCTGGAAATCAAACGATTTCGCTGTATTTATTGGAGTGGGATAGATTTGCTCTGCAACAAGAAGGGAAGTATCTTTAAGATGGGGGAGCTTAAACGTAAGGATTGATTGGGCAATTTGCACCACTTGCTCTTTATAGGTATTTGTAACAATAGTAAATCGTACCCAATTGGGAATAGCTGTTTTTTGTGGGTACAGAGAAAATATAAGAAATGAGGCAACACAATAGGACAGAATAAGACTCAAAGCTATTTTAACCCTTCTTCGAAAGACCATACTTTTAGTGTACCCGATAAAAAAAATCCTTGTACAGAAGAAAATAGTAGTTTGTGTGGATGTGCCAAGCCATTGATTTATAAGATATTCTCCTGTACAGTAACGTTATTATCCTCTATTATAAGCAGTATAGAGTTGGTCATAGGGAGCATTGCAAAGCATTAATTTACCGATGCAATAAATAAGTATGTGCTCTAATTTTTTGCTCACGTGAAAAATGAAAATTTAATATGGAAACAATTGTAAGAAAATTTCCAGCACGAAGAAAAACAATTCGAGCATCTTCACAGAACACCCAACCCGTGCTTGCAGATACAGTACCGTTGGTTTTTGATCCTTTGCAACCTGGTAGGCCGGCGATATTCCCCGACTCCATTCTTGATGCGGTCCTGTTTAACCGTCACCAAACAGGAAGCATTCTTCTTCGTCCGTGTTTATCATGTCTCCATCTTACACAGGAGGAATGTCTTGGAGATGGGACAGGTTTCACTGTCTATCGTGCCGATTCGGAAAAAAGGAAGAAAGTGGTGAAAATTGAACGTGTAATACTTCAAAAAGATGAAGAAGCCGATACTTGGAGTGTACATTATCCATGGGTTGGCTTAGGCCTGGGCCAGGAACGGACAGGTCTCTATTCAATACAAGATGCTCAAAAACGAAGACAAATCCATCTTGAAACCAAACTGCGTCTGGAAAACGTAGGAATAGCAACAGCAGAGTATATTGGAAGCATTGTAGTACCCTCAATGCCACTTGAAGGAAGCGAACAACCCGTGTTTCCAAACGGAACAGGAATTTCTCCGGTTGGAGAACCACAGTACGAAACAGAAATGACTCCTGAAACAGCAGCTCTTCGGGCAGAGTATCTTATGCAACAATCCCGGGCTACTGGACAGCTCCCCCTGTATGCCGAAGTATGGGAGAATCCGGGAGGCAGCATATTTGGAAAAGATGAAATGCTGGTTGAAAAGACATACCAATCCCCGGAGGGAAGGGCTCTTCTACGAAGACTTGCACAAAGCCTTATTGATCTGTCAAAACAAGGCTTTTTGTTTGACGTTGACTGTGTTGAGAATAAAATGGCAACCGTGGCAAAAACAGAAAAAGGATATCCATATCCCCGCAATTTTTTTATTGTTAATGGAGATATTTCAGAAAAAACAAAGTTGGTTGCAATCGATTTTAATTTGGGCGTTGATCTCACAAAAGGACCATGGTGGCGCATAGAATTCCAACAGGCTGAACCTGTTATTAGAGAGAGGGATGGGATACTGTATGGAAACTGGGAATTAATAGGCGCGATGGAAAAAACGGTAAATACAAGATATCAAAGAACTAATGGAGAAGAAGCTCAAAGAAGCGGTAATCACAACCAAAAAAATGGTAATCGCAACACACAAGAACATGCCATTCTTACAGCTCAGGTAGAGCATTTTTCCGGACAACTCCAGGTGGCAGCATCTATTTTGGCAAAAATTGAAGAAATGGAAAAATGAAGAGATTTATGACATATATTTGACTTTAGGAAACAAAAAAAAGAAAAGAAAGTAGAGTATAAATATCGGCCAGAGAAGAAAGAGAACAAAATAAGCAGTTTGGGGATGAATAATTGTAAAAGGGGTCCAGGTAAGATAAGAAACACACAGACAAATAGTTATAGCTGCGATGAACACATATATGTATGGCTTTTTTGAGAGAAAAAAGAATGGAGTAAGCCAGAGAAACCATTGCAATCCAAATCCAGGTGTAAATAAAAAAAAGAGAAATAGCAGTTTGTATAATTCATTAACAATCAATTTCTTTTTCTGCTTGATAGAGTAGAAAAGAATCCCTGCGACAAAAAATATTTTGTAACAAAAGAGAAATATCTTTTGTGTTGATATTAAAGATAATATTTTTCCTAAGCCCCAAATACTCCCCACCCCTTGATAAACGATAAGAACACGAACGATTTGAATAGGCGAGGCATGAAAGAAAATGGAATACAAAAGAACAGTTAAAAAAGGAGGGAGAAAAAACCATATCCAGTATTTTTTTGGAACTCGTTTGAGGAATGGAATAATAAAAAGAATAGGCCAGGTCTTTATTGTAAAGGCAAGCCCAAGATGAAGCATAATGGCAGTATATTTCCTCTTTTTCAGAAGAAGAAGGGAAGACAGGAGGAGAAAAAGGGGAATAATGTCAAACTGTCCATGAAAGGCAATAATAAGGAGCGAAACCGGATTCAATGCATAAAAAAGCGTTGTCTTCCCATTTTTTTTTGAGAGATAGTACACCACATATATGCTCAACAGATGGAATAGGGAAAAAAGGCATTTGAGCAAAAATACGTGCGGAATGTGAACAATATGAGAAAGAAAAAGTGTTCCTGCTTCAAGAAAGAGAAAGAGGGGAAGGTAGGGATGACGACTGATTGCAGGATCAGGGTAAATGTTTATACCCTTTAACGAAAGTACGCCAATCTGATTATATGATTGTGAATCAAAGTTTGAGACAGGAATACTCAAATATGCTGCAGCAAGGTAGACAAGAAGGGTAAGAATAAAAATAGCAATGAGCTTTCGCATAGGGATAGTTTACAACAGATTCTACATAATTTGATATTTCGTGTTTTATGCCCTTTCTCATCCAAGAAACTCACACAAGGATATTCGAGTGCTCAAACAGGTCTTGAATTCGTCATGGCATAAAACACTCCATATAATAATATTTTATCATTTGACAAAATTATAATAATTTATTACATTTTAACTATAAAATTATTCATTTTTATTTTAAATCTATGGATGTAATAGCTTTAAGAACATTTTTGGAAATCCCATATGAGGTGCTCGAAGAGCTTAATTTAGGGGCAAAACAGAGGCGAAAAGACAAAATATCTGCAAAAGAATTGGAAACTTTTTATACCTCTTACTTAAAAAAAGAAAAGAAAATTAAAGCTGTGACGATAGGTTTTTCCGATATTGAGGGTCGGTTTCATATGCTTGATTATGACAAAAAATTTTTTCTCCACTCGTACGACAATCTCACTTTCGACGGCTCTTCAATAAGAGGGTTTTCACGGCAAGCAGAAAGTGATTTACGACTTCAGATAGATTGGTCTGCGTTCTGGTGGCTTCCAAGCGATGTATTCGGTGCTGGAAAAGTACTCATCATGGGAGAAATTATAGATAAGGACGGCTTGGCTTATCATATGGATAGCAGGGGAGTCCTCAAATCATATTTAGGTGATCAATACAAAAAAGAAGGCTACACCGTATTTGCAGCAAATGAAGTGGAGGGATTTCTTCTTCAGGGGGTTGATGCCGAAAAAACATTTGACGAACGAAAAGGATTTGAATTGAGTTCGACCGGAGGATATTATCATTCTCTCCCAACAGATACATTACGTGTATTTATTGATAAATGTGCAGAAGCACAACGGGCGCTTGGATTTGAAAATGAAAAAGACCACCCCGAAGTTGCTCCGGCACAGTTTGAACTAAATTATTCCTACGCGGATGCGCTCATCGGGGCAGATCAAATCCAGCTTTATAAGCTTGTGTGTCGGCAGATTGCTCGCAGCATGGGTATGACTGCATCATTCCTTCCAAAACCTGTTATTGGTATTAATGGGAGTGGAATGCATACCAATCTATCGATTGCAAAAAAGGGTAAAAATATATTTCACGATAAAAAAGGACAAGGACAACTTTCATCATTCGCCTGGCAGTTTATTGAGAGAATACTGTCAAGCGCAAACGATATTTGTCTTATCTTAAATCCAAGCGTAAATGCATATCGCCGTCTTGATCCTCACTTTGAGGCACCAAACGAAATAAAAGTCTCGGAAGTTGATCGAGGGGCAATGGTACGAGTTCCTCTTCACAACGAAGAATCGGCCCGCATCGAAGTACGAAGTGTAGCTCCCGATGCCAATCCATACCTTGTTATGTATTCTCTTGTTAGAACCGGTCTTGAGGGAAGTATTGAAAAGCGGGAGGGAGACAAACGTCCTCGCGTTCGCTATCTTCCAGGCACCATTCAAACTGCACTGACGCAATTTAAACAAAGTGAATGGATAACTCATCTTTTGGGAGAAGAATATAAGGAAAAATATATACACCTCAAGCAATCGGTGGCAGACAGAAGTCCAATGGAGCTAGGAACTCGGGTGAAAATGGGGGAAGTGATCTATCACCATGAAGTATACAACCAGCTGTTATGGAGCCAGTTCTGAATTACATTATTGACTTGTTTTAACGGCCAAATAGACACATCTTTCAGATAATATTTGTGTTTTGTGGGAAGATCCTCTATGGGTTATTGTCGGTAGGATTGTTATAGTTTCATCATCTATTGCTACCTGTAACAATCCATCATTACCGATTGTAAAAATACCGCGGTTCAAATCAACTGTGGGCATAAGTGGTCCCCTCATTTGGGACACAACTGGATGTGCATCTGGTTCTTCGATAGTCATATCCATATTTCCTTGAAGGATATAAGTCCATTCCGTTTGTTTATTTTCTGGATGAAGCTCGATTCCTGCTCCATCTCCAACCAACGCTTGAAATCCCAATACGTCAACTTTGTTGGCTTGTCCTCTTGCATTCAAAGTAAAAGATTGTTGGTGACGGTCGACATCTCCCCACAGTGCGCCAACAAAACCAGGCCGGGATATAGGTTCACTCGGTTCAACGTAGGTGAATGATACCTGTGACAGATCTATTGGTTCACTTCCATTTCTAACTGGTAACTCACTAATTGGGGGTTTATGGCGCTGTGATAATTCATTCATAGTAGTGCCATTCTATCTTAGAGAAAGTATAATGTCAAAGTTGACGGACAGTTCCGACAGTGGTAGAATATCATCATGAGAATCTTCGCATACGATATGAAACGGCGCCGTCACGCATCGTTTTTCCACACCTCACCCTCAACTTTTCACCGCGTGAGGTCCGTGTTCATACCGTATTGCTTCGGATTCGAATTAATAATATATATATGAAACAAATATATTCCGTTCTCTCTACCCTCGGTCTGTCGGAAAATGAAGTAAAAGTTTACGTGGAGGCAATAAAACATGAAAAAATTGCTCCCTATACACTTGCGCGTGCCATCGGTGTGCCGCGTACAACAGTGTATGACGTCATGCTTAATCTTGCCTTGAAGGGGCTTATTACAATCCGTCAAAGCCAGGGACTTGAAAAGCAGCAAACGTGGATTGAGGCAAAAAACCCATCCACCCTCCGAGACATGATTTTTAAACAACGAAAAAAACTTACACAAACGGAGGTAAATTTGATAGATGTTCTTCCGCTTCTGAAGGGTGAATATAGTAAGCATGTGCAAAATACCAACTTTACATTTTATTCAGGCATTGAAGGCGCAAAACAAGTGATGAATCAGACCCTTAAGGCACAGGGAAATTCAACCCTGCGTGTATTTGAGAGCTTGATGCCAATGGACACACTCGGCAAGAAACTTATAAACGAAGATGTGGATAGTGGGCTACGGAGCAAACGGACGACAAATACCTCGATCAAATCACTTATAGCACTCAATAAATGGACAAAACATGTTCTGTCGTATCAACATAAACGCAACAAAGACTATATTACTCTACACAATTTTCGCTTTATCGACAATCCGCTTCTTTCGATAAACCTTGATATCTCTCTTCTGGAAGATACCGTGCGGTGCATATGTACACAGGACAACGAGGCGTGGGGCCTTGTCGTTAAAAGTGGAAAGCTCGCCACAACTCTCGCATCGATATTTGATATTTTATGGACAATTGCAAAAGAAATTACTGAAAAAGATATCGGGCAGTGGGGAATAAACGAATTTTTTGAAGCTGAAAAGAGGAATAACCTTCGTAAATAAACTATAAGATAAAATACCCCTTGACAAAACAAATAAAATACTCTACATTTAAATTATGTTAGTAATATTATAAGTTATATTAAAATATTAACTAGAAATATATAGCATATAGCTCAGAAGCA
>JAZDOY010000016.1:0-71668 GCA_043798165.1 bacterium | reverse complement strand
CAATCCCTTACGGGAACAGGTTCCTAAAACCTGCGCGTCTGCCAGTTTCGCCACCCCGGCTTTCCCTAGTACGGATTATACAACTTTTTTCACACAAATTGAGGCAGAAACTGTTGCTCCCGATCGCAAAATACTTGTTTTGGAACCGAAAAAATGGGGCCATTCTATAACCGGTTCTATGCAACAAAAATCATCACTAAATGATTTATTTCCTTGGTCATTAGCTTTATAACTAGTCCATAAAACCACAGACCGAAACCCCTCCACACGCACTTGGTATGATGCGTGAGGAAAGATAATTGAGCATTCTTTTTTGAGGTCGACATATCCGTTTGATTCTATTTTGTGTGCAATATTTTGGTCATCCATGGTAGTTGCCCTCCATCCTTTTGGGGTGTCCCAGTAGTAATGAACACCAATATTAACCGGAACTCCACTCCCTTGGGTATTGGTAACGCGTACTATATGAACAAAACTGTTTTTAAGATCAAACTCTTGTTCTACCATGAGCGTAGCCGGATATTCCTGTGATGAAAAGGTTGTGCAGGAAATAGTTACAGAAGATATTGATTTTTTTATAACATGCCACTTCATGTTTCGAACAAGTCCATGAAATGGAAGTCCATATTTGTCCTGCCCTTCTTTGTCAAAACTGGGGACACAAATGTGGGTATTCCCCACTTTTCCATCAATGCGTTGATAGGTACCAAAAACTTTTACTCCATTATTTACAAGGTTTTGTATACGTCCTCCATTAAGATCAAGAGACAAAGACCAACCATTTGAACTGAGATTCATAGAAAACAATTGCAAATTTCAAATAAATACTTTAGATCAAAACCCAACAACAAATCACAAAATGTTTTAAATTGTGATATTTGTTGTTTCTATTCTGCTGGCGTTGTTTCGATGGGGGGTGTTTCCTGTGTATTTGTTTGTGGTATGTCTTTCATCAACTTTTTTATTTCATCCATATTGACGTTAGCACCTGCATCCTGTGAACCTGAGTCAAAGGTTGGCATCTGTTTCACTGGGGACGGCTTGGTGATAACAACTGGACCATATTCAAATGTCATTGTACTTACTCCCTCCTTCATTTTTGTTTCCATCTTTCGTGCACGATACTCTTGTGTATCGACCCAAACTTTTGTGGTTGTGTTTGATAACTTTTCTGTCATTTCAAACACAACACATGTCATCTTTCCACAAGCTTCTGTTCCTACCTTTTTAACAACAAGAGAATCAGCGACATCTTTTGAAACATTTCCCAGCTCCTTCTTTAATCCTTCAAAATCAAACAAACTTCCTGTTTGTTTACTTACCTCATCTTTGGTTGGAGGAAATTCGGTCCACACTTTTTCTCCTGGTTGTTTTGTATACATTGTTTTGTTAAGTGAAATAAAACTTCCCTCTTCTTTTCCGTCAGAATATGATAATGACTCGGTGTTTCCCTTCCCGTCTGACTTCAAAATCATTTTTGATACTTTACCGTTGTAGGATGATTCACTTGTCATGGTGTATCCACCTGACATGGCAACAATACCATTTGCCGCATACTTACAAAAATCTTGATCATACTTGCAATTTGCCATCATTTCCTGCTGTGCCTTTTTTATTTCTGGACTAACAGGAACAACCGACTTTTGTTGAAGAAAGATAAATCCCCCAACACCAAGAACGATCAGTATTCCGATTATCGGGATGAGTTTGTTTTTATTCATAAAAATAATATGGTAATGAGTAACATCATACATTATACGCGAGTTTGATTTATTTTTAAAATTTTTATATAGTGCAAGTGTATGCATTATTAATTCATACTTACGTTCTATGGACAGAAATCTTGCACTTGAATTTGTTCGTGTCACTGAGGCCGCAGCGATCGCATCATCTCAATGGATTGGGCGGGGAGATAAACATGCAGCTGACGGAGCAGCAGTAAAACAGATGAGAAACCGTTTTAATCAAATTGAATTTAAAGGAAGAATAGTAATTGGAGAAGGAAAAAAAGACAAGGCTCCAGAGTTATTTAATGGAGAGATTGTAGGAAAAGGATCAGGGCCGGAAATGGACATTGCTGTTGATCCCCTTGAATGCACAGATAGTGTGGCGCATGGAAGATACAACGCATTAGCTATTGTCGTGGCTGGCGCTACAGGTTCCCTTCTTCGGGCACCGGACACATACGTAAACAAAATAGTGGTGGGAAAGGCTGCAAGCGGCGTGGTGGATCTTGATGCTCCCACAGTCGACAACATAAAAAAGACAGCACGGGCAATTGGAAAGGATGTGAGAGAAATAACCGTGATGGTGCTTGATCGCGAAAGGCATGGTAAATTAATTGAACAGATAAGAATGGTTGGCGCAAGAGTACGACTTATTACAGATGGTGATGTTGCGGGTGCTATTGCCACCTGCTTCCCTGAATCAGGTATTGACATGCTTATGGGGACAGGAGGTAGTACGGAAGGAGTGTTGGCAGCGGTTCCTGTCAAAACACTGGGCGGACAGCTCTATTGTCGATTTACCCCCCGCAATGCAGAAGAAGAAAAAGAAGCCCATACAATGGGTATTAAAGATTTGAACAAAATATTTTCTGCAGAAGATCTTGCAAAAGGCTCAGACTTAACATTTACGGCTACTGGCGTAATTGACGGTCCCCTTCTTCCCGGAATAATCGTAAAAAATGATTATATTATTTCTCATTCTATGGTACTGCGTACCAAATCTGGAACAATTCGTTATATTAATACGCATCATCGACACAATAAGAAAGAGTTAGAAATATATTTGGCCTAACATACTATGAAAACATTGTACGAAGAATCAGTGGCGTATCATAGAAAACACCAAGGAAAACTTACAATGCGTGCAATAGCCCAGGTAAAGAATAGGCATGATTTGGCTCTTGCCTATACGCCGGGCGTTGCAGAGCCCTGTAGAATAATTGCTCATCGTCCAGTCGAAGCATATAATCTCACCTGGAAAGGACGTACTGTCGCAGTTATCTCTGACGGATCTGCCGTTTTAGGTCTGGGAAATATTGGGGCAACGGCAGGAATTCCCGTTATGGAAGGAAAAGCACTTCTCATGAAGGAATTTGCAGGCATAGATGCAATTCCTTTGGTAATTGACTCACAGGACCCTGAAGAAATCATTCGATTTGTGCGGTTTATTGCCCCCAATTTTGCCGGTATTAATTTAGAAGATATTTCAGCTCCCCGATGTTTTCAGATAGAAGAATCACTCTCCACAATTGGCATTCCGGTGTTTCATGATGATCAACATGGCACCGCAATTGTCGTTTCGGCAGCCCTTCATAATGCAGCGAAGGTTGTGGGAAAGCCATACAATTCACTGAAGATAGTGGTTGTTGGTGCCGGTGCCGCAGGTCTTGCAATAAGTCGCATGTTATTAGGCTTGAATTGTCGTGGTAATGTATGTAAATATATTAAAAAAAGTGATCGGGTGAGAAATCTAATAGTTGTTGATAAAATAGGGACACTCTACTGTGGACGTAAAAACCAAAACATATACAAACAAGCAATTGCCTGTGTATCGAATAAACAAAATATTAATGGGTCGCTTACTGAAGCGATAAGAGGAGCAGACGCTGTTATTGGTGTTTCAGGCCCTAATAGTATAACTGCAGAGATGATACAAACAATGGCAGAAAAATCCATTGTATTTGCAATGGCAAATCCCACTCCTGAAATTATGCCGGACAGAGCAAAAGAAGCTGGTGCCTATATCATAGCAACAGGGAGAAGCGACTTTCCCAATCAGATAAACAATGTTCTCGCCTTCCCTGGTGTTTTTAAGGCCATTGTAAAAGGGCGACTCAAGGCAATAACGCCCCGTATGGAAATTGCCGCGGCGCACGCTATTGAAACTATGGTGAAACGTCCAACAAAAAATTGCATTATTCCGGACCCCTTTACTCCCCACTTAGCTGAGAAGGTTGCTGACGCAATCCTTGCACAAAAATAAAATATACATATTGACAAAGGAAATTGTACCTCCTATACTCATACTAAATATATATTAGTTTATATTCCACAAAATCATATGAATACTAAAACGACTGGACTATTAGTAATTGCCCTTATTGTGGCAATTACACTTGGTATATTTTCTTTTACCAACGGAAAAAAAAATATAGAAAACACTTCAACTCACCCCCCTCTCAAAATACAGAGTGCAAATACTATTGCCACCTACATAGATGGCATTTATGAGCAAATAGGAAATTACACGTCTCCAGGAGGACCGGAACAGATAGATGTGAAGATTTTATTGAAAAATGGTGTCATCACCGAATCTGAAGTTACTCCAAAAGCAGAACGTCCTATTTCAAAAATGAAACAAGAAGCTTTTGCAAAATCATACAAAACGTTAGTTGTGGGGAAAAATATTAAAGATTTGCAATTAGGAAAGATTGCTGGGTCATCGCTTACTCCAAAAGGATTTAATGATGCGTTGGAGAAAATAAAGGCTCATGCACACTCCACGTAAAAACATATGTCTCAGTCATTTTCGTTTGAAGGAATTGGAACACAATGGGAAATCGAAATTTATTCCCCGATCACAGTGCTTGAAATAGGATACCTAGAACACATCATTAAAAAAAGAGTGGAAGAATATGAGCATGTGTATTCCCGATTTCGTCCCGATTCATTTGTGAATTCATCACTGTTACAAAAAGGAATAGTACGATTGCCCTCCGACTCGGAGAAATTATTTTCATTGTATAAACAACTTTATACAGTTACGGATGGAGCATTCACCCCTCTTATCGGACAAGTTCTCATAGATGCCGGGTACGATGCAGCATACTCTCTAAAATCAAAAGAGTTGCATTCCCCTCCCCCGTGGGAAGAGGTGGCAGAGTATATATTTCCTCATATGATCGTAAAAAATCCCGCCGTATTTGATTTTGGGGCAGCAGGAAAAGGGCATTTAATAGATTTCGTATCTCAAATAATTATTGATCAAGGTTTTTCTGAATTTTGTGTTGATGCAGGAAGAGATATACGGCTCATAAGTGATAAACCGATACGAATTGGACTTGAAAATCCAAACAACTTTGAACAAGCAATTGGTGTTGCCACTCTTTCTCAGGGAAGTATTTGCGCTTCAGCCGGAAGCAGAAGAACATGGGGATCGTTTCATCATATTATTAACCCACACTCACTCACCTCTCCTTCAAACATACTGGCAACATGGGTAATAACACAAGAAGCATTAGTTGCAGACGCATTATCGACAAGCCTTTTTTTGACTCCTGCAAGCACACTCATTCCTCACTTTTCTTTCGAATACCTTATTCTCTTTGCAGATAATTCATTTGAGAAATCTTCTGCCTTTCCTGTTGAACTATTTATAAAATAATAACCGAGAAAATAAAAGCAGGAAAGAATACACAAAAGCAGAGGTTATACCAAGTGATATTCCTGCTTTTAATCTTAAAACTAAAAGAAGAAGAACACAAAAAAGTACCGCATACCACGATACCAAATAATGCATTGATTGTTGGAGAATAAGCACGGCCAGCATTCCCATAAATCCAGCCAGAAACCCCCTGACAATCGATTGAATGGTGTGGTTATGACTTATACGATCAAATATTTTTCCACACATAATCATAAGCAACACGGAAGGGATACTCATGCCTATCGTTGCGATAATTCCGCCCAAAATTCCACCGACCTTATAACCAAAAAAAGCTGTGGAAATCAGAATTGGTCCAGGAGTAATTTGGCTAATGGCAATTCCATCCCAGAACTGCGTATCTGTGAACCAGTGATGTTGATATACAACGATATTTTGTATGAGCGGAATTGCAGCGATGCCACCACCAAAAGAAAGCAAGCCCACCTTCATAAACGAAAACAGCAGGAGCCACAATGTACTTGAAGTAAAATATATCAGAAGTGCAAAAGCACCGATACTCAATAAAAGGACAATGCCCGCCGCTTTATGAATAATAAAAGGTTTATTGTTTGTGTGCTGATGTTCCGTGTTGATTTGATTATGCCGCTTGAAATACAACACAACTCCAAGAATCCCCGAAAGCAACACAACATAGATGATTGCTTGCCGGGTAAAAAAATAGATTAAAAAACAAATGACGGAAATAATGATTGCACAGTAATCTACCCTGTTTTCATATATAAATACTTTTCCGCTCATCCCTCTCAACGCTCGTATAAGAAGCGCAATAAGAAGTATGTTGAGTCCGTCCATTAGAAAACGGAAGGAAGAAACACTATTAAACTGAAAATATAAGAAAGACAATAGAGTTGTTATAACAAAAGTTGGGAGTAAGTAAATGATTGTTGAAAGTATGGCTCCGATTAAACCTGCTTTTAAATAACTAAAGTAAGAAACAAGACTGATGATAGTTGATCCGGGTAACACTTGAGCAAGACTTAAAGCGCTAAAGAATTTTTTTTCACTAATGATTGTATGTTTTTCAACATACTCCTTTTTTATTTGATCAAAAACGGCTATTCCTCCATAGCCGGTGATTCCCAAATAAAGTGCAATACGATATATAACACCATTATCAACAAGTGACTGTCTTATTCTTTGTGTATATCTCTTAAAAATATGAGCGATGGTTCATTATATCGAATTATTCAAAATTTGTGAATTTGATATACTTTATGACTGGGAAGGATAAAAAACATAAAATGATTTAAGAATATGAAAAACGTTGTTATAGAGAATAGTTGGAAACAGGCATTACAGGGTGAATTCACTCAACCGTATTGGGAAGAGCTTGCTGGATTCGTGCGGAGCGAATATCTTACCAAGACTATATATCCCCCCGCAACCCAAGTATTTAATGCATTTAATTCCTGTCCCCTTGAAAAAGTAAAAGTAGTTGTAGTGGGGCAAGATCCCTATCATGGTTCTCATCAGGCAAACGGTCTTTCGTTTGCTGTTAATAATGGAACTGCTCTTCCGCCCTCTTTGAAAAATATCTATAAAGAAATTAAAAACGACCTGGATCTTACCCCTCTTTCTTCGGGGGATTTATCCCGATGGGCACGCCAAGGCGTGTTGCTGTTAAATAGCGTTCTTACCGTATGTGTCAATACCCCAGCTTCTCACGGTGGACGGGGATGGGAGAAATTTACTGATGCAGCAATACAAGCTCTAAACACAAACAGAACACATATTGTGTATCTTCTCTGGGGGAAATATGCGCAAACAAAAGGCGCCGTGATTGATAGAGATAAAAATCTTGTTCTTACAAGTGGTCACCCCTCTCCTTTTTCCGCCCATCTATTTCATGGCAATCACCACTTTAGTAAGTGCAACAAGTATTTGCTGCAACATGGTTTCACTCCCATTGATTGGAAATAAAAAGTTCATTTATTTAAATAAATGAACTTTTCCTCTGGCGAGAAATAAGAAACATAATTATACTCACCGCAGTTGCAAAAATAATAACTCCAGCTAAACCAAGATTAAACTGGGGGAGAAGATTTTTTTCTGCTGCTTGTCCGATAAGAACTGCTACAACCACATAGGGAATTTTACTGAGAAGCGAAATGGTAGACAGCGTGGTAGCCCGATATTGGGAAGATATTTCTTTGTTTACAATTGTTGATACCCATGGACCCCCAAATTTCCCCGCCAAAACGATTAAAAACATAGGAACAATTCCCCAGTAGCCCATGGGAAATGCACAAAGGAAAAATCCCACAGCCATAAGGATAGACAAAATACTCAGGCCCAAAAACCCATCAATTTTCTTTCGGACAAAAGGTAAATACTGGACAAGAAACGCTGTTGAAAGGGTGAGAATGGGAAGAATAATAGATTGTTCTCGTGAATAAAATCCAAAAGAAGTCGCAATTGCAGGGCGTACGAATCCCCACGTATACAGGTAATACACGCCAAGAAGAATAAAAATAAGAAGGATATATTTCCTCAATTGTGGTAACAGCAACTCCTTTATCCCCAGATGAATTTTATTGAGATATGACGTTATTGAGAAATGCTCTCTCTGCGTTACTTTTGGTTCTATAAGAAGGAAAGAAATGATAATTGCCGGAACGTAGGAAAGCCCCCATACAATATGAGGAAGACGCCAATATAATGTGTATAGTAGTCCCCCCACAAAATAACCAAAAGCTGCAGCATAAGACATATACTGATTTGCACGCGCAAGCACGTGCGAAAAGTATTCCTCTTTCTTTATATTCAGCAAGCTGTCATATACAAGCGCATCTGATGCTCCCGAATACATTGCCCACCCCAGTTGGGAAATCATATTCCCGATGAATATACCAGTAAGGCTATTTGACCACGCTATGATAAAAATACCAACGCCAGTACAGATGTTACTCAAAATAAGAGTAATTTTTTTCCCAAAGATATCAGCAAAAGCACCGGTTGGGATGTCTAAAATGAGAGAGAATCCAAACCCAATAGCATCTATCCATCCCAGTTGTCCAAAAGTCATAAATCGCCTCCACACATAAAGCCAACTGCTTGCTCCAAACCATAAATTGGTACTCATGGTGAGAAGATAATAGAGCTTGATATTCCGTTTTAGATGGGGATCTGGACGCGCATCCATAAGGAATTATTATACAGTAAGTGCCATTTGCCCTTGACAGTGGAAATATCCTGTAGTATACTCTTACCTTAAGATAGTAAGTTAGATATAACTTGTATCCTCCTAATTACAGCGGATTTCCCTTAGTTTTTTACTTTTAGGGACGAAAAATGCCGCTTCGGCGGATTTTAAAGCTCTAAAAGAACTCCCGATTACAGAAATCGAGAATCTTCTTGTCCCAGAGCTCAACTAAATAGCTCTTACTTTCTTTTTTTACTATTTTCATTCAGTTCGTATGTTTAATTCACGTTCTCGTTCTACTCGTCCTTCAGTTAATTCAGGTCGTTCTTTTGGCGGTTCTTCCTCTAGAGGAGGAGGGTTTCGTGGCGGTGGCTTCCGTGGCGGTGGATTTCGTGGCCGTGGTGGCGGAGGTCCAAAACGCGTAAGCGACAGCACAATTCACTCCTATATTAGCAGAGCAAGCATAAAACCAACAACAACCGCTCTTCCAACGCCCATAATCGAAGAGACTAATTTTAATAGCCTTAATTTACCACAACAACTTTTACAAACAGTCATTCGCCATGGATATACCATACTCACCCCTATACAAGTGCAAGGTATTCCTGCAATTCGTGAAGGAAAAGACGTTATTGGTATTGCAAATACGGGTACTGGGAAAACAGCAGCATTTCTTATTCCCCTCGTTGAAAAAATCATGAAGAATAGAAATTATAGAGCATTGATTGTTGCACCAACCAGAGAACTTGCTCTCCAGATACAAGAGGAGCTTCGCAAATTTACATCTGGCATGCCAATCTATAGCTCATTCTGTATTGGTAAGTCATCCATGTATACACAAATCCGTGAATTACAACGCAACCCTCACGTAGTTGTGGGTACACCAGGACGACTCAAAGATTTAATTGACCGAAAGGCATTAAAACTTGAACGATTTAGCATGGTTATTTTGGATGAAGCAGATCTCATGCTTGACATGGGATTTATCAACGATATTAAAGAAATCATTTCTTATTTGCCAAAAGAGAGACAGTCGCTTTTTTTCTCAGCAACGCTATCAGCAAATATTAATGGCCTCATCAAGTCATTTGTCACCAATCCAGTAACTATTTCAGTAAAAACAACCGAAACCACAAGTCACATTACCCAAGAAGTTGTAAGTGTTGAACCAACGGTTCTCAAAATAGAAAAACTTGCTTCTCTTCTCCGTCAAGAAGACTTTAAAAAAGTACTTGTCTTTGGAAGGACAAAAATGGGAGTAGAACGTATTTCGCAAGACTTATATGCAAAGGGATTCAAAGTGACATCCATTCATGGAGATAAGGCACAGTTTCAACGACAACAATCACTTCGTATGTTCAAAGAAGATGTAGTAAATATCATGATAGCAACGGACGTTGCAGCTAGAGGACTTGATATTCCCAACGTCTCACACGTCATCAACTTTGATGTACCTCAAACATATGAGGATTATATTCATCGAATTGGCAGAACTGGACGGGCAAATAAAACTGGAAAAGCATTGACTTTTATTCAGGAAAATGCTCGTCCCCTTAAGACACAATCATTTTCGTCTTTTAGAAGATAATAAGTCAAATTTCTGATTTCGTCACGATTGATACTATCCAAAAAGTACTCCAAAGCTGCGGAAGCCTGCTCGCCTTGTGCCAAGCACAAAAAGGCACGTCAAAGCAACAAAAGAATAATAAACGGAGCAAAACTATTAAGAGATATTTTAATATCATAAATGTTATACATAAGTACGATATAATTAACATATGAAAAAACTTTCCACGTTTTGGTACTCATTCCAAAAATCACTCCTTGATTTCACTTATTATAAAGACATTGCAAAGGCCTCCTACTGGTTTTCATTTAAATACCTTTTCCTACTTCTTGTGTGTCTGTCACTAGTTCGCTCTGTGCAGCTGGGAGTGCTCTACACGACCGTAAGAAAAAATATTCCCTCGTATATTTCAAGTGTCCAGAAAGAGCTAGTAGTACTATACCCTAAAGAATTAGAACTACGTATTTCAAACGGCAATCTTTATACAAATGTGCAAGAACCATACACAATTGAATTTCCAAAAATATTTGGAGACATGGAAGGAAAACATATGGTAGTGATTGATACAAAAGGCATTGCAGACAACTATCCCAAATACAATACCGTTGTACTGGTCACGAAGCAAACACTTGTGTTTCCTGAAAAACAACAAGGAAGCAGAACAACGACACAAATGTATTACTTTAGTGATCTCAAAAAAAGTGTCTATATGGACTATTCGGAATATTCAAAAATAATAAAAAACCTGAACCCATTTATCGCAAAACTTCCCAAATTAATTGATGTTAGTGTGGTTGTGGGGCTTGCCCTGCTTCCTCTATTTGGCGGGCTCTTTTGGCTCTCCAGTACATTGTTTGGACTGATATTCCTCACTCTTGGTGTGTGGCTCATTGAAAAAATTGTGAAAACATCATACGGATACAAAACACTGTTTCGCATGGGTATGCATGCAGCAACATGGGGCATTCTCTTTACTTTTCTCCTGGATATCACCAATCAAAACGTACCTTATTTATACAATCTTATCTTTATTGCGTGGATGACTTTTGTATTGATAAAAAATCGAGAACCAAAAATTGTCGTTTGAAAAACACTTTTTTGTGATATAATGGAGACTGTTCTATGAGTAATATATCAGGTTTAAACAATTTTTTCTTTTTCTATTTCACCCGTCATGCGGGCTGATTTTTTGTAGAAAAAGAAAAAAATCACCCCGCCAAAAGCGGGGCTTTTTAGTTATAGACATATGAAACACACTATACAAATAAATTTTTACTTTTATTTTTATCCCATTTAGCGGGGGGTATTTATTTGAAGAAAATACACCCCGCCAAAAGCGGGGCTTTTTTATAAATTTAAAAAAATATACATGAAAAAAACAACAAAAATTAGCAACAGACTCACTATCATTGCCGGTCCCTGTTCTGTGGATGAGCACAACATACATGAGATATACCAGATTGCAGCTATAACTGTGCTTAACAAACGTGCAATTGCCGGTACACGCATGGTGGGGTTAAAGTCGAGGACGAGTCTTTCAATAGATGGAAAAAATATGGGTATTGATTACCCCGTATTTATGCGTAATCTCGCGAAAATAATAGATGGGAAACCCCCCTCTTCATTTGAGGAGCCTCCCAGTGTGACGTTAGCAAAAAAAATCTGTGCTGACACCGACCTTACGATTGCCACGGAAATAATGAGCCCACTTGTGCAACTTCCCTCTCTTGAGAGTGAGATATTCAAAAATAAAATACTTGCATGGAGTCCAGCTGTGAGCCAACTGGGGTGGCCCGCTATGAAAATGGCACTCTTTGCTAAACGAAATGGATGGTCTGTAGGAATAAAAAATGGCAAATGGAAAGGAATGGAAAAAACATGGGCAGGTCTTGCAAGCTATGTGCAAGCACATGTTCCTCCACACAAAACAATAATGATACAACGCGGCATTGAAGTCCCGGGAAAAGGAAAATTTAGAAGTTTGCCCGTACATGAAAGTGCGAAACAAATGAAAGAGCTTGGATTCCAGGTATTTTTTGATCCTTCTCATTCATTTGGCCCCCTGTTAAGAAATGATATTGTCCACGGGACCATTGATGCTATGAGACTTAAAACAAATGACGGGATGAATGTGTACGATGGAGTATTAATTGAAGTGGGCACATCTGTTACGGATACCAATCAACACATAACGATTCCTGAATTGCATGAGCTTGTCAATCGGTTATCAGAATTTAGGGAACTTGTTTCCCCTTTGTAACACTATGAAAAATACAACACACTCATTTCATATAGGGAAGGGAATCATGTCCATTCTGAAAAGCAATAAAACCGTTCAGTCGGCCAGTTCCATCGTAGTCATTACCGATAAAAATGTCGCTATGCATTGGCAAGTGCCACTAAAAAAAACAATCACCATAATCATTGAACCGGGAGAAGAAAATAAAACAATTCAAACCCTTGAGCATATATGGAAGAGAATGCTTGAGGCGGGAGTCGATAGATCGTCAGTTGTGGTGACTCTCGGAGGAGGCGTTGTATGCGATATCGGAGGACTTGCCGCGGGAACATTTATGCGCGGTATTCCTGTAATTCATATTCCCACTACCCTTTTGGCTCAGGTTGATGCAAGTGTGGGAGGAAAAACTGCAATAGACTTTTGTGGAATAAAAAACAGTATTGGCATATTCCATCCATCCGCCACCACTATTATTGATGTTCTAACTCTTAAAACGCTTCCCCACAAACAAATTGTTTCGGGGTTTGCAGAGATAATCAAACATGCAGTGATTGCGGACAGGGCATTATTCGATGTCCTTTTAAAAATAAAAATTGGTGGGATAAGCGACAAAGAATGGATAGGAATAATTACACAATCTATTCATATAAAAAAGAAAATAGTAGAACAAGATGAAACGGAAAAAAATGGAATTAGAAAACGGCTCAATTTTGGCCATACCGTTGGACATGCAATTGAAGCTCTAAGTATAGAGGCAAAGAACCCCCTCCTTCATGGAGAGGCAATTGCTCTTGGTATGGTTGCGGAGACACGGATGAGCCGTCTTGCTGGACACATTTCTGAGGAGGACGAAAAAATGATCAATTCCCTTCTTCTAAAAAGTGGGTTACCAGTAAGCATTGCTAATATTTCAAACGAAAAAATTATAAAACTGATGCGATCGGATAAAAAAAATAGAGGCGGAAAAATACTTTGGTCCCTTCCCTTTCGAATAGGAAATGTAAAAAGCGATTGCATTTTAAATCCCGACATAATCAACAAAGGAATTTTATCAATTATAAAAAAATAAATATGGACACGCTTGAATTAATACCAACACACGATCCAATAAACGGAATTGTGCAAATCGGAGGGTCAAAAAGCTATACCAACCGCGCTCTTATTTTAGCCGCCCTTGCAAACGGAAAAAGTACCCTCACCTCATTATCATTGAGTGATGACAGCAGTGTACTAATTCGTGCATTGAGACAGTTGGAGATATCAATTGCTTTTGTCGATGAAACAACAGTTGATGTTATCGGAAATGGAGGACGATTTAAACCGAACTCTCTTTCAATAGATGTGGGACATGCAGGGACCTCAATGCGATTTCTTACCGCATTGTGCAGTTTAGTCCCAGGAAAAATCACAATGGATGGGACCCCTCGTATGAGAGTGCGTCCCATAAAAGATCTCGTTGATGCTTTGCGTCATTTGGGAGCAGATATAGTCTGTACGAATAATGAGGGGTTTCCTCCTCTTATCATCCGTGGCGGATCAGTAAAAAATTCATCTGTTTCGATGAGTGGAAAAGTAAGCAGTCAATTCATCTCAGCACTCCTCCTTATCGCGCCGGTTTTAAAAAATGGATTAGAAATAACCATTTCCGATGAACAAATTTCAAAATCATACATAGATATGACAATCGATAGTTTAAAATCATTTGGAGTAAAAGTTGTAAATGACAATTATAAAAAATACTCCATTGATCGGTCACAAAAATGTAGGTCTGTTCAATACCAAGTTGAGGGCGATGCATCAGGTGCTTCCTACCTATTTGCACTTGCGACTGTAACAGGTGGAGCTGTTACGGTAAAAAATATTAATCCCAACTCTGCACAGGGTGATGTATATTTTGTGGATATTTTGGAACGGATGGGGTGCAAGGTTGTGAAAGATGGAAGCAAAAACACCATCACTGTTTCAGGATCGCAAAAACTCAAAGGAGTTTCGGTCGATATGAGCATGATGCCCGATACCGCGCAAACTCTTGCAGTTGTAGCAGCATTCGCACAAGGTTCAACTCGAATAGACGGGCTTTCAACACTGAGAGTAAAAGAAACAGATAGAATTGATGCGCTAAAAAAGGAATTATCGAAAATGGGAATTGTGTGTGATACAACTCAAAACTCAATAACGATTCATGGAGGTGTTCCTCATGGTGCAAAAATCCATACATACAAAGATCACCGTATGGCATTGGCGTTTTCAGTTGCGGGAGCTGTGATCAATGGTGTGCAAATTGAGGAACCGAGCGTTGTTCATAAGTCATTTCCTGATTTCTGGGAAAAAATTGAAACGTTAGGAATTAAAACCAAAAAGGTATGAACATTATTTTAATCGGTTTTATGGGAAGCGGAAAAAGTTCTGTTGCCCATAAATTAGCTCAAAAGTTAAAATGCAGTCATATAGAAACGGATTTATCAATTCTTAATAAGTCGGGAAGAAAAAGTATTAAGGAGATATTTTTACTGGATGGAGAAATTCGATTTCGCGAAATGGAAATAGAAGTTGCAAAAAAAATGAGTGCAGAAAAAAATGTTGTTATTTCAACCGGCGGAGGAATGGTAATAAATAAAATATGCATCGATTATTTGAAACAGAATGGGAAGGCAATATTCCTTTCTACATCGTTTGAAGAAATAACAAGACGTTTACAAGGAGACGATAGTCGGCCCTTATTTGTGGATAGAAAAGCAGCGCGGAAGTTATTTAAGTTTAGAAAAAAACTTTATGAACACTATGCAGATATAAGGGTTAGTACAGACAATAGATCTGTGGATGAAATTATCAATATCATTTTAAAAAAAATATGAAAACAGCACAAACAAAAATATGTCTCATAATCGGGGATCCGGTAACTCACTCCCTGTCTCCTCTTATGCATAATGCAGCATATGAAGCAATTGGAATGGAAGAACAATTCGTATACCTTGCGGCTTCTGTTCCTGCAACGATAATGAAATCGGTGATTGATGCAGTCAGAACCCTAGGAATTAAAGGGCTTACATGCACTGTTCCACATAAAATAGCAGTTATACCATTTCTTGATGAAATTGATCACATCGCAAAGAAAATCGGGGCAGTAAATTCTGTAGTAAATACGGATGGTGTTTTAAAGGGATTTAATACTGATTGGATGGGGGCAATTATTCCCCTCAAAAAAAGGATTGATCTTACAAAGAAAAAAGTATTGGTTATTGGAGCGGGAGGTGCTGCCCGCGCAGTTGTATTTGGTCTTATAAAAGAAAAGGCGTCGGTGACAATTACAAACAGAACAGGTGAAAAAGCAAGGCAGTTAGCGAAAGAATTTGGATGTAAACACAGAGAAAACGTTGACACCCGATTCATCAATTCCCAAGACGTAATAATAAATACGACGTCGGTGGGTATGCATCCCCATGAAAATGAGTCCCCTCTTGACACAGCCGGAATACATAAAGGTCAAATACTGATGGACATCGTTTATGCGCCTTACGAGACTAAGTTTATAAAGCAGGGAAAGAAAAAGGGAGCCACCATTATTCATGGAATCGAAATGCTCCTCTTTCAAGGAACAGCTCAGTTTGAACTGTATACAGGTGTGAAAGCGCCAATTGAAGTTATGAGAAAAACATTAGTTACCGCATTACACTTATGAAAAAATGGAGTATTTGTGCAGTTACAATGGGTTCAACTATGGATGAATTGATTCATCAGGTTCTTCTTGCTCAAAAAGAAGCCGATCTTGTTGAGATGAGGATTGATTTTCTGATTGACCAGAAAAATATTAATCTGAAGCCCTTAAGCAAATTGATAAATAAGGACGTCATCATTACCTGTAGACGTAGGGATGAGGGGGGTAGATGGGGTGGTACTGAAACGAATCGTTTACGTATTCTGTGCCAAGCATTTGAGCTTGGATTTGCATTTGTGGATGTTGAATTGCGAACTCTCGAGGAAGGGTTATTCACGATTCCAAAAAAAATGAAAACGAAGGTTATTGTTTCCTTTCATGACTTTACCAAAACACCACCTATTGCCAAGATGAAAAAAATAATGGAAAGAATGCAAATATTTAACCCGGATATAAAGAAAATAGCAACGATGGTGAACAGCGAAATTAATAACATTACTTTATTTCAAATAATGCTGGATAAAAAAATGAAAGAGGAGATTTGCATAGTCGGAATGGGAAAATTAGGAAAAAAAACCCGCATTATTGCACCCCTCTTGGGCGGGAGTTTCATATATTGTAGTATTAATGGTAAGAGTTCTGCCCCCGGGCAGATAAGTTGTAAAGAGATAAAAGAAATTTATAGATTAATATCATAACGTATGGCAGGAAATACATTTGGATCAGTTTTTAAAATAACAACATTTGGAGAAACCCATGGCGGTTCGGTGGGGTGCATTATTGATGGTTGCCCACCTGGCTTAGAGTTATCTGAAAGAGATATTCAAAAAGATTTGGACAGACGTCGTCCTGGACAAAGCACCATCACAACTCAAAGAAAAGAAGAAGATAAAATTGAAATTCATTCTGGAATGTTTGAAGGAAAAACAACCGGTACTCCTATTATGCTTCTTGTGAGAAATACGGATGCACGATCAAAAGATTATGAGCATTTGAAGGATGTGTTTCGTCCCTCTCATGCAGATTACACTTACCAACAAAAATATGGTATTCGTGATTATCGTGGTGGAGGGAGAGCCAGTGCACGAGAGACCTTAGCCCGTGTTGCATCCGGGGCAATTGCACGGAAATACCTAAGAGAAAAAACTGGGATGGAATTGGTTGCATTTGTGGAGCAGGTAAAAGATATAGGAAGTATAGTATCCATCGAAACTGTAACTCAAAAAGACGTTGACTCAACGATAGTGCGTTGCCCGGATCAACAAGCAGCACAAAAAATGATAGAGCTTATTAAACAAACAGGAAATGAAGGAGATTCTGTAGGAGGGATTATCCGTTGTGTCATTCGTAACACTCCTCCGGGTATCGGAGAACCTGTTTTTGACAAGCTTTCTGCAAGACTCGGATACGCAATGATGTCAATACCGGCTGTAAAAGGATTTGAAATTGGTTCTGGTTTTGCAGGTACGAAAAAAAATGGGAGTGAGCATAATGACCCATTTATCGTTGAAAATGGAATAGTGAAGACACGGACAAACAATTCCGGAGGAATACAGGGCGGGATTTCAAATGGGGAGATGATCCATTTTAGAGTTGCGTTTAAGCCAACATCTACAATACGCAAGCATCAGGAAACAATTACAATGAGTAAGCAATCAGTTCAACTCAGCGCTTCTGGAAGGCATGACCCCTGTGTACTTCCTCGTGCTGTTCCTATTGTTGAGGCAATGGCTGCCCTCACATTGATGGATTATTATTTGTTACAAAAAATATATGGATAAATTAGAAGAGTTACGAAAAAAAATAGATGTACTTGATACACAATTATTACAGCTCATTCACGAGCGGTTGAGTATTGTAAAGGAAGTGGGAAAACTTAAAAAAGAACGAGGATTAAAACCATTAGACCCCACTCGATGGAATCAGGTCATTGAAAAAGTTTTGCAACAAGCGGAACAATTGAGTATGAGGAAAGAATTTGTAAAAAAAATTCTTGATACAATTCATGAAGAGGCGTTACGAATAGAAAAATAATATGCTCACAACATCTAAACGATTACTACAGTTTCCCGAATATGTCTTTTCCTCACTTGCAAAAGAAGCAAAAAAAATCGAAGAAACATCGGGGAAAAAAATCCTCAATTTGAGTATTGGATCTCCAGATTTTCCGCCGGGTGAAATATATGTTAAAAAACTAAAAGAATATATTGATACACCCGGCAGTCATCTGTATCCGGGTTATGGTGCAACGAGAGGGTTTGCGAATGGGCTCATACATTGGTATAAAACCCGTTTTGGAGTGGAACTCAATCAAAATGAACTTTTCCCTCTTTTGGGGGCAAAGGATGGTGTGAGTCATATTGCAATGGCGCTGGTGGATGAAGGTGATGAAATACTTGTCCCCAACCCCGGATATCCCGCTTTTACCGGACCTGCCCTCATAATGGGGTGCACAGTTGTTCCCTATGCGCTTTTGGAGGAAAATCAGTTTAAATTATCTTTATCTGAAATTGAAAAGAAAATTACTGAAAAAACGCGCATGATTTGGGTGAATTTTCCAAGTAATCCAACGGGCCAAGTGATCTCTCTTTCAGAGCTTGAACCACTTGTTGCTCTTTGTAGAAAAAAAAATATTTGGCTCGTGTACGATAATGCATATGCTGAAATTACCTATGGCGGATGTATATCTCCAAGTATCTTAGAAATTCCGGGAGCAAAAGACATTGCAGTTGAAATAGGATCGTTTTCAAAAATGTATTCTTTTGCTGGATTTCGTATGGGTTGGATTGTGGGAAATGCTCAAGCAATTGCAGCGCTAGCTAAAATAAAGTCGCAGTTTGATTCCGGATTGTCACTTCCTTTTCAAGAACTGGCTGCATATGCTTTTGTTCATCCAGACATTCAATGGCATAAAGAAATGATTGACAGTTATATGAAAAAAAAGGAAACCTTAATGAAAATATTCGCTAGTTTTGGACTTATAATGAATAATCCAAAAGGGGGTTTGTACCTCTGGGCGAAAATTCCTGAAGCCTTCCAAAATGCGAACGAATACACTATGGAATTATTAAAAACAAAGTATGTTTTAGTAACCCCTGGAAGTGCCTTCGGCACGAACGGAAACAGATATGTTCGGATTTGTTTTTCTGCTGATATTACTCATTTGTCCCACTATGTATGAAAAGAATAGCAATCGTCGGATTTGGAAGATTTGGAAAAACACTCCATCGTTTATTTGATAATGATTTTGAGGTGGGAATATTTCATCACAATTCCAACCCAAATGAAATTTTTTCTTTTGCAAAAACAGTGTTTTATTGTATTCCCATTGACACATTTGAACGAGTAGTAAAAAAACATAAGACATATATCAATAACCATCTTCTTGTCGATACTCTTTCTGTAAAGGAACATCCAAAAAAAATATGTGTAAAATATCTAAAAAATACGAGTGGGCGATCACTACTCACTCATCCCCTATTTGGTCCAGATAGCAGCCGAAACGGATTTACCGGTCTTTCGATAGTTTTGGACAAAAATACAGCCACCAACGACGAATATATGTTTTGGAAATCCTATTTTGAAAAAAAGGGTCTCAGGATAGTTGAAATTTCATCTAACAAACATGACCAATTGGCAGCCCATTCCCAAGGCCTCACACACTTTATCGGGAGACTTCTTAAGTTGATGAAAATAACTCCAACTCCCATTGACACTTTCGGTACGCAAAAATTACTTGAAGTGATGGATCAGACATGCAACGATACCTGGCAACTTTTTGTGAATTTGCAGAATTATAATTCCTATACCAAGCGTATGCGGCTACAGCTTGGGAATGCATATGACAAGCTTTATAACGTCCTTCTTCCCCGTCGTGTTAATAAGAAACATCTTGTATTCGGCATTCAAGGAGGAAAAGGAAGTTTTAATGAAGAAGCATTACAGACATATACTCAAAAACATGGAATTAAAAAATACCAAATGAAATATTTATATACCACAGAAAAGGTATTAAAAAATTTACATGAAGGAGTAATTGACTACGGACTATTTGCTATTCAGAATGCGGTTGGTGGTGTTGTACAAGAATCGACCTATGCAATGGCGAAATATCGGTTTATCATTCATGAAGAATTCAATATCCAAATTTGTCACTACTTAATGAAACGAAAAGATGCGCAATTTTCTGATATAAAAACAATCATGGCACATGACCAGGTATTTAAACAATGCTCAGCAACTCTCAAGAAAAAATATCCAGACCATATTCAAAAAGTGGGGACGGGTGATTATATCGATACTGCAAAAGCAGCATATGGGCTTGCAACGGGAACGCTGCCGAAAAATAGCGCTATTCTTGGGCCCCGCATTCTTGCAGATATCTACAACTTTGATATTGTTGATGAAAATTTACAAGACAGCGCAAAAAACCTAACAACATTTTTTATGGTAAAAAGAAGTAAGTGAAACTATTATTGTCTAATTATCATATATATAGATAGGTAGTTATATAAACTACTGTTTTATTATTTATCACATTTAAATACCATGAAAAAGAAATCACTCGTTATGTTGGCTCTTGGCACATTGTTATTTACCGGAACGACAGTATCGGCACAAACAATTACCACAACTCCATTTCCCACTCCAACACTCAAAATCGGGCAGGAGGCCAAAGAGTTACAAAATCAAAATCAAGAGGAAAGGAAAAATCTTTTAGAACAAAATAAACAAGCCAGGGACAAGTTTCGCGAGGATCGCAAAGAAGGCCTAGGCCAGTTGAATGAAGAAAATAAAACAAACAGGGAAACATTCAGGGAAGATACACAAAAACTTCTTGAAGGGAAAACACCCGAACAAAAGCTTACCCTTATGCCCACGATTCAAGCAGAGAGAAAAGCTCTCAATGAAAAAAATAAGGCAAATAGACAGAATTTTATTAACACCCAAAAAACAGCTCGAAAAACATTGGTTCAATCCATCCAGTCAACTGTTGATTCGTTCCGTCAATCGGTACGAACACGATGGAGCAACTTCTGGAGTTTAATTCTTGGAAAAAAATAACCAATAAATTTATTTTTTAAAAGGGAATTGGGCGTACACTGCCTTTTCTCCTAGTTCCCTTTCAATTCGCATGAGTTGATTATATTTTGCAAGACGCTCGCTTCGCGCCGGAGCTCCTGTTTTGATTTGGCCGGTTCCCATTGCAACAACAAAGTCAGCAATAAATGCATCTTCAGTTTCACCTGATCGATGAGAAACAACAGAAGTCATTCCCGCTTTTCTTGCAGCGAGTATCGCATCGACAGTTTCGGTAATAGTACCAATTTGGTTGAGCTTTATGAGTATTGAGTTTGTCGTTTTATTTTCAATTCCCTTTACTAATCTTTTGGTGTTAGTTACATACAAGTCATCACCAACGACTTGGAATTTTCCTACTCCTGCTTCAGTAAAATGTTTGAATCCATCCCAATCATCTTCAGAAAACACGTCCTCAAACGATACCATGGGATAGCGTGAAGCAAGATCAAGAATAAACGTTGATAGCTCACTTGATGACACTGTTTTTCCCTCTTTGTTCAATACATAATTGCCATCTTTATAAAATTCTGTTGCCGCTGCATCAATCCCAAAACATACATCTGTTCCGAGATTGTATCCCGCCGCTGCGATTGCCTCACTCATAAGTTGGAACGGTTCCTCATTGCTTTTTACCGCGGGCGCAAACCCACCTTCATCACCAATGGAAATGGCGTATCCCTTTGATTTGACTATTTTTTTAAGATTTTGATATATTTCTGCATTCATTCTAACGGCCTCCACAATCGAAGATGCTCCGATCGGAAAAAGCATATATTCCTGAATATCTGTTGCCCAATTTGCGTGTTTTCCCCCGTTCATCACATTCATTTCAGGAATGGGCATGGTATATACTCCTTTAAAATCGGGATTAAATTTTGAAAGGTATGCATAAAGTGGTTTCTTTTCACTTGTCGCCTCTGCCTTTGCAGCACTTAGTGAAACAGAGAGAATTGCATTTGCTCCAAGACTTGATTTATTTTCTGTACCATCAAGTTCAATCATTTTTTTGTCAAGCTCTTCTTGTTGTGCGGCATCTATTCCTTTTACAACTGAACATATTTTTGTATTAACATTTTCGACTGCTTTCAGTACCCCCAAACCAAGGTATCTTTTTTTATCTCCATCACGTAGTTCTACCGCTTCATATTTTCCGGTTGAGGCCCCCGAAGGAACAGCAGCCCAACCTGTACTGCCGTCTTCTAAGGTTGTAACACACTCAATTGTGGGGTTGCCACGACTGTCAAGAATTTCTTGCGCGCAAATTGATGATATTTTCATAGACATTCATTATAATTCAATTCTATGATCCTTTCTACTCGAATAAAAGCAATTTTGGTTCTCATCGTGCTTGGAACGATAAGTGGGACATCTCCTCTTTTTATAAAAGTTGCACTTAAGGAATACAATACCTACCAAATTCTTTTTATCCGATTTGGCATTGCTTCCCTTTTGATAACTCCTCTTTTAGTGAAGTACATGAAAACCATTAACTTGAAAAGATTGATATATATTTTACCAGCCGGTCTTTTATTTTGCGGTAATGTGTTCTTTTTTGTGTTTGGTGTCCAATATACCACAAGCATTGTATCTCAGCTTTTTTATATTCTTGCCCCTGTTCTTGTTTCCCTTTTGGGATATTTTTTATTTCGGGAAAAAATTTCTCTGCACCGGATCATCAGCATGATTATTTGTTTCGGAGGATCGTCATTTCTGATTCTACGGTCTATTCAGGGAAGCGATCTCATTCGTTCAATAGGAACATTCCATGGTAACATCCTTATTTTATGTGCGGTGATTTCGTGGTCGTCGTATATTGTTTATACAAAACGAATAAGTAAACAATTTGATCCTTCCTTTTTTTTAATAATAAATTTTATATCCGCATTTCTGATAAGTAGTGTTTGCCTTTTTCTCACAAAAACATCAATTATTGTTACTATTGTACACTTTAGTCAAAGTAGTCCTTCTGTAATGTTTAGCCTTCTTGTACTCGCGACTATCAATTCAGTTGTATTTTTTTTCCTCAATCAATGGAGTATTAAACATGTCTCCGCATTTGTCGTATCATCGGTGGCATATATTTCTCCCCTCTCTGCTGCGCTTTTTGCGATCCCCTTTTTTGGAGAACAATTAAGTATGACGCTTCTTGTGAGTGCTTTGTGCATTGGCATAGGCTCCTATCTCATTCTTTCGGAGAAAAAATAAATCCAGTTATTTTAATAATTCTTAAGAAGAAAATCTATCAGTGTTGACCAACGAGTTGAAATACTATTTATTTACGCGTCTTATCTTCTCTAGGATATTAATACAATCGCCATAGTCAATTTCAGCATGGTTCCATGGCATACATACATTACATTTTGTTTGGTAACCACATCCAATTACCAATCCCTTTGTATTACATGCATTCCATGGTTTTTCTCCCGCAATTGATTTTATTTGAGAACACTCTTTCCATTGCTTATCGTATTGTGTGTCAACAACAAATAAAGGAGGAGTTAACGTGGGGTATGATTGATAATCGGTAATTTGTGAGGTTATCCATTGAGTGTATGATATAACAGTTGTTTCTGTTGAAGGTGTCATTGCCGTACCGGAAGTGCCACCGATATGAACACCAAGCACATATAAACTACCATTTTTATTATAAAATCCTGGCGCTCCTGAATCCCCACTACAGAGAGTTTTTTTTAATGACCGCTCGTCGTCATATCCAATTTGGAACCTTGTATCAAGTAGTCCATTATTTGTATAAATATAATAGATTGGGAGAGATATTTTTTGAAGGACATCCCCAAAAATTTTAACAGATTGATCAGAAGCAAAAATAGCAATTGAAGTGGGGATTATTGCATGTATAGAATTGTCACTTTTTACTTTATTTGCTTTGTCTCGTATTGTTTGGCAGTTCTCATAGTCAATTTCAGCATGGTTCCACGGCATACAAACGTTACAAAATATCTGGTAACCGCATCCAATAGGACCTCCTTGCTTATTGCATTCATTTTCTGATGTAAATTGGGAACATGTTTTCCATAGATTATCTAATGAATAAGAAGGTGTTGGAGTAGATTTTAAACCTATACAACCCCACCCCACAGATGTAATGTTGGACCCTTTTTTATACATATCATTGTTTATTGATGGCTGAGGAAGCTTAGGGAGGGTGACTCCTGTCACCTCTTTTTCAAGCAAAATAAGTCCAATATCCACACCTTTAGATTTATAGAGAGGATGCTGAATAGTCAACGATGACCTGACTGCAGAAGAAGAAAATTCGTTTCTGTTTGTAATTCCCACCGCAACAAGAGGTTTGGCTCCGTCTTTTAAACAATGGGCTGCAGTGAGAACCCATCTTGGATTAATGAGGGTTCCAGTACAGGATCCACCGTCTATAAGTGCTACAGCAGGATATTCACCCGGCAACACATTACTTCCTCCGATAATTGCTGCAGCCGCGGCTCTATTATTTTTTACAATCTTTGTATTAAGTATGGTTTGCGAGATGAATATGTAGAAAGAAATGAATATAACAATGCTTGATAAAAGGACGAGTGCTTTTTTTGAAATACAAACACTCCTTGGAGTATGCATGTGGGTGCCTTGAGTATAGCACTCCGAACATAAGAATGTGCATCTTTAATACTTGTGCAAGGGCTTATGTGTGGATTATCAAATCAACCCTTCAAGGTACGCAAAAAACTATTAGACGTCGTTTAAGTATATTTGCATAAATACGTTATAATAATCAAATGTTGCTAAAAGAGGCCATTTTACGATTTCTTGAATATTGTGAACTAGATCGAAATCTTTCAGTTAAAACCGTTCGGATGTACGGATATTACCTTCAATTTTTTGAAGGATGGCTTCTGCAACAAGACCAACATCTCTCAGTTGAGGAAATAAATGAAGAAACAATTCGCAGTTTTCGACTTTACCTTTCGCACACATATAAAAACAAATTTAAGGGGAGTATTTCCCGCCAAACACAAAACTATTTTCTCATTGCATTAAGATCGTTTTTTAAATTTCTCATAAAGCAAAAAATTCCATCCATGACACCAGAAATGATTGAACTGGGAAAACAAAAAGAGCGGGAGATAAAATTTCTTTCTCCAGACGAGCTTCACCGCATCTTTGATAGTGTAGACACATCAGAGGAACCGGGGCTTCGTGATAGGGCCATATTGGAAGTTCTTTTTTCCACAGGGCTTCGTGTATCAGAACTTGTCTCTCTTAACAAGGAAGATATTAATATAGACCGTGGCGAATTTAGTGTGCTTGGGAAAGGGAGAAAATTACGTATCGTTTTTTTGTCTGAACATGCAAAAACAAGGCTCAAAGAATATCTTACCAAACGGGGGGATCCGTATTCTGCCCTCTTTATTCGCTATTCTGGACCAAAACCAGAAGAAAGTCTCACGCCAGAAAAAATGCGGCTTTCTGTTCGTTCGGTTGAAAGACTGGTTGATAAATATCGTAAACTGGCTGGTATCGTCAAGCACTTTAGCCCTCATGCCCTTCGTCACAGTTTTGCAACGGATTTACTTGAACACGGAGCAGATTTGCGTAGTGTCCAGGAAATGTTAGGACACAAAAACGTTTCAACTACACAGGTCTATACCCACGTAACCAATCCGCGATTACGCGAAATACATCAAAAATATCACTCAGGCAATAAATAAAGAATATTTTTCAGGTATTTATAAGTAAAATAGGTATATTATTATCATCAATGAAATCATTTCTTAAAAAACACTGGGTGGCAAGCATACTCACCTTTTTTGTTTTGGCATATATCGGCTATTTTTCCTATCTTACTATTCTCCGCTACCATACTTTATATGCCAACTACTTTGATCTTGGCATCATGCATCAAACGGTATACAACACGTATCGGGCTCTTCGCACTGGAGATTTTTCTCGATTTCTTGAACTTACCAATCCTCATGGTTATGATCAAGTAAAACGAATGGCAATCCACAATGACATATTACTTGCGTTCCTTGCTCCCTTTTATTTTATTTATAATGGTCCTGAGACACTTCTTATTATCCAATCACTCATGCTTGGACTTGGCGCATTTGCCGTGTACGGCATTTCTAAAATAGTATTTCAAACACAAAAGAGAAAAGAACTTTTTGGGCTCATTTTCTCTCTCTCATATTTATTATTTCCGCCGATGGAAAGAGCGAATATTTTTGAGTTTCATGCTGTCACTCTTGCCACCTGTCTTCTTCTCTATATGTTTTATTTTTTCCTGAAAAAAAAATATCTGTTTTCTGGCTTTTGTTTTATTGCGAGTATTTTTTCTAAAGAAGAGGTGGCTCTCACTACGGCATTTTTTGGACTTTATATATTATTTACCACTCTCACAAAAAAGAAAATTCATATAGATGAAAAGAGAAAAAACCAGATATTTGGCCTAATTATCCTGATAATTAGTATCAGTTGGTTTTTTCTCTCAATGCTTATTATTATTCCCATATTCCGCAAAGAAATGTCATTTGCTCTTACCTATTATTCTGATTTTGGTGACTCACCGGTTCAGGTCCTTTTTGGCATAATAAAAAATCCTTCAAGCGTTATCAAATATATTTGGAATATTGACACAGCTACTTACTTATTATTTATGTTTGGTCCAGTAGGATTTATGTCTTTGTTTGCCCCCTTGCAATTATTGATTACGATTCCGGAATTTGCAATCAACCTCCTTTCCAATAACTGGAATATGCGTAACATCTTTTATCATTACAGCTCGGTTATCACACCCTTTATTTATATTTCTGCCATTTATGGATTTAATACTATAGTGAACTCTAAGAAAAAAATAACTGCGGTTATGCCTGCATTTGTTATTGTTTGTACTCTTTTATTTTCTTATTTTAAATCTCCACTTCCCTATTCTCGAGAGCCGGAGGTACATCCATTCTTATGGCCACAGAAAGAGATGGCAGATGCCCATTTATGGAAAACAATTCTTTCTGATAAGAAATTAAAAATTATGGCAACAGGACAAATCGCTCCTCTTTTTTCCTCCAGAAGATATGTTTATTTATTTTCTCCTCGATATGATTTAGCAGACTATGTTGTTCTTTCACTAAATGAGATATATAATTACCCTGAGAAAGATAAACTTATCCCGGTATATACTAAACTAGTAAAAGATATGCAGTACACACGAATATATAAGAACGAAAATGTTGAAGTGTTTAGAAAAAAATAATATCAATATGGTTCCTACACTATCTATCATCATTCCCTTTTATAACGAAGGAAAAAATATCCCCATCCTTTTGCAGGAAATTGATGATGCCATGAACAAAGAACACGTAGAATACGAAGTTATTCTTGTCGATGATGGATCAGAAATAAAGACTGAAAGCACAAGGCTGAAAGTTGAAAACGTGCGTTTATTTGAACACAAAAAAAGAATGGGAAAGGGTGAAGCACTTCGTACGGGTGTTGCCCATGCAAAAGGAGAACTTTACGTATTTATGGATGGAGATTTGCAGGATGACCCCGCAGATCTCAAGTTATTTATGCAAAACATCAAAGAAGGCGCAGACCTTGTTAACGGTGTTCGAAAAAAACGAAAAGACACGTTTTTAATTAGGATATATTCATTCTTTGCCAATATGGTTTTGAGAAATATATTTCGTTCTCCCTTTACCGACATAAACTGCGGATTTAAAATGTTTAGGAAAGAAACATTGGTTGACTTCCCTCTGTATGGGAATAACTTTCGTTTTTTTCCCCTTTCGGTATATTACCGCGGTTATAGCGTGTCTGAAGTTGTTGTGAATAACAGAAAAAGGATGTATGGTATATCGAAGTTTGGAGCTTTAAAATTCTTTACAGGAATTCTCGATATGATAACGGCATATTTTGTTTATATTTTTGCTGACAGACCTCTTCATTTTTTTGGCGCAATCGGTGGCATACTGTTTTTGGTTGGCTTTTGTATATCTGTCTATCTTGCATTTGAAAGAATATTTTATAACGTGCTTCTTTACCGCAGACCACTTCTTCAACTTGGAATAGTACTTATTATTGTAGGTATACAGGTTGTCATGACGGGGCTTATCGGGGAGTTGATTGTATATTTTCATAAGACTCAAAAATAATCTTTCTCCAAACGAATCTGCTACACTAATAGAAACATGAATCCAATACTCGCCCTCATCATTGCTAATATCATCTGGGGTGCTGCTTCTCCCATATTTAAATTTGCGTTGCAAAATATTCCCCCATTTACCTTGGCTTTTATACGATTTTTCTTTGCTGCTGTACTCTTTTTGCCCTTTGCAATTTCAAGAAGACAGACAGTGACTCAAAAACAATTTATAGAAATATGCTTAGGGGCGTTTTTTGGCATAACTATTAATATTGCATTTTTCTTTTTAGCGCTTCCAAAAACAAATAGTATAAATGCCCCCATGATTGCTTCCTCGCAGCCAATTTTTCTTTTTATTCTCTCAGTTCTTTTTTTGAAGGAAAAGCCTCATCGCAAAGTTTTTTTTGGAATACTTATTTCTTTTATTGGTGTTCTTGTAATTATTGTTTCACCATTATTGCTAAACCATGGGACAACAAGTATTCAAAAAGAAGTGGCAATTGAAGGAAATATATTTCTTGTTATTGCCACACTTGGCTCAGTCCTTCAGGCACTGATTACTAAAAAAGTACTCAAAGACGTGAACCATTATGTGGTGAATTATATAGGATTTCTCTTTGGATCAATCACTTTTATTCCCTTCATGATTCCAGAATTACAAAAATGGTCCTTTTCTGCGTTAAATATAAACGGCTGGCTAGGTATCGTTTTTGGTGTTTTTTTCTCCTCGGCACTAGCATATGGTCTCTTTATGTACGGCATCTCAAAAATTGATGCACAGGAAATAGGAATATTCAGCTACATTGACCCCGTTATTGCTGTGTTGATTGCTATTCCACTCTTGGGAGAGTATCCAACCCCTATTTTTTTTGTCGGGTCATTGTGTATTTTTATAGGAATTGTCGTTGCAGAGGGCCGACTCCACTGGCATCCTCTTCATAAACTACGTATGCCGTACAAGGCCACAGTGTCTTAGGAAGTGTACGCCTTATGTAAGGTGGTACAATAATAGTATATGAAACACACAATTTTAGTTACGGGTGCGGGAGGATATATTGGGTCTGTAGCTACATATGTTTTTTTGCAAAATGGATACAATGTTGTCGCAGCGGACAACTTTAGTACCGGATATCGGCGTCCCATAGAAGAACTACAAAAGAAATTTGGGAATAATGCATTAAAAATGTATGAAACGGACTTAAAACAAATCTCAACGGTATTTGAAAAAGAACAAAATATCGACGTAGTAGTTCACTACGCCGCATCTTGTTTGGTTGATGAATCGGTAAAAAACCCCTACAAATATTTCGATAATAACGTAGGAGGGACAAATGATCTTCTCAAAGCAATGACAGACGCCAACGTATTACGACTTGTTTTTTCCTCAACATGTGCGGTGTATGGAGAAGCGCAGTATATGCCCATTGATGAAAAGCATCCCCTTGCTCCTTCTCAACCATATGGCGCATCAAAACAAATGGTGGAAGAACTTATCAAATGGTACTCACAGTTGAAGAAACTGAATTATGTGATTCTGCGCTATTTTAACGTATGCGGTGCAACAGACGACGGTCTTATTGGAGACTCAAAAAAACCCTCCAGTCTCCTCATGCAAAATGCAGTACGTGGTGCTTTGAATATTGAGCCATTTGCTCTCACTTGTCCAGAAGTGGATACGCCAGACAAAACACCTATTCGAGACTATGTCAATGTCGTGGATTTAAATGAGGCCCATTTAAAAGCACTTGAACACCTTATGGCGGGTAAAAGTAGTGAAATTATCAATCTTGGGACTGGGACTGGGAACTCGGTGCTTGAAATTATTACTCAAGTAAAGAAAATCACAGGGGCCGCATTTGCGGTGGAAAAATCAACCCCCAGACAAGGAGATGATGCAAAAAAAATAGCGGATATCGCAAAAGCAAAACAAGTACTGGGATGGGTGCCAAAGCGAAGTATTGCTGATAGTGTAAATGCCCTCGTTAAATGGTACAAGGCTCATCCCACTGGGTGGGAACAATAATTACATATGCGTGCTCGAATAAAAAAATATAAACTATTTTTGGGTCTTGCCGGCATTCTTGTTTTGTTGTTATCACTCGCATTTTTTTCAGAAAAACAAAAAACTGCGCAATTAATAAAACTTGTAGAGAAACAAGATAATATAGTCGCTCCTTACTACGAAAAAAGCGCACTCCAGCTCCCCGACAACTTGAAAAGTAAAAATATTGGACAAAATAAAATTAAAATCCCCATCATTATGTATCATTACGTTGAATACGTAAAAGATGATGGTGATCTTATACGAAAGAGACTTGACATAGTTCCCACTTTGTTTGAAGGACACCTACAAGCATTACGAAAAGCCAACTACGAGACGTATTTCGTAAAAGACATTCCAGATATTTTTGACGGGACAATTCATTATTCCACTCATAGCGCAGTATTAACCTTTGATGATGGATATGAGGATTTTTACACAGTAGTATTTCCTCTGCTTAAGAAGTACCACGTAAGAGCAACGATATACGTCATTTATGATTATATCGGGCGAAACGGATTCCTTAATGAAAAACAAATTCAGGAATTGGCTGAAAGCGATCTTGTGGAGATTGGTTCTCATACTCTTGATCATGTATATCTCAAGTTGGCTCCAGATCTGTACGCAGAAAAACAGATTGTCGACAGCAAGCGCAAATTTGAAGAACGGTTTGGAATAAAAATAAAAACATTTGCATATCCATATGGAGCCTTTAGTAACAAGAATATTGAGACAGTGCAAAAAGCGGGATATACAGCAGCCGTATCGGTCATTTCCGGCGTTATGCAATCAAAGGAAAATATGTTTTACATGTCACGTATTCGTCCGGGGCTTTTTACTCCCCAAACAATTATCCGCGTCATTGAACAGATAAATAAATGAAGTAATCCCGTTTGACAAAATACTTCGGTTACCGTAATATATAAGTTATGAAACAGAATAATAAACCCCTCTTGACCATTTTTTTGATTGTCTTTGTTGATCTGCTTGGATTTGGAATTGTTCTTCCCCTACTTCCCTATATTGCCGAGAAGTATCAAGCATCCCCCCTTACTATCGGCATTTTAGGGGCAACCTACTCCCTTTTTCAGTTGATAGCTGGACCGCTCTTAGGAAGACTATCTGACCGCTATGGACGAAAAAAATTGCTTGCAATTTCTCAAATTGGAAGCGCCATCGGATACCTCATACTGGGTCTTGCAAACAACCTCCCCCTTCTTTTTCTTGCCCGTATTATCGATGGAATAACAGGAGGAAACATATCTATTACACAGGCATATATAGCAGACATAACCACAAAGGAAAATAGAGCAAAGGGAATGGGCGTTATAGGCGCCGCATTTGGGCTTGGTTTTATTTTTGGTCCCGCCATCGGAGGATTTTTGGCAAAATATAACTATGGTTATCCTGGCTTTTTTGCAATGGGAGTTTCCATAATAACTGTAATACTTACCATTGTTGTCCTCCCGGAGACCGTAAAAAGCTCAGAGAGAAAAAATGAGCCAAAAGCACAAGTGACGTTCCAAGAATTTTGGAAAATAGCAAGTGCTACGAACATCCAATATTTAATTATTGTTTTTTTCCTGATGAATTCTGCATTCTCGATGATGCAGGGCACTTTTGCACTTTGGACTCAAAAACGATTTAATTTTGGACCGGAACAAAACGGATATATTTTTGCGTTTGTTGGCATATTAGCTGTTATTGCACAACTCAAACTGCTTCCCCTGTTGGTAAAACAGTTTAAAGAAAGAACACTTCTCAATTACTCATCCCTTTTTTTTGGCCTTGGATTTGCACTTATTCCTTTTGTTCCCAACCCGTGGTACCTCATGATCACACAGGCGTTAATTGTTTTTGGTAACAGCATGGCAAATCCGGCCATACAAGCTCTTGCAAGTGAAAGTGTTCCAAAAGAGGAATATGGAGAGACTCTCGGATTTCTTCAATCTGCAGGAAGTTTGGGCCGTATTATTGGCCCAGTATTGGGAGGGCTTCTCTTTGGATCTCTGGGAATGAACTCACCTTTCTTCTTTGCAGCTATTGTCGTAATGGGCATATTTCTATTCCTTCAAAAGAAAAAATAAATAATATTAATAGACACATATCATATCTGTGTTACAATTATTCCCATGAGCGAACGGAATTTAGCAGTTACATTTTTGTGTTGTACCTCCTATGTGAATGGGAGGTTTATCTGTAAGAAATAAACAGCACAGATAAAGATCACAGCCTCCCAAACGGGAGGTTTTTTTATTAATTACCATATGACAAAACACATGAAATACCAACATTTACTAGAAACAATCGGCAACACCCCAATTATTGAATTAAAAAGATATTCACCAAATTCTCAGATAACAATATTAGCAAAACTTGAAGGAAACAATCCAGGGGGATCAATTAAAGACAGAATCGCCTTGTATATGATTTTAGATGCCCAAAAAAAAGGAATATTGAGTAAAGACAAAACAATTATAGAGGCAACAAGCGGCAACACCGGCATAGGACTTGCAATGATAGCAGCGTATTTAGGCTATTCATTTACTGCAGTAATGCCAGAAAGTGTCAGTATTGAACGGAGAAAATTATTGGAAGCCTACGGATCAAAAATTATATTGACTGAAGGAAAATTAGGAACAAATCATGCAATTGAAGTTGCAAAAAATATTGTGAAAGAAAATAAAGATAAATATATTCAACTTGACCAGTTTAATAACAATATGAATGTTATGGCTCATTATGAAACAACGGGAAAGGAAATTATTCATACTATCCCCACTATCACCCACTTCGTCGCCGGCATGGGAACAGGCGGTACGTTAATGGGGGTTGGGAAACGGCTTAAAAAGTATACTTCAAATATTCAAATAATTGGGATTGAGCCAAAAGTTTCCTCAACTATTCAAGGTTTGAGAAATATGAAAGCATATGTCCCATCGATATACCAAGAGTCATATCTTGATGTAAAACTGGATCTTGAACATGACGAACCGGCATTTGAACTGGCACGTGATGTATTTAAACGAGAAGGAGTATCGGTTGGTATTTCATCGGGCGCAGCACTGTGGGGGGCAATTGAGGTCAGCAAGAAAATCAAAAAAGGAGTGATTGTTACCGTTTTTCCTGACAGAGGAGATAGATATATAAGCACAGGTTTATTTGCCTCGTAACAGACGATTTTTACAATTTAAAATCCGTATGATATCCATACTCAAGCGGTGTGGAGTCATTCGGATTCCCATTATAATTCACGAAGATTTCCTCATCTTTTTTTATGTCCTTTACCGCATAATATTCCATACATTTCAGTTCAAAATTACGCTTATATTGTACGTTTGCAGAAAATGAATGATTTGACAAACCGCAATAACCAAGAACCATTGCATCATTATCATCATCCCAATCATAGTTATAATTGGTGAGCACCGTCTTGTCGTGATACACCAATTCTTTTGTAGGAATAAGTATTATCGGGCACGATTCAATGATTTCTCCAGCTTTTATATCTCGTGCTGCTTTTATACAACGAATTCCACTTAAAACATCTGATTTTCCCACATAAACAGGTATATTCATGAATTCATTATAGTATCATTTATAGTAGTACTTGTGTATGACCAAGCCACACATCCACTTGGCTATTATGCCACTCAGTTGCCCAAAGGTCAGGAAGAACGATCAAAAATTATTCTTCGTGCATATGTATTAGATTTTCCCCATCACTAATATTTTGATTATTCCAGCCTCCCCTAATCATTAGTTTTAAAGTGAGCATCGAAAAAAGAAACACTGTCATTGACCGCATCATTCCAAGCAGAGGGCAACATATTATGATCTCCCGGATACACATGATAAGAAACATTTATATCACTCTTTTTAAGAGCGGATACCAAATCTGCCGACCATTGTTGCGGCACTTCCGTATCTGCATCTCCTTGGTGTATTGATAGTGGGGCTTTGATCCAGGCGTAATAGTTGAGAGGAGAAAAAAGATCAGCATTATAATCATGTTCAAAGTTGGCCAGCACAACTCGCAGTGCTTTCCCATGATCTGCCGCATCATCTGAATAGTACAAAATAGAATAAGGAAATGATTTTGACACCGGCGCCCACAACACAGTTGGATATTGTTTTCCAGAAATTACAAGCACTGATAATGCAATATGTCCCCCATTGCTATGGCCCCACACTCCTACACGTGACACATCCGCAGTGATCACTCCGGAATAACTCGCCTGCATTCCCTCATTTAATGTAGAAAGTGAAGAAAGTAATGTTAGTACAGTGGTGTATGTCTGAAAACGTGCCTCAAAGGAATCTTGAGAGGGAGCGCTTGACTGTCCAAATCCTAAAAAATCTGGCGCAAGGGTAATATATCCACTCCGTGCAAGTGCCTCAGCAACGTGTTGTGTTCCAGCTCCTGGCAAGTACATCTCATCCGGAACATAGCCTCTTAACATTACAATCATAGGATATTTCCCCGGTGTTTTCGGGATATTTATTAATCCGCTCACTGTATCCATCACAGATTCATTTGGTTTTTTTGGTGTATCAAAATAAAATACCTGGGCAGTCGAATCTGGTGTATCACCATATAAACGATCAAGTTGAATATTATTTTTTGGAAACTGTGTTTGACGTAACTTTTCAAATGAATATTTAAGAAGCGGTTTTTCAGTTGGCGTGGGGAAAGCAACTGGACTTACAATAAAGCGGTTTCTGGTCGTGAAGAAAAACAACAATGATATGGCAACCACTAAAAATATAATAAATAAAAATATTTTTTTCATACCTACTCCATTATACAGCCAAAATATATACTTCATTTTTGGAAGAGTATACAGTGAAAACAAATTACTGTTATATTATGAAACAGATAGTTTAAGAGTTGCAGGATCTAATCCTACATTGCATCTATTTAATGAGGAACAGAGTCTACACTTTGGAGAAATTAATGCCAGAACAATATAACTCAATCTCGGTGCCACTTCCCTTCTTTGTATTAATGTATCAACAGAAGTGTCTTGCTCAAGAAGACACTCACCAGTGCCGGTATGAACGACCGTTTTACCATCGGAATCAACTGAAGGAATGGATATCACAACATCACCACCTGTCTTTGAAATCACACGTGCTGGTTCAACAGATATGAGTTCTGAACGTAACATATGCAAGTATTGTACCAAATATAATCACAAATACAAAAAAGTAGAGCTTTCTAGTAGGATAAAAATCCCTTACTCAAATTAGTAAATTATTGAGAAAAAATAATCGAAATTGGTATTTGGAGTTTAATCGCTCCGAGAGAACCCCCCATTGAAGCATGGGGAAGTGCTCTGCACTGCAGGGAGGTAATATTGCCCTGGACGTTAACTTGGGGAGTAATTATTAAAACTGGTGAGGCTGCGTCGGACATGTGCCATGTTATATGATGACGTACACAGTCAATTATGGGATGTTGATTGGATCCTATCTTAAAGTGGTAGTCAACATCATTTGAATGAAAGTGATGAATCCGATAATCCATAAGGACACATGAAGAGGCTATAACTTTTTTTCTTCCTTTTAGAATAAAACTTAGATCATTGTTCCACTCCAACGCAAAATATGAGTTTCCCTTTTCCTCGGATCTTATGATGAAACTCCACGCGTCTTTTGCATATTGATCAACAATAAGTTCAAGTGAATTTGTAGGAAAGCCAAGTTGCCGTACTGTTTCACCTTTTATCAGCAGATGAATTTTATATCTTGGTCCCTGTTCCAGTTGCACAAGTATACTTGGGTCTGATGCACATTTGTCTATGAGGTTTTTAATCGTATTTGGCTGTGCTTTATTGCCAAGCACATTTGGCAATAGTCTAACCAAATAGGCAATTCCCCTACGTACATCTATTTTGTCTTTGGATGTGTCAAGCATGAGAGGAAGTATAGTGAGAGACAGATTTTGCTGCTTGACATTCTACCTAACGAAATAACGTAATATAGAACTTTTATGTGTTATAATAAGTAGTCTTATGGGTCATTACAACAATCCGTTTAGTAATAAGACATATGAGAGGATATTTTTGCCATGGATACGTGCAATCAATCAAAAAGAATGCCTTACAATTTGTCACTGTCCCAAAAGAGACCAACTATATCGCGTCTATCAATTTATTGATGACAAATCCTTTCTCAAAAAAACAATTTTTCAGAGAGATAATATCCATATTATTCCCCTTGATCTAACTGCCTTAGTCATTGACGATCCACAAGATATAGAAAAATACATCTTTCAATTCCATAAAAAAAATAAAAGGTTAGTTTTACTCATCCTCGATGCCGACAAGCTTCTCGCAGAAAAAAAACATCTAATTAGCTATTTCGACACGATGTTTCATGCAAAACAAGCTTCACTTATTTATTTTTTCCAGAAAAATACAGCTTATGAAAAATACACACGCATGCTAGCTTCATTTTCTACATTTTATCAAAACACGTTGCAATTTCCCTGTGCTGGGCAAGAAGATTCGATGCTGTTTATCAATTATCTTGAAAAGGATTTCAGCATGATTCCTGACAAGATAAAAAAAATGATTGTTGCGGAATGTGGAGGAAATTTTTGGCTCGTGAAACAAGCAGTAAGATATTATTCTCGGACAAAAGACATTTCAAAATTATTTACACATGAAGATATCTTAATCAAACTCAAAATTTTATACGATGAGCTTGAACCGGAGGAGCAAGAGGTACTGACAAAGACAGTTTTAGAAGAAAGGTTAGATAAAAAGGATAAACCCTACTTTCAATATTTAGTCGATATAAAATTAATAAACAAGGGAAAAACAAAATACTCCTTATCTATTCCGCTTTTTGAAAAGATTATACGAGAGCATATACATGCTAAACGCCGGCTCACGATTAACAGAAAAAAATATGTTGAACTAAATGGAGTTCCTATTGACATGTTTTTTTCAAGAAGAGAGAAACGGATTCTTTCCTATCTGATTCTTCATAAAAACACCCTTATATCTCGGGATAAAATGGCAGGCATAATATGGGGCGAACATACACAACATCTGTATACGGATTGGGCACTTGACCAGATGATCTGGCGGTTTAGAAACAAGGCAACAAAACTTCATCTCAATCCAAATCTTATACAAACAGTTAAAAATAAGGGATTTATATTTAACCAATAATATGAAAAATCCATACGAAGAAGCCAGACTGGACCATATTGACAGGATATGTCGGGATAACAGGTTTAGGTATCCCAACATGCCACTTAGAGAGCAAAACGAGTACGCAACAATAAGCCACACCATCCCTTTACAAACGATTCTCAATGAAGTACATCCAGATACTCCTGCAGAAGTAACTAATGCAATAGAGGAAATGATATTAAATTTATGCCCACTTATGACACCCGCCGAAACGGGAGAAGCGATGATATATTTGCGTGGGGGAACAATGAGACAGTATTATTATGGAAATCACAACTATGTCGAACATTTAAAAGCGTTGTGGCCTGATAGGTTAAAACAATCTACCTCATTACCAGACAATTCATTGGGAACTCAGGTTATTGAACATGAAGCATCTGCCGTGACAGATATTGATATAGAGTTAAATGAAAGAGCGGTGGAAATTGCGAATGGTGAAATTGTAAGATCAGTTGATGCTATGGTGCCTCAACAAATAGAAACATCATTGCAAAATCTTGGGTGGAAGCGGAAAGTTGAAGAAAAAAACGATGAATACGAGTTGGAACAAAGTGAATTGCTTGCGAAAATATCAGAGTTTCCCATTGGGAAAACGGAAAAACGGAATTTGCACAAGGTGGTATTTTCTCGTTTAACTGATAGGGAAATAGTGTCTGAAATCAGTTTTGTTGACCGCCCGAGAACAAAAACGGAAGAAGCAGAAGACATACGCCTTCTCAACGGTGGTGACTCGATTGACGCACAAGTTATTGGATATGTTTCAGCCCAAAGGATTGCAAACGCAAAGAAAGATTCAATTATGGTAACTTTTGACAGGACGGATTTTGACACGGATTTAAGTTTGGTGATGATGATGAGTCAGGCCGCAGATATGGTTTTGTTTCCCAACGGCTCATACAGAAAAGATTATGTGGCAGCTATAATAAATGGATTTAGGGCCGTCAACATGGTAGTCTCTGATCCAACATCGTGGTGGGGATGGTTCGGGTTCACGTCATTACGAGACATAAATCGCGATGTATCTCAATGGCTTCGGTATGACAATGTATCTTCCGGTACACGAAGAAAGGTAGTTGATATGCTTTCTGAAAGTGCGCGCGATCAATTACCATACATCAAGGAACGATCAGTACCACTCTTAAGCGACATATTATTTACAGTGACTGCAAATCCTTATTTAGGAATGGTATTAGCGTATCATTGTGGGCTGTTAGACACCATAAATCTGGGCGAAATAATCAACTCTCCTTCTCGTCTTGCACAGATATTAGATAAAATTGGCGAGATAACTCGTCATCCAAAAGAAAAAACCGTACAAGAAGAAGACGTGTTAATACTTCACCGGTGGTACATGGCAGCATGTTTTGATGAAACAACAGATCCATTAGTAGTTTTGGATGTGTTGAGGGGTATAGAATATACACAATCCGAGCTTGAACAACTTCGCTCTATCGGGTTTGATCCCCTCAATTCTTCAAGATCTGTATCATATTTACTCCCCCTTCTCATTCCTCGGGGTTTATCATATCAGGACATAATACGGCAAAATTAAAATTCATTCGAAAAACAAGAACGTAGGATTAATCTCTGTTTGGATGCAGCATTTTAAATGTGTAGATTTTTATATCTCTTATATCTTACTTACCACTCCTTCAAGTGGCACCTCTTCAATTCTATGGTTTCTTACGTATACCCAAGGATTATTATGACGACTTGGGTGATCAAAGGTACCATTATTGAAGCAAAGCTTCCATTTAACGTAAGCAAAACTAACTTCGTCTCTCAAAGTGTGTTTGCATATCTGATCCCACCATAATTCGTCAAATTTTATGACATCAGGATTATTATGAGCTCTCAAAATAGTGCTTCCATCAACCATGCTTGTGGTAAGGCTAAGCCCCTCCTGAGTGTACTGTGCGATCTGTCTATCCAAGTCCTCTGGCCTTACCTTTTTAGCATCTTTTAAATATTGAATTTCTTCTGAAAGGGTAGGATGCGTATTTTGAAAAACCGTAAAATTATTTCTTGCAATGTGCGGATCAAGCCAGGATTTCATATCATCTGTCTTAATGACAATAGATGCATCTACCCAAAGTGAATGCGTATATTCCGGGAAAAATAGATGGGGAAGAAGTTTGAACTGTTTAGCAGATTGTATGGGTGTTTTAAACTTAGAATCACACAATACCATTTTGTACACGGAAGAGGTTAGTGTTGGATCGTCAGTAAAACACACATAATCGACACTTGGATCAACATAAGTTGGGTCTACCAGAGTATCTTTCCCTCCGAACAGTGCAGTATATACAACTAAATTATGGTTATTATTAATTGATGTCATTGTTTAAAATATTTAATAATGTATCAAACCAAACCCACTCCCCAATTCCACATAATAACACAATGTTTTATTGTTTTCTTAACAGCTGCAAAACCAAATCGACAAAATTTTGAGCAACACACTTTTATGGAGTCGGGGTGGGACTTGGGGTTGGGCTCGGTGTGGAAGTAGGAGCTATCGTGGTACTTGGAGTGGGACTATTTGTAACTGTTACCGATGGAGTGGGGGTTTCAAATAGTTTTCCGCCAGTAGTTATTATGACATCAAACTCACTATCCGCATTAAGATTTGATGAATCAACTGTAATCTCACCAAACGTTGGTTCTAATATGTCCTTTATATTATTTACTATTTCTTCAAAATCAATTCGTGCAGAGACGGTAGTAACGGAGTGATCATATTTTCCTGCATTACCAGATTTAATATTTTCAGATTTATAACCCGCTTCCTCAAGAGCTTTCACCACCACACCCGCTTCACCTGGAGTGCCTGTTCCGTTTAACACCTGAACTTTCACGGAGGCTTTTTCAATTTTTGGTTTTTCAGTAGGAGAAGGTTCTTTTTTTTCAATGACAACATCTTTTTTCTCCTCTCCCTTTTGTGGTTGTCGAGTTATGAGGAATCCAACAAGTATGGCAACTAAAATAACTGCACCCACAACAACGAATGGTGTCTTATTCCTACCTTTGTTTTGTCGTATTGGACTTTGAAAACCTTGTTCTTCCATAGGTAAATCTGATTTATATACTTATAGGTATACCATTATTAATTTCGTTTTCAAGTGGAAAAAAATAAGTACATGAACATCAGAGAATATTAAGTGTCTGTTTTTAGAGATTTATTTATTTTACTTTGTGTTCTAATTAAGACTAATTTGCGGAGAGGGCGAGATTTGGTTTCGCCAAATTTGTAAGCTCAACCACTGCCGCGCACTTAAGAGTTCGCGTCTTGCTTCTCATCTCGCCACTCATCAATAAAAATTCACAACCTGCGGTTATGAATTTTTCTTGGCGGAGAGGGCGAGATTCGAACTCGCGATAGGCTTGCGCCTATACTAGTTTTCAAGACTAGCGCACTAGGCCACTATGCGACCCCTCCTTGGGAGGCGCGTGCCAGAATCGAACTGGCGCGGTAGATGTTTTGCAGACATCCGCGTTTCCACTTCGCCAACGCGCCTAAACGTATATTTTACTTTATTAGCCATCGAATCACAACGCCAAGAGTCTATTTAATAAAAATATCTATAGTACCATTTTACCTCTTAATGGGCACAATTTAGGTCCCTTTTATATCATGGATATGTGTATTATGTCCCATGGGAATGGTACAATAGGCTATGACAGATATTGTACTCGTATATATTCCCTGTGGGTCGATAGAACAAGCTCAATCGATCGGAAGACATCTCCTTACAAAGAGACTATGTGCATGTATTAATGTCTATCCCCATATGCATTCTACCTATTTTTGGCCGCCACAAACGAAGACATTTGAAGAAGCGGACGAATCGGTGTTAATAGCTAAAACATCAAAGAAATTGCTTCCCCAACTTGAAAAAGAAGTGCGCTCGGTGCACACTTACAAATGTCCCTGTATTATGGCCATTCCAACGGAGTATATTAACAAAGACTATTACGATTGGCTGCACAGTGAGCTTAAATAACTACATATGAATAGTCATCTCTCCACAGTCCTTCACCATCTCTACATTAATCCTTTGGAAAAATGTAATCTTCAGTGCAAAATATGTTATACAAAAAAAACAAGTCCCATTCTTACTGAAGAACAAATTCTGGATTTTGTTAATCGATATCGGAAAGCATATGAATTAAAAATAATCACGTTTTGTGGCGGTGAGGTGTTTGCGCTTCCCTACTTTCCACACCTTATTAATACACTCACCTCCTTGGGGATATTTGTCCAAACAATCACCAATGGAACAATTAATCACCTAAAAGAACTACACAATCCCAACTTAAATAATCTTATTGTATCTATCGATGGATTGGAAAAATATCACGATTCCAATCGAGGTGTGGGCAACTTCAAAAAAAGTATGACGTTTTTAAAACAAGCACGCTCACTTGGATTTCATACGGAATTATTCAGCATCGTTACAAAACAAAACTATACACAGATTGACGATTTTGAAACTTTTTTACAAAAAGAATTGGGAACAATTCAAGTAACGTATCATCCCCGCAAGCCTCCCGCATATCTCACTCATCACCCTCTGTCAAATAGGGTGGGAGCGATTGCGGGATTTGACTATCTCTCAAAGGAGGAACTTATTAAAGTTATGAAAACACGCACTGTATTTCCTCCAAAAGAGTTGGGATGCTACCAAGTGGCGCTTGCCTCAAGTGGTATAGTATATGGGTGTTGCGAGGGATATCGGCCAATTGGAAAAATAGATGATAAAATCGAAAAATTATTTGCCACGCTCAATAAGAGAATTGGCGGCCCGTGCCTGGGGTGCAGTCAAACAGAATTTATGTGTGGCATACAGGATGTAGTCGGCGAAATAAACAAATAAACAAATATATAAATGAAAAAAATAGAAAAATATTTAATTCGTGAAAAAATAATCAAAACCATTCGGGAGTTTTTTTATCGGCAGAATTTTCATGAAGTCATTGTTCCTCTTCTCAACACGGCTCTTCCCCTTGAACCGAATCTCCGCCCCTTTATAACTACACAAAAGAGTAGGGACACAGACAGAACGTATTATCTTGCGATGTCGCCGGAACGGGGGATTAAAAATATGCTTGCACAAGGCATGGGAGATTGTTTTGCTATTTCCAAATCATTCCGTAATTATGAACAGGTGGGCACACTCCACATGAATGAATTTATCATGCTCGAATGGTATCGGAAGGGAGTCGCCTATACTGCTATCATGAATGATGTTGAACAGCTTCTTACAGAGATTGATAAAAAAATGAGAAATACCGCACAGTTACAAAAAAATCACCTACAGCGTGTTTCTTTAAACGATTTATTTGAAAAGAGGATAGGAATTAATCTTGACACATTAATCACTGATGAAAAACTCTTGTGGGAAGTTGCAAAGAAAAAAGGATATAAAACAACAGGAGCCACCTGGGAAGAACTTTATGATCAGCTCTTTGTCAATGAAATTGAGTCAACCTTTTCCCATGAGGCCTTTTTTCTCATTGATTTTCCCGCCCGTATTTCGCCCCTCTGTAAAACGGATCATAAGAATCCACATTTCGCAGAACGGTTTGAACTCTATATTCACGGCATTGAAATGGGAAATGGGAATACGGAAAACACAGATACAACATCTATTCAAAAATTATTTGAAAAAGAAAGCAAAAAAACAGGGATGCCTCTGGATGAGCAGTTTCTCGCCTCTCTTGAACAAATGAAAGATACTACGTATGCAGGCGTGGGAATTGGAATAGATCGACTCACAATGCTGTATACGAATTTGGATATCTTTGTATAATGAAAGCATGATGTCACCCACATTTTCAATCATTATTCCTGCTCATAACGAAGAGCACAACATCGGCACCCTTCTTGAAACAATTGCAAAACAATCATATAGAGATTTTGAAGTGATAGTGAGCGACAGCGATTCACAGGATGAGACATGTAAAGTGATAGAGGGATTTCGAAGAACACTCCCCGCCCTTGTTCTTTTGGAAGAAATAACTCAAAATGTTGCCGCTGCCCGCAATAATGGAGCAAAATACGCCAAAGGAGAATATCTCGTTTTTTTTGATGCTGATGTGTTTATTGAAAAGCATTTTTTTAAAGAAGTGATAGATCATATCGAAATTGATCACCCGAGTATGATGACCATGTGGAATAGGCCTACCCCCCCTACATTTCGTGGACGGATTATTTTTGGGATAATGAACCATCTTGTCCAAATGGCCCAGAATACCCATCCTGCAGCAAACGGCCCTTGTATCATAATGAAAAGAGCATTATTTGAAAGCGTTGAAGGGTTTGATCAGACAATTTTTTTTGGAGAAGATTATGATATTGTAAAACGTGCCCATCAAAAAGGAGGCGTCATGAAGGTGTACAAACATCCACTCTTTTTTGTTTCAACTCGTCGATTTGAAAAAGAAGGATTACTAGTGAGTCTATATAAATCCATTTCAGCCCTTGTCTATCAATTTCTCTTTGGTCCTGTCCGCAAACCCATTTTTGAATATGAAATGGGAGGACAGTATTATGAACATTCGAATAAAAAATGAACATAAAAAAAGAAGTTTCTGCTGGAGGTATTGTCTTTCGAAAATTTCAAAGCACAGAATCAGTAAGCCATATTGAGTGGCTTATTACTCAACATTCACAACACAAAGGGTGGGTATTCCCAAAAGGACTAGTTGGCGACACCCAAGCGAGTGAAAAAATGGAAGACGCAGCTCTCCGTGAAGTTAGAGAAGAAGGTGGAGTGCAGGCGAGAATTATTAATCCCCACCCCGTCTCAGTGTTTTATTCCTATGTATGGAACAATATGCGGATTGACAAGACAGTTCACTACTATTTGATGGAATATGTATCCGGGGACCCAAAAAATCATGATTGGGAAATGATGGATGCCAAGTTTGTATTACAGGAGGAAGTAAAAAAAACACTCACCTACCCTTCCGATAAACAGGCATTTGATACAATACTCAAACAAGACATATTACATAATTGTTAGTACCTTTCCGATGAGAAACATTGAGATAACGACACGAATTGGATGCAAAAACATGTGTGCATTTTGCCCTCAGACGATCTTCATTAAAAACTATCGAGAAAAAACAAAGGGTGATATTATCATGAGGTTTGAGACGTATAAAAAGTGTATCGATAAATTACCAAAAGATGTACAAATTACATTTTCTGGAATGTCTGAACCATGGCTTAATAAAGACATGACAAAAATGCTCATGTATGCGTATAAAAAAGGATTTAAAGAATTTAGGGTCTATACAACGGGCGTTGGGATGGAGCTAAAAGATATTGATACGTTTAAAAAAATCCCCTTTAATAAATTTGTTGTACATCTTCCTGATGGAGACAAAAATGCAATTATTCCAGTCACTAATAAACATAAAGAGCTTCTTCTTAAGATTAAAAAATCAAATTTAAAAAATTGCAGTTATATGACTATGGGAAAGCTCCACCCAGAGCTCGTATCTGAGTTTGGAAGCCTTGTTGTTTCCCCAAAAATGATTTCTAAAGCGGGAAATTTAGCGAAGTTTAAGAAAATCAACAACACAGGTTCCATCATGTGCAACAGCGAATTTGGGCTGAAACACTCAATGATGCTACCCAATGGTGACATATATTTGTGTTGCATGGACAACTCACTTCAGTATAAAATAGGCAATCTTCTTCATGATAGTTACAACTCGCTGTATCAAGGGGATGCATTTAGGCAGATTGAGAAAAAACTAAAAAATGAAAAATATGGCGATGTACTTTGCAGACATTGTGAGATGGCCGTTGTGGATAATTGGAAAAAATACCTTCGTCCAATAAAGAAATTATTTCTCCAATTCAAAATCTAAAACAAGGGGCAGATGGTCGGATACATTTGACTCGATAACTTCAAATTGTTTTACCCGTATACCTTTACTTACTAAGATGTAATCAACAACATTTCTTTTTGATGCATGTAGTTCGTTTGTAGAAGGTCTCGTAGTTCTAATATTATGCACATTTACCAGACTCGTAAAATTTTTCTCAAATACATTCATTGATGGTGTATCGGGAAAAAGATTAAAGTCCCCGCAAATTATCACTTCCCCTTCTGCTTTAAGAGCGAGCTCATTGATTATTTTATTTGCACTGAGCGACATTTTATTTCCTTGTTTATGTCTTGTCCACACTCCATGATAATTGAGTATTCTTATTTTTTTTCCCTGAACAATATGGTCGGTTATAAGTACTGCACGATAATCTTCATCCGGCCACTTTGAAAAGTCGGTCGAGTATGTAAAACTGTTTTGAACAAAAACATTTTGAGCTTTCACAATTTTATAATGAGACTTTGTATAGTTGCCGAATTCCATTAACCCGCCAAATTCAAAACGATATATTTCCTTTCCATGAAAATTTTTCTGTTCGAAGTCGCCCATTATAGAGTTGGGTCCAAAGAAAAAATAGGGAAGATTTTTTGTCGTGGTGTCGACCACGTCTTTAGAAACATACGCTTTATCTACTCCGTCTTCTAAACTCCGTGTAATTTCTTGGAGGCATACAAAATCAGCCTTATGTTCATGTAAAAATTTTGTAAGGAGGTGGTTATTTGCTTCAAAGAGAGCTACATTTAAAGAGATAAGTTTCATAAAAAATGAGCGGTGGACCGGATTTGAACCGGCAACCTTTTCCTTGGCAAGGAAACATTCTACCGTTGAACTACCACCGCATAAACCTAAGCCCAAGTATATCAAAAAGCTCCTTCATCCTCAACAGAAGGAAGTCTTAATAAATAACCCTATAACAAGCTTATGGGTGACTTCCAATTCTGAAATTATTTTGCGGCTTATAAGCCGCAATAGGTGTATAATGGAGCCATGAGAAAAGCTGTAGTATTTTTCACTTTTGTGTTTTTTATACTTCTTTTTCTTCCTCTTACAATAGACGCTCGTTCCGGATGTTGTTCCTGGCACGGAGGTGTATGTGGATGTAGGTGTTGTGATGGCACTCCATTATCAGCGACTTGTGCCCCTTACTATCCAGGTTGTTCTGGAGGAGGACAGATAGTACCAACCCAAGTCGAACAAATTTATTCTCCACCAACCAATACACCAAAACCTTTGCCAACAAGCACACCTTATCCCACATATATTAAACCAACTTCAATTCCCATCCCAACAAATACCCCCACTCTTATACCAACAAAGATATCATCACCAACTTTGACTTTTATTCCAAAACCAACATTAGCAAGCGCATTTGGCAATCTTAAAACTTCATCTTTGAGAATAAACTCAATGATAACCCCTAGTTTAAAACCACTACCCACCCTTACTTTGTCGGTATGTGGTGAGACTGACTGTGTAAAAGTTTGTAGCAAAATAGGAAAAACATGTAGTACCCAGGATTGGATGCGATCGGGATGTGTTGGAAAAGTAAAACTATTATCATGTACAATGATTTATCCGACTCCTACGATAGTATCAATAAACACCATAACACCAACAAAGAATCTGACAATAATCCCATCATCTGTTCCTGCTGTAAAAGGAATATCTGTAAGACGACCAGTGTTTAACTTTTGGAGTTGGTTTAGAAGTATATTTAATTGAATAATGTAAACTATATTCCACTAAGAATTTATTGATAGAAATAAGCACTGTGAAAAAAGCAATACATAAAATAACAAGGAATATTTTTCGGTTTTCTTTCAGAAAATTGCTCCTAGATTTCTCTCCATTTATATTGTCTTCATTAATTCTTTTGCTGGAGTTTTATCCTCTGATAGTAAATCCATTCTCTACTGGAGATTCGGGGACGCGATTAAAAAATGCACAGTCTATTATCTGGAAAGAAGGTACCAATCGATATTGGTTGCCCTTTCTCCAACTACTTGTTCATATTTTTTATCTATTCAAAATAGAATTCTCCTTATACAAGTTAATTCCCCTCTTCTTTTCTCTCTTTTTTCTTTTTATATTTACCAAACTCAGTTTAAAAATCTTCAAGGGCTATAGGTTAAAATCTTTTATAACATCGATTATTTTAGTATTTTTTGTTACGCACCCAACCGTTATTTGGCTAAGTAATAATTTATACCAAGAAATACCAATCATAGCATTGTTATATTTTCTTTTATATTTGCTCTATTTCCAAAAAAATAAAATATTAATATATACAACATGGATAGTCGCATTGTTAACAAGAGAATATTTTTGGATATATTATATTATTTTTGGGTTTATTGATAGAAAAAAAATAATTTCAAAAATAAATAATATCCTTTGGTATTTCTTACTTCTTTTAATTCCTCTATTTTGGACTTTATATACTAAACAATCTGTAATCATCGGTTTCAATTCAAATACTGCATCCATCACTATTCCAATAATTCTCCAACGGGCAAATAGATTAATTTTAATTACTCAAAACGAAGGATTGATACCAAGCACTATTGCCGTAATGATTGTGTCGATTTTGTTATTAAAAGATCTGATATATAAAAAATATAAAATCAGCCTGTTTGAAAAAAATTATTTACTGTTTGGTTTTTTTTCTTTAATTATTATTTACTTGTATATTATCGTTAAAGATCCATGGTCGGCAACTCCTTACAATCCCCGCATGTTATTTCCCTTAATTATTTTGTTACCCGCATACTATTTAATCTCCTTTAAATATGTTTTAACAAAACCAAATCTCATAAAATATTTTTTAATAATGACATTATTTTTTAGTCTTTTGATACATATCCACTTCCCTCCTGTGAATAACCTTAAAGCAAAAAGAAGCCCCTTTTTTCGGGATATTAATACAATGTTGACCTTAGCCAAAAAAACGGACAAAAATATACCTCTCAAAATCGGTGTAGTGGGAATAGACTATTGGAATGAGTATGTTTTATTATTTGTAGGACCATTTCTCTATGAAAATGCAGAATATCTCACGGATGATAGCAAAATATCTGATTATCAACTTTTAGTTACAAACGCAAAAAGCACTTATCACGGATTTGAAAAATGTAAGACTGTACACATAGGCAAAGTCACCTCCTTTAACATACTTTGCCGAAAGCAATAAAAAAAAGTGCTGAGGGTCTTTTTCTAATCGAACACTTTCTACTTTGGATTTACAAAATAATACTTGCATACCAAAACCTAGAAACGACTGAAAATGACCCTTTTGCACCTAAAACAAATCAGTTTTCTAAGCCATATTATACGAAAAAAGTTAATTAAATAGAAGAGATACCGATAGAAATATTGGTTATTAATATTTTTTAACCTGTTCATAGCATGAATATATTATGAAGTTTAAAATGACTCTTTTTAAGAGGTTAATTAGGATTATTTTCTATTAAAATCTATTTCAACCTTCACTCATGCTTCACTATTTCCATAAAATAGATAGTATAATAGCTTTATATAAGTTTATCAGTTAAATATGAAGACTAAACGATGCTTAAAATATACTTGTATGCATACTTATAAGTTTACCCTTGACAAAGCTTCTGCCATATGATATAGTTCTTATCTATGAATACAGATCCACTTGATGACATATTTACAAGCGATAGTGAGATTGACCCTCAACTTCTAGCGGAGATATTAAAATCCTATGTGAAAATAAACACTGATACTAATATGATCTTTTATACAGATGATGGATTGGAGTTACCATTAATAGACAAAATCACATTATTTTTTGTTGCACGCAAAGCGTTGAAATACAAAGGTAAAATCGAAGATGAGGGTATAAGTCCTTCCGAAATTGTCAAACAAACTTCTTTGAAAGAAGGAAGCGTGCATCCGACTCTCAAAAATTTAAGGAAACAAGGCTGGATTATATCTAAGGATGGTAAATATTTTTTACCTAGTCATCAGCTTAATAAAATTAAAAACCACTTTGTACAGAAAACACATTAGTTTTAATAAATAAAAATTAATACCAAAATATATGGGAGACGAATTAAAAGAAATATTTACTAAGGCATCTGAGATTGTCAAGGATTTACCGGACAGTTTGAAGCCAAAGGCATTTGAACTGGCGGTTGAACAATTAAAAAGGACTCGCAACAATCAAGTTTCGGCCGTAAACGGTAGTCGAGAAATAATTATGCAAGATTTTTTTGAAAAAATGTCTTCTTTTCTTCAAATTGAGCAAGAAAAAATCAAAGCAGTATATAAAATTGATAAAAATGCATTACTAACATTGATTGTTCCCATGGATGGAAAACCAAGTGAAATCCAGAGAAATATTACCCTCCTTTATTTATTAGGAAATAAAATAGGCTTAGAAAAAGAATGGGTATCAACATTGGATTTAATTAAACGTATCACGGCTTATGGAGTGAAAGATAAAAATTTAAGTAGAAATCTAAAAATACAGAAAGGTATATTGCAATCCGGCACCAAACATGGCAAAGAATATGGACTTTCACCAATAGGAATCACTATGGCAAAGGAGTTACTTAATAATTTAATACAACAGATATGAAGATAGAATCAATAAAAAAGGATATCGCGCATATTGAGCAATTGCTTTCCAATATAAAAAAATCATTAGATATTAATAATGATGACGAGAAAGTATATATTGCGGGAAATACGAATAAAAACAGAAAAAAACCTGTTGGCGTAAAAGAGAACATATTAGATTATATTAACAAGGGATTCTTTGATCAACCTAAAACGTCTCAAGATATTATGATGGAATTTAAAAAAAGAGCTTTAACTGGATATACTCCAAGTGCGATATCAATGGCTTTAATGCTTCTAGTACGAACAGGCACTCTAGAAAGAAATGGTGAGGGAAAAAGTAAGTCTCCATGGAGTTATAAAAAGATTTAATCAGTATGACTACATCTACTTTACTTTCTTCTTTACCTCAAAATCTTGTTCAAACATTAATAAAAGAATTTATTGAACTTCATAAAAATTATTTTTTAGGTAAATGGCAGATAAGTGAATTAAATGGTGGACGATTCGGAGAAGCTGTATTAAGACTTATAGAATTTAAAGACGCTGGTTCTTATACTCCCATTGGCAACCCCTTACCACGAAGGTTGATAATAACACATGCAGCTCATAACTTAAGATTGGAAGATTCTATTCGCTTATATATTCCTTCAGCAACAGAGTTAATTATGGATTTTAGAAATAATAGAGATGTTGCTCATTTAGGAACTATTAATGTAAACGAAATGGATGCTACTTTTATAATCCAGACAGCAAATTGGATCATGGCAGAAATAGTAAGGATTGAAGGACATGCGTCTCCTATGGATGCTCAAAATGAAATAAAAAAAATAATCGAAAAGAAAATACCTATCGTGGAAGAAATTGATGGTCGATTAAAGACGCTTGATCCAAAATTGACTGTAAAAGAAAAAATATTAGTCTGCTTATACCAGAAATTTCCGCAACGAATAAATATAGATGAATTATTACTATGGATAAAAGATAAAAATCCATCTAGATTTAAACAATATCTAAACGAATTAGATAAAAAAGATTTAACTGATTATACAGATCAAGGAGTTAAGTTAACGATTCGTGGCAATCTATGGGTAGAAAAAAATATAAAATTTGAATTAATAGTTTAGAAATATTTCATATTAAACACATCTTCTCATAAACTTCCAACGAATACACTGTAAACTATATTAAATTATCGAACACCGAAATTAGCCCGTTATATCAATCTATTCGTGCATTTGAAAGTGAAGGGATCAGACCTTGTGCTGAGGGCGTGAATCGAACACGCATCTGGGGTTTTTCAGACCTCCGCCGTGACCACCTTGGCTACCTCAGCTTAAACATTCCCTGTGGATCAGGATGGAGTCGAACCATCGTCTATACTTTATAAGAGTATCGTTCTAACCGTTGAACTACAGATCCTATTGTAATGGATAGTATATCAAATTTCTAGCCTCTCTTTGGCTCTAAATTATTATGAAATAGGTATTCCAAGCTTGGCGAGATCAGATACAAGGCTTAAAAAGTTAGTATAAACTATTCCCTTTATACCAATTTGAGCCGCACCAAGTACATTTGCCGGTAAGTCGTCAATAAAAACGCATTCTTCAGCCTTTGCTCCAATTTCTTCTAAGACATACTCATATGCCTGTTTTTCCGGTTTGATAAAGTGATCGGTGTCTGATCGAAAAATCCTGTCAAAATACATATCAAAACCAAAGGTATTCCAATGATCAAAATGAGGCTCTAATGTATTGGTCATCATGTAAATTGAATATCTTCCATGTAATTGCTTGAGCAAGTTTATAAGATCACCATTAACGTTTTTAACATCGTTTATATAGAGCTGTTTATACTGTTTTACTATTTCATTTTCTTGGAGATTACTTTTAAAGTTGATTTTGTATAACTTCACCAAATCAACAAAAGACAGAACGCCAGATACTACGTCCCTATTATATTGAGCATAGAATGCTGCTGAATCAACTACAGGAACGCGGAGTATTGATGCGAAATAGACGTCTGCAGTGATTGTTTTTTGATCCAGTAAAACATTACCTAAATCAAAAATAATGTGTTTTATCATGAGATTGTGGACCTAGCCGGACTCGAACCGGCGACTAGTCAATGCGAATGACTCGGTATACCGCTTGCCTATAGGCCCTTCTACCCCCCCCTTAAAAAATGGTGTTCCCGGGGTGAATTGAACACCCATCATAGGTTCCGGAAACCCATATTCTATCCGTTGAACTACGGGAACGAGTTAGAAAAACAAGCTAATTATACCAATTCCAATGCGATAAACACCAAAAGAAGTGAGACGCTGTTTTTGTAAAAAACCAACAAACCATTTCATACTTACGTATGCAACAGCGAAAGCAACAATAGTGCCCACAACAATCATTTCTATCTCGTTGAAAGAGAATTTTACCGAACGCATCTTTACCACATCCAGTAATGCCGCCGCGGCAAGTGTAGGGAGGGCAAGCATAAATGAATACTGTGCACTCTCATCTCGCTTAAATCCCAATAATATCATTGCAAGGATCACTATTCCGGCCCGTGAAACGCCCGGCACCACTGCCAACGATTGAGCAAGCCCAATAAGGACAGCTGTGGGAAGTGACATCTGTGCCATGGACATGCGTCCTTTGAGCTTCATACGTTCTACAATAATAAAAACAATCCCAATCGTTATGAGGCTGACAGAAATAAGTACATTTGACTCAAAAAAAATCGTTTTAATAACTTTGTACAGTAAAAAGCCTACTATCGCGGTGGGGATAAAAGAGCACATCAACTGCTTGATACGCTTTACCTGGAGGAATTGTTTGAAATAGAGAAAAACAACTGCGAAAATAGCTCCAATTTGGATAAACACCTCAAAAAATTTCAAGTATTGAGTCTGTGGCAGGCCCATAAGACGTGCGGCAATAATCATATGAGCCGTTGAAGAAATAGGTAAAAACTCGGTTAATCCTTCAATAATCCCCAAAAGTGTTGCGTGTAAAAGTGTCATAGGTGAATTATAATTGATAATACATGAAAGTTGCCATCGTACATGACCAATTGAGAGAATTTGGAGGAGCAGAACGCGTGTTGATGAGTATCAAATCCCTTTATCCGGATGCTCCCGTATATACAACCACATTTGATCTAAATTCGCTCGGAGAACATAAGAGTGTAATAAAAACGTGGGATATCCGCCTTACTTGGTTTGGGAAAATCCCTCTTCTTAATCGGTTGTATTCCCCTTTTCGATTTCTTACTCCACTCATTTGGGAGCACGTAAATCTTAACGGTTTTGACCTTATTGTTTCATCAACTGGGTCATGGATGTGTAAAGGAGTTATTACACACAAACCCACCATTCACATCTCCTATATCCACCACCCTCCCCGCTATTTGTATGGATACCAAACTGCAATTGAATGGCAAAAGTATTGGCCAATTAAACTGTATGGATATATTGTTAATCATTTCTTACGCATGTGGGACTTTGTTGCTTCAAAGCGCCCAGATTATCTCATCGCCAATTCAATAGAAACACAAAAAAGAATCAAAAAATTTTATCGAAGGGATTCTACTGTAATTTACCCTCCTGTATCTATTCCTCAAAACCCCACACCTTTTACTCCAAACAAAAAACCATACTTTGTCACTGTTTCCCGCCTTGCGCGCGCAAAACATGTAGACCTCCTCATCCAAGCAGCAAATACTGAAAAATTTGAATTACACATCATAGGTGTTGGGAGAGATGAGGCATATCTCAAAGCTCTTGCCGGCCCCTCAGTGACATTTTTGGGAAATATATCCGATAAAGCGCTCCAAGAAGAATTAAGCGGAGCATATGGATTTTTGTTTTCTTCAGTTGATGAAGAATTCGGTATTGCTCCGGTTGAAGCGATGGGATATGGTGTCCCTGTGATTGCGTTTGCATCAGGAGGGCTGATTGAGACAATAAAGGAAGGAGTCAATGGGTATCTTTATCACGATTTAACGATGGAATCATTTGTTCGGTCGTTTAAACAATTAAACTCTTTGTCTTCGAAAGAGTATCTTCATATGAGAGAAAATGCTCGAAAAGAAGCGGAACAATACAGCGAAGAGAATTTTAAAAATAAATTTACGAAGTTTGTTGAACAGGTTACAAAATAAATTAGTTGTTTTGTGTTCTTTTTAGGTTCGCTTCAATCTTGATACATACACCCTATTCCTGTTTTATCAACTTATCCAACATCTACGAGTTTATTCGTATCTAATTGCATCGATTGGAACGAGATCTGCAGCTTTTTTTGCAGGAAAGACACCAAATACTATTCCGATTGTTGTTGACACACCAAGTGCAAGTGACACGGAGAGAGCGTCTATATATGCAGGAAACAACGATTGTACTGCGGCCACTATTGCATATGATAAGCCAATACCAAGAAGTCCTCCAAATACGGAAAGAAGAACCGATTCAATGAGAAATTGGTACAAAATATCATTTCTTTGTGCACCAAGAGCGCGCCGTATACCAATTTCCCGAATGCGCTCAGTTACGGTGATGTACATGACATTCATGATTCCAATTCCTCCAACAACGAGAGATATTGCCGCAATTGAAACGAGAAGTATATTGACAACATCGAAAATAGCAGTGACAGTATTCATTATTTCGCTTTGATCAATGACCGAAAACTGTTTTTCTTCATATCGTTTAAGAAGAGCGGTTTGTAAATCGATTTTTAACTGTGAAATAACATCTTTTGACTTTGCTTTGACAAAGAGGCTGTAATATTTTTTATCAGGATTAAACGAAATTATAGAACTATTTGTAACAAACACATGCGAATCCATATCCCCTCCCCCCAACCCTCCTCCCCCCTTCGATTTATAAATACCAATCACTTTAAACACCTGTCCTTCAATGGTGACCGATTTGCCAATCGCGTTTATGGTGGTCCCGAAAAATTTTATTGCAATTTTGGGACTAATGACAATACCTTTATATCGTTTATCTACATCTTTTCGCTCAAGAAGTCTACCCTCCTCCACTTGGAGATTCATAACATTATTTATGGCTTCGGTTGATGCAACTAGTTCAATAACTTCTGATTCTCCGTTTACCTCAATTTCTGCACCTGGCTTTGAAAACGCAGGTGCTACTACTTCTACCCCAGGGACTTTTTTTAATTTTTGTACATCTTTATCATCGAATTTGATTCCTCCAACCATCCCAGCGCCTGATGCAAGAGCCTTTTTATTTCCGGGTAAAACATAGATAAGATTCGCTCCGAGGCTATCGAATTGATTAGAAATATATTTCTTGAGGCCAAGTCCAAGAGCCATCAAAAGAACAACGGCCATGACGCCAATGAGAATCCCAAGGGAGGTGAGGATCGTTCTCCCCTTGTTACGTGAAAAATCAACAAATGCGGATCGAATAACAAAAGATATGTAGTTCATTTGATAATTGCGCCATCGCGAATTTCTATAACTCGTTTTGTTTGAGCGGCGACAGATCGATCATGAGTTACCACAATAATAGTCACTCCTTCGTCATGATTAAGTTCTTTGAGGAGTTTCAAAATTTCAACTCCGCTTTTTGAATCAAGGTTTCCAGTAGGTTCATCTGCCAAAATAAGCTTTGGCTCCATAATTAGTGCGCGCGCAATTGCCACACGTTGCTGCTGGCCACCGGAAATTTTATTCGGGTAAGAATTTTCTTTTCCTTCTAATCCAAATCGTTTTATCAGGTATCGAGCTCTTTCTTCAGGATTGTAGTTTAATTTTTTCCTCGTATAAATAGTGGGAAGAAGAATATTTTCCACAATGGACAGTTTATATATAAGATTAAATTGTTGAAATACGAATCCCACGAATTCATTACGAAGCATTGAAAGTTTATCATCAGGAATCTTTGAAATATCTTTTCCTTCAATGAGAACGGCACCTCGAGTAGGTTTATCAAGAAGTCCAACAATGTGCATGAGAGTAGATTTTCCGCTTCCTGAAGGTCCAATTATGGAAGTTAGTTCACCTTCGGAAATTGTTGTATTGATATCTTTTAATGCTTGAAAGAGTGTTTCTCCCATCATATACTCTTTCCACACGCTCTCCACACGAATCATCTCTTTCATGCTTTTTTATTTGGTAACAAAGATAACATCTCCTTCTTCAACTCCTTTTTTTACTTCGTAAGATCCATCTATTTCTTCGCCGACTTTGATGGGTGTTTTTACTTGTTTGTCTCCCACTTTTTTTAATACATACTTATTCTTATTATCCGATTTCACATAATTTGAAGGGATCGAAATCACATTATTTCTTTCGCTTAACAAAAATTCAATATCTCCTGTCATGCCATATCTATATTTTTGAACATCATTTGATGTGATTCTAATTCTTCCCTCGTATACCGTTCCCGATTCGCCGGATTTTGGGATGTATGAAATATAATAGAGTGCTCCAGTTTGTGTTTCATCCGGATAGGAATCGAATGTCATTTGGCCCTTCATTCCTTGAATGAGTTTGGTGATTTCTGTTTGATCTGCGGTAAAGGAAAGATAGAGCGTCTTTGGATTAATAATCTCAAATTCTGCCTGCGAAGGAGTAATGTTTACTCCTGCATACTTTGAATCTACACGTGTTACTACGCCCTCAATGGGTGAAACTAAATTACTATATTCAATAGAAAGGTTTGTAAGTTCCACATCGAGCACAGAACTATCAAGTCCATACTGAGCATTTTCAAGAAGCCGTTTCATTTTATCTCCCAGATCCCAATCAGTGGTAGGTTGATCTCCTATCCGTTGATTGTCGTTCCCTGTTTGATCAAATGAATTGCGCGTTTCTGCATACGTGAGTAAGCTTTTTTGCAATTTTTTCTTTACCTCCCGTTGATCAAGACTTGCAATTGTTTGGTATTTTTTTATTACATCTCCTTCTTTTACCCCAACCCACGCAAGCTTTCCTGAGGTTTGAAATCGGAGAACAACATGCTCATCTGCCATGATTTCACCTGAAAGAGTGAGTGTTTCTTTAAGATCAGATCGTCTAATCGTGTATGTCGATTCCTTTTCTTTCTGGGCCTTTGCAGCTTGCTGTCTATTAAGAAATAATATAATTCCTATAACAAGGATGAGAACAATGTACCATCTTTTTTTTAAGAAACCTACCACTCTATCTTTCACTTTCGTCATGAATATAAATATTAAACAAGTAATTTTTGCATCAAAGTCATTGCTTCTACAACGTTTTTATTTGACATACGTTTGGTAAATTCCATGCAATGAACCTTCATTTTTTCAAGCATGATCGCACTATATTTTTCTCCTTTGCTCGTTATGGACAATATAGTTTCTCTTTCGTCATCCTCAGTATTCGACTTTCTTAGCAACCCATTCTCCTGCATCACTGTAATTTTTTCAGAAAGGGATGACACTTTAGAATACACTTTTTCGGACAATTTTGATAGAGTACATTCCTGCTTGCTGAGGCTGTGTAAAATTGCTGCAGTCAACATAACATCTGTGTTCTTTTTTTTATAATGACTTTTTATTTTTCTCCCAATAAAATAAAGCGCATATAAAAATTCAATGCGTGTATCATCCATATCCATATATTACGGTAACCGAAGTATATTGTCAAGCGATAGTTTAGAGAAATGGAAGCCATTCTGAAATGGGCAGGGTATTTGCACCTAAAAAATTCCACACATATAAATAAATGCCAAAAAGAAGTACTCCACCCACAATCAGTGTCTTTTTTGACGTAAGAACCTGTTCGAACGCAATCGCTGCGAGTGGCCAGAGTGGGAGGCTATATCTGCTGATGTCGCGGTGTTGAACAAAAAGTGTGGCGGTAAGAAAAACAAGAGAGAAGTAAAATATACTTCGCAGTTTTGATTTCCATAAAACGACACAGGTTGAAATATACAGTGCAAAGTAAAAAAGAACATCCTCAAGCCACGGCGTACCTACCCATTTCGCCTGAGAATTAAATACTGCAAATGGATACGGCATTGGCACAGTCGCACCTGTATGAAAATAGGCAAAAAAATCCTTGTATTGTATATAGTAGATACCAAATACGGCAAAAAGGCCCAAAGGAATAAGAAGTAAATAAAACCAATTCAAATTTAATTTTTTTGTTTGGTTGGGAACAATAAAAGACTCAAGTAATACCAACATATATGCAGGAAATAAAAGGATTCCCGGCATTTTCGTCATTGTGGCCAACCCCCCCAAAAGTCCTGCAAAAAAATAATTTTTTTTCTCAAAAAAGAACAAAGAACCAATGATAAAAAGAAGAAACAAAGGTTCGGGAGATCCAACCGTCCTTACCACAAGAAATCGGGGTAAAAAGAGGAAGACTGATGAAAGAAGAAGGGGGTGTTTTGTGAGATTTAATTTTTTAAGAAAATAATAGAAAAACCACGCAAGCACAACACTGCTTAGCACAGTTACTCCCACCATTGATTTTAGAAATCCAATGGCAAATGATCCAAGGTAAATAAAGAATGGATAAAGCGGTAAATGCGCTGCATAATAAAGAGGATTATGTGGGAGGGATGGGTCCCTGTCGATTAGTTTAAAGGATTCAGGACTATATGCTGTTTTTGCGGGGATAATATAAAGTGGGCCATCAAAATTTTTATAAATAGTTGCAAATTGCCCCCTCATAATAAAAGGAGCCCAGGCGATAACCGTGCTTGTTAAAACAACCAAAAGTAGGGTACAATAAGATACTATGCGTTTTGACATATTACTTATTATACTAGCTGGTTTGTTTTTGCGCTTGTATCGAATACAGGATTTTTATATGTTTCTTGCCGATCAAGGACGAGACGCGGTTATTGTGAGACGGATTATTCTTCTCCAGAAGTTTCCACTTATTGGTCCTCCCTCCTCGATTGGTGAAGTGTTCCTAGGCCCCTTTTACTATTACTTGGTGGCTCCTTTTTTGTGGATTTTCCAGTCTAATCCTGTTGGGCTAGCCATTGGAGTTGCTCTTCTAAGTATGGGAGCAGCCTGTGTCATTTATTATCTTGTGAGTAAAATAGTTTCAAGAAAAGTTGCCCTTATTTTTTCAATTTTTATTGCCAGTTCTTCTCTATTTGTTGATATAGGGAGATTTTCCTGGAATCCCAATCTCCTTCCTTATTTTTCATTTATTACTCTCAGTTTGTTTTATATTTCTCTCCATAGGAAGCGAAAAATTCTTGCTTCATTACTATTTGGAATTGTGTTTGGGCTGTCCTTCCAACTTCATCACCTTGCCGCGCTCCTTGTTGTGCCCATTGGTATATATTTTGTCTTGTTTCTTTTAAAAAAAAGAGATTTTTCCGTGTTTCGTGTACCATTTGTTTCTCTGATTGGATTTCTCTTCACTCTCTTCCCCTTTATTTTTTTTGAAATACGACATAATTTTCTTAATACACGGAATCTTATTTCTTTGTTTACCAAACAAAACGTTGTCTCATCCGGTCCTTTAACAAATAGACTTTTTGATGTAACAGCTGCAGTTATCCAGTTTGCGCTCCACCTATCTTTTTCTCCATCTCTTGCCTGCATTATTGCTCTTTTAGTAATAGGAATCACCATATACATTCTTAGCAAAAAAGGAAATTCATTTATTACGTTTCAAGTAATAACCTTCGTGAGCCTTGTTTTTGCATTAAGTCGAGTGAATGCACAGGCAATCCCACACTATTTTCACACAGTTTACATGAGCTTTTATTTTCTCCTTGCATTTATTCTCTCCACTGTATTAAAAAATAAACTTAAGATCATTGGTATTGTGAGTATTATATTGTTTATCCTCATTCAGTCACGATCATATAATTTTATTTGGGAATCACCTGCCCGGCAATATGAACTTCCGGAACGTATCGGAAAAGAAATTGCTGCAAAATCCACTGGAGAAAGAATCAACCTCACAACGTATCCAGTTGAATTCACTTCCCGTGATTGTTACCAATATTACATTGAACTCAATGGAGGAAATGTAATTGACGGATCAAGCAATGAAGTTGCAAACACACTTTTTGTATTATGTGACAAAAAACCATGTCAAATAATCAACTCAAATTCGTGGAATATACAAATGTTTGGAAAAGCGAGAATTGATACAATGTGGAATAGAGATGGAATAACTATTTACAAGCTTATACATCAATAATATATGCACACCATATCGCTTATTATTCCCTGTTATAACGAAGAACTGAATATCCAAAAAGGAGTACTCGATAAAATAGGCAATTATGTTCATCATGTTCCTGCAATAAAAGAAGTGATTATTTCTGACGATGGATCTACTGATAACACGAAAAAATTAATAAAGAAAGAATATCTCACACAATATCCCCTTTTCAAACTGCTTGAAAATGAACATAAGGGTAAAGCTCAAACACTTATCTCAGCAATACTTTCGGCAAAAAGTGATTATGTATTGTTCACCGACATTGATTTAGCAACCCCAATAGAAGAAGTGGAAAAAATGGCGCAGGAGATTGAACGAAATACCGACATTATCATCGGTTCTCGGAGCGGCACCCGCCGCAGAGGTGCACCGCTTACACGAAAAATTATGGCGGTAGGATTTATATTTATTCGTAACTTTATTATTGGATTAAAAAATATTAAGGATACCCAATGCGGATTTAAAGCATTTCGTTTAGAGGCAGCAAAAAAAATAATACATTCATTAGTAGTATTTAAAAATACACAGGGAGTAACCGGTTCTTCAGTCTCTGCAGGATTTGATTTAGAGTTTCTTTTTCTCGCAACAAAGATGAAGTATTCAATAACTGAAATTCCGGTCGTGTGGAAGCATGTGGAAACAAAAAATGTAAACTTTATTACGGATACCTTAGAAACATTGCAAGATATTCTGCGCATCAAATACTATGACATCATCGGCACATACAAAATATAGCGTCATAACTATAGTTTTACTATTGGGTATCTTGAGCGCATTTGTTATTTTTTATCGATTTACAAGCATCCCAAAGACACTCACATTTGACGAAATTGAGTTTGCCAAACTTGCATTATCACTTGAGAAACAGCCATATATTCCCTATAGTCCCCTTGCTACTGGGCATGCGACATTATATTTTTATATTCTCCTTTTCTCTCTCAAATTATTTGGAATAACTTCATTTGGCCTCCGTCTGCCGGCAGCACTATTTGGCGTTGCGACAATAGTTATATCCTTTTTTGTTCTGAGAAAGGTGGTACAAAAAATGGATATTTCCCACTCATCTTTTTTACATATTTTTTTGCCACTTGTAGGGACATTTCTTTTTGCCACATTGCGTTGGTACTTTAATTTTGCACGGTTTGGGTTTGAAGCGACATTTGTTCTATTTCTTGAACTGGTGAGTTTACTATTTTTTTTGATATACCTCGACCATAGGCAAAAAAAATGGCTTATTCCCTCGGGTATTTTTGCAGGATTTGCATATAATTCGTATCAGCCTGGGAGATTATTTTTTATTATTCCCCTCATATTATTATTCTTTTTTATTCTGGAACGGAAGCAACACAGATTAGATTTTTCTTTTTTTACAAAATATACCGCAACCACGTTTCTTGCTTTTATTATTCCCTTTGTTATATGTATTACACCACTTTCCATCTATCTCTCTCAAAACAAAGATGTGAGATTAACTCAACTTATGTATCCTACAAATACTGAAATGAGCATAGGAGAGAAAATACAATTCTTTGAACGGAATATTGTGTCAACAACCCTCATGTTTTCAGTAAAGGGAGATGTGAATGGACGTCATAATTATCCTAACAAAGCTGCTCTCAATCCTTTTTTTTCCCTCCTTTTTATTACGGGATTATTAATGGCTTTCTTGCATATAAAAAATAAAATGAATCAATTATTTATTATCTATTTTTTTGTTGCAGTATTTCCCACTCTTCTTACCTATCCTTGGGAAAATCCCAACATGCTCCGTACCATTACTTGTCTTCCGGCTGTCATTTATTTTTCCACCTATGCGGTGGCACAGGGATATACGATACTGGAAAAGAAGCTGCATATTCATTATAAAATAATTGTCGTCTGCATCTTTATTTGCATCGGTATTTCTGCGTTGTACGATCTTCGCACCTATTTTGTGTTCCAAGCCCCGGTATTTAAAGAAGCATTTGAGGCATCAATGCCGTTATCTTATTACATTAATCACCCCGATGCAAAAATTAAAAAATAATATTTTAATTTCCGTCGGTCTCATTGTCTGTGGACTTGTCTATTTTCTATGGATAGTATTTCAAAATAGAACCGTATTATTTCGCACATATAACCCCGTTCAAGCTGAGAAAACATACAGTCAATCTCAATGGCAACAATCGCAAAATGTTGCAGAAGACAAAGTGCTTGATGAATGGGCAATAAAAAATGGCTATACGGGATGGAAAAATTTTGAAGACGAAATAGTGTCAAAATCAAAAATTCAAAATCAAAAATCAAAAATAATAAAAGATATACAAAACAAAGGGGTATCAGACAGCTTTCTCTACGGGTACGTGGGATACAAATACACGGGCGGTACAAACCCGAGCTTGCTCAATCCCGAACATCCCCCTCTTGCAAAATATCTCATAGGCTATTCAATTCGAATTTTTGGGAATGAACACGTTGTAGGTATAGGAATAGCATTTGCGACATTATTATTAGTTGCACTTGTTTCGTATCTGATGTATGAATCTTTATTGTATGCCGGTCTTGCGCTCTTTCTTACCTCTACATTTCCTCTTTTTTCCGATCAAATAATCAACGGTCCGCAACTTGAACTATATCAACTGTTTTTTTTCCTTCTCCTTACATGTTTCCTTCTCCTGTGGATGAAAAAGAAAAAAATAATATTTTGTATTGTTGCCGGATTATGTTATGGTATGTTGTTGTCTACAAAAACACTTCTTCCCTTTCTGTTTTTGTTTAGTGCGTGGTTGTTTATTTCATTTTGGAAACAATGGAAAATGTTGTTGATTGTTTTTGTGATGGGAGCGATTACATTCTGTTTTACCTATTATTCCTATTTTCTCCATGGAGGAACATTACACACATTCCTTGGGCTTCAAAAGTATATTATCACCTATTATGGCAATGCCCATGTTCCCCTACTTGAATTTGCCGGTAACTATCTGAGACTCATTATCACTGGAATGTGGAAGTTTTGGGACCGCGCACGAACAGTATCAGCTTATTCCGAATGGAACATCATTTGGCCGCTTATATTTTTTGTTGGAATGGGGAGATTGAAATTTCGATGGATATCGCATAAAAATACTCACTTTCTTATTTGGTTTATTGTTCTGTATAACCTGTTTGTCTTTATAATTCCTATATTCCCACGGTATTTATTATTACTTTTCATTCCCCTCATCATTCTTATATGAAAAAGCATACACTTTTTTTTATTTTCATCTTTATATTCTTATGGATCAATCTGTATAAAGTTATTTCCGATGTGCAACCATTTTATGATTGGGACGAAAGCATCTATGTGCAGTTGGGAAAAGAGATGATACAAGCACGATCGCTTACTCCTCTTTGGCAAGGGACAGTTTGGCTTGATAAGCCTCCCCTTGTGCCATTTGTTTATGGGCTCATGACACTTATTCCTATACGAAACGAAATATCGATGAGAGTATTAACGGTGTTTTTAAGTGTGGGAGCACTTTCCCTCATTTATATGTTTGTGACAAAACATTCTCGGTCGGTTGTAGTGGGTTTGATGACGGTTATTATTACCACATATCTCCCTTCGTATATGCAGCGGAGTCAAGTAGTGAATGTGGATGTGTTTTTGGTAATAGGATGGTTTGGGTATGCTTTATTTTATAAGCATCGATGGCTTGGGGCACTATTTCTTCTGATTGGCGTATTGAGCAAATCGCTTCTTGGGTTGTACCCGCTGGGAATGATTTTTATATATGAATATATATCTTTTCTCCTTCATAAAAAGAAAATGAAAAATGAATTTTATTCGTACATACAGACATTAGTAGCACACCTTTTCATTGCATCTCTTTGGTTTATATGGGCATACATCACCTATAGACAGGAATTTATTCAATATCATTTTTTGGATAATCAATTTAAACGAATAACCTCATCTATCGAACAGCATTTTGGTCAACGCACCTTTTATATAGACCTCTTAGTTGAACAGATGAAATATGCTGTGGTGCCCGCTTTAATCTCGATTGCTGTTTTAACCTTTATTTTTATAAAGAATAAAAGTAAGGATGCATACTTTTCACTTCTTTTTATTCCGTGGTTTCTTTTTTTGAATCTTACAAAAACCAAAATCGCATGGTACTTATATCCGGTATTTCCTCAGTTTGTATATTTGGCTGTTTATGGTGTTTGTTTCATAAAAAAGATATGGGTACAGGGGGTAGTTGCATGCATACTTTTGTTTATTTTTTTCCGCTTCTTTGGATATTCCCTTACTGCTCCGCTTATCACCCATTATTCCCAGTGGGAAAGCCATATCAAAATTGCTCTGGATGCCAAAAAAAATGATTGCAAAGATCTTGTGATTTTGGTAAGCGAAAATACACGAACATCCTATGCTACGCTATTATCAATGGACTTAGTTATTCATACAACAACCTGGTGGGGAGATCATCCCTCGATGGCATATTATGCTGACATGCCAACACACTATTATTATTCCGTAGATGAGTTTGAAAAACAGATTCTTCCTGGCTCTCCAACACGTTGTTTTATCACAGAAATCGCAGACTGGAATGAACAGTGGAGACTGCGAGTACTCTCAAAAAATGAAAAATTTGTTTTGGGAGTGAAAGAGTAAAAAATCTTGACATAAGAGATAATTAGCCCTATACTCAAGGGTAGGTACGCGTTACTATAAGATGTTGTCCTATGAAAGAAACAGCCGAATATACTGCGGGTATAACCGCTGAAGTGATTGATTGCTTTTTGGACCTTCTCCTTCTCCCCTTCCTTTGGATTGCAGGAAAAGATTAATAAGATCTTTTCTATTTAACGAATGCCACGATATAAGTGCCAACAGTGATGAGGGAAATCCCAAAAACAATTGGAATGGTTATTTTCTCCTTCAAGATAAGTGCGGCGAAAATAATGGTCAATACGAGGCTAAATTTATCAATTGGGGCAACTTTTGAAGCTTCTCCCACTTGGAGAGCGCGAAAATAAAAAAGCCAAGAAAACCCGGTTGCAAACCCCGACAATACAAGAAAAAGAAGGCTGGTTCGGGAAATTGATTGAATTTCTTTTTGTAACCCTTGCCCGAATACAATACCCCACGCAAAAAATAATATAACAACAGTACGTATAGCCGTTGCTAAATTTGAATTAATCCCCTTTACCCCAATTTTCCCAAGTATTGCAGTGAGTGCTGCAAATACTGCTGACAGCGAGGCATAGATAAGCCATGACATACGGTAATAATATCACATTGCAGCGCAAGTCGTTATTTGTTAGTATTGTTCTCATATGACTCAAACACAACAAAACCTGCTGAAAGCTTTTGCGGGTGAGGCCCAGGCACGCAACAAATATGGTATTTTTGCAAAATGTGCGCGAAAAGAAGGACTTGAGTGGGTAGCGCGCGTATTTGAAGAAACAGCAGAAAATGAACGGGCACACGCAGAGGAATTATTTGAACAGATTGTGGGAAATGTTAAAACACCAGCTGAACTTTCCATTAAGCCATTTAAAAAAACACTTGATAACTTAAAAATGGCAGCGGAAGGAGAAAAATATGAGTGGACAAGTATGTATCCAGAATTTGAACAAGTAGCCATAAAAGAAAAAGACAAAAAAGCGGCACAATTGTTCGGCGCGTTAAAACTTGTTGAGGAAAAACATGAAGAACGGTATATCATCATTGCACGTAAACTTGATAATAAAACACTTTACGATGCAGAAGCTGAACTTGAATGGAAATGTGTCAATTGCGGATTTATCTATAAAGGAAAACAACCGCCCATGAATTGCCCAGTGTGTAAAAAGGGATTTATGTGGTATATGCCGCTTGGGCTTGTGCGGTAATGTAATATAAAAAAACCCCGCCGATTTCGGCGGGGCCTTCAAGGGTTAGTTTTGTCCTACTCCCTTTAATATCCTCCCATTCCCATTCCACCCATCCCTCCCATATCAGGGGCTCCAGCGGATGCCTTTTTTTCTTCTGGAATATCACTGATTAATGCTTCAGTGGTAAGGATCATAGTTGCAACGGAAATTGCATTTTGGACTGCTGTTCGTACCACTTTGAGTGGATCAATAATACCAGCCTTGATCATGTCAATTGGTTCAGCTGTTTGCACAGACTCAGTTTTGAGAACGTCAAAACCAAATCCCTTTGCGCTCACCGTACGTGCCTTTGCAATTAATTCTCCGGCGTTCAGACCTGCATTTTTCATGAGCATTTTGAACGGTTCTTCAATTGCACTGCGCACAATTTCATATCCGATGAGTTCATCTTTGTTTGCTCCTGATTTCTCAAAAGATTTTGCGTTGAGGTGTTGTGCAATGTTAAGCAAAGCAACCGCTCCACCTGGAACAATTCCCTCTTCAAGAGCTGCCTTTGTGGCTGCGACTGCATCTATTACTCGTTCTTTTTTATCTTTTAACTCAACTTCAGTTGCTGCTCCAACATTAATTACAGCGACTCCACCTGATAATTTTGCCAATCGTTCTTGCAATTTCTCTTTATCAAAGTCGGATGTTGATTCCTCAATCTGTCGTTTTATCTGAGCAACACGAGCCACAATTGCCTTTTTGTCTCCTCTTCCTCCAATGATGCTTGTATTATCTTTGTCGGAATTGACTTTATCTGCTCGGCCACAGTCAGCAACTTCAACCGTATCCAATTTTTTTCCCAACTCTTCTGATACAACTGTTCCTCCCGTAAGAATTGCAATATCTTGCAGCATTTCTTTTCTTCTGTCACCAAATCCAGGAGCTTTCACTACAAGGGCATTAAATGTTCCTCGCAATTTGTTGACAACAAGTGTTGCAAGGGCTTCTCCATCTATATCATCTGCGATGATGACAAGATTTTTTGATACTTTCACAAACTTTTCCAAAAAGGGAAGAAGATCTGCGATTGCCGAAATCTTTTTATCGGTGATCAAAACATATGGTTCTTCCACTTCTGCAATCATTTTGTCTGTATTTGTTGCAAAGTATTGGGAAGCAAATCCTTTATCAAACTGCATGCCTTCTTTATGATCAACAAAAGTGTTGAGACCTTTTCCCTCTTCAACCGTAATCACCCCATCCTTGCCACCAACTTTTTTTAATGCTTCTGCAATTAAGTCTCCCAATTCCTCGCTTGCTGCTGAAATTGTGGCAACACTTGCGGCATCAGAAAGCGTGATTTTTTTGGAAAGTCCTTTTAATTCTTCTACAATTGCTTCTCCTGCTTTTGCAAGTCCTCTTCTCATTACCATTGGGTTCGCTCCTGCCGAAATCATTTTTATTCCTTCCACAACAATTGAACGTGCAAGCACCGTTGCGGTAGTGGTTCCGTCGCCCGCAATATCTGCAGTTTTGGAAGCAGCCTCTTTAACAAGTTGTGCACCCATGTTTTCAAATGCATCAGGAAGCTCAATTTCTTTTGCAACTGTTACTCCATCATGAATTACATTTGGTGCGCCCCATTTTTTATCAATTGCAATGTTTCGCCCTTTTGGGCCAAGAGTTGTTGCTACCGCATCAGCAAGTTGATTAACACCGGACAAGAGTTTATTTCTGGCATCTGTGCCATATACTACTTTTTTTGCCATATATTTTTTGAAATGTAAATTTGTAAAATTATTCTACGATTGCCATAATATCTTTTTGTTCAACGAGCATCCATTCTTCATATCCTACTTTTATTTCGTTTCCACCCCATTTTTTATACATTACTTTTTGACCTACTTTCACTGCCATAGGCACAACAACTCCTTTTTCATTAACTCCGCCTGGTCCAACAGCCATAACCTCTCCTACTTGCGGCTTTTCTTTTGCGCTGTCGGGAAGCACAATACCAGATGCGGTCTTGGTTTCTGCAACGAGGGGCTTAATAAGTACGAAATCGAACAAGGGTTTGATTGTAGAGCCACTTGTTTTTGTCATAGACAACTGTGTAAAAAATTTATAAAATGAAATTTGTACAGTTATTTATAAATGAATTTTTGTATTTTGTCAAGTGGATACTTCGTCTGCTAATCAAACAAACATGCCAAATAGCTTGTCAGAAATAGACAAAATGAGGCAAGAATTGCAATCGGCAAGTCTACCTGCTAACTTGCATGAGAAGGCATTACAGCAGATTGACCGCATAAATCTCACACTAAAATATGGAGGAAATATGGCACAATTGGACATTACGGCAAAATATATTGACTGGATCACTCATTTACCATGGAGCATAAGTTCTCAAGACACGTTAGACATCAATAAGGCAAAGGAATTTCTTGATAAAAATCACTACGGGCTTGATAAAGTGAAAAATTTGGTACTTGAGTATCTTTCAGTTCTTATTTTGCAGAGAAAAAACACTAATACCTTAGCTTTCCATGCACCAAATCTCTTTTTTGTGGGACTTGCGGGAACTGGTAAAACTACATTTGCAAAAAGCATTGCGGAAGCTTTGGGTCGCAAAATGGTGCGTATTCCCTTTGGTGGTCTTTCATCAGCCCTTGATCTTCGTGGACAAAGTAAAACATCTCCAGAAGCCGAGCCTGGAATGGTGATGAGGGCGCTGCGTCAAGCAGGTACAAAAAATCCAGTCATACTTCTTGATGAGCTTGATCGATGTACGCCGGAGTCTCGTTCCTCAATCATGGGCGTGTTAATTGAACTTCTTGACCCTGGACAAAACAGTGCATATACAGACTATTTTATTGACTATCCTTTTGATCTTTCTCAGGCATTGTTTGTGGCAACGGCAAATAACACGACAACAATTGCAACAGCCGTCCTTGACCGACTGGAAGTGGTGCAAATGCCCTCCTATAATGATTTGGAGAAAAAAGAGATTGGTAAACGATTCGTCTTTCCTAAATACCTGGCAGAAGCAGGTCTCACTCCGGATTTATTAAAAATAGAAGACACCACGTGGGATAAGCTTGTTCGCCCGCTTGGGTTTGAACCAGGCATTCGAAGTCTTGAGCGACAGATTGAATTAATTGTGCGTAAAACTGCCTATAAAATCGTCTCTGGCCAGGCGGCATCGGTTGTAGTGAATGATGAAAATCTTCGTGAATATGTGGCTTAATAACCGATTATTCTTCAATACAAAAGGAAGTCATTACACTCAAGCGTCACCACCACATTTCTTTTCATTTAAACAATTGTACTATAAGGAGTTCATTTATTTAAATAAATGAACTCAGTTATGAATATCATTTTAGCAATGTTCCCTTGAGGGTCATTTCCGAACTGAATCGTGCAAACTCAAAAAAAATAAAAAGAAAAAATACTGTCATGATGAGAGGAGCAAAAAGAGATAGATAATTTTTTCGGCCTGGCTTATACAATTTTAACAAGAGCGAATTGACAACAACAGAAACTGAACTTAAAGCCATAGCAAGACCTGCCATTTCTGGCATGAGAACAAGACCCAAGAAACTAAAAGCTCTTGCAGCAATGGGGATGCCGATAACGTTATAAAAAAGTGCAAAAAACATATTTTGTTTTATCTTGTTCATGGTATTTTTCGAAAGATCGATAGCATTAACGACGTCCCGAAGGTCATTTTTCATAATTACAACTCCGCCTGTTTCCATGGCCACATCGGTTCCGGAGCCCATGGCAATGCCCAGATCAGCTTGAGCTAGAGCCGGCGCGTCATTAATCCCATCTCCCACCATCGCCACCTTTTTACCTGAATCCTGCAATTTTTTAATTTCTTTTTCTTTGTCTTCCGGTAAAACTTCTGCCAAGACATTGTTTATTCCAACTTGTTCTGCGATTACCTTTGCAGTACGCACGTTATCTCCTGTGATCATATAAATATCTATTCCCATCTTTTTTAATTTCTCAACTGCTTCCTTTGAAGTTTCCTTCACAGTATCAGCAACAGCAATGAGTCCCAAAATTTCTTTTTCTAATGTTAAAATCATAACAGTTTTTCCCTGTTCTTCTAGACGGGAAAATTTTCTTTCGAATTCATCAAGAGATAGTCCCAGTGTTTCAGTAACTAATCTTCTGTTACCAAAATAATATTTTTTATTATTAATATTACCTGTAACACCATGTCCTGGAATAGCTTTAAACGCTTCGACTGTACTCAAGTTAAGGTTTTCCTCCTGGGCATATGTGTATATAGCTTCAGCTAACGGATGCTCTGATTGTTTTTCAAGACTGGCTGAAATAGTTAGCGCATCGTCTTTGTCTAATTTTCCAAAACTTTTGACATCAGTTACTTCCGGTTTACCTTTAGTTAAAGTTCCTGTTTTATCGAAAACAATTGTGTTTATTTTGCAGGCTGCTTCCAACGGTTCTCCACCCTTAACTAAGATTCCGTGTTCTGCGCCTTTACCGGTACCAACCATGATTGCAGTCGGTGTAGCAAGTCCTAGAGCGCAGGGACAGGCAATAACGATCACTGACGTAAAGGCCATTAAAGCAAATGATAAAGAAGCACCAAGTACAAAGTACCAAATTATAAAAGTTAAAAAGGCGACTCCAATTACCGCCGGAACAAACCAGGCAGAAATCCGGTCGGCAAAAGCCTGGATTGGTGCTTTTGATCCCTGCGCGTCTTCCACAAGTTTAATTATTTGTGAAAGTGTTGTTTCTGATCCGACTCTAGTTGCTTTGAATTCAAAACTGCCGGTTTTATTCATGGTGCTGCCGGTAACTGTGTCATTGATGTTTTTTTCAACCGGCATGCTTTCGCCCGTGATCATGGATTCATCGACACTTGATGATCCTTTGATAATTACGCCGTCAACCGGAATTTTCTCGCCTGGCCTAACTAATATAGTTTCGTATTTTTTAACATCTTCAATTGGCACATCTATGGTTTCGCCATTTCTAATGACTCTTGCGGTTTTGGCAGCCAAACCTATCAGTTTTTTAATTGCATCAGATGTTTTGCCTTTGGCTTTTGCTTCCAAAAGTTTTCCTAAAACAACAAAAGTTATTAAAAAAGCTGCTGTTTCAAAATATAATTCCGGAATTTTCATGCCGTTTAATCCAATTAAAGACTTATTGGTAAAGGCAAAAGCGGCATAGTTAATCAAACTATAAAAATAAGCAACGGAAGTACCAATAGCAATTAAAGAATCCATGTTAAACGTTTTCATTCTCAGTGAAGACCACATGCCTTTGTAGAAACCTTTGCCGATTATAAATTGGACGGGTGTTGCTAAAATAAGAGAAATAATTCCGATATATGGAGTTAATAACATCTTTAAAGGAAGAAAATTAAAGAAGTCAAAAAACATGAAGTATACCATGGGAAGGCTTAGAACAAGGCTGATAATAAATTTTTTCTGCTGGCTTTCTATTTCTTCTTTTTTCTTCATTTCTTCAAGTTTTATATCTCTCTGTCCTATGACTTCTGCCTTGTAGCCGGCTTTTTTAACCGCATCAATCAAGCACTGTTTTGCAGATACTGTTTCATCAAATAAAACAGAGGCTTTTTCCGCAGCGAAGTTAACATGCGTTTC
>JAZDOY010000003.1:0-3968 GCA_043798165.1 bacterium | reverse complement strand
CGGCGAGGAATGGAGATATGGAGAAGAGATTAATTATGACATAACACAAGATACAATTAATGCACTTTTCAAACCACTTGTAGCAAAAGGTACGATGGAGCAAAAAAGACTTGACAATGTACTGAGATTGTTTGGTCATATCCAAACAAGATATGGAAGTGATATAAGTGGAAAAAATGATGAATTTATCACAAGAGAATTGGTTCCCCAGTTTAAAAACGGTGGAGCTCTCGGCCGTGAGTCAAAATATACAATTGCGCTTGATGAGACAGATTTTAGTTTTATTCCCTTCCGCGCGGGAGGGCAAAGTGTGTTAAAACGAGCCATTACAGATATAGCGAGCGTTGAAGAGAACGTATCAAAGCCACTTATGGAACTGGTGAAGAAGTTGCGCGATATGGGGATTAATGGAAAAAAAGATTTTGGCCCCATTGTCGAAATAATTGCAAAAGTACATGGCGCACTCGACGGCATTATCGGCATTCCGTATGCCAATGAGCTTGCATCAAAAATTGCTTCAATGACGATTATGTACATGAAGAAAGATACGCAGGCGCGTGCATTCATGGGAGTACTGGGAGTAGGGCGTTTTAACTCTATGGTTGCGGAGAGCGCAGGGAGAAAAGTGGGCGTATGGGAGTGGGACAGTGCCGATATTGACAGATTTATTGTTGCTCTCGAATCAAAGGGATTAGTCCCACCCAACCCATATAGTATGGGAAAAGATAAAACAGCAAGAGAACCAATATATATGAAAATTCCTTTTGTGAAAAAACCAGTAAAATTGCCGGAGAAAATAGAATTATCAAAACTGGGAAAACTTTTTGGTATCCACCTAAAAGACATCCCGCTTTTTCAGCGGCGAAAATATGACTTTCTTGGATGGACATCCAAAGACTTGCGAGAAAAATTTGGCGGGACAAAACTCGATATGTTTTTTGATATTCTCAATAAATATCTCCCCGCATTTATAATATTTATATTAATTGCACAACTGAAAAAAGCAATGGATGAGGCGGAAGGAAAAAAGAAATAAGAATTATTGTATAGTGAATATATGAAAGTAAAAATAATAGCAGTGTTGTTGTTTGTGGTCTCGGTATTGATAATTGCACAAAAAACATCATTTGCTCAAGGCATTGTTCCTTCTGGATTTCCTCAGCCCGGGGTTACATGTGGTGTTCCCAATGGGGCCGGGGATCTTATGAAGTGTTGTAAATCTCCCATTGTCAAGCCGGGAGACATTGATCTTGGCAATGTCGCCCTGAATGGCGCATATTTCCTTTTGAAGCCGCTAATAGAAAAATACACAAACCCGATTATGCAAAAGCAAAAATCGGTGGAAATAAAGCCCTGTGCGGAAGGAGTGCCAAGTAAGCCTGGAGATATAAATAATCCTGATTGCATATGTCTTATTGATCAGGCAAAAGAGCCACTTACTGCATTTGAATCAATATGCCAGCACATAAAATCTCCCACGGAACAAAGTCAATGTCTTGATTGTGTTCATAATAAAAGTGGGGCATGGACTGCTCTGGGCTGTTTTAACGGAAATGTAAGCGAATTTATAACCAACAACATCATGAAAACAGGTATTGGCATTGCGGGGGGCATTTCACTGCTTTGTATTATGTTCGCGGCCTTCCAAATGCAAACATCAGCCGGCAATGCAGAGAAGGTGAAGAAAGCTCAAGAGTTGATGACCAATTGTATAACAGGACTCATGGTGATTCTGTTTTCCATTCTTATCTTGAAAATAATTGGAGTGGACATTCTGAAAATTCCGGGCTTTAACTAGAGATCCCTCCTGTTGACATCGGGGCAGCTGGTCTTTGAGATTCTCCATGAATTCTTGCAGCTTCTGCTGCTTGATCAGCAGCTACTTGGTTCGGGTCTATTGCTGCCGGTTTTTTACCCCTCACCATACCGGTCAGATTAGAAATACCGGTCAATCCCAAGCTTAAAGTGCTGAATTGTTGTAGTATGCCCATTCCTCCTCCAGTTACAGCACCAGCACCCCCAAGGAATGTACCAACACCGATATTAAATGGAAGAGGCTTTACACCAAGGGCATCTTTTGCAAATTTAACGATATCAGGAGTAATAAAAATCAAACCGGCTCCAAACAAAACACCAAACCCCTCTGTACTAAAATTGCCAATGAATGGTGCTTTCCAATAATCTCCCGGATAGGAAAGCGTAGAAATCATTACCTTACCGACCAACATCATAGTGATCACGATGGGAAATGTAATAAGTTCCCCTATTAATGATTTTATCCAATAACTAAAGGTGGATTTTCCCGGCACCGCCTCAAAAAGAAGAATAATCGGAGCAAATACTATCGTAATGATAATCTGAAGGTACGAACGAAAGAGCATAAAAAAAATCTTAAAAAGCAAGGCGGTAAGAGTAAGAATAACTATTATTCCGAAGAAAAACCCCAAACCATTAAGTGCCACTCCAAGAAGGGCAATGTAGATGAATATGGTCAAAATAGAACCAATAACAAATTTAGGGATTGACCCTGCCCCATTTCCAAGAATAGTTAGATTATTTAACACTTCGGTTGTTCCATTGCTTTGGGAAAGGTGCAAAAGTTGTATTGAACCCACAATGGGGAAAGCAAATCCGGCTATTATTTGGATAAGACCGGTAATCTCAGAAGGTAAGATTGAAGCGAGAGCATCACCTAAATATACTTCTCGAGCAAGAGGAATATTACCCACTTTAATGGGAAGAATATATTTCCATATCGTTGCTATTCCAGAATTGAGAAGTTCGTTTTGTACGGCAACGGTATTGTAAAACTTATCTCCGGAACTCAGAATACTAATTGAAAACAGGACAAGAAGATACATAATGTCAATAAGGAACCCAGCAATTGCAAATGAAAAGGTAATAAGAAGAAGGGCTACAACGATTTTTGGAAGTGAGTTCTCAACCGATATCACTGTTTGAGGATTGAGTTTCATACGAAACATAATCATAAATCCAATAGCAACAAGAACAAGAACAATAAGAAGATAAGCAGCATCGCGGAATATAGTCCACAAATTCATTAAAGGCTTAATAGAGGTAAACCCAATACCTTCTGCTGCATATGAGGAAGGGATAAAGCCAGCCTTTTGGAGTGTGCTAGCTATCCAGTAGGTACCAGAGGCAGGGGGATACAGGTAGGGAAGAGTAATAAGAGACGACACCTTGCCAAGAAGACTTGAATTGAAATTACTAGTACCAGCAACTGGTTTGTCTGTACACAGTTCACCGATAAGAGAACAATAAGTGAAGCGATAGATAACAAGTGCAATTTTCCCGGTCTTGGTACTATTTAATTTCTGATCATCCAATGCTTTATACATTTCCTTTTGTCTGGCAGCAAGGATGGCCTTGTCATTTATTTTGGGACGGTTATTTTTAAAAACACTGCCAAATATAACAAAGATGATAGAAAAAACTCCCACAACCAAACACGCCTTTTTTATAAAGCCAATAACGGGACCAAATACGCGAAGCATAATTCATTGTATACAAGTGCACGAAGTCTGTAAAGTCGATAAGTTGAAGATTGTCAGGCGGGTTAGTTAAAGGCAAATTTACTTTCTGTAAGACTAGGATAGTTTTGTTCTTTCCACACATTAAATTTCACTTTATTTTCCTCTTTTGGTTCAGAAAGATGGACAAGAAACATATCATTTTCATAGTCAAATTCAACTGTAGCAAAGGAAAGGGTAAGGGGAGTAAGTCTTCTGAGGGTTGTTTTTTGCTCTCCAATATTATTTATTTCTATTGGAAGCTCTTGATTTATCTGTGCACCGGTAAACGATTGAGGGGGTATGACTGTAGGAAGAAGGGAATGGGGTGTGGGAGACACACTATTGAGGGGTGGTTTTTTCGTTGGGGACAATTGAAAAGAAGTAGTATTTGATGACTTTAGAACAGACAAAACTACTCCAATCACTACAATG
>JAZDOY010000023.1:0-3025 GCA_043798165.1 bacterium | reverse complement strand
CAAACCCTTTCATTTTTCCTAAATACATGTCCCACTATCGACATTCATTTCAACATGTATTTTAAACCCCCTACACAAAAAACAGACATGAAAGGAGATGATAAAAAAATAATTGAGGGTATGAAAAAAACATACCGTCTTCTGTTTGCTTATGCAGAAAAAACAGGTATTAGTCCTTTGGCAAAATACAAGGACCTTATCTATGGAATAGACTGGTTTGCTCCCAAAACATATGCGTGCAACGCGGGTACTGAGGAGAGTATTGTTGTTATGCATGACGGGACAGTTCGTGCCTGCCCCGCTGTTCCCAAGACAATTGGCACCGTCAAAAACAAACATTTTTTAGAGGAGATACAAACAAATCCGGGTGCTCGTCTTAATGCAACTCCTGTATCCGAAATAGAAGATTGTGACACCTGTCTTTGGAAACATATGTGCGGAGGTGGTTGTCAAGCAGAACGTATCAACCAAGACCATAAAAAACCCAAAAAATCACGCTACTGTCATATTTATAAGGCGCTTATTCCTTATATATTACATTTAGAAGGAAAACGTCTCATGAAAGAGTACTTTAAAAAAATGCGATAATACGGAAGATATTAAAGATACTATGAACGCATATACTATTTTCTTATTTTCAGTATCGAGCAAGTCTGCAATACTTGATCTTGGCATCTTCAATCTAAAAGCATATCTTTCACAAGATGAGACAGTGTCTCACAGAATCAAAGTTGTCACCCGAATATTTAAACCTCGATCATATTCTCATCATCTTGGTGGATTCATGATTTCTGTTCCTTCCCACTATTTGAGAAGAATTGCTGATGAAATAAAGTCCCATCATCCCCACATGGTTGGTTTCTCATGCTCTGTAAAGAATTTTGATGTGATGATTCAGGTGGCTCGTTATATAAAACGGGAGTCTCCCACCACACTTATAGTGTTTGGAGGGCCTGAGATTCATCAAGAGCTTGTTTTTTCTCCTGAGAAAGATATACGGAAGGGCCCAATTGACATAGCGGTTTTGCATGATGGCGAAATCACCTTTGCTCGTCTTGTTAACCATATTCTAGAAAAAAAACCTCTTCATGCTATTTCTGACATTTATTTTAAAAAAAATGGAAAGCTCTATAGAACAAGACGGGGCTCTGCGAGCAATCTGTCTCTTCTTCCTTCACCCTTTCTTACTCATTCCGTTCCTTCCATTGGGAAAAAAACTACAAAATCAGTAATTGAGAACTCTCGTGGTTGTCCGTTCCGTTGTTCATACTGTACTTATCCGCTTTCTTATTTTGGAACTCTTCGCTATTTTCCTTTAGAAAAAACACTTCAGGAGCTTCGTTTTCTTCTTGAAAAAAAAATAAAGCTCTTGTTTATCGTGGATGACAATTTTGACATTTTTCCGCAACGTTCGATGGCAATTCTTAAAACGTATCTTGGGGCCAATTCTTCAACGCAGTTGATGGTGTATTTTAATGCGAGCAGACAAATAATTGGAAAAGAATTTGTAACCTTGCTTGCAAAATCTCACATTATCATCACAATAGGCGTTCAAACCACTAATAAACACGCGCTGGCACTGGCAAACCGAAACACCAATCTTGCCACACTTGAAACAAATCTAAGAACCATGGATAAAGCGGGGGTGAAATACAGACTTGAATTTATTGAGGGTCTTCCTGGGGACTCCTATGAAACAATTAAATCTACTATTGATTGGTTGTTTCGTTTTCGCGCCAGTCATGTTTTTTTTTACCGTCTTCTTATTCTCAAGGGCACATCGTTTCAACAAAATACGAAGCGTCTGGGAATAACCTACGAACAAAGGCCACCGTTTATGATCCGTAAGACCAAAACATTCTCACCAACAGATCTTGTGCGATCTGCAAAACTTTGTTTCACTGTAAGCACTATCTACAATACACCGCGAACACGTCGCCTACTTGAACTTACCGCAAGCCGTCGCAAGCTCCCAGTGTCTACTATGCTGGAGGAAATTGCACAAAACGTTTCAAAATCAAAAAATAATTCTGAAAAGCATCAGGTCGAATCTGTAATACAAAAAAATATAATGAAATGGTATACAATAGGGGCACATGCAAGAGCCAAAAATTAATAAGACCTTCTTTGATGATATTCAAACAATTAATTCTTTATTAACTAAGACTCGTTCTTCTTTTTTGGTTCAAGATACGCGGGTCTTCTACGATGAGCCCCCATTCTATTTTTTCTCCGGCCTTCTTACAAACAATCTTGACTACCTTTCTCATCAGGGGTATTGTTCTACTCCGGAACACATTGTCGCGGGAGGATTCTCCTTTGAATCACGGTCTCTTGCCGTCCTTAAATGCATTGCAGAGCTTGCGGAGCGCTTTTCTCTGTTTAATTTTGAGACAAATATCGTTTCTCAATATTCCCATAATGCACATCCTTCTTCCCTGTCCCCCTCCCATTATCGCAGCAATGTTGAAGACACCGTTCTGGGTTGGGTGAGCGCTACTAATCTCGCCTCAGGCGAGATGCTGTCTGTTCCGGCCCAGTTGGTATATCTTAACTATTTTTCCCATTGGGCAAAAAAAAATAATCCCCAAGAACCACGATTGTGCCAATATATCAGTAATGGAGCATGTTTCGGATTTGATAAAGAAACAACCATGCTGCGTGGGCTTTATGAACTGATTGAACGTGATGCCGCACTAACGCTCTATCTTACCCATTATGCTGCACCTCGCATAGACATTGAGGCTATCGATCACCCTACTCTTGTTAAGTGTGTGGAAATGATAAATCGGTATCATTTTAAAGTGTTCGTATTTAATATGACAAACGATCTTACTATCCCCACATTTCTTACCATCCTCGTTGATGAGAGTCCTGTTGGGCCCCATGTTACAGCAGGACTTAAAACATCTCTTAATCCGATTGATGCAATAATCGGCAGTATGGAAGAATCATTTATGGGGCGAACATGGGTTCGTCACGAACTCATGAAGGGAGCGCATCCTGAAAAAATTAAACCCACACA
>JAZDOY010000021.1:0-23126 GCA_043798165.1 bacterium | reverse complement strand
AAAAGACACTGCAGCTGCGGCAATGCTTATTTTTGCCATCGGGTCTGCGGTGCTTGCTGGGTGTATATTTATTCCTCATATTATTCACTTTTTCATATAATCTATGGCATTGTATTTATTTGTAACATTTGTTGCGTTTATTGTAAATTTTTTTCTGATTGTCCCCTATATTAATCTTCTGTATAGACTTAAGTTTCAAAGAAGAGATCAACAAACAAAAGATGCATTTAACAAACCCACTCCCATTTTTGACAAACTACACAACCACAAGCAGGGCATCCCGGTTGGGGGAGGCATATTGCTCGTCGTCACCACAATTATTCTCTACGCCGCATTCCTCATTGTTTTTTTGTTAATTCGCAAGCCCTTTTTGGCAAACTATCCCGCCTTTGGATCAGAGGTAAAAATAATTCTTTTTACATTTGTGGGGTTTGCACTGTTGGGATTGTATGATGACCTTTCAAAAATGTTCCAGTGGCATAAAACACAGTTTTTTGGGCTCCGCCTCCGTCATAAATTGTTATTAGAGATTATTCTTGCTATTGTGGCTTCTTTTTGGCTTTTTACAGAGCTTAAAATTGACATAATGCACATCCCCTTCTTCGGTGTGTATCAACTTGAACTGTGGTATATCCCCTTTGCCGCATTCATCATTGTCGCATTTTCAAATGCAGTGAATATTACCGATGGATTGGATGGCTTATCTACAGGCGTACTCATGTTTGCATTGACTGCGTTTTGGGCAATAGCACGATCCATTATTGATATGCCCACAGCACTGTTTATAGCTGTATGGCTGGGCGGTCTGGTTGCATTTTTATATTTCAATATATATCCTGCCCGTATTATGCTCGGAGACACCGGAGCCCTTTCTTTTGGTGCAACGTTTGCCGTAATTGGTCTTGTTTTAGGAAAAGCATTCGCGCTTCCCATTATTGGGGGAGTTTTTGTATTGGAAATTGGGACTTCGCTCATTCAGCTTCTCAGTAAAAAATTTAGAAAAAAAAAGGTGTTTTTAGTTGCTCCACTGCATCTATACTTACAACATAGGGGATGGGAAGAGCCAAAAATAGTGATGCGCATGTGGATACTGGGAATCTTGTTTGCTGTCTTGGGATTGATGATCGCATTCATGAGGTAATATGAAAAAAATACAAAATGAATCACTCTTTGTTATTCCAGAAAAAAAGAAAAAAACCTGGCTTTCTCACTCTGGCATCGAGGGAATAAACAGATGTAAACGATGTTTCTACTTGCAATATAAGTACAAGATTTATCACCCAGAAGGTATTCAGTCGCGTTTGGCGAACAGGTTTGACACAGTGTTAAAGTCTTACTTTGATATTTATCGTAAAAAAGGTATCCTTCCTCCATTTGTTGCAGATACGCTACAAGGCAGGTTGCAAAATCCGTTTAAAGAAACCTACTTTTATAGCGTAAATGAGCACTTTGGATTTTATGGGAAACTAGATGAGTGTTTGGTTTTGGACGACAAATATATTCCCGTTGACTTTAAAACTTCCAGTAGTGACCCACGGGAAAAAGATATTCTGAGTGCTTATCAAAATCAAATTGATGCGTATGCGTTTCTTTTAGAGCAGAATGGAAAAACACCGGCAGAATATGGGTTTCTTATCTTTTTTTACCCAGATCTCACAACGGAAATAAAAAATGGATTTCCCATGATTAATCATATCGTTCGTCTTGACGCACACCCTGACAAAGTACATGATAGAATACAGAAGGCAATAGATATACTAGAAGGACGATTGCCAGCACCGGACGAAAGTTGCTCATTTTGTAAATGGTTTGAGACAGTAAAAAAATACTATGTTTGATCCAATAAAATCATTGTTCAAAAAGCCAAAAGTAGTACAAACACCCACTCCCCGGCCATTGGTAAAAAACAGAGACCAAAGAAATTCTACATATCCTTACAGAAGAAGGACAATTCGTCACACACTTCGCAGAACTATGCCTCCTGTGCCGCGAGTATATGCGTTCATTGATAGTCAAAACCTCAACCTTGGCGTATTAAGCCAGGGAGGAAAGCTTGACTTCCGTAAATTTAGGCAATACCTCAAACTAAAACACAATGTTTCAAAAGCATTTTTATTTATCGGTTACGTTGATGAAAACAAAGTTCTTTATGATTATTTAAAACGCTCAGGTTATATTTGTGTTTTTAAAAAGATCATTGAATACAAAGATAAAGATATTGTGGTGAAGGGAAACATTGATGCGGATTTAGTACTTCATGCCATGATTGAATTTTCTCATTACGATAAGGCCATTATTGTGTCGGGAGATGGAGATTTTTATCCCCTCATTGATTATTTACGAAAAAAAAATAAATTGCTCAAAATTATAACTCCAAATAAAAAATATTCCTCACTCCTCCTTAAATTCCTTCCGGATATCATTAGTATGGAGCTCTGAAAATAGTATAATAGAGTCATGGAATTGTTTCTCTTTGATTCATATTCTATTGACGCCACCAAAACAGTTTTATCCTTTTTCTACCAAGCAGGGACAGATCGGTTTGAGGAGAAATTGTTTCTCCCAAAGCCACTGCCCGACTCGGTAGATAAAGACATGTTGGATAAGCTTTTATTTAATCTCCATCTTGCACTTGGCGTTTCTTATTGGAAAATGAAATGTATTCCAAGAATGGAAATAAAAAGTGGGACACTCACCTCCCCTCAGGCTCAATTTTGGAATCTTATTTATACAAAAGGGTTGGGAGAATTTTATTATCGAAATAACATAGATTTTAGAAATCTTGTGGCATTCCCATACACCACTTCAGAACCCATGAGTCCAAAGACACTGACATTTCTCAAACGGGAGTTAGTAGGGATAGGAGGAGGGAAGGATTCAGTAGTAACATGGGAACGGCTAAAGAAAGAAAAGATAACCGCTGTTGGACTCATCATTGAAACACAAAAAAAGTATGATTCGGTAAATGAATTGTTACAGGTGGGAGATATTCCGGTTCTACGCGTTCGACGAGAAATGGATACCAAACTCATTGAATATAAAAATAATTCGTTTTATCACAATGGACATATTCCCATCTCTATGATTTATGCATGGATTGGGATATTTACCGCTGTTGTATATGATTATCGAGCGTTTGTGGTATCGAATGAAAAAAGTGCCGATGAAGGAAATACGCAGATGTATGGGGTGGCAATTAATCATCAGTGGAGTAAAAGCAAAGAATTTGAAGATGCATTTTCTCGGTATATTCATACCAATATATCTCCAAGCGTCTCTTATTACTCGCCATTGCGAAACATGACAGAATTGGAAATTGTGAAAGAATTTATATCTCACCCAAAATATCGTGCCGTGGTATCCAGCTGTAATCGTAACTTCTCTGTGACAAATGCACTGCATAATAAACGGTGGTGTGGACAATGTCCAAAATGTGCGTTTGCCTTTTTATTATTTGCTGCATATCTTCCTAAAAAAGAAGTTATTTCCCTGTTTGGAAAAAATATGCTTGAAGATCCTTCTTTATTGGGACTTTTTCTGGCGCTTCAGGGGAAACGTGGTATGAAGCCGTTTGAATGTGTGGGAACGTTTGAAGAAGTACAGGAGGCAATGAAAATGATAGAGAAAAAGAAAGAGTTTGTGTTACCAAAAGAATTACAAATGACAAATCACCAATCATAAATCAATGACCAATCACAAATTACAAAACGTTTTGATATTTGTGATTTGAGCTTGATTAAATATTTGTTATCAATAATTTATGATTCCGACTTATGACTATTGAAGAATTAAAGAAATATAAAAAAATTCTTATCCTTGGATACGGGAAGGAAGGAGTGTCTGTGGAGCGTTTTTTAAAACAAAATACCCCACTTGCAGAAATAATCATCGCAGACAAAAAAAATGATGATCAGTATTTGTTGAAACAAAAAGAAACCGATTTAGTGATACGATCTCCCGGAGTCAAGATTGAATACGTAAATAAAAAATGTACCACCGCTACTAATATTTTTTTTAAGAATTTTCCCGGAACGATTATTGGGATAACCGGCACAAAAGGAAAAAGTACAACTTCAGCTCTTATTGCAGCCATGATTCGCCAAAAAAAACAAGATGTTCGATTGGTGGGAAATATTGGGCACCCCATGCTTGATGAACTTATCTCCTCAACTGCAGATACGGTTGCAGTAGTAGAGCTGTCCAGCTATCAGCTTTGCGATCTGTATTTTTCCCCTCACATCACCCTTATTGTAAATTGGTATCCGGAGCACAGTGATTTTCATGGTTCTTTTGATGCATATAAAAAAGCAAAACAAAGAAGTGTTTGTTTTCAGTCGGAAACAGATTATTTTATCTTTGACCCTCAGGAAAAAGAAGTTGCACAGTGGGTCTCTCTCACCAAAGCAAAACCCGTTCCCTACACATCCGACTTTCCCTTTGAGCAGCAAAAAGTACCATTGATTGGTGAACATAACAAACGAAACATACAAGGAGCTCTTACTGTAGCGCGTTTGTTTCATGTAACCGATGAAGAAGCGCAAAAAGCCGTGTATTCATTCACTCCTCTTGCCCATCGTCTTCAACAGGTAGGCACATTTAAAAATGTAACATTTTATGATGATGCAATTTCAACAACACCCCAATCAACTATTGCTGCGCTCAACAGTTTGAAGGCGGTAGACACGCTCTTTTTGGGAGGGCAAGACCGTGGATATGACTTTTCGGATCTGGTGGCAGTCCTTAAAGAAAAACAAATAAAGCACCTTGTTTTGTTTCCAGAAACCGGTATGAGGATTCAAAAAATGCTTTCTCAAATGAACGACTACTCTCCCACCATCCTTGAAACATCATCCATGGAAGAGGCTGTCACATTCGCATATCACAACTGTTCACCTGACAGTATTTGTTTGTTGTCTAACGCATCGCCCAGTTATTCACTGTGGAAAAACTATGAAGAAAAAGGAAACCTATTTCAAAAATATGTAAAATTATTGGGCACTTCATGAAAAAACCGATTGTACACGAACCAAACCAATCCCGGAGAAGTAAAATTCTAACCACGCTTACCACCATGCCCTTTATTCTTGCGATAAGCGGACTTTTTTTTGTTTTTGAAGCATCATATGTTCGGGCATTTGGGGAATTTGGAGACAGTTTTCATTACCTGAAAGTACAAGCGATGTGGATTGTATTAGGAGGATGTATTATGCTTCTTTTGTCTCTTTTTGATTATCACAAATGGTATTATCTTGCCTTCTATGCAATGCTTGGATCTCTCGCACTTCTTTTTTTGGTGCTTATTCCGGGAATCGGGTCCTCCGTGGGAGGAGCGCGGAGGTGGATATTTGGATTCCAGCCCTCTGAATTGGCAAAAATTGCCACTATTATCTATCTTTCTTCTTGGTTTCTTACGAAAGAACGGAAACGATTTTTTTCATTTGTTCTTTTGTTGGGACTCCTCATGGTGCTTATTATGATGCAGCCGGATATGGGCACGGCCACAATCATATTCGGAATTAGTATTATTGTCTATTTTTTAGCGGGGGTCGATTTAAAATATCTTTTTGTGCTTATTCCCACCTCTCTTATTGGGTTTGTCACCCTGGCTCAATTGGCTCCCTATCGCCTAAAACGAATTACTGCCTTTTTTGATCCTAAGGCAGATCCCCTTGGAATCACCTACCATATAAATCAAATTCTGATTTCACTCTCTAACGGAGGACTTTTCGGGAGAGGGTTTGGTGCTTCAAAACAAAAACATCTCTATCTACCCGAGGCTCACACGGATTCCATTTTTGCTATTGTGGGAGAAGAGGTGGGTTTTATAGGAAGTGTGTTGTTTATTGGTGCCTTTGTACTTCTCCTTATGTATATTTTCCGAATTGCTGAAAAAGCCCCCGATAGATTTGGACGGTTGCTTGCGGGAAGCATATTTGCTTTTTTTGGAATGCAGACGCTCGTCAACTTGGGGAGTATGGTAAATATTATTCCCTTAACCGGTGTTCCATTGCCATTTATTTCGTATGGGGGATCGAACTTATTACTCTGTTTTTCATTGATGGGAATACTATTAAATATTGCAAGACAAACGAGGATTGATTGAGACGATAAAACACAACACGTGTAACGCACAACGTTAAAACGGTATACGATGTACGATACACGCTATACAAATTATAGTACTGTTATAGAATATACGTATGCAAAAAATAAACAAAGTTCTTATTTGTGGAGGACATCCCACTCCCGCTCTTGCCGTCATTGATGAATTGCAAAAAAATCACTCTGATATCTCCCTTGTTTTTGTGGGGAGAAAATATGCTATTGAGTCTGAACGGACACTCTCATATGAATATAAGGGATGCGGTGAACGAAAAGTACCCTTTTGTGAATTGCATGCCGGAAGAATCACTCGGTTGATTACACAATCAAGCATGCTCAATTTATTACGAGTACCCTACGGATTTTTTCAAGCACTTTTAATACTATTGCATGAGAAGCCAGATATAGTCATTTCATTTGGTGGATATATTGCCCTCCCCATATCGTTCTGGTCTTGGATATTACAAACACCTGTCTATACTCATGAACAAACAATGAAGCCCGGTGCAGCCAATAAAATTATTGGATTTTTTTCACAAAAGATATTCGTCGCATTCGAGTCGGTTTTACGCTATTTTCCGCGCAACAAAAGCACGTGGATAGGCAATCCCGTGCGGGATATCGTATTTACACAAAACATATTATCATTTCCGATCGATGTTTCAGCTCCGGTCTTGTATGTCACCGGAGGATCCTTAGGAAGTCACAGCATCAATCAGCACATCTTTTCACTACTTGATAAGCTTCTCCCCACGTTTACTATTATTCACCAAACGGGCGATGTTAAGGAATATGGAGATATAACGAATGCTCAAAAGTTAAAACAGCACTTTCAAAAAATATATCCTCATCGGTATATTCCCGTAGCACACATTGCAGACAGCGACATAGGTGCCGTGTACAACAGTGCAGAATTTATAATCGGACGCTCCGGGGCAAATACCTTCTTTGAATTAATTGCCCTGCAAAAACCGGCGCTCTTTATCCCCTTACCATGGTCGGCAAATGGCGAACAAAAAGCACATGCAGATTTTTTTAAGGAACACAATATTGGAGAAGTATTTGATCAGAAAAATGAGAATGGTGAGCTGTTTTCTGCAATATTGCTGTTTCATAAAAATGTGATGCAATATAGGAAAGCGTTTCATTCGTTACCACTTCAACTAAAACGAGATGCTACACAAACACTTGTTGAAAAAATACTTCATTCATAGCCTCTTATTCCTAGCGGGAAGTGTTATTGGTTTTTTTTTGCTTTTATATGTTAATAGTACGTTTAGAATAAAAAAAGTTGAGGTATTTGGCAGTACAAAAGACGAGAGTATTGTTCTTTCCACCTTCTTCAAAGGAGTATCAACGCTTACTGTGCAACAAGCAGAAATTAATAAAATTGTGCATACGCGATTTCCCACAATGATGGTAAAAGAAAGCCGCATTCAATTTCCCAGCACTCTTATTTTGGTGATCGCGAAAGAACTGCCATTTGCTTATCTGAAAACAGATTATGGATATCTCGTTCTCTCAAAGAGCGGTGTCATAGTGCAGAAGGAAAGAGCAACTGACACGCCGCAACCTGCAATTACTTTTTATCAAACAATACATCACACCGAATACCAAACGGGGCAACAAATTGGATTTTCTGCGATTGAAAGGGCGCTCATATTTATTGCTCTTCTTATGGATGAAGGATATAAAACGGAAACAGTTGCTATTGATAGCGTTGATATGATAGCATGTAAGACAAAGGGATTTGAGGTCGCATTTTCACAGTCGCGCCCTATTGATTTACAGTCCCACGAAATGCGACAAATGAGTCGTCAGATTAAAGCGGGGGCGCTCCGAATAGTACGTCTTGATTTGCGATTTGATAAACCAGTTGTGCAATTACCGAAAAAATGAAATCATGAATGAACGAGTAATCACCGCGATAGATATTGGAAGCTCAAAAATAGCTACCATCGTTGGCATAGAGGCAAAAGATGTCGATGAACTTCGTATTATTGGATTTAACAGCACTCCGTCTCGTGGTATCAAAAAAGGTCTTATTGTTGACATTGACAAAGTAGCAGGAGCAATTGAAGAGAGTCTTGAACGTGCAGAACGCATGGCAGGACAAAAAATAAATCACGCATACGTTTCTGTTGGTGGGCCTCACATTGCATCGCTCAATTCTCGTGGGGTAGTAGCTGTAGCAAATACACAGGGAGAAATCACGGAGGAAGATGTAAGTCGTGTTGTGGAAGCTGCGCGAGCAATATCCCTTTCTTCAACAAAACAAATTATTGAGGTTACCCCCCGTGACTTTATTGTAGATGGACAAGAGGGGATTCGAAACCCCATTGGTATGAGTGGAGTGCGGTTGGAGGTTGATACTCATATCATTACCGCTTCACAAATTAATTTAAAAAATATTGAACGGTGTATTGAGGATTTGGGAGTGCAAAATGATGGATTTTTATTTGCAGGTCTTGCATCTGCTGAATCGGTTCTCACAGATACCGAAAAAGAACTTGGAGTTGCCTGTGTGGATATTGGTGGAGGAAAAACAGATATTGCCCTCTATGTTGATGGAGCCCTTTCCTACTCCAGCTCACTCCCTATTGGAGCAAGACACATTACCAATGACATCGCGGTTGGAACACGTGTCTCCCTTAATTCCGCAGAAAAAATTAAACTTTTTTTGAGTAAGCATCTCAAATCATCTGAAAGTCAGAAAAAAAATACAGACAAACTGCCTCTCCATGAATTGAATATTGAAGAATCGCTTGACACAGTTTCTGTTAAAACAATCGTAGACGGAATTATCGGGCCACGACTGGAGGAACTATTTAAGCTTGTGGGGGACGAAATTATGAAAAGTACCTACTTTGAACAAATTCCCTCAGGACTTGTTGTCACCGGAGGAGGAGCTTTAACTGTTGGTGTCGTAGAAATGGGAAAAAAAGTCATAGGTCTTCCCGTAAGAGTTGGAATTCCGGGCGGAGTAACGGGACTTATTGATGAAATTCTTGATCCTCAATTTGCAGCGACAGTGGGACTTATTCTTCACGGTCAAAAACAGGCGAATAAAACAAAAAACGCGTCTTTTGGAGATTTTGGATCATTATTTAAAGGAATATCCGTCAATGGTCAAATGGGTAAACTTAAGAATTTTTTTAAACAATTTATACCCTAATACTATGCTTATCAAACCAAGTGCAGGTCAACCAGCTCGCATAAAAGTGATTGGTGTTGGGGGTGGTGGTGGCAATGCACTCTCTTCAATGATAAGTGAGGGGGGGATAGCAGGGGTTGAATTTGTAGCAGTGAACACAGACGCTCAGGCACTTCTCCATAGCAAAGCAGCCATTAAGGTACAAATCGGAGAAAATGTTACGCGCGGCTTAGGGAGCGGAGGCGATCCTGAAACAGGGAAAAAGGCGGCAGAAGAATCACGTGAACGGCTAAAAGAGGAGATAGCAGGGTGCGACATGGTTTTTATTACCTGCGGTGAGGGTGGTGGTACTGGAACAGGCGCTGCACCAATAATTGCTGAGATTGCAAAAGAATCTGGAGCTCTTACCATTGCTGTCGTTACGAAACCATTTGATTTCGAAGGCACTCGGAGGAGATTTTCTGCCGATGAAGGTATTCAACGCCTCAAAGAGAAGGTTGACACGCTTATTGTGGTACCTAACCAAAAGATACTCCAGGTAGTAGATAGAAAAACTCCCATCTTGGAAGCGTTTCGAAAAATCGATTCGGTGCTTCATCAAGGAGTACGGGGTATAGCCGAACTTATTACTGTACCTGGTCTTATTAACGTCGATTTTGCAGATATAAGAACTATTATGTCTAGTGCTGGAACTGCCCTGATGGGAGTAGGAACAGGAACAGGAGACAAGCGGGCAATTGCAGCTATAAAAATGGCTATCTCTTCCCCGCTTCTTGATACATCAATAGAAGGAGCACGGGGAGTACTCTTCAATGTAATGGGAGGACCAGATCTCACCATGGCAGAAATTGATGAAGCTGCCTCTATCATCACAAAAAGCGTTGATCCTGATGCAGACATTATCTTTGGTGCTGTAATTGATGAACAGATGATTGATCAGATAAAAGTAACTCTTGTTGCCACGAAATTTGATGAGAATCGATTGAAACTTTTTAACTTTAAAAAATCTACAGAATTACTCGAAGAAACAGAACCATCCTATGCAAAGGCAGCAGAAGAGAAATCAGCAAAAGAAAGTTCACACATTTCCGGAACTGATCTCTCTGCCTCTGATGAAATTCTTGAGGAAGATGGCGAGTTTGACATCCCGGCTTTCCTGAGGAAAAAGTGAATTGATCTGCTAAAAAAATTCTACGTATTGTAAAGATCTCTCATAGTCATTATCTCGTTGCTTATTTTTATTGTAAGCACTGTTAATAACTATTGTCAAGCGTTATTTTAAAGATTATATTTTAAATGGATTGCTCTCTAATAACTGTGTACTAGTTGTATGGAGCAATACAAACGGCTATAGGCTGTGCCAAAATTATGGATGGTCAGGATTTTGAGCGATACATATCTACCAAAACATCCTTATCGAAAAATAGTATAAGGCATTGTCTTAGTCGTCAAAAATTATTTTTACTCTGGTTAAAAGAAAATAAAAAGGAGTTAAACAAAGAATCTGCAGAAGAATTTTTTTATGATCTAAAACAGCAAGGAAGAAACAACAACACACTCAATACATACGTCTTCGCTCTTCGCCAATACGACAATTATCTCAAAGACAGAGGAATCATAAGTGACTTCTTTGGGGGGTTTAAGTCTTTCAAGAAATATCGCCCGCCTATTTTTATCCTCACTCAAGATGAAGTAGAAAAAATTATTAACATATCCACATTAAAGAAAAGCAGGAGTGATCGTTTAGAATGGCATCAATACGTTCTCAAGACATTTCGTATGTTTCTTGCGTATACTGGTTGTCGGTATGAAGAAGCTGCCTCGCTCCCCGTAAAAAATCTTGATATCACAAATGGAAAAGTTGTTTTAGATCACACTAAAAATGGGACCAGTAGAAATTTATATATCACAACTCCTCTGACTACTCGACTTGAAAAGTTGATTGAAGGAAAAGAAAAGACAAACTTTGTTTTCACCAATTTAAAGGGAAAGAAATTCCACGCGACAGATTTCAGTAAAGATTTGCGATACGCCGCCCAGCAGGCCGGAGTTACAAAACGTGTTCATCCTCATCTTTTTCGTCACACGTATGGGACCAATTTATATTTAGCAACAAAAGATCTTGGATTAGTTCAATTGGTTCTTGGGCATAAGGATATAAAATCAACCATGATCTATATTCATATTGCCGATGAATTTGTGAAAAAAGGAATGATGAGGCATCCCTTTATTCGCAGTCAAGTAGATCCGAAGGTATTTATCAGCGCTGTTGAGGAAGCAATAAAGAACTTTAAGCTGGATGAGGATTCGCGTTTCAATTATGTGATGGTAAAAAATGCAATCAACGAGTTTAGCTCAAAGTTGTTTGAAGCTTTAAAAAGTCAATCAGAACGATATTATCAAGGGATAGATACAGACTTAGCACAACTCAAAAGCCTAGACACTACAAAAGGAGACTTGACTTCTTTTGTGGAATTTAAGAAAATATTTAGTAAAATTGTTACTCGGATCGTGAGTAATGACAGTAAGACTATGAAGCTAAACAACTTTACATTAAACAATGAGAGAGTGCTCATTGATATTATTAATTTACATGATTAAGTACATTGTGTTAGACGTCATTTTAACATCGGTACTAACAAGTGGTATAGTAGCGGTAGCTGTATTTTATCTGCTCTCTCGTAAGTACAATGAAACATACAAAAAGAGACTGGATGAAATAATGCGTAAGATTAATACTCAGAGCCGCTCTTTCTCTGCACAAGTAGAAAGTTTGAGAGGTAATTTAACGGATATTTTAAAAGCCCTAGAAGGAACACAGAAAAAGAAATAATCACAATTGTTTATCAGAATTTTCCAGTTTGACTGAATAAGTTGGTTGGGATTCGTAATTTGATATCTCAACAGGGTTTATCAACTTCTTGATAGCTATTTCCTGTAGTTATTTTTTTAATAAAAGATCCTTGTTTTAAATGAAAAGCCCTTCTCCTTTCTTTTTCATAAACGATTGGAAAACCAATGATATTTTTACAATTTTCACAGATAAGAGTTTTTTTACTATCATTTTTTTGCAAATTAACCAAATTTTCTGGAGCAAAAATACGATCCATATATAGTCTTTTCAAACTACCTGGCCCATCCTTTTGATACAATAAAACAAAATTTTTACATGTACCACAATACACATTTATAAATCTTGAGTAACCTCCCCTTGTATGACTGTAACGGTCTCTCTTGAGGTTGTATAAATTGACTTTCTTCATATTTTTTGCTATAATTTGCTGCTGTAAAGATATTTTAACATAATTTAAGAATATGACTTTAAAAGAATCAAATACGGGGAGAAGTGCAGAAGCTGGTCTACTAATTGCCCAAAGGGAGTTTAATTGGAAGCAACCATGGAATTCAATTCAATATAATAAAGATCTACTAAGAAAAGAGGGCCTACCTTTAGTGTTAGAACTTGGGAGAGCTCCTCTACCTACTGAGTTTGGTGATTGGACATATTTTGCTTTCGGTGACTATACCGATGGGAGTCACCATGAATTACTCATTTTTGGGAATATTGAGAATGGTTCGCTAGGAGATAAGCAAAATGTGTTGGCAAGAATACATTCTGCCTGTCGAACGAATGAGGTGTATCACGCGGTCAATTGTGAATGCCGAAAAGAATTACATCAGGCAATGAAATTAATATCCGAAGAAGGCAGAGGGGTTCTGATATATCTTGAACAAGAGGGTAGAGGGACGGGAATAAACGGAAAAATGAAACAACTAAATGGAATGTTTGGGTGGGCTGGGGGGGGGCTGGGCATATTGCAAAATCGAGATCCCGAAACTGGGGAAAGAATTGATACGGACCGCGCTTATAGAGATGCTGATTTACCTTCTGAAACTCGTGATTTTGATGTTGCTGGCGAAATGCTAAAACACGTTGGAATAAAATCTGTAAGACTACTCACCAATAATCCTGCAAAAATACAAGGTATAGAATCAGCAGGTATCCAAGTGGAGCCAGTTGAAATACATATCTCTCCAGATAATGAAATTATTGCATGCGATTTAAGATCAAAAGCGAATAATTTAGGTCATCACATAGCAGAAAAAGATTTAAAGCTAAATGGTACTGGATAAGCCACTATCAAACTAATAGATTTTTTATCGTAAATTACACATCAATATGAGAGAGGTTTTGGCTGTAGGTTATGCTGCAGTTGATAAAATTGCTGGCTCTGAATATTTAGGAGGGGCAGCTGCTGGCATTGCAATTAACGGAAAAAGAATAGGAATTGATACAGGTCTTCTTGCATTATTTGGCGACGATACAAGAAGTAAGAGATATCTAAAATATCTTTCTGAACTGGGAGTTGACTCATCTCAGTCCTTAGCGTATACAGATACCAACTTACCCGTTAATAACTTATTAAACGATAATATTTCAGGTTGGGACGACAGTGGAATTTCTAAGCATGTTCCTTCGGTGTCATTAAATGAGAATGGATTAAATTCATACGAAATTGTCCATTTGGCAAGCCCTCATCCCGAATTAGTTAAAAAAGTAGTAGAAAAAAAGACAAAGGGAATAATAACATACACCCCAGGTCCTCTCATCACTGTGAATGCAGATAATTTAAATATAACAGCATTGAGGAGCTCGACAATATTATTCCTAAACGAAGATGAATGGCAAGTAGTAAAATGCAAATTTGATGTTGTTGAACCAAACGACATTATTGATCTTGGTCCTAAAATTATTGTTACCACACTTGGCGATAAAGGAGCGGAAATATTTTATAGAAAGAAAGACAAACAAGAACGAATATTAATACCTCCCTCCCTAGTTGATGAACCAGAAACTACCGGCGCAGGGGATGCCTTTTCACTGGGATTTCTTTTCGGTTATATCCAAAACCTTTCTTTAGATTTGTGTGGAAAAATGGGTTCAAGATTGGCCTCATATGCAGTCAAAAGAAATGGTGTAATAATTGAAGATAGTAATCTAGATCAATTCAAACAAGAGTTTTTTACCTGAATGTTTTTACAAAAAAATAAATTGTATATAGAATCTGGTACCAATCATTTCAGCATTTTCATAAACGCTCTAAATTTTTTTTCGTCGTCATCAAAGTTTACGTACTTTTCAAAAAGCCTTCGTGCATTTCGACACATTCTTTTGTGATTTTCAGGAATAGACCAGTACCGTATTTTTTTAATGAGCATATCCCAATCTTTGTCATCAATAAGGATAGCTGAGTAGTCATCAATAAGAAAGTGTTCAGCCCATTTTCCTACATAAAATTCTTTGAGTGCTATAACGGGTCGCCCCACTGCGTATGCATTATGGATAACATGGCCGAAGCCTTCCCCTTGGTGTTTTACTTGGAATATAAAGGCACTGTCCCGCATTGCTTGAGCTAGTTGAGGAAGCCCATTGATTATCCCATCATCCCCCAACGATCCGTGCATTTTGAAAGAAAAGTCAAGGAGTTTTGTTTTCATCGTTTCCCAAATAGGGAGTGCTTCTGCTTCACGAAGATTATTCATAAAGTTGCTGATTCTTTGGTGGTTTACTGGATCCGTATAAAAGAATTGTTCAGCCGGGAATTCTTGATGAATAGTTACCGTATTACATGAAGTGGGAGGTCTATATAACTTTGTTGTGTCGATAAAATTATTGAAATTATCCCAGTTTACTTGTTCTCCCACATTTCCACAAAGACGAATATATTTTGCCTGCGGCTGATATTTTTGCCAGAGGTCTCGAAAGGTGTATTCATGCTCCTGCAGGGTACAGAGGATAATATCAAACTTGGTGTTTTTAAACTCTTCAAATGTCATCCTTTTTTGTGGATATGCCTCTGCTTTATCAAGCCAGTAATGAAAGCCGTCAGATCCATTGATGCAAACATCAGGATTTAAGTATTGTTTGATTGTTTCGGGGAGTTTCGACAGTTTCCATATTCCCTCAGATGCCCATTCATACCCCACTGGTCCAACAAGAGTGCCTCCTAGCCGGTCCTCAAATAGCATGGCCATCGAGTGGAATAATCCCCCATGATGCCATTCTGTAAATACTAATGGTCTATTGTTTATTTCCATACGTATTATATTTTTCTCCTAAAGATAAAATCCCCATGATAGGGAATATCGGGTAATAACTTTGGCATAACAATATCAACTAGGGGCTTTTCTGAAATATCCTCAAATAATCCCTGCAGGCAATTGAGTAGTTCCTTTCGCGGATCCAGCAAAGGCGGCTTTTGTGTGTTGTGGTACTCACCGATAATATAATCTATTTTTTGCAGATCTTTTTTGGAGGATTTCTTGAAGATTTCATATTCGGACCCTTCGCAGTCAATCTTCAAAATGTCCACTTTGTCAATCTTGTTTTTAGTAAGGATTGAGTGGAGCGACTCCGTTTCTATATCGAACTTCTTGTCTACATCTGTTTTTCCCCATCCTTGAAAGTGCGAACAGTTAAACCGATGCTGCATTCCAAAGGCGGTTTCATCTCCAAAATATATAGTGATTACTTGTTCTGCTTTTCCCCACACTGCTTTCAAGTTTACTTGTATTTGTTTCTCTAGCTTATTTCTTTTTATTGTTTCTTGGAATAATTCATAGTTTTCTGCAGCCGGTTCATAGGCATACACTTTTGCTGTAGGAAACAAAGTTGCCGCCAGCACTGAAAAGGTCCCGATATGCCCCCCAATGTCAATAATCACTCCATTATCTCGTACAGGTAAAGATGCTAAATGGTACTCATCTTCTTTGAAAACCGCTTGTACCGTATTTTCATCGTTTGTATTTTCCCGAAAGAAAAAGTCTCTCCAAATGCCGTTTGGGGCAGGGTATCCTTGATATGTTTTTTGATACATAGTTAGTAGTTCATAAATTTGCCAAACCGTGTCAGCAGCGTTTCGGCATAATAAGTAAATGCGATCCATCGAGCATCCTGTATAACTCGCTTTGTTCGGGAAAGATTGTTATATATTAAGAACTCTGCAACTTCGTGAAACTCCAAAACATCTCCGTCTTTTATGCGAAATAAATTCCAAGTTAAACTTGAAAAGTGGTACCAATCCGTCCCTTCATACAGTCCCATATCTCGAATGTCTTTGAAGTTCCCTATTTTCAATAACTCCTGGCTTACATTCCAAAAATGATCTTTCCCATCTCCATTCACTGAAAAGTCTTTTTTTGTTTGATTCAAAATGCTTTTTTTCACGAGAAGAAAAGCCGGATGAAGACGGGTACCTTGTCGAATGCCAATCACGTCATGTATTTTTGCTTCCTCAAATACTTTGTGAAGAAAATGATCATCTTTCCACATAAAATCCTGTTCAGTAAAAAGAACCCACTCAGACCTGCTTTCAGAAAGAGCAAGAAGGGTGCATCTCTCTCTCCAACTTTCCGAATCGCCTCCCGCATCCTTAAATATAACTTTTGGCATAGCTTGCTTGAGAAACTCTCTCATATCAGGTTGTCCGTGATCGTATGTTGTTATAATGATTCTTTCGAAGTATGACTTATATGTCTCAAGTTGCCACCGGCACAATGGATAATCACATCCCGAAGGCCACACCATCACCACATCTGGTTTGATTGATTGCGGAGAGTCATTCATACGAATTTCTGAAAAATTGTAATAGGTTTAAACACGTAAAAATTGTTTCCATTGCTCCTTTATTTTGCTAAAGCCAAAGTTTTCAATAGCCATTTCTCTGATATTCTTAGAAAACTTCTTTCGTAAATCTGGTTGACTAAAAAGGACATCCACCCCAGCTCGAAGTTCCGCAACTGTGTTGCCGGTTAACCCTGCATCATACTTATTCAGCAACTCCGCCACCTCATATGTTTGTTGAGCTGCAAAATCTGTCCCGTTTCCGAGGAAGTCACCAAGAGCTACCATGGGAAGACCTGTCATTGCGGCCTCGATAAAATTGAGGGTATAGCTTGCGGGGTACGTTCCTGTGTAAAAATACAGGAACGCTCCCGCTAGTTCTTCACGTAAATCTGCATAATTAGGGCAGCCCCCGTATGTATCGCCCAGTCCTTCATTGTGGGGACCAAATACTTTTCTTGGATAATTTAATGTGGCCTTTTCAAAGATGGAATAATTGCAACTAAAATCCCGTTGCATAAATGATTGGGCAACAGTGATCACCTGCATTTTCTGTCCCGTCCAGGGACCAAACTCTTCAGGCTTTTTCGCAAAGCGAATCATATCGTCCGATTCCAAATATCCGGGGATTGTTTTTTCGCGGGGAGAACATCGTACTATCTCAAGCCCTTCCCGTCTCATCCATTTTGCTTTGCTTTCATCCTCAATAGTGTTTTGTCCTATTGTTCGCAAGATTATTCGCTTTCCTTTAAGCTTTTTCCAGTTGTTAATAAGCCAGTCAGAGACATGCATACAAATAACAGTGTCGGCCCACTCAACTACCGCAGGATCAAGATTTTCTTTTGGATACAGTAGGGTATTGTCAGAAAACTGCTTATGGAAAGGCAAATCAAGAGGTGGCCGCTTTTTATCATCAATATTTTGTGGGTTATGATATGCTCCATGGGAAAATACGTCAATTCCTAACTCATTAAAAATACGCAACTCGTCATACTCTAAAATGCTGTGGCAGGATAAATATAATAGGTTCATTTTTCTATTTCTAAAATACATACAGACTGTGTGCCCAATGTTTCAATGTAAGGCTGGCTATAGCATTTTTCTTTTGTGGAAAGTTCCCACGGGAAGCCTGCTTGTGCTCCCTCGGTGTGAAAGAATCCCGCTGTCACTTTGTAATTCTTTACCTGTTCAAGCCACTCTTCGCATTGATCGGGCGGAATAATACTCATCTCTCCGGGGATTTCATGAGCTTGTCCCACGGGGAAAGAAAACCACAGGAATTTATCAACCAACAAGTTTTAAAGGAGTAAAGAAAGCGGTAGAAGATGAGGGGTTTATAATTACCAATCAAACAAATACAAAATATGATCAGATTGTTGATTTAACCCGAGGCAACAGAGATGTTCCTTTTTATTACAAACCAACTTTTATAATTGCTCAAAAACCAAGATAATAAGATTTGCAAGCTACAGATTTGAATGTAGGTAACTATTAAAAAGTAAGTCAGATATAATAGACTTTATGAAAATAGCGACATGGATTTCAGTTTCTGATTTAGTACCTATTCCTCAAACTAATTTTGAAAAAATAATTCAGATATTTGATAAAAAAACGAAGTTTTTTCGTTCCCTAAGCTTAGATTTTATCTTTAGTTCATTAAAACAAGCAGGTGTTGATGGACTTGAGCTATTAATTCCCAAACATACTTCAGATAATGATATCTGCAAAGTTAGAAAAATCTTAGATAAGTATCGTTTTCCAGTTCTAAGTATTCATCAGTCTTTAAGTAATAAAAAACCCTTTTCCCTCAAAGAAGTTGAAAAGTTGTGTAGATTTGCGGATTATTTCTCATCATCGGTCATAGTACTTCATTCAACAACTTTAGGAAATAGCCTAAAAGATAAGAGTTTTATAAATAGTCTTAAAATCCTACAAAAACAATACAAGATTAAGTTTGGCATAGAAAATATGTCAAGATTCTGTTTCGGTTCTAAAACTTTTACACATGATGCAAAAGAGTTTTCTCAAACTATAAGTGATACTGGGCTGTATATAACATTTGATACAACACACATGGGTCAAGCAGGAGGGGATATAGTTGAATTTTATCTTTCAAATAAGGAAAGAATTATTAATATCCATATTAGTGATTATAAAAATACGTGGATAAACAAAAATGTGATTCCCCAAATTTATTCACATTTACCGTTAGGTCAAGGCGAGCTTCCTTTAGAAAAATTTCTCCGCATTATAAAAAAAGAAAAATATAATAGTTTTATAACTATGGAAATAAATTCAAAGTTAAATGATATATGCGATTGTGCAAGATTTATTAAAAGTTTATATTATGGCTGATTTCTATTATATTACGTAGTAATTTTTTTTTACGTTTAATGGCTTTGATAAATATCAATACTTCATAAAGTAAAGCATGCCTTTTTTAATTGCTGTTAGGTTTATAATAATGCTCTATGTCAGAGAAAAGCAGATTTACTAATTTAAAAATAAGGCTGAGATCGACACTTCCAGAAAAAGATATGGTATGGCCTATGTTAAAAACTATAGGGAAAAGTCAAATTGCAAAAATTCCTGGATTTGCACTGGAGGCAATTGCCACTCCTTTGCTCTACGAAGAGTTAAAAGAAAATCCAAATATAGTTCCTATTGGATTACTTGGGCTTGCTATTTTTTCGTTAGGCTCAATGATTGTTGCAGCAAGATCGCTTCAGGTAGGGAAATACAACACTAGCGTTACTAGTACGAGCGTAAACGCAATTATCAATTTTTTTGCCCCTAATCATAAACAAGCCAATGCTTATATTGCTGAGATAGCAAATGAACTAATAGGAATTACAGTTGGGAGGAACCCTGTTGCGTGGTGGTCTAACACTGAATCCTATCTTAATAATGACATTAATTGGTCTATAGCTAATAGAATATCTACCCTGCCTCGTGGACTTTTAAATTTATATTGGAATATTCACTCCTTACATAACCAACCTAAAAAATAGGTCACTTTTTTAAAGTAATTGATGTAATGTATTAACAAACTAAATCATTATTAAAAGTTAGAAAAAGCTCTCAATACACTTCCTAGAATTCTATCCAATCATTTGTTGCCAGCGCGCTTCATAATCATCTAGTAAGGTATGCAGTTCTGGGTATACTTGTCGTATTCTTGAAGCCATTAGACCATCTGTACTAATAGCTAACCCTAAAAGGGTAACTGCTTTACGTGGGCCGAGTTCTTTCATATTGGCTACAAACTTACGATAGAGCCAGGCAGGCGATGTAATCTTACCCTTGAGCCACACATAGCCAGCTATTGCCTCTTCTCTACTCATCTTCTTTTGTTGATAAACCAAATGTACACCATCACGCATTCTGCTATCAGTATCTATCCAGCGATCTTCTTTGGTAACAGTATCATACAGTTCACTTCCTAAACGAGGTTGCAGAAGATGCATGTTAACATCTATTTTATGATCCCAGATGAATTTAGCTGTTTGAAGAAATGATTCGGGAGAATGAGAATCTAAGGGAAACACCATACTCCAGGTAACAGGAAAACCTACACTTCGCAGCACTTTATTTACATGTGCAAAATCTACCCTGAGCCTATCTTTTACCTGTGAACCCGTGAGACCCTCATCAATAGTTTCGAGTCCAGAAAGAATTGACAAGGAGTTTTTAGCCATAACTCTTAAGAGTTGATCATCCTTTATTATTTGAGAGATTGTACCTTCACCTGTCCACCGAATTCCTCTTTCATTTATATAAGTAAATAGTTGCAATAAATAATTTCGATTGGCATTGAGTAAATTATGGTCAACAAAAAGTAAAATATCCTGAGGCCTTAATCTCATCATGTCAATTTCTGTCTTGATTGTACTAAGAGGTTTTACAGTTACCTTTTCCCCGCCGACCGGACACATAGAACAAGCCTGTGTGCAACCAGTTGACAATTCTAATGGTTTAACTATCGAGTCTTTAAACTTTACATCATTTCTAAAAGTAAACTCTGGATCCATATATGGTTCCTTGTCTGCATCAGCTAATGATAAAGGATATTTGCGGCGATAAAGACCTTTTACATAACCCTGTTGACTAAAATCGTTTAGTACTGTTTTACAAACGCCCTCCCCTCGACCTTCAACAACACCTGTATCGGGATGTTTTGATGCAAACTCGTTAGCAATAGGGCTGATTCCCTGACCACCAACTACTACTTTACCATCTAAATTCGGATTAGAATCTAAGATTGAATTAACTCGATCAACTGATATGTCTAAAGCTGAGAGGAATATTAAGGAGTATTTTTCAGCTTCGGCAACAACTTTATTTGGGTCAAAATCAAGATAACTAACGTCCCATCCCTGAGCCCTTGCCTCAGAGGCAAGTATACCTGCACCTAAATGGGGAACTCTTCCGATAGTTTTATTTCGAATAATATCGGAAGCAGCTGAAAATACGCGATTAACAGCCGGCTCTGTATAAAACCGGTTATCATTCTCTTGAGTAAAAATAGCTACGTTTGGTCTTCCGCCTTCAATTCCACTCATATCAAGTTGTATTTTACCACATTCGGTATTAAATCAACTAAGAAAAGGCTTGATACAATCGTCTATCTGTAAGAAAGTAGGTTGTTCTGGAGACGAGCGCCCCGCAAATTAACCCCACATATTCGGTATAAATTTACGTTGTTTTAGTAGATTTATTTTTTGTTCTTCGATTTCTATTATTGTAGTTTCTTTTCTCCAATAATTAATTGATGGTAAAAAGTGCATACCTGTTGTTGAATATTAGTAAAACCCACTTCTTCAAACATTCTCAGCATATTTTCTTTTGTATAGATATGAACGTCCTTTTCCTGGAAAACAATAGCACTAACAAATATCATAAATTTAGCTATAAATCCGTTGGTGAATGGATCAAGTAAAAACAATTTGCCTCCTGGTTTTAAAACCCTAAACATTTCTTTTAGAGAATTGAAACTGTTAGGATGATGGTGAAATGACAAAATACAAGTTACATATTCAAACGACCTGTTTTCATAAGGTAGTTTATCTGCAGAGCCCTCAAGAATTTCCACAGTATCTGCACTACTAAATTTTAGTTTTGCGACACTAACCATTTTTGGCGAAATATCAATACCATACAGTTTCAATCCTCTATTCATTAGAAGTAGCTCTTTTAACAATAGTCCCCATCCACAACCAATATCCAATACAGAGGTATTTTTTAAGGGATTAACTATTTTTGCGATTCTTTTGTTCAAGAAATAAAAAGGAGGAGAGAATATTTGGTGAAATTTAGCCCATAGATCAAATTGTTTAATGCTTTCTTGTTCTATTTTTTGCACATTCAAAGTATAACAATTAAATATATATACTTAATCCATCTTTCCATCCATTCAATGTAAATACATATTGTATAGGCATAAAAAAGTTCCCATAACGACCCACGGTTTCTGCTTTCGCCTGGAGCTTCACAAAAGTTAGCCTCGAAATAAGCTATTAGTTGTTAATGTTTTTATATACTAAATAATTCCAAATGATTCCTTTTGACCTTAAGCAGGGAATTTGATTGTTTCTTATCATTTGCATGGCTTTTTGAGGAGAAACCTTAATTATGCTGTCAATATTTTCATCACTATCAGGATTGGTTTTTGTTTCCGTTAGTTCAGTGGCAATAAAATAATAGTTAAATCCAATTTCATACACACTATTTAGATGTTTGCTAACCAGCTTCCATTTGTGAGCAATAAAACCAGCTTCTTCTTTTAACTCCCTTTTTGCAGCTTGAAGAGGTGTTTCGTCTCTCTTGATTGCTCCGGCGGGGACCTCATAAATAGTACCAATATTGGGTCTGAACTGCTTAATGAGGATTATATTATCGTTTTTATCAATGGGGAGTATTAATACACCCTCCGTAGTCTCAATAAAATCTTTCTCTATCAGCAAATTGTTATTCTTATATCGATCTTTTCTTATCTTAAAAAATTCACCTGTATATACAATATCACTAGTAATTTTTGCAAAATTTGTTTTTTTCATTTATTATTCACATTAATGATTCTCATTTTAATATAAACTTATAGAATCATATATGGCACTTTATACAAAATCAATTCAAGCAAGGCCCAGTAAGAAAGATGGAATCAGAATTTGTATTATGCGCAGACCGGACTTTAATACTGCTCAATTTGACATATGGATGCCGGTACTTGCTCCTTCACATCAATTA
>JAZDOY010000006.1:0-16235 GCA_043798165.1 bacterium | reverse complement strand
AGTGAGTTAATAAAGAAAAAGCAGAACAAAAAGTTACGTACAGCGGCGCTTGATAAAGTTCAGCAAGGCATCAGCACAATAGATGAGGTGATACGTGTCTTCGGATTTTCCGCGCTTAGACAGATATAAATTGTTTTTGTGTGCTCCCGATGTGATTTGAACACATAACCTACTCCTTAGAAGGGAGTTGCTCTATCCAATTGAGCTACCAGGTCTAATAATCCTGTTATCTATTATACATGAGGGGGGGTGTTCCAGGAGTGGAGTATGGAGCCTGGACGCGGATTTGGACCGCGGACCTGCTGTTTACAAAACAGCTGCTCTACCGCTGAGCTATCCAGGCTAACATTTTTCTATAAAGTTACAGCCAACGACAAGTTGAGCTGTCTCTTGGTGTCGGGGAGAGGACTTGAACCTCCAATCCCTTACGGGAACTACCTCCTCAAGGTAGCGCGTCTACCAATTTCGCCACCCCGACTACAAAAAAAACAAATTCAAGCTCCAAATCAAAACTAAATAATTGAATTTGGAATTTGAATTTCTGATAGTAATTATATCAGAAAAACCGTGTGCCGGGAGAGGGAGTCGGACCCTCATGACCTTGCGGTCGCAGGATTTTAAGTCCTGAGCGTATGCCATTTCGCCATCCCGGCAAACCTCCATCACTACTGCCTTCTACGAGCTGTTGTATGCCCCCCTTCGGGGACTAACTCGCAGTATTTGCTCGATGCTCTCGCAAACTGCGAGTTGAGCATTTCGCCATCCCGGCAAGCGCACAACTTCTCATTTATGCTTCGTTTATTATATCTCACTTTCTCTTCACTGTATAGCTATATGGGTAAAAAAGAAACAATGCTGGAGGGTCATCGCTCAGTGTTTTTTGCATATCGATGTAAGACACTTTTCTGTCTGCAATTTTATAGGTAGATCTCCCGGTTTCAAGAAGCTTGTCAACTTTTAAATTCTTGTAACCGATCAATTTTGCAAGGCTTTGGGTTGAATGCCAATAGTAATACTGATCAGGATCCTGGGGAATAGTAAGATAAGCAAGCATAAAATCGAATTCCGGTTGTGTGGAATTTGATGAAAAAGTAACATCAATGGGAAGACCGGCATCTTTCAGATTGCTTGAAATCGTATCTGCCATATCCAAATAATCGTAGTAGGTTAAAAAGGTAAATTTAGCTGAATCACTTGCTGTAATCATTCGTTTAAATGTTTTTTTTGCAAATTCAATATCTGTCTCCCTATTTTTCAGGCTCCTATTATATGCCCAGGAAATGGGAGGTATAGGAGAAGAAACAAGCTCCCCAATATCTTTGAAGTTCTCATAAACAATGGATGATTCCACCGCATTTCTAAAATCTTTCTCTTTGAGAAGAGGATTATTGGCATTATAAAATAGAGTGAGAAGCTTGTCATAATTTACGTTTTTAGATACTGTTGAATTGTTCCAAGACAGAAAAGCATTTGCCAATGTTCTATTGGTGATGGACATTTCATTGATTTTTGCTCGTTTATAAGCAGTGATCATGTCTCCTTCTGTGGAAAAAAAGACGTAAGTAATTGGTTCCACATCCTTCCGATTGGGACTTAATACGACTTCCTGAATATTATTATTTTTTACTTTTACTTTTTCTACTGAATAGAGCCCTGCAACACCAATATAGGGATACACAATAACCGGTTTAGTAAGATAAAGCGGAAATATTGCAAGTGGTTGGCGAAGCGTAAATTGAAGCGTATAGTCATCTACAACCTTTTGAGTAACATCCTGAAATGAAAAAGAAACATTATGTGCATTAAACATCCTTCCATTATTTAAAAGGACATTGCGCCTTATAGTAAATGTATAGGTTTTTTCATCGGATGAATGCTCCCACGTTGTTGCCAAAAGGGGAAGAACTATTCCTTTTTCGTTTACTGAAGTAAGACTGCTGGAAATTTTTGTAAGAATCTCGTCCGGCAATTTGTCAAAAGATTGCGCATTATACGTTCCCACCATGCCAACAATTTTTTTATGACGAATAAGAGTGGATGAAATATAGGGTGAAATGGTTACGATGCTTACCGCCGTAATGACTGAGATAAGGAAGCTGAGAAAGATAAGTTTGTTATGTTTACGAACAAACTCAAGAGCGAGCCAATAATAATATCGGAGATTTTTAAATCCGATTGCCATTGCTTTACTTTAAGAGGAAACTGATGAGTGACAAAACAAAAAATAATACAATTAACACAACTGTGATTCTGAGAGTGACTTTTTCAATACCGCGTCTGGTTTGAAACATCTCTCCTCCTCCGCCCCATGCACTCCCTAAACCGGCACCTTTCCCCTGCAAGAGAATAAGGCCCGTGATTGCGATTGCTACAAGGATATTTGCTACCAAAAGAACATTTTTCATAAATAAAGTATTTTTTTAAATCAATTTACGTAACTTGATCCAACAGGTTAATTATACTCGATAATGAGAAAGAAGACAAAACCAAATTTGCTACATAACTTATATTTGATCTTGGAATACTAAGAATACTCATATGAATACCATTAAACTGCCAAGGTCTGATGGAAAATAATCCATACCAACTTGATAAAACATGAAGAAAAAATACATAGAGAAAAAATGAAAAAAGGCCAAAAGTGACAATATTAAACGGCAAAAAAACAATTTTCATGAGCGGGCGAACAATAACAAATAAAATGGTGAGGCAGATTCCAGCTTTAACAAAATCTAAAGCCGTTAGTGGTAATTGAAATCCTCTATTCCAATATGAGGTAAGAAATAGTGCAAAACAAGAAAAAATAAATATGCGAATTATCCGTTTCATACAGTTTATTGTAACAAATCAGTACGCGAAAACTTCTTTCCTCTCAAATATTTATGATATTTCTTTGCGAATCGATGTGACTCGTCTCTCAGCTGTTGTATGAGCTTAAATCCTTCATTGTGAAGAGAAAATTTATATGTTTTGATCTCCCCTTTTGCATCAACCACAATTCTATCTGGGTGTTTTGCAATACCAATAAGCGGTATTTTAACATGTAATTGATTAAGAACCCCACGTATGGTTGCTACTTGTGGAGCTCCTCCATCTATTATGATAAGATTTGGTTTTTTCCAATCATTACTCATTCTACGAGTGAGTGCTTCTGATAACATTTTAAAATCTGACACTCCTGTCTCTTGTATCTTAAATCTTTTATATTCTGCTTTGTCGAGGATGCCGTTTGTTGCCACGACCATCGATGCAGTAGCATCTTTTTGCATCAGGTTACTAATATCATAGCATTCAATACGGGAGAGGCTTTCTGGCAGTAACGATGCAGATTTGAGAAGAGAGAACAACTTTTGAAGTGCTTTTTCGGGATCATAAGCATTACTATACTCAAATTGTTCAAATGACCGAAGATGAATAAGCTGCTCAAGGTGAAGAAGTCTATTTCGCAGCTCAAGTGCCTGTTCATAATGTTCTTGTTTTGCTTCACGAATGATCATTTTATTCAAATCATCAAGAAGGGTTTTTGTTTTTCCTTCAAGGAGATCAATAATTTTTTTTATGTGTGTTCTATATATATTTTGTATCTGGATGGAGTGTTCGCCACCTGGACAGGGATTACAAAGCCCAATTTTAGAATAAAAACATGGTTTCTTTATCGGTTGTTTCTGTGTACAAAATGGGATTATTCTGCGAATGGCCCTCAGAAGAAAACGAACATCTTTTGTTGAGGAAAACGGCCCAAAATAAAGAGATATGCCATCCTGCTCCCTTCGTACAAGTGAAATACGAGGGAAAGCATCTTTAAGAGGTATTTTTATATACAAATAACTCTTATCGTCTTTCCAAATCACATTATAAGGCGGGTGATATTTTTGAATAAGATGGGACTCAAGTACGAGTGCGTGAAGTTCAGATGAGCATATGACGTGATCTATTCTGTCACTATTCTCAATGATTGCTTTTTCTTTTGGGTCATAGAGAGCTTTTTCAAAATGATTATGCACGCGTTCCCGAATAGAAAGAGATTTACCGATATAAACATATTCATCACCTTTTTTAAAAAGGTATATTCCAATAGTGTGTGGCAATGTATTTATGATTTTTTCAGTTATCATTTCTTGGTCTTAAAAGTATGCCTATAAGAAGCAACCCGAAAAAAATACAAACCCCGGGAATAATATATCCCCTGAAAGAAGTGAGGATTGTTGGCACAGGAATCTTTTTATTGATTAAGGAAGCATTATTATATGAAATATCAAACGTAACATCCTGATACAAAAATGATGATTTTGGTCTAAAATTTATCGCAATCTTTTTTACTTCGCCAGGAAGAAGATGGGAAATATTTATGGACGGCACTGATATGTTTGCATTTTGGGCACTAATGGATAAAGGTACGTCCCACAAGTTAACATTGCCGCTATTTTGTATTGAAAGATCTACAGAAAAAGAATCACCTCCATCAGGAAGTGGAAATGACGACATTGTGGCAGATATTTTTTTATTTTCTACAAGTATGTTTGTTGTTGGTTCTATTACAATATCTCTTCCACCTGGACCTGATTTGTAACTTCCCGCTGGATAAGGATAATCTGCCCTTTTTCCATGGAGCGCAAAAACGATATGATTAAAATCAAACGAATTGAAATAGTCTATACCTGAAGTGTCTTGCCATGTGGGGTCTATTGGAACCCAGATGTTTTTTTTCATATCGTAATATTCGACCCATGAATGGAGGATATCTGACTCTTGTGACACAGGACGCAATTCTTGTTCATTTGCGAACGCAAATCCTTGTACTTCTCGTACATATAACCCTCGCTGTCGTGAGGATGCTATAAGAAGATCAGAATATTCTGTACACACTGCTTGATCTGCATAGCGAAGAGCCTGCGCAGCACCCATGCGCGAATTTCCTTTTATCACCCTATTAAAATTATATGAGAGAGTTTGTAATACGTAATCAAAATGATCCTCTATATTGTTACTTGTAACAGGCGTTTCATTATCAAGCTTCCAGAGTGGTTGAGAGTTAAACAAAAATCGCTGTTCTTCTTCAAATTGCTTTTGGACATACTGCTTATACTCACTGCGGGGAGTCGCAAATATTTCCGCAATTCCTTTAAATTCAATTTGTTTTTCTTCATGTGCATTTAGATTATATCGTGCCATATAATTGCCATCACTGTCAGTGTACACCGATACGGGCGACGGAATAATTGAGCCTACAACCACTTTTTGATAGAGAGTGTCAGGAGGAAATGCAATATCGGTATAAACCTTATAAATATTCGGATTTGTAATGTGATAAGTAAGATCAAGATTATATCGTTGTTCCTCACCAAAAACGGCATAAATGGATCTTCCGGTGTTGTTGTTCCATACAACTTTATCAAAGGTTACTGAGTCTGGGGTTGGTTTTGCGAGAGACAATTTTTTGTGCTTTCCTGGAGGTAAATAGATTGTAATTGTATGTGTGTCATTATCTTTGCTTTCAAGTGTGGGAATAAGCACTTCCCAGATGGAACCTTTTGAACGAAAAATATTTTTTTGAAGAAAATCTAAATAGAGTGTATTTACCTCGTTCAATCCGGGAGTAGGATCGTTTAAATCAAAAGATACCTCGATGGTACGATCCTTTTCAACAACCACCGGAGTAATACTTCCCCGATCATCTTTAGCTATAATGCTTCCTATTCCAAATGACCGTGGAAATAGAAGTGTAAATTTTTTTATAATTAAATCCGGTTGTAGGTTGGTAAGAGCGATAGTATAGGAAGTCTTCGTAAAATTTTGTGGATCGGTATCTGAAATAAAGTATTCGATGTTGTAGGATGTTTTAAAATTCGCAGCATGAACCTGAGGAACACACACTAAGTAAAAGAAAAATGCACAAAGATAAACAATTGAATATGCAAATATGCGAACTATTTTATCTATCTTCATGAATGTTTCTTATTTTAAATACTGAGCCGTATAGGATCCCTTAACTTTCATAATACCATGAAGAGGGCCCTGATAGAGCACTTGTCCTCCTCCGTCTCCCCCCTCAGGCCCCATGTCAACTATATATTGACAGTTGTTTATGATGTCGCTGTTATGTTCGATGATCACAACGGTATTCCCACCATCCACGAGTTGATGTAAGGTGTGAAGTAATTTTTCGGTATCAAACATGTGAAGACCGGTGGTTGGCTCATCCAAAATGTAAAGTGTTTTACCTGTATCCCTCCTTGATAGTTCGTGTGCAAGTTTTATCCGCTGTGCCTCCCCTCCAGAAAAGGTGGGGGCTGGTTGCCCAAGCGATACATAGCCTAAGCCCACATTTTTGAGGAATGTCAATTTCTGGTAAATATGAATATGGTTTTTGAAGAAATCTGCCGCTTCCACCACCGTCATATTTAAAACTTCGTATATTGTTTTTCCTTTAAATTTGACTTCAAGCGTTTCCTTGTTGTATCTATGACCTTCACATACATCACAGGTAACATAAACATCAGGAAGGAATTGCATCTGGATTTTAATAACTCCGGCTCCTTGGCACTTTTCGCATCGTCCCCCTTTCATATTAAAACTAAATCTTCCCTTTTTAAATCCACGCGCTCTGGCTTCAAGTGTTTCCGCATAAATTTCCCGTATTTCATCAAACATCCCCGTGTATGTCGCAGGGTTTGATCTGGGCGTTCTGCCGATGGGGGACTGATCTACCAAATAAACACGTTCAATATTGTGTTGTCCGACAAGACGGGTAAAGTCCCCCATTGTTTCCTGATAGTAGCCATCTATGTGATATTTGAGTGCCGGATATAATGTTTCGGTAACAAGTGTAGATTTACCGGATCCAGAGACACCGGTAATTGCAATCATGTTTCCAAGGGGAAGTTTTAAATCAACATTTTTTAAATTAAATTGCGTCGCTCCGTGGAGTTCTATCCATCCTTTTTCTGTAACAAGTTTTCGTTTGGTAATGGGAATCTGTTTTATACCAAAGAGATACGCTCCAGTAAGAGATTTACTTTCCTTTTCAATCTCAGGCAGCGTTCCTGCAGCTACTAAATGGCCGCCTTCCTTCCCTGCTTTTGGCCCGAGTTCGATAAGGTAATCTGCATTTTTTATTGTTTCTTTGTCATGTTCAACAACAACAACGGTATTTCCAATATCCCGTAAATGTTTTAATGTTTGAATGAGTGCATTAACATCTCGTGGATGCAGACCTATTGATGGCTCATCCAGTACATACAAAACTCCGGTAAGGCCGCTTCCAATTTGAGAGGCAAGTCGAATACGTTGTAATTCTCCACCAGAAAGTGTACGTGCTGCTCTGTTGAGGGTGAGATAGGCAAGACCTACGTTTGAAAGAAACGTAACGCGCGTACCTATTTCTCTTAATATCATTGTGCCCACCTCTTTCTCGTATCTGTTCAGTTTCTCGGGTAATTCATTTGAGATGTAGGGGTGAATACGTTGTATTGATTCATCACATATATCCATAATGTTTTTTCCGTCAATTGTCACAGCTAACACCTCTGGTTTGAGTCGACGTCCACGACATCGGTCACACTGCTCTTCACGCATATAACGTCCAACCTCGATTTCATCGCTGCCTGTTTGAGATTCAAAAAAACGTCTTTCAAATTCTGGAACAAGCCCGAGAAATTTTTCATATATTGCGGTTTCTTTTCCAAATCTATTATTTCCCACCACACGATAAACAGTCTCTGTCCCATTGAGAAGGATTTTCATTAGTTTTTCATCAATCGTACCAAGTGGCATATTCATATCAATTCCCTCTTCTTCACAGACCTGTTTGAGAAGGCGTATATACCACGTGTCCTGGAAATATACTTTATTAAATGGCAAGATCCCCCCTTCATTTATGCTTAGTTTTTTGTTGATAATTTGTTCCGGATCAATTTTATATACGGTTCCCAATCCCTTACACTTCTCACAAGCTCCAAGTGGAGAATTGAACGAAAACATACGGGGCTCAATTGACGGAAGAGAAAGATTGCATTTTGGGCAGGATAAATTCTCAGAAAATAGTATATCCTCATTTCCTCTTAATATAATGAGTCCATCTGAGAGAGCTAACGCTTGCTCAGTGCTTGCGGTAATACGAGAACGCAAATTTGATAAGTATATTTCATCCTTCACCTCTTTTTGTGTGAGATTAAACGACTCGGTGATAACTTCAATAGAATGCTTGTTTGTTTTTAGCAATGGTATATCTTTCTGCTGTAGATCAAATTCTTTTTTATCTACAAATACTTTTGAATACCCTTTTGTACGAATATTATCGAAGAGATCCTTAAACTCACCTTTTTTTTGACGAACTACAGGAGAAAGAAGCATAAATGTATGAGGCACAGACTTGTCTGTGGCCACCTCAACGAGCGAACATTTTATGATGCGATCAACAATCTCATCGAGACTTAATTTTGAGATTTCGATATGACAGTTGGGACAATGAGGATGACCAACACGGGCAAATAAGAGACGCAAATAATCAAATACTTCCGTGATTGTTCCAACAGTTGAACGAGGGTTATGAGAGGAGCTTTTTTGGTCAATGGAAATGGCTGGGGATAACCCCTCGATAAGGTCTACATCCGGCTTTTCCATTATTCCTAAAAATTGCCGCGCATATGCCGAAAGAGATTCCACATATCGTCGTTGGCCTTCTGCATACAAAGTGTCAAAAGCTAGGGATGACTTTCCAGACCCGGATACACCGGTAATGATAACGAGATGATTTTTGGGAATTGTAACATCAATATTTTTTAAATTATGTTGTCGTGCGCCTTTGATAGTTATTTGATCCATATGTATGTCCAAGTTATAATTTTAAATTTAAAATTTTAAATCAATTTGAAATTGAATAAAAATTATAAATTTCAAATTTCTAATTAAACTAATTCTTTAATCTTCTCTCTCAACATAATTGCTGCTTCAAAATTCATGTCCTCCGCTGCTCGCTTCATTTCTTTTTGGAGCCTTTTTATAGTCTTTTTTCGATCAAATGGAGTCATTCCTTCTTTATTTATGCTATGAATATATTCCTGATACCTTCCTTTTATGGGTTCATTTAGCATCTCTAAATCCTGCTCTTTTTCTATAATTCGTTCACGAATTGGCTTATGTATGGTGGTTGGTATAACGGAATATTTTTTATTGTATGCCACCTGATACTCCCTTCTCCTTTTTATTTCTTCAATTGCTTCCTTCATTGATTTTGTCTCAACGTCTGCATACATCAGCACCTCTCCTCCTACATTTCGTGCTGCTCTTCCCATTGTCTGGATGAGTGCAGTTTTGGAACGGAGAAATCCTTCCTTGTCAGCATCCAAAATCGCTACAAGACTTACTTCTGGTAAATCAATTCCCTCTCTCAGTAAATTGACTCCAATCAACACATCATATTCATGTTTTCTCAGACTATCCAGAATATCCGATCGTTCCAATGTTTCAATATCTGAGTGCAAATAGGTGGCACGTATTCCTTTATCTTTTAGGTAGGAAGAAAGGTCTTCTGCAATCCGTTTTGTGAGAGTTGTTACTAATATTTTTCCTTTTGTGTCTTTCTTCACTCGTTTTTCAATTTCAATCACTAAATCTTGTACTTCGTTTTTTGAGGGGCGCACAATAACCTCAGGATCTACTATACCCGTTGGTCTTACCAGCTGCTGCACTATTCCTGCATGGTTTGTTGAGATGTCTTTATCGTCGTTTTTGAGAGCTTCCTGCTTAGCCAACTCCATTTCCCACTCGTTTGGTGTTGCCGATGTATAGATAATATGAGGAGGAATTTTATAGAACTCCTCAAATTTCATCGGTCTATTATCATATGCTGCCTTCAGGCGAAAACCGAAATCTATAAGCATTTTTTTTCTCGAATAATCTCCGTTAAACATTCCTCGAATTTGTGAAACAGACATATGTGACTCATCGATAACAACTAGAAATTTATCACCATACGCTTGACGAAAATAATGCAAAAGAGAGTATGGTGGATCGCCTGGCTCTCGTCCATCAAAATATCGTGAGTAATTTTCTATACCATTGACATATCCTATTTCTTTTATCATCTCCAAATCATGTGTGACACGTTGTTTCAATCGCTGCGCCTCTACAATGTGCCCGGCTTTTTTATGCATTTCCACTTCAAATTCCATATCTTTGCGAATTTGTTTTTCGGACTCAATAATTGTTTTTGGATCCGCCATAAAGTGCTTTGCAGGAAAAATAATGAGCCCTTGACGATTATCTGATTGTTTACCGGTGAGCGGATCAAATTGTACAATTGATGTCACTTTTTCCCGTTCATACGTGACACGATATCCCACATCTTCATATGCGGGATAAATATCTATACTTGAGCCTCTTTGCCGAAATGTACCTCGCTTAAAATCGAATTCGCTTCGATCATATTGAAGTTGAGCTAAGCGAAACTGCACAGAGTGCAAATCAAAGCTTCCCCCCACCTTGATATCTAAGGTATATTTTCCGTAATCAAGAGGAGAACCTATATTGTATATACATGAAACCGAGGCCACGACAATGACATCATTTCGTGTAAGAATATTGGTGGTTGATTGAAGACGTAATTTATCTATTTGCTCATTGATTTGTGCCTCTTTCTCTATATAGGTGTCGCTTGACGGAATATATGCCTCAGGTTGATAAAAATCATAGTACGAAACAAAGTATGAAACACCATTTTTGGGAAAAAACTCTCTCATTTCTTGATAAATTTGCCCCGCTAAAGTTTTATTGTGAGAGATAACTAATGTAGGCATCTGCAACCGTTGAATAACATTTGCTATGGTAAAGGTCTTTCCTGAACCAGTTACACCTAGGAGCACCTGATTTTTTTTTCCTGCCTGAACTCCACTAACCAGTTCCTCAATTGCCTGAGGTTGATCTCCCGTTGGTGAAAAAGGAGCATGTAAAACAAACATAATATATTTAAAATAATGAAACCAACAATTGTACCACAATAACTGATACGCAGTCAATATGAGTTGATTTGCCTTGATGAGTATTAAATGAATTTTGTTTTTTATTACTCATGTGGCATAATTACAGCTATGGAAATACTAAAATACCTGTTTGACTTTATCCTCCACATTGATGTCCATTTAGCACAAATAATAGCGACGTACGGAACGTTGACCTATGCTATTTTATTCGGTATTATCTTTATGGAAACAGGCCTTGTATTTACTCCCTTTCTTCCCGGGGACTCCCTCCTTTTTGCGGCGGGTGCATTGGCTGCTCTTGGTAATCTAAATATCTTTGCTTTGGTAGGCCTTTTGTTTTGTGCTGCGTTAATTGGTGACACTACAAATTACTGGATCGGTCATTTCTTTGGAAGAAAAATCGTTGCACACCCAATTATTCCGATTAATGAAGAACACATAAAAAAGACGGAGTTATTCTTTAAAAAATATGGGGGAAAAACCATTATAATGGCGCGATTTATGCCCATTATTCGTACCTTTACTCCTTTTGTTGCCGGAGTGGGAAAAATGGGATATAAAAGATTTATTTCATTTAGCGTATTTGCCGCTGCCTTGTGGGTGTCGATTGCAACATTTAGCGGTTATTACTTTGGCAATATTCCTTTTGTTCGGAAAAACTTTTCGTTCGTCATTCTTGTCGTTATCTTGATTTCACTTCTTCCCATTTTCATTGAAGTGATTAAGAAAAAATTAAAAAAGAAGAGGGAATAATATTCGATTTTTTTTGCTATGCTTTATCTTGTTGGGACACCCATTGGCAATCTTGAAGATCTTTCGCTTCGACAAGCAAAGACGATACTTTCTGCGGATGTAGTACTTGCTGAAGACACCCGCAGCGCAGAAACACTTATTTCTGCGGCAGAACGCCTGTTTGGCATGACAAGAAAATCGGCGCAAATTGTTGTTTCCTATTATAAGGAGCGAGAATTTGAGAAACTTCCTTATATTCTTTCACTCCTATCCGAAGATAAAAATGTTGCTCTTATCTCAGAGGCTGGTATGCCTCTTATTTCGGATCCCGGTGCTCTTCTTGCGCATCACTGCAGAAAAAACAATATTCCCTTTACCGTTATCCCCGGCCCAACCAGTATCACGACTGCGCTTGCACTAGCGGGTAATTCGTCACACACATGGACATATCTTGGATTTCTCCCAAAAAAACCAAATGACATAAAACGATTAGTTGAAAAATTGAAATTAGTACCTATTTTTGAAAAAAAAGATCATGTATTTGTGGCATTTGAGTCCCCTGACAGATTTTGTGAGACCATGAAAATATTCTCGGAGATAATCCCCACATCCACTATTTCGGTGTGCAGAGAACTTACAAAAAAATTTGAAGAAGTGCTTTCCGGTTCTCCAACCAAATTAGCAGAAAAACAACTTCGTGGAGAAATTGTGCTCATTATTTCTCTATAAAGAGAAATCATATACCAGGATTCAATAACCTTGACTTTTATTCTTCCATAACTCATACTGGGGGTTATATGCGTTTATTCTTAGCTATCTTATTAACACTCTCGTTTTTTATAACTCAGCAAGTCTATGCGGACGACCTCGTGCTTACACAAATTGGCGGTATGGCAACTCAAGGGAAGAAGTTTAATCAGTGGTGGTATGAACCGCAACGGGTTATATTAAAGGGCACAGGAAGTAAGGGAGCAAATATTGATGTCACCATTGATGGTAAGTTTACCACCATCCATTCAAGTATTACTGATGGATCATGGGCGTATGACCTTGGTACATTGGCCGTTGCAGACCATAATGTTGTTGTGGGATCAGGAGATCAGACATATTCGTTTGTGCTTACCATCGGTTCCGCAAAACCAGCAGATATAAATAGCACCAAAGGCGGACTGCCGGAGGCTGGAGGATTGTTGCCACTTATCGGCCTTGTCACTCTTGCAGGAGGATTAATATATATAGGACTTAAGAAGTCTTCCGCTTAACCCAGGTGGGTTTAAGCCATTTTGCGTCAATTGCTTTCTTCAAATCAACTCCTTCTGATTGAGCCAAGAGAAGAACGTGACATAACACATCCGCCACTTCATTTTCAAAGTCGTTTTTAAGCTCAGTTGGTGTTTTGTTTTTATGTCTTCCTTGTCCATTCATTGAAAGATAAGCTTGGGTAAGTTCCCCCATTTCCTCTTGGAGTTTAAGAAGATACCACAACTTGTTTCGAGAAATCTTATATTTCTTCGAATAAAGCTCAGATACACGTTCAATCTTGGAAATAAGGCTTTTGAGATTCATGACTTATAGTATACCATAACTCCTTGTTAAATGTTATAATGTGTATCTTTTTGTTATAATATATACATATCATTTGCATATTATTTATTACTTATGTCCTCATCCCTTGATAGTGAAATAAGAGTTATCAGGGCCGGAATGGGCCCTAATGATTCAATAAAATATATTACGGTTGATAGGAATGGTACACGATACATGAGTGATGAACAGGTAGTTCATAGTGTTTCATTAGGTGGTTTGTCTGCAGTATATAGAGGTGCCTATTATTTATCACAGATACTTGGAGCTCGATCACAATCATCGCGAAGAAAATCTTAAAAGAAGATGTTTATTTGTGATTAAAAACGGCTACTCCAACGACAACAGCGCCCAGTGCTAGTGCCCCAAGCGCAGCTATGCCAGCCACATCAAAAGCTGTTGCTCCAGTAGTTACCACTTCACCACCTAAGTATACCGCAGTTGGTGCAACCGGAAAGTCTGCGGCTTTTTGAAACACATTGGGAGTTTTGGAGGGTGCTGGTGAAGGATCAGGTTCTTGTGCCCAGGTTATCGCAGGTGTTCGTGTTAAGGCTGTAGTTGTTGCCTTTGATTTTATTGGAGGTGGAGAGAGTGTTTGTGTTGGTTCTGGAGAATACTGCTTTTGAGTAAAAATTTATCCTTCAACTCGGAGTGTCAGAATTGGAATAAATAATTGATTATCGACCTATAGTATGCTATACTATTCAGATGGGTATGCATACCGAAAGCAAGGAACAAAGATCAAGTTGTTGGGTACCTTTTAGAGAATCAAATATTGTTTCATCTAAACGAGTCGAATATGGCCAAATTTCATGGAATCCTGCATTTATACCCCACGGAAAAAACTTACATATCGATGTTGCCGGGACAAATAATTGGTTGCAATCATTCGCTATCGGTTTTCCCCTAGAGATAAAGCCATATCATCCGAAAGATAAAAATGTGCAGGTATCTGGACTAGAAGTGCAACGGGGAGGAGATGTGGCTTTGACTTCATCTCTTTTTGTTTCTAAAGTGCCCAAGCCAGCCCTCGCTCATTTTGTGGGCGACTATGAAACAAATAGCCAAACAGTTCTCATAAACTTTGCTGGCATTGCAGATTATATAAAAACGAAAAATCCTCAAATATCCGATATACAATTCTCAAAAATATATGGGCAATTGGTTGACACCGCATTGAAAAGTCAAGCGAGGAAGTTGATTATGTTTAACTATGTTAATTTAATGGCTGAAGATCCTCATATAGCTACGGAGTTAATTTCAATAATTGGAAGCACATTGGTTTCACTGGGAACAGAAATTACAGCTCTAACAAGCTTATCCATGGCAGGTAAATTGAATGTTGAAACCGCAACTGCGGCATCGATGATTTCAGCTATGTTTTATATATTAACTCACGCAGTAATTGTAGGCGGAACGATAGCAACAGAAATGGGAAAAACTGATACTAATGAGAAACTTAAGAAAACATTAAAACGCGTCTATTATGAATATCTTATGAAAAACGATAAGGACTATCCATTGAAACTTGCCTTCCCCATGCAAACTAATAAATATTTATCTATGCCGATACTGTCCTCTCTCCGCAAAAGAACACTTGTGAAAGGTAATGATGGAGGCATATAGCCATATACAACTATGGTTATGCGCAATATAGAAAAAGTTAGGTGAGAAATAATATACTATGAAAGTTTTTGTTGAATAATAGCCTGGAGTTGATCTATCACGGGTTTTACAGCTACATTTGTTGAGGCGCCAGATTTTACTATATCAATATTTTCAAGAATTTTTCTTATTTCTCCTATCCTTTCTGTATATTCTACCGGAAAATCTTCCCATATTGCATATAAAGCTTCTGCTAATCCACTAAGAGTTGACTCATTATAGGTAATTCCACCTGGATAATATTCAGCATCACGTAATGTGTCTAATATGTGATATGTAAGCCTGGCAAATAAGGCGGGAGCTGATTTAGCCATTGCCGTAATTACATTTATTTTATTTATTTCTCTTTGATCGTTTCTCTTAAGATAATGAGGAATACCGTCATCAATACGTCTTCTTAAATACTCATATCCAATACCTCTTCCTTCTTCTACATCTAAAGCTTCCTTCAATACATTACTATGTGCTAATAATACTGGCATAACTCTATCATCTTCCTTTTGGTTAAAACGGAATAGTTCTCTTATTAGTCCAGGTTCGCTTCCAAAAGAACCATATTCTCCTCGATTTTCCCCTTCAAGAAGGACTGTGGCATAGTTAGAGTCATTCACATCTGCATTTAATCGTCCAATAGATATCGTGTTTTTTACTGCTTCAGGATTTAATCGATAACCAGTAGATATTTTTTCAATACCTGAAGCCACATGGGCGACTGCTTCTGAGGCAAATGCACGCACTAATTCATTTTGTCTTTGTTTATCTCTATCCCACTGCGACTCTCTTAATTCTTTTTCAGAATATGTGTAATCTTGAACAAAAGTCAGTGAAGCAGACATTGTTGGATCAGATCTCAAAAAAGTATTATGAAGGATTTCTTTTGCTGTTTTAACCGTAAAATCATCACCTCTTTGTGATAATCCAAGCACAGCTATTGCATAAGTACCAAGTAATTGATTTGCGAGTTTTTCAGATGTCGGTGATGGTGCTTCTGCAAGTGATCTTGCCATTACAAAATATTATACTATAAGTTTATTATATTACAATAGAGATTGCCTACATGCTCTTTTTGCTATTTTTTATCCTTATTCATTTCCACAAAAAAAACTCAGGTCACGCCTGAGTATTTTTTTGAGAGTGAAGGCACGGGGATTCGAACCCCGGATTAACGGGCTGAAAACCCGCTGTCCTAGGCCGCTAGACGATGCCTCCTATTGCTACGACAAGAGTATATTATAGTTAAAGAACGCTTATTTCGCAAGCTTTCTCTTAATTTCA
>JAZDOY010000004.1:0-7885 GCA_043798165.1 bacterium | reverse complement strand
CACTATGCTATTGGTGACATAGTGACACATGAGTTAAAAAAAATAGGTATTATACCCACACTTTCCATTATTGATGGGGTGACCCAACGAAAGGCCCTAAACCAACATCTTCTGCAATCAATATTGCAGAAAGACCGTTCTAACGCGACAAATGAAAAAGGCATGATACAAAAATATGCCTGTATTGAGATCAAAAAGATGTTTGATATGGGGCACAAGACGGCGCCAAAACAATTGTTTATAAAAGGTGAGGAAGATCTTCTTACTCTTGTAGTAGTGCTTCTCGCCCCTTTAGGAGTGCATGTTTGGTATGGCCAACAGGACGTAGGAGCAATAGATGTACGAGTAACAGAAAAAAAGAAACAAACGGTGTATAATTTACTGAAGCAATTCACATGAAAGTGAATGGCAATTACTGGCTAGTAGTTAGTAAAAAAACAATATGGAAGATAAAAAAACATACAACCCAAATGAATTTGAATCCCAAATGACCCAATTATGGGAAAAAGAAGGAGTGTATGCTACAGTCAAAAGCCAGAAGCCAGAAGATAAAAGTAACAAAGCGTATTGTCTTTCTATGTTTCCTTACCCTTCCGGGGCAGGGTTACATGTAGGCCACGTCCGTATTTATACAGGCACAGATGTCATGGCCCGCTACTTTAAAATGATTGGTCGTGACGTTCTTCACCCTATGGGATGGGATGCATTTGGGCTCCCTGCCGAAAATGCCGCTATCAAAGCTAAAAAAAACCCAATGGATATGGTGCCTGGCAATATTGCGAACTTTAGGAGGCAAATGAACATGCTGGGATTATCGTATGATTGGAAAAGAGAGTTTGCTACGACAGATCCTTCATACTACAAGTGGACACAATGGCTTTTCGTGCAGTTTTTCAAAATGGGATTGTTGTACAAAAGAAATACACCAATTCATTGGTGCCCCAAATGTAAAACAGGATTAGCAGAAGAAGAAGTGCTTGCAAATGGTACTCACGAAAGGTGTGGAAGCGAAATAACAAAAAAAGAGCTTCCTCAATGGATATTCCGTATAACAGCATACGCAGAACAATTACTCGCGGACTTAAAGCTTCTCGATTGGCCAAAAGGAATTCTTGAAATGCAGAAAAATTGGATAGGGAAAAAATCTGGGATAAATATAACATACACAATTGAAGCAACCGATGAATCTCTTGTTTGTTTTACCACGCGTCCCGATACAAATTTTGGTGCAACTTTTATCGTTATCGCACCCGAACATCCATTAGTACAAAAAATTATTGAAGGAAAAATAAAGGTCGAAACAAAACTGACACAAGCGTTACAAGATTATCACGACAAAGCAGGAGCAAAAAGTGAGATGGAACGCGAATCGGAAGGAAAAAAGAAAACAGGCGTTTTTACGGGTCTTTATGCAATAAACAACCTCAACGGCAAAAAAATCCCCGTGTGGGTTTCTGATTTCGTATTGATGGGATTTGGTACAGGGGCTGTGGTTGGTGTTCCGGCCCATGACATGCGTGATTTCGAATTTGCACAGACGTTCGGAATAGAAATTATTCGCGTAGTGAAGGGAAAGAATGGAGACAGTTCCCCAATCACCAAGAGAGAACAGGTGCAAGAAGAAGAGGGAACAATGATCAACTCCTCATTTCTTGATGGAATGGATATTCATGCCGCCACAAAAAAGATTATGGATTATTTGGAGGAAAAAAAATGGGGAAAACGCATCATCACCTATCACCTTCGTGATTGGATTTTTTCACGTCAGCGCTATTGGGGAGAACCCATTCCCATGGCACATTGCGAAAATTGTGCAAAAAAAGAAGTAACACAATACAACAAAAAGTTTACAATCCCTGAAGAAGTGAAAAAAGCGAATAGGGGATGGATTCCTCTAACTGAGGATCAATTACCACTAAAACTTCCCTATACGTCTTCTTATGAACCGACAGATACAGGAGAATCACCTCTTTCTGCAATTCCAGGATATGTTGATACAGCATGTCCTATTTGTGGAGGAAAAGCACAACGTGAAACAGACACAATGCCAAACTGGGCGGGAAGTTGTTGGTATTTCCTGCGTTTTGCTCAAGAAAAAAGAGGGGAAACTCTTCCTGAATTTATTGAAGGATTGCAACACTCATCCTGGATGCCGGTAGATTGGTATTTGGGAGGAGCGGAACATGCAGTATTGCATCTTTTGTATGCACGATTTTGGGTAAAGGCACTACGCGATTTGGGGCTCCTCAACTATCCAGAACCATTTCTTCGATTGCGGAATGTAGGAATGGTATTGGCTGAAGATCACCGTAAAATGAGCAAAAGTTGGGGAAACACCATTAATCCGGATGATGTCGTGGCTCAATATGGAGCAGATACATTGCGCATGTATGAAATGTTTATGGCACCATTCAACATGGAAATTGCTTGGTCCACAACAGCACTTCTGGGAGGGCATCGGTTCCTCAAAAGAGTGTGGGCTTTGTATGAAAATTCAAGCTCCACATTCAAATCGAAATCAGATCCGGAGCTCGTGAATAAATTAAACAAAACAATTCAAAAAGTGGGGGATGACATTGCGAGTACGAAGTTTAATACCGCAATTGCGGCAATGATGGAATTTTTAAATGACTTTGAGGCTCATCCCGAATTATCAAGTGAGGAAGCAAAGAAGTTTTTGCAGATTCTTGCGCCATTCGCCCCTTTTATAACAGAAAAAATCTGGCGAGATATTTTTAATGAAAAAACATCTATCCATCTCTCAAGATGGCCATCCCAAACAAACGTTTCAATAAAAGATACAGTCGTAAAACTCCCCATACAAATTCAGGGTAAATTCCGCGGAGTCGTGTTCTTATCTGCAGATGCGCTTGAGGAAAAACAAGTTGAAGCAGCAGTACTCACAGATGAGGGGCTTGCAAAATATATACAAGGCAAACAATACAGACTTATTTATGTTAAAGGGAAGATTTGCAACTTCGTTCTTATTTAAAAGGAATTAATTATACCTCCCCCGCAATCACACAAATTATTTTTGCCGAGAAGCATTTAATTGTTGCATCATTTTTCCCACAAAATGCTGGGCGACAACATCCAATCCGCCCAAAACAGCATTATTTTGGCCGTCACTATTAATGGTTACTTCATCTTTATTGGAAAAAAGTCCATAAAGCTCCTTTATTTCCTGAAAATTTTTATGAGCTTCTCGACTATCTGTCGCCAGAAGGTGTCCAATTGGAGACAGTGATTTAATCATCCTTTTAATTATTTTTTTTTCTTCCTCCCCCATATTACGGTAACAAGAAAGGAATTCCCCAATATGGCCATCAATATGAACAGCAACTCGGTCAATAAATCCATCCCGTTTCTCTCCCTCAGTTAGTGTTTGAGTGTGTGCAACAAGGTAAGTGAGAAGGGCTGTTGTTTGTCCTCCACGAGGGTTTACCTCAAGACCGGTGTGGAATAATAACTGAATTGGCGGGGATACGGTGTTTTGTAAAACGGCATCAAATAATTGGGAATTAACCATCTCAGTTGCTCCACCAATTTCAATTCCAACAGGAGGTTTTTTATGCGCATTGTCGCGTGCAGTTTGAATGAACTTTTGTATATCATCCTCCTTATCTTGACGAAACGTAAGTCCTAATAGCTCTGTCTGTGGTATTGCATTGTCAAAAGCACCTTGAATATCAGCAATTACCTCATCATAAGAGACTTGTGGATCTGTTGATACATAAGCATAGGGAGCAATAAACTGACGAAAAGTGCCGTTGGGAAGCAGTTCTTTTAGTTCCTGTTCAGTTATCACATCGGCAGCAGCACGAAAAAATTCAACTCCTCGATGTTGCTGTATCATGATATGATACATTTTTTGTAAAACGCCGGTTGACAGGGCAGAAAAATCAGTGATGTTATGAAAATCGCCACTGAATAATGTAGAAAAATCAATTATTGCTTTTTGAACAGCCGGGTTACTCACAACATCCAGTTTTATTGCCAATTCCTCAAGCTGAGTAGGTGCAAAAAAACCCTCAAAGCGACACACCATATCTCTTTGCACCAAACCGGCACTGATTGAATCATATGTGTGTAAAACTAATTCACGACGGCTGAGAGGTGTTTCTTTGGGCCAAAAAGGACTATATTCTAACCCACTCAATAAAGCTCCATACACTCCCCACTGACGTTCTGGGAAATCTTTAGTTAGATATTCGAGATAATTTTTTTGTTGCGTTGTTCGATGCATAATTCCATTTCCTTCTGGCCAATAATGTTGGAGCTCCTTCCAGAGACAGATTGTTTCAGGAACCTTCGCTGGTTCAAGAAGATAGGATCCATGGTCAGCTGCCCCCATAATTTTAGCTAGCTCAATATATTCTTTTTTGGTGTTATCATCACCCTTACAAGTGACTATGGTATGGGCAAGTAGTTTGGCATGTCTATAATTAGGATCAGTTGTATCATTGGTTATTTTAAAATCCTTACATATCTGATCTATGAGTTCGGGTGAGGGTGGCTCACCCTTTCCAAAATATGTATTTATCACTTTCACTATCGCGGTATTGTTAAACGTTGGATTGTCAGAAAAATCCATGTCCCAATCAACATTGGTCACTGCGACTAATATTTTTACCTTCTGTTTCAAGGCAGCGATCAGAGCAGTATTGATTGGTAACGATTCAATTACTTGGTCAACAAGCCCCACTGCCCGGATTTCGTGATTAGCATAAAGGCGTTCTTGAGGGCCATTCTCTCCCTCAGATAATAGTGAACCAGTGTCATGGAGTATACTAGCCAGGGCAATAGCGAGTGCATTTTCATTGGTTTTGGTGATGGCACCTGATCTTTCATACATCCGCAAAGCAAGTTGAACCATTTTTGCTACGTGGTATTCGGAATGAGCGGGTAACTTGCTTTCCTGTAATATCGCCCCCTCCTTAACTAATTGATGGGTTGTTCCACGAAAGCATCCAATGACGTTATCCCAAATTTGAGTTACCGATGGATTTTCCTGATTTTGTTGTGCAGGGGTCATTTTACTGACAGGGCTTCCTTTGAGCCCGTGCATTAATAAAAAGCGATCCAAATACTCACCGGTCTGTTCTACTACCGCATCTCTTTTTTGCTTGGTCCAGTTAAAAGATTCGCGAAGTTCGATTTCAGTGATTTTCCTTTCTGGAGTAATTGTTCTTTCTCCAGTAGCGCCTGCGACGGGTTCATGCATATCTATCATTGTATATATTTTTCATCCGCACTTCAAATAATAAAATCCCAAAGGAAAAATAAAACATACCAACGTTAAAGAACTAAAAAAAACCCGCAACCACCTGTACGGTAAACGATTCAACATATACCCTCATTAAATTACTAACGTGAAGTATAATTAAGTATTTATTATGGGCTTAAATGAAAGGTTTACTAATGGTGCTCGTGGCTTAAAATCACTACAGGATAGTGTGAAGTGTCGGTTTAATGCCGCTAGAGAGAACATTCCTTTAGAAGCGCTTCAAATATCAACCGCCCTCATGGGCGCATATTGTTTATTGCCCCCTCCAACAATTCTGGCGGCCGCTCTCATTAATGAACATGTGCAACAAAAACCTGTCGTGGGAGCAACGATTGCAGCCGTATCTTTGTTAGGTCTCATTAGTTTAGGCGTATTTGCTGAAGACAAAGCACTAAAAAAATATAAATACTGCACTAGTTTATGGACAAATATGTTTTATCAGTTATTTCACGACCGTAAAACAGCCTTAGCTGCAAGTATCATCATGTCCACCATCACTGATGGTATGAGTGTTGCCCTGATTGGCTCTACTTGTGCTGGTCTTACCGACCCACAATTATTATTGTCCTATATGTTAGCCAAACAAGCAATCGCCGGCTCATTCAACACTCTTACAAATTTTGCGTTAGTTCAAGGTAACATCGATCCATTAATGGATCGAATAACCAAAGCAAATTCAATAGTTGGAGAATGTATGAAAAATGTTGGCACTTCTATACATCAACGAATCCGTCACAAGTAATTGTTTCTAGATCACAGGACAAAAGATGGGACTCTTTTCCTACGTCAACACATTCTATTTCCATCCTTAACACCTGATTACCAGGACAAACAAGTGGAAGAATACGATATAATAGAGAGCATTGGAGCAGAGGTAAAAAATAATTATGTATTATTATGTGTATATCTTGAAAAGTAGATATCATAATAAGAGTTATGTTGGTTATACAGAGAACGTTCAAAAAAGATTGGAAGAGCATAATCAAGGAAAAAACGCGTATACAAAAAAATATAAACCGTGGATTCTCATACATAGAGAAGAATATGGTAATAAGGAAAATGCAATAACGCGGGAAAAGTATTACAAAACACATAGCGGAAGGAATAGGTTAAAAAAAATATTTGACGATTATCAAAAAAGACAATTATCCAATAATTGAATCGGGGATCGTCTAATGGTAGGACCTCAGACTCTGAATCTGAGTATCTTGGTTCAAATCCAAGTCCCCGAACAAAAGAGTTTTGGCGAAGGCCCAGTCTAATGACCCGTCTCGCCGAGAAAGCGAGCCGAGGCGGACCCGTCTCGACTCGGCATACGAGTCAAGCCGAGGCGGATAGGACCTCAGACTCTGAATCTGAGTATCTACGTTCGAGTCGTAGTCTCGGAACACAAATTGCATAAGGGGGGAAGTCATGTTCTTCCCAAAACACCCCATAAAAGGTGTATAATATCCTGTTCACAATTTGGAGTTCATTCGACTTCTTTTATTTAGGAGAAGAGATTCCACCAAACTATAATTCTATGGAGATTCGTAATATTGTTATCATTGCTCACGTTGATCACGGGAAAACCACCTTAGTCGATGCAATACTCAAGCAAACTCACTCATTTCGAGACAACCAAAAAGAAATGTCTCAGGAGCTTATCATGGACTCAAACGATCTTGAGCGTGAACGTGGAATTACCATCCTTGCAAAAAACACCTCCGTTTTTTATAAAAATACAAAAATTAACATTATTGACACTCCCGGACATGCAGATTTTGGTGGAGAAGTAGAACGCACTATCACAATGGCCTCTGGTGCCATTTTATTGGTTGATGCAGCAGAAGGACCCCTTCCTCAGACAAAATTTGTGCTCAAAAAAGCTCTTCAAGCCGGATTAAAAATAGTACTTGTTATCAATAAAATTGATAAACGGGATGCACGACCTACTGAAATCATTTCTGAAATTGAAACATTATTTCTTGATCTTGCAGAAGATGATTCTTCTCTTGAGTTTGTTACGCTGTTTGCAGTGGGACGAGATGGAAAAGCATTTTATAGTCTTCCGAAGAAATACGACACAACAACTTCCGGAGATTTGACTCCTCTTTTTGAAACCATTCTCAAAGAGTTTCCAAATGTAGACATGAACGAGGATAAACCTCTCCAAATGCAGATTTCCACCCTTGATTATGATAATTATGTAGGACGATTGTGTATTGGAAAAATAACACAAGGAATATTGAAAAAAGATCAGACAGTGGCAGTTGTAGGAGAAAACGATAAAACAATTGGGACATATAAGGTTGCAAAACTGTATACCACTTCCGGTCTTAACCGTGTGGAAGTTAATCAGGCAGTAGCGGGAGATATCGCCACCATTGCTGGCATCCCCATCCTCACCATAGGCCAAACTGTATGCGATCCTGCGTTTCCTCAAAGCATGCCTCATATTGCTGTAGAAGATCCTACGATTAAAATAAGTATTGGCCCCAACACAAGTCCTTTTGGAGGAAAAGAAGGTAAATTTAGCACCTCTCGTCAACTTCGTGAACGTCTGTATAAAGAGGTTGAGACAAACCTGGGACTGCGCGTAGAAGACGACACAGAAGG
>JAZDOY010000034.1:0-111326 GCA_043798165.1 bacterium | reverse complement strand
AAAACAAGTATTTTGCGATCGGGAGCAACAGTTTCTGCCTCAATTTGTGTGAAAAAAGTTGTATAATCCGTACTAGGGAAAGCCGGGGTGGCGAAACTGGCAGACGCGCAGGTTTTAGGAACCTGTTCCCGTAAGGGATTGGAGGTTCAAGTCCTCTCCCCGGCACCATATAGAACTTTTTACAAAGTTTTGAAGATAAGCTTGTTGTGTCGGGCTATTTATAGGTTCGAGCGATCTAATTTGTTCCTTAGTCTCCTGAACACCCTTTTTTATCTTCATAAAGATAAATCGAAGCTGATATTGTAATTTATGATCTAGTAAGATCGGGTTCAAGCCGATTGTTTTAAATATCGTCTTTTTGATCTCGGAATCGTCTTTTGCAAATTTTTGACTGGCAATAAGTGCAAAGTCAAAGGCGTCTCTGGCCACACTACCCCAATCATTTCTGTTTGGGTCTGCCTGACCAATCTGTTGATTAATTTTATCTTTCTCAATCATCAATGCTCTTTTTCTATCAGCAAATTCAGTATTGGAAAGTAGACTACTATCAGAATTATCTGGAGAAATTTTAAGGGCTACTAAGTTATCAATTCGTCTATTAACCCCTTCTAAGGCGGTTTGGAGGGCTTCAAAACTGCCTTTGTTTACTGTTTCGTCCTTATCTTTAACAGTTTCTAGAGCTTCATAAGCCCAATCCACAAATTCCTGCTCCATCTCGAACTGACCTAGTTCAGTGGTAAATTGCCCCTCAACTTTAGTAGTTGAAGCGTAAGGTTGATTGCATCGATGATTTCCTTTCTTTGTGCAGTTGTAATAAGCAAAAACTTGCGAAGTGCCATTTTTATATTTCTTCGTATGTTCTTGAGCGGTAATAGTGTAATGACACTCACCGCATTTAATAATGCCGTTTAAGGCAAAATCGTGTTTTTGCGACCGGCCTCTGGATTTACCATCCAAGATATCTTGGAGAAGATTAAATTCGGCATCAGTAATCATTGCAGTGTGAAGTCCTTGATATAGTTTGCCACCATAAATAAACCTACCTGTGAAAAATGGATCTCTAAAAAGCCGGTACATTGCGCTTTTAACAATAGGTTTACCGCTTCTTGAACTGCGAAGGCCTAATCTCACAGCTTCCCGCACTAACATCGCAATACTATAGTTTCCTGTTAAAGCAAGATCAAACAATTTCCGCATTATTGGGAAATAAACAGGATGGATTGATATATCACGCAGTCCTTGTGGCTTTTCGTGATTATTTTTGTATCCTGGTCTAGCTTTTCCGGGGAACACCCCTCTTTCTGCCTTGAGTTTTAAAGCTTCTTTTACATTGACACTCTTATTGTCATTTTCAAGTTTTGCCTGGGTGCAAAGCAAATTTAGCATAAATTTATCGTTAGGGTTGTTTCTGAATGTTTGGTAAGGAGTAACTACCTCTAGTAGTTTTCCCTGATCCATTTGGTAGATAATTCTACCTGTATCAACGGTATTTCGTGATAACCTAGATGGATTTAGAAGCACTATCCCGTTTATTTTCCCATCCTCAATCATTTGAACAAGCTGATCGAAAATGGGTCTGCCCGGGACTTTTGCAGTTTTTGATTCTTGAAGAGGCGCACCTATCAGTTTCAAGTCTTTTTGCCTAATTAACTCAGTTAGGTTGGTAATTTGATCAGGTAAAGATTGAATTTGTCGCTCATCCGACTCGCTGCTTTTACGACAATAGATCATATATCGAGGAATTAAGGGAGACGTTTGCGTAACTTGGTTGTTTAAGCTGTATTTTGTCAGTCTCATATGGTTTGAACTCTGTTATATATTTCTGGGTTTATAGGCTTTTTCCTATCTGGCATAATCAAAACTTTCATTAAATTTAAAAACTGGGTTGATAAATCTGTTGCCTCCTCATCAGACAGAATAATATTGTATTTATCTTTATATAACTTCTTAAATTTCTCTAGTAACGCTTGATTTACCATGGCTTATATCTAAACTCATGCTATAACTATAGTTATAGTATAGTAACTATAGTTGTAGTTGTCAAGTGGAAACCGAAGTCATTTTGAGGCTAATTATTAGTTGTTTAAACAAAAGCGTTTTTATTGATGTTATACTGTAAATATCTATGCCATTAGAAGTAAATGAAAAAACCCAAAAACAAATAGGCGACAATTTACGAAGAGTAAGAGAGCGAAAAAATCTTTATCAGGAAGATGTGGCTCAAGCAGCCGGAATATCTGTTACGTATTACGCCGGGATTGAAAGAGGTGAGGAAAATCCAACTATTACCGTCGTTGAGTCAATTTGCAAAGCGTTAAAAGTAAAATCTTCAGAAATTCTTCCGTTTTAACTTTTTCACTTCTACTTTACTTTTCTGAGTTTTTTGCTATATTATGCGGTATATCAAGCATTAACAATTTAGCTTGCCCGGAAAGCCTGCCCTATAAAAATGGGAAATATAAGTTGGCACAACTTGGAGGCTCGGTTTTTAGTCGATAGACTGGTTTCACTTTCTCTCCAGTCTTTTTTTCTATCTCCTGTATTCTTAATTTCTTGTGTTGGGTTTATCTTTTTACTCTTACTGGTGCGCTGGCTATATATTTTAAGAAAATCATACACAACAGAAACAGTCCTTCTCGAACTTACTCCTCCCTCGCTAACCGAAAAAACCTCATTTACGACAACTCAACTTTTTTCCGTGGTTCATGAACTGGGAAAGAATAAAACCATAAGGGATAAAGTTCTTGGGAAAAAAACAGTCTTTTCCTTTGAAATTGTCTCAACCTTACAACAGGGAATTCGCTACCTCATAAGAACGCCGCTTGCGGAAGAAAATAATGTTCGGCGAAGTGCCCTGGCGTATTTACCCCAAGTCAGTGTCAAAAGGGTCGAAGAATATCTACAGACAAATCCTAAAGGCGGAAAGGTCTTTGAATTTCAGCTGGATAAACATTTTGCCTATCCCTTACAAAAACAAAACGTTTTGGAAGAGTACGACCCAATTGCCTATATCACCGGCATGATGACAAAACTTACGCCAGGTGAAATGATCTCTTTTCAAATTGTTTTAACTCCAACCTGGTCAAGTGATACGAGCGATATCTCCAATAAAATCCTGGGGAATGAGGACGTGTTGCACCACTTAGATAAAATGAGTATTCCTCACTGGCTTGCTCCGTTTGGTGTTTTGGTTCAGCTAATCGCGAAAGTTCTTCATGCTGTTTTAGGTGAACTTGGCTGGGCGGTAACCGAACTTCGACATGGAAATTTACGACCGATAAATTCCACTATTAAACCACTTCGAAACTACAACACCTTTGAACAAGAGGCGGTTAAAAGTGTTCAGGATAAAATAAACCAACCGTTATTTGAAACTGCAATCCGGCTTCTTTTAATCTTCAAAGACGAACGCACCATAAAGGAGCGCAAAGACGGCTTTATCTCTTCCCTGGCAACTTTCTCAACACCTAAATATCAAACACTGAAAGTTAAATATAATTTTGCCCCCTATATTTTGGACAAGTTTCATGCCTTAAACTTCTGCAAAAGACGGTTATCGCTCCTTTTTAACTCCAGTAATTTACTGTTATCCGTTTCAGAAGTCTCCGATCTGTACCACTTCCCTTTTAAGAGGGTAACTCAGACAGAGGATTTAATTAAAAAGTATTCCAAGGATTTACCCGCTCCGTTATCTCTAAAAACCAATAAGTTGGATCTTATCTTTGCTAAAAATAATTACGGAGGAACCACTACTGATATCGGCTTAACAACAGAAGAACGGGAAAAACACGTCTACATCATAGGTGCAACCGGTACCGGTAAATCAACCATGATTTTATCCATGGTCAATCAGGATATAAATCGCGGTAAAGGACTGTGTTTAATGGACCCTCACGGAGATTTGGCAGAAAGCACCATTGCTTGTATTCCGGATAATAGAAAATCAGACTTTATTTATTTTAATCCAGACGATATCAAGTATCCGATTGGTTTGAATCTTTTGGAATTAACGCCCGGACTTGATGAAGACGATCTCTTAAGGGAGAAGGAATTAATCACCGAAGGTGTTGTTTCATTGTTTCGTAAAATATTCTCTGATGTCTGGTCAGCCCACGCCCACAGACTGGAATATATCTTAAGAAACACGATTCAAACTGCGCTTTGTTTAAAAGAACCGACCATTTTTACCGTCTATAACTTATTAACTGATCCGGCGTTTCAAAAAGAAGCCATGAATGAGGTTGACGATGAAAATCTGAAAAACTTCTGGAAAAATGAGTTTGGCAAAGCCGGAGATTATCAAAAGGTGAAAATGATTGGCCCCATTACCTCAAGAATTGGTCGGTTTCTGTTTTCACCCTCAGCCAAAAGGATTTTAGAGCAACCGAAATCAACCATTAACTTTGATGACATTTTAGATAAGGGCAAGATTTTGATCTGTAACCTTTCTAAGGGTAGGCTTGGTGAGGATACCTCAGAAGTTTTGGGTATCATGATCTTAACCAAAATTCAGCTTGCGGCACTCAAACGGGCAAGAGTAGAACAAGTTCAAAGAATTCCATTTTATGTCTATGTTGATGAGTTCCAAACCTTTGCTACCCCCTCTTTTATTCAGATGCTTTCAGAATCAAGAAAATACAAAGTCTATTTAATCATGGCCGAACAATCGACCTCCCAACAAAAAGACAGAAATATAACAAACGTCATTATTGCCAATGTGGGAACAACCATAAGCTTTAGAAGTGCTAATCCGGATGACGAAAAACTCATGCTTCCCCAGTTTATGCCATACATCGAACAAGGGGAAATTTCCAACTTACCTTCATACAAGTTTTATATGAAGGTTTCTGCCATTACTCCCTGCGAACCGTTTTCCGGAGAAACATTTTTGACTGATTTAAATAAAGACAAAAGTAAAATTGAGGAGCTGATTCAATCGTCACGGGATCTATACGCTATTAAATATGTAAAGCCTCAAACGGTAAAAAAGACAGTAAGCGTTGAGAAGAGTAAAGGCAAAGATACCGTGAGTAAACCATCATCGTATCTGACCTAAAAAAAGTACACGCTTACGTGTACTAAAAATAACAAAAAATGAGGCTAAATTCTCAAAAAGACTTACATATATATTCCTTACAATAGTAAGGAGAGGAAATAAAAATATGTACCAACCAACAACAAAACAAATAGAAATACTAAAACTTATCTATAAATTCCGCTTCCTAAATCGTACACAACTTCAATCAATCTTAAATCACAAACAAAAACAAAAAATAATAATCTGGCTCAATCAACTAACCGAACAAAAATATCTCAAACGTTACTTTGACAAACGATTAGCAACCATACCAGCAGCTTACTCATTAGGTAACATGGCAAGAAAATACTTCCTTAAAAATCCGGAACTATATAAAGATATTACAGCTCCACTTTTGAGTCGGGTATGGCGTGAAAGTAGTTCTACTCAAAAATTCAAAAGACATTGTATGTTAGTTGCCAATATTTATATTTCCTTAATGAACCTTATAAACCAAGCAGATGGCGGGAAAGGTAAACTTAATTTTTTTGCAAAAACCGACCTTAAGGGTGTGCAGTATCTTATACTTCCGGAACCTGACGCTTACTTTTCCCTTGAAGACAAAGATGGCTTAGTTAAACGATATTTATTAGATATTTTTGATGATCTTCCGCCACGAATGGTTATGAGAAAAAGAATAAAACAATACTTTAGCTATTTTGAAAAAAATTACTGGCAGGACCATATGAAGCACGATTTTCCGGAGATTATTATTGTTTGTCCCGATAATACTTCAAAAAACTATCTCAATGTCTTTATTAAACGAATGCTTAAAGAAAAAACAGAAGAATTATCTTTTTATCTTGCCTTAAGAGACGAAATACAACAAAAGGGATTAAATAAAGGTGTTTTAGAGAAAGTTGTTCCGACAGATTAGACCAAAAAACCGCAAGTGAGAGTCGTTATACTCCCACCTGCGGTCAATGGTTTACTCACCCATGATCTCGGATAACCGGCATGGTTTAAAATACCGATCTCGTTCAATGGGCATCCCGAGTTTCCCCCGGTTGAAAAGAAGCTCTGTTAAACTGAAATACCCAAGCTCCTTCTCGTATCCGGTAACCAATCCGTAAAATTGATCCTTCCCGTCAAACTCGATGGCATACCAGGTCCAATCAAAGTCTGGGTAGAAGAACTTACAGATGATCATGGGGTCTTTTACCTCCTCCTGAGAGTAGAGAGCCGGCAATCTCTTGAGAATAGCCTTGGTTAACAGTTTTATGCACTGTTCTCTCCGATATTCCGTAAGCAGTTGACTGCCTTTTTCACTCTCAAAGCTTATGAATTCCGGTAACTTATCATACGGAACTTTCCGAAACTCCTTAAGCCTCTCATCAACGGTATAGCCTTTGAATGTAGGAAGAACTGTAATCATAATTTTTCACCTCCAATCTAAATAAAAATTAATAATCTGGATCAAAGACTGATTTGTCCTGTCCATTGAAAAAGGGGCATGGGGTGAAAAACAGATGTCAAAAGTTTTTTTGAAGCGTAGTGGAGAAAAAAGGATTTTAACGCCTGTCAGAAAAATGCGTACCTCAAAAAATACGTTTTATTATTAATTGCATTTTTCTACAGGCTGAAACACCCACCTTTTGATAGCTGGTTTGAACCCCATATAATGAGAAAGCAGGACAGGACAAAACTTAATGAAGTGATTATTAATCTCTAATTGGTGGTTCTTTCGCGTTTTGGACTATGAGGATCACCGGGCATAAAAAGATAGTCGTATCTGGTGGAATCGTCCCAGTAAAATGGTTTGTTCAATAAGATATCAGCTACTTCCCAGGTATCCATGTTCTTATCGAATTCGTATGTCGCTTCGATATCAATAGTGCCGGAGGTGCCGACCTTAATTGGGCCGCTTCTTCCGGGCGTCGTATCTTTGGTATTTTCCAGAGCATACACTAACGCTTTCTCATCGCGAACTAATCCATAGTAAGTTAAGTTACTGACTATCCCCTTGAGAGTTGTACCTTTACTGACCCTAAACTCCACGCCATTTTTTGCCATTTCCACGGATTCACCCTGACTCACGCGCATGTGTTCAACAAAATAATCTTCAACACGTTTGCTTGATTGCCAAGTCTGGCCCGGTGCCTTGAAATTTTCTGAGGGAATTAAAGAGGTAAAATAAATTTTAAAACCAAAAACAGCAATAATTATGAGTATTGCCAAGACAGTAATAATGATTGTTCTCTTGTTTTTCATTTGTTATCTTCATTATATCAGCGTAGTAAAATTATAAGGAGGTGTTATCTTTGAAAAAAGCGAATTTTTCCAAAGAAAAATTAAAATTTTCTTCGATCTCTGCTTGAAAATCTGATACATAAAACGTATGATATTAGTATCTATTAGTAGGTACGTTATGGAAGAACTTTTAACACTTAAGGAGGCAGCTCAAATATTGAAGGTCCACGCAAATACGCTCAGGTTGTGGGATAAAAACGGAACATTAACAGCAATCAGGATAGGAGCAAAAAGAGCCAGAAGATATAAAAAAGAGGATTTAGAAAAGTTTATTAGCCATAAAAACAATAAATAACTATGACATTTAATGAAAATACTAGAGTAAAAATTCCGGCCATATTGCATCTGTGTAGATTAGGTTACGAATATCTGCCTTTGGCAAACTCCGTTAGAGATGAAAATACCAATATTTTTATCGATATATTTAAGGCTTCCCTAAAGCGCCTAAACAAAGGCATTACCCATGATGAAATTGACAAAACTATCGAGGATGTTTCCTTGGCTCTTGACTATGACGATCTTGGACAGGCTTTTTATCAAATTCTTACTTCGCCTTCAGGTATAAAGCTAATCGATTTTGCTAATTTTGAAAACAATACCCTTAATGTTGTTACTGAACTTACCTATAAAAATGGGGATGATGAATTCAGGCCGGATATAATCTTACTTATAAACGGATTACCATTGGTATTTATCGAGGTTAAGAAACCCAATAATACCGAAGGTATTTTGGCAGAACGGGAAAGAATCAATATCCGTTTCAAGAATAAAAAATTTAAGAAATTTATTAATCTTACTCAACTTCTTGTATTTTCAAATAACATGGAGTATGACGCTGATTCAGTCGTGCCGATTCAAGGAGTGTTTTATGCAACCACCGCCTATCAAAACATTAACTTTAATTGTTTTCGAGAAGAAGAAACACTTGATATCTCGAAACTATTAAAATCAGAGGATGAATCGATCGAAAATCTCGTTCTAAAAGATAATAATCTTACAACTATAAAATATTCTCCGGAGTTTCTGGAGAATAAAAAGGTTAATACGCCAACGAACCGAGTATTAACTTCCCTATTTAACCCCGAACGATTGGCAATGCTTTTGAAATACGGAATCGCTTACGTTGTGGGAACAACCGGAATTGAAAAACACATTATGCGCTATCCGCAGTTTTTTGCAACAAAAGCAATTGAGGCCAAGTTGGATAAAGGAGAGCATAAGGGGATCATTTGGTACACTCAAGGCAGTGGCAAAACTGCCCTTGCTTTCTATAACGTTCACTATTTAACGGACTATTATCAGAAAAAAGGAATTACTCCTAAATTCTATTTCATTGTTGATCGTCTTGATCTTATGATTCAAGCCGATCAGGAGTTTTCGAGTCGCGGTCTAGTTGTTCATACGGTTAACTCGAGGGATGAACTTATTCAAGACTTTCATACTCAAAAAGCAATCCACAACCTATCCGGAAAAAGAGAAATTACTGTAGTTAACATACAAAAATTTCAGGATGAAACCAATGTTTTAAAAGTGAACGATTATGATCTTAATATACAACGCATCTATTTTCTTGATGAAGTACATCGAAGCTATAACCCTAATGGAAGTTTTCTAGCAAATCTTTTTAACTCGGATAGAAAAGCTATTCTAATAGGCTTAACCGGAACACCACTTATTGGAAATGATCGCCGATCAAAAGATCTTTTTGGGGATTACATCCATAAATACTATTACAACGCTTCAATAGCCGATGGATATACTCTTAAATTAATTCGTGAAGGAATAGAAACTAACTATCGTATACAGTTAGATGAAGCGTTGAAAGAAGTTGAAGTACTCAAGGGGAATATTGATAAGAGATTAATATATGCCCATGAAAAATTTGTTGAACCAATGCTTGATTATATAATCCAAGATTTTACAAAAAGCAGGATTAGATTTGGCGATAAAACAGTTGGAGGAATGGTGGTTTGTGATAGTGCCGATCAAGCAAGAGTAATGTATGAAATATTTGGTAGAAAATATGCGAATACTGATAATAATTCAAGCTCGCTACTTTCCGCGGCTCTTATTCTTTATGACGTAGGAGACAAAGATTATCGTAAAGAGCAAGTGGATAAGTTCAAGGAAGGCAAAATTGACTTTCTATTCGTTTATAACATGCTTTTAACCGGTTTTGATTCCAAACGACTTAAGAAATTATATATTGGTCGAATAATTAAAGACCACAACTTACTACAAACATTAACCAGGGTAAACCGACCCTATAAAGAGTTTCGCTATGGATACGTTGTCGATTTTGCTGACATACGTAAGGAATTCGATGCCACCAATAAAGCCTACTTTGAGGAATTACAGCTTGAACTTGGCGACGAAATGAAAACATATACGAACCTGTTTAAATCCAAAGAGGAAATCGAACAGGAAATAAATGATATCAAGGAAAAACTCTTTCATTATGATTTGGAGAATTCAGAAATATTTTCCCAACAGATAAGTCAAATTCAGGATCGTAAAACAATTATCGAAATCAAAAAAGCCCTGGAAAACGTCCGAAGCTTATATAACGTTATTCGTTTATATGGCCATTTTGAATTAATAGATCGACTTGATTTCAAAAAACTCAACGTACTTTATAACGAAACGGCACGACACCTTGATCTGTTAAACCTCAAGGAATCGCTAGAAAACAGTTCCGATACAACAAACCTTCTCAATACGGCTTTAGAAAATGTATTGTTTATGTTCCATAAAGTATCCGAAAGCGAATTAGTGATTGCCGATCAATTAAAAGATATCCTTAGAAAAACAAGGGAAGCATTAGCCGACAATATTGACCAAAAAGATCCGGAGTTTGTTCTTCTTTATGATGAGCTAAAAAGGTTGTTTGAGAAAAAGAATCTGGATGAAATCACCCAGGAAGACATGCAGGCAAATATTGTCCAATTGACGGATATTTATAATCGAGTATCCGAGCTTAATCGGAAAAACAATTTACTTAAAGCTAAATATGCCAATGATGCTAAATATGTGCGTGTCCATAAGCGAATTTTAGAGAAAAAGTTGATTTCTAATTTAGAAGGTGATATTTCATCTGCTCTTAATACTATAAAACGAGATGCTGATGACAAGGTTTTACTTAATACAAACTTACTCAAAAATGAAGGATATTTTGATCAATTAATGATGCAAACTTTGATGAGTAATTTTGACCAGATGAAAATAAAAGTTGATCCAGATGCAGCACATTTTGTTAATAATTGTCTCGTTAAGGAATATCTTAACGAATATAACGGAGCTCAAGTATGATAAATCAAGATTTCACAAACCAAACAAAGTTACTTATCGATAATCTAAAAGGCGTTTGCGCTAACTATGGTCTTGGAAATGATGGTAATGAATTCAAAATCATTACCCAAGTTTTCTTATACAAGTTCATGAACGATAAGTTCGGTTATGAGATAAAAAATCTTGATCCAAAATTGAAAGGTTCAAAAAACTGGGAAAAGATGGTTTCAGAATACACGGATAAAGAATACGAAATGCTTCTTATGAAAATGAGTCCCGATAGCGCCAGATTGAAACGGGAACATTATCTTTCACACCTTCATAACCGTCAAAATCAAGAACAATTTGCCAAGTTTTTCGACGATACTCTAAGGGATATTGCAATCTATAACAATGATATTTTCTCAGTAAAAACTGGAACCGGAGCCAAGATTATTTTGTTTGATGAAATAAGCCAATACATAACAGATAGCTCTAAAAGGGATAATTTCTGTCGGGCTCTAATTAACCAACTTGTCAACTTTAGTTTCGAACAGATTTTTGAACAGAAATTCGATTTTTTCGCCACAATTTTCGAATATCTTATCAAGGACTACAACAAAGACGGCGGAGGTAAGTATGCCGAATACTACACTCCCCATGCGGTAGCTAAGATTATGGCGTCAATTTTAGTTGGCGATCCTGTTAAAGATGTTACATGCTATGACCCATCTGCAGGATCAGGAACGTTACTTATGTCTCTTGCACATGCAATTGGAGAAGATAAATGTACGATCTATTCTCAAGACATATCTCAAAAATCCTCAGGAATGCTTCGGTTGAATCTTATTTTAAATAATCTTGTTCATTCAATCCAAAATATTATTCAAGACAATACACTAACTAATCCATACCATCGTATAAATAATAAGTTAATGAAGTTTGATTATATTGTCTCAAATCCACCTTTTAAACTTGATTTTAGCGATTTTAGAAATGACCTTGATACAAAAGAAAATCTAGAGCGATTCTTCGCGGGTATACCAAATATTCCCAAAAAAAGCTTCGATAAAATGCCAATCTATCTATTATTTATCCAGCACATAATGTTTTCCCTATCTGACAAAGGAAAAGCAGCAGTTGTAGTTCCAACAGGATTTTTAACAGCACAATCTGGAATTGAATTAAAAATAAGGCAGAAATTAATTGTTGAAAAAATGCTTCGGGGTGTTGTTTCAATGCCAAGTAACATATTTGCATCAACCGGAACAAATGTATCAGTGCTTTTTATAGATAAAGAAAACACAACTGGAAAGGTTATCCTTATGGATGCTTCCAAACTTGGCACAACTATAAAGGATGGTAAAAATCAAAAAACACTATTATCAGTAAATGAAGAGCAACAAATTATTGATTCATTTAATAAATTAGAAACAAAAGATGATTTTTCAGTAGTTGTTCCGTTTGAGAACTTTATAAATAAAAATTATGCTTTTAGCGCCGGTCAATATTTCGATATAAAAATTGAAATTACAAATATAACAGAGGACGATTTTAATAAAAAAATACAACTTTCCAAGGAAAACTTGAAATTATTATTTAATCAATCTTCAACAATTGAAAAAGAGATTGAAAATCAATTAGACAAACTTATATATGAGCGTAAGGATAACTGAAAAAACATTAAGCGAATGTCTTTCGAAAATTATTGATAATCGAGGTATTACACCACTTAAACTCCATTCAGATTGGGCAAGTTCCGGATATCGGACTATATCAGCTAATAATGTAAAATTTGATGGTCTTCAAAAACAAGATTCTATTAGATTTGTTGATGAAAAAACATATAAAAAATGGATGAAAGACGAAATACAAAAAGGTGATTTACTACTAACATCTGAAGCGCCAGCTGGTCAAGTCATGTACTGGGGTTCAAATGAAAAAGTTGTTGTGGGGCAAAGATTATTCTGCTTAAGGACTAAATCAGATATTGATTCAAAATACTTAAAGTATTATTTACAGTCTTACACGGGGCAAAGAGAGATTAGTAAGAATACAACTGGAAGCACTGTGTTCGGTATTTCCGCAAAAATGTTTAACCAAATAACCGTTAGGTTACCCGATTATCCATCTCAGATAAAGATTGGATCTCTCCTATATTCCTTAGACGAAAAAATATCTGTAAACAATCAAATAATCGACAATCTTGATGATCTAGCAAAAACAATATTTAATTATTGGTTCATCCAATTTGAATTTCCTAATACATCAGGTAGGCCTTATAAGTCGAGTGGTGGAAAAATGTTATGGAATAACTTACTGAAACAAGATATACCCGATGGTTGGAAATCAGATGAACTATCTAAATATATTGATATTGACAGAGGTATATCTTATGAAGGAAGCGAAATTACAAACGATGGGATACCAATGATTAATTTGAATTCGTTCTATTTAGACGGATCCTATAAACCAGATGGAATTAAATTTTTTACAGGAAATATAAATGTAGAAAAAGAGCTTAAAGTAGGTGATTTAATGGTCGCTACAACAGATGTTACAAGAAATGCTTTTATAATTGGCAAGTCATTTATACTTCCAAATATTTTCGATACAAAAACCGTCGCTTCATGTGACATTGCGAGAGTAATAGTGAGTTCTGAATTAGATAAATATTATCTTGAAATGTTGTTTAATTCGAGTTTTTATCATAAATATATAAAGGGTTATGCAAGTGGAACGTTAGTTTTACATTTAGATACAAAAGGGATTGAGTGTTATAAAAGTTCTATACCCCCAAAACCATTACTTGATAAGTATAGATATATTAAAGAAAATATTGAGCGTCGAAAAAGTATGGTTATTAAAGAAAATCAAACGTTGAATAGTACTCGTGACTGGCTACTTCCGATGTTAATGAATGGACAGGTAAAAGTTAAATCTATTTCAGAAAGTTAAATTTATGAAAGTTGTAATTGAAAGAAATGATAAATACATTAAGACTGAACAAGAAAGCCAAAAATACGTGGACGCAATTTTAAAATCGTCTTCTCCAAAAAAAGTAGTAGTTGCTGGCCCCGGTACAGGTAAAACGTATTTATTTAAACAGGTATTAGAGGGAAAGAAGAATACGCTTACTCTCACTTTTGTTAATTCTCTAGTTGAAGATCTATCACTCGATTTATACGGACTTTCGAACGTGAGAACTCTACACAGCTACGCAAGAAGTGTATTAGGCAAAATCAATTCTGGTGTAGAAGTTTTTCCTAAATTAGCAAATGTTATACGTGAGGATGCAAAAAACATTTTACGGAAGGATATTAATTTTGATTACATGTTTCATAACAGAGTAAATGATCAAACATTATTAGACTTTTATGAAGCTAGACGAAGTTATTATGGTAAATATTATGGTTACACAGATATTATTCACTCTCTTGTAAAATATTTTGAACAGAATATACAAAACGTACCCACCTATGATTACGTTCTAGTAGATGAATTCCAGGATTTTAATCCCTTAGAAATTGCTTTGATTGACTTATTGTCACAAAAAAATCCAATTTTACTTGCAGGCGATGATGATCAGGCCTTGTATGAAGATCTCAAGAGTGCTAATAAGCGTTATATACGGGATAGATATAGCGACAAATATCCTGATTATGAACCATTTACGTTGCCATTTTGTCGTAGAAGTACGCGCGTAATAGTCGATTCCGTAAACGATATTATAAATGAAGCAAAAAGTAGGGCCTTGTTAAAAGATAGAGTAGACAAAAAATACTTATATTTTGACCAAGAAGAAAAAGATAAAGATAGCGCTTCCAACCCATACGTCGTATATACACAAAAGTTCGCTACTCAAATTCCTTGGTTTATATCAACACAAATTGATGAAATAGCAAAACGTATTAAGGACAAGTTTTCTGTATTAATAATATCTCCTTCAGCTAAAAAGTCTGAAATAACAGTTGGCATTTTAAGAAGTAAGGGTTTTCAAAACATAAGTCTTATACAAAAGAAAAGCGGTGACGAAATTCCCACGTTGATGGAAGGACTCGATATATTATTAGAGAATGAAGAAGATAGTTTGGGCTGGAGGATAATCGCAAGACATTTGATGTCTAATGAGAATTTTCAATCTCTATTGACCGCAACAACCGTATCCTCGGCTAAACCAATCGTGGAAATAGTAGAAAAAAGCTTTAAAACAAACATTAACGCAATTTTGAAATCTCTTAAATCATTAAAGAGTGGCAAGAAATTAAATGACATGGAAATGGATAAATTACTCAAGTTATTTAAAATCGATCCTGCTGAAAAAATTAAGGCTTTTCTATTAAGTCAATTGCCAGCTAAAAGTGAAGTAGTTATAAATCCAGGGATTAGAAAAATTCCAATAAAAGCAACGACTATACAAAGTTCAAAAGGTTTATCAGTTGACTTTGTCTTTATAACATATTTTGATGATCAGTATTTCACTGATATCAAAAATAAGAAAATTACTGACACTAATGTTTACAATCTTCTTGTTTCTTTAACAAGAGCAAAGAAAGGGGTTTATTTAATATCATCGAATACGAAAAAGAAACCTACTTTTTTATCTTGGATTAATAATGAAAGAATAAAATATGTATAAACTATCACCATCCGACTTTGCATATCTCTACGAAGAATGCAAGCTTTGCTATTACTTAAAAATAAAGAACTCAATGTTATGAGTGAAACTGAAAGAATTATTAACTGACGATTGAAATCAGGGTGATTAGACCATATGAGTAATATTGTGGATGAGGTAAAACAGGATTCAAAATCAGAGGACTATAAATCGTGGATTTCAAAAAAACCTTATTGGGAAAAATATCTTTGGTGGTTACATTTAAATAGGGAAACACTCACTGATTCTGACATTGATCATTGTTACCGGTTATTACTTGAAGATAGTCTAGCTTTAGATAAAACTTCAATACGAAGCGACTCGTTATCCTTTGAAGATTTAAGCTTAACGGAAACAACTACTCCTTCTAATAAAATTGTATTAAGCAAGATTAAAAATCTTAAAAATGTTAATGCCTTAGACGACAATGTCTCGATCGTATTTGGTAAAAATTTGACTGTAGTCTACGGTGATAACGGAGTAGGAAAATCTGGAATTGGAAGATTGCTGAGTAACGCTTGTCAATCAAGGAAACCTAGAAAAGTTTTACCAAACGCAAAGAAAGTAATAGCGTTAACTAACTCTAATGCAAGTGCAGATATATATGTAACAGACCAAAATGGTGAAAGACTTATTAGCTATAAAATTGGTGATATATTTTCTGAATTAAAATGCTTCTCTGTTTTTGATAATGAAAGTGCACCAATCCATTTAAATAACGAAAATGAGATCAAATTTGTTCCCTCTCAACTACATATATTTGATGATGTTTTTAAATCTATATGCTCAATTGAAAAGCTGTTTCAACTAGATATAGAACGAAAAACTAAAGATAATCCTACAGAAGAGATTAATATTAGCTCTCCTAAAATTCTTTCGTTTTTAAATTCATTATCATATAAAACAAAAAATAGAAATGTCGATAAAGCATTATTTTTTACATCTCAAAATCAGTCCGAAATAGATAAACTAAAAAAAATTGTTGAAGAAAAGTTGAAACTAGACACAACTAAAAGAAAACTGGAACTGCTAGAAGAATGTAATGATCTAACCGATTTCCTTACTAAATTACATGATATTAATTCAAAGTTTAATGGTCTAATAGTCAAAGAAATAAATTTTTTAATTAAGGAAATTAATGAAAAGAAGGAAATTGCAGCAAAATTAAGTTCAAAAAACTTTGAGTTTAGTGAGTTCAAAAATATTGGAGGTCAAGAGTGGAAGTCCTTAATATTGGCTGCAAAAAAATTATACGATTTAGAAAAAAATGATAAAGATGGTGTTTTACCTAAATTTTGTCTCTTATGCAGACAAGAGATGGGAATTAAGGAAGAAAAATTATTTAAAAGTTATTGGGAGTTTTTAGGAAGTACGGCGGAAGCCGAACTAACAGAGGCGAGAAGAAAACTTAATGAACACTTACTTGCACTAAAATCTCTCGAAACTACTTGGCCACAATTTTTAGATACGGAAATAGCAATAAAAATACTTAAAAGAGATTCCTCTGAAGAATTAGACAAAATAATAAAATATTTTGAGTTGTTAAAAAATAAACATACAGAGTGGATAAAATCTATTAAAGACGAAAAAAATGTTGTATTTACTGAATTTGTATTAGAAATAAAACCAATTGATTTATTGATAAAGGCAAAGAAGCAAATTGCGAATAAACTCATTGATCAAACCGCTACTATCAAGGTAATAAATCTTTATATTAGTTTTCTTGAGGAAAAAAGGCAGGTTTCTAGCTTTATAGAGAAAATAAAAGAATATTTGAGTTTTCTTAGATGGCAAAACGCAATTTCAGGAATAAATCTACCAGCTATACGTGCGAATATCACTCGTAAAAAAAATGAGATTATGGATGAGTTGGTTATATCAGAATACATTAAAATATTTAACGAAGAATCGAATAGTCTTGATTGTGATTTTGGCCTAAAAGTCGAATCGCATGGTAAGGATGCAAACACAATTAAGGAACTACGACTAGATTTCGCGAGAGGATATAACCCTAGTGATATTTTAAGCGAAGGTGAACAAACTGTTGGGGCATTAGCGGATTTTCTAACAGAGGCTAGAATTAATAAAAATAACTCCGGTATCATATTTGACGACCCAGTTAATTCATTAGATCACGAGCGTAAAAGTATTATCGCTAAAAGATTGGGTGAAGAGGCTAAAAAACGTCAGGTTATTATATTGACTCACGACATTATCTTTCTATTTGATCTTCTGGAATTTGCTGATAAGGAGTCGTTGGAATTCAGTATTACCTCGATGAGAAAAAATGGTGATCAAGTGGGCTTGGTAAAAAATGAACTACCCTGGTTGGCCCAAAATGTTAAAAGTAGAGTCGGTTGTTTAAAAAATGAACTCGCTTCACTAAAAAAACTTGAAAGTGAAGATCAAGATAAATATAGATTTAGTATAAAATCCTGGTATGGATTACTTTATGAAGCTTGGGAAAGAGCAATAGAAGAACGACTCTTTAAGGGTGTCATTGTGAGATTCAGAAAATCGATAGAACCTTTAAAACTGAACTCTGTTCAAATCACACCTGAATTAAAAAAGAAAATTTATGATGCTATGACTGAAGCCTCTAATTGGAGACATGATACTGCGGCTAGTATAAACCCCTCTTTACCAAAATATACAAAGTTAGAATCCGATTGGGGTATATTAGATAACTTTGTGACGAATTGTAAACCTAGTTAAATTTATGTCCAAATATTACAATCCAAATCGAAAACGCAATTTATATGACTCTCAATCTTTGGAGGTGTTTCGTATTAGTCGAAGTAAGATTGATTTGTTTTTGAACTGTCCCCGTTGCTTTTATCTTGATCGACGACTTGGTGTTGCTCAACCACCTGGCTATCCATTTTCACTTAACTCAGCCGTTGATAAACTGCTAAAGAAAGAATTTGATATTCACCGAGCTGACAGGACAACACATCCACTAATGAAACAGTATGGTATTGATGCAGTGCCACTATCCCACGAAAAAATTGACGAGTGGCGAGATTCCTTAAGAGCAGGTATTACTTTCAAGATTGATTCTGAGAATGTAGTAATCACAGGTGGTGTTGATGATGTTTGGGTAAAGCCCGACGGCGAATTTATTATTGTTGACTACAAAGCTACCTCTAAAGAGGAAGAGGTGACCTTAGATGCTGATTGGCAAATTGGATATAAGCGCCAGATGGAAATTTATCAATGGTTATTCCGAAAGAATGGGTTCAAAGTTTCATCAACTGGATATTTTGTTTACTGCAATGGAGACACTGATAAAGAAGCATTTGACGGCAAGCTAGAATTTATTATCAAAATTATCCCTTATACCGGCGATGATTCTTGGGTTGAAAAAACGGTTCTCGATGCCATTGCATGCTTAAAAAATAATAATCTTCCAGAACCCGGAGAGGATTGCGATTATTGCAAATACAGAAAAGCAGTTAAAGCGTTTGAAAAATAATTATGAATAATCAATCATTTAAATCTATTGCTGTAAAAATCATTTTCAAACAATATGATAAAATTTCAAAAATTAATTCTTTAATATAATTACACCATGCCGACTACACGAAACTTTATTTTTAATAAAAACTCTCATATTGCATCTTTGTACACAATGAGATCGACAAACATTCTGGATACGATATGGAAATATCTTGGACGCTATAAATCGATTGAATACACAAAATCTGTATTAACACCCCAAATAATATCACACAGCACTTTAATTGATAAAAAGGCTGAGCAAATTTCCTTTACTATTCGGCAGGCTGAAGAGTTTTTCTTGTCGGCGAGAAAAGGTGATATTTCAATAAAGCCTTTACTTACTTATTATGGAATTTTGGGGTTGGCCAAATGTTTAATTCTTTCAGGCGATAACGCATATACTCTAGAGGCAACACAGTTAGATTATGACGATCATGGAACGCATGGCCTAAGTTGGAAGGCTAATGTAAACGTTCCAAGCCAAGTTGCTATTCGTGATTCAGACTCACTTGCAAAGGAGTTTTGTTTTACAAAAACAAGAGGAATTTATCCCCTTTTCAGGAAGTGTTACGCCAATGTTGTTCCTCCAGACAATTCAAAAATTGACATAGAATCTCTTCTATCTTTGATTGGAGAAAACTGGCAACTATTCAATTCCTATTTCTCTAAGGCTCCTAATTTATACAATACTGACGATCCCAAGAATGGTGACGTTGAAGTCATAGGAGATAACAAACAAATAGTTGGACACTTTTCAGGTGTTTTGTTCCAGTTTCATAAACAAGGTGGCGAGGACGAACACCAATGTGTAGAACGACTTTTTCCTGAACTAAATAGTCTATACGATCCTCTAGGTAGCAATTACCGTTCTAAGCAAAATGTTACGGCAATGGATTCACATATTGTCTTTAGTCGTACCCAAACACTACAAGCCTTTGCCCTCATCCAACCATTTTCTAATTTTAAGCTCACCGACTTTGACATATATTTCATATTATTTTTTATTCTGAGCAACCTTTGCCGGTATAGACAGGATAAGTGGTACAAGATTTCTCAAAGAATGGCGGTACCGGATGAATTTTTTCTTATCGAAAACCTCTTTGAAGTAGTTCAATATAAATTCCCTTTAATGATTCTGAGGGAATTAGAAGGAAAAGACTACCGTTTTATTGGTGATGTAGCAACATACGGATAAGATTAGTTATCTAAAGAGATCGCAGTTAATAGGCAACTTACAATTTTAATTGCATTTATTAAAATATTATTTCTTCTTCAACTATTTTCTGTAGATCCTATTTAATTAATTTTTATCTTATAGAAAGATATAATTTAACCTCCTAATTTTTGTTTAGCCCGTCAGATCTTAACAATCTCCTTGATTAATTTTATTTTTATGTTATTATAGTAACTAATTATAAGTTAGTTCCTAAATTGCTGCCCCCAATAACGGCGGTATTTTTTGTACTAATTTAGGAAATTCGATTTTTAAATCGAAAGGAGGTGGAAATATGAGAAGAATTAAAACCCTTTTATTATTTGCTCTTGTCTTTAGTTTCACAGCGAGTCCTGCTTTTGCTGCTTCTGCCGATGTGACGAAAATCCAAACTTTTATCCAAAGTGTCATTCAAGTATTAGTAACCATAGCCGGATTACTTTCTGCTGGATTTTTCGTTTGGGGAGGAGTTGGATATATCACTAGTTCCGGAAATCCAGAAAGCTTGGACAAATCTAAAAAAACTATTCTGTATTCCGCCATTGGACTAGCAATAGTTTTAGGCGCATTTGTCTTGTCAAATATTGTCTCCCAACTAGCAGGCACTGCTTTTGGGTCAGGGACAGTAACGACCGGACAATAAATTACAACTGACTTTAATATATGATGAAAAAGTTAGGCTTATGTTGCGTATGGTCAATTGTTTTTAGTCTTTTCTTTGTCCATCCTGTATTGGCTGTAACAACCAGTAGCGAAATAACTCAATATACCAGCGATACGCTCAGTATCATTACTCTTATCTCCTCGGTTGTCGCTGTCTTTTTCTTAATCAAAGGCGGATATCTTTACCTCACTTCAACCGGTAAACCGGAAACAATTATTCAGGCCAAGAAAACCATTAAAAACGCCCTTGTCGGACTCGTGATCGTCTTGGCTGCCGGAGTCATTATTTCCTTCTTCCGTGGGGCATTGAATGCTCCAACAACTGGCGGTAGTGGTCCGGCCGTATCAATTGCAGCTATTGAATCTGTTAAACCAACTGGCGGACTTACCCAGGTTCTTATTGACGCTGTTTCCGGCTTTATGCAAAATATTGTAGAATCGGCAACCAAACCAATTGTTGATGGAATTATCAGTTTCTTAACCACCACTCCTAGTTTATTAAGCAATCAAGTTGTTTTTAATTTTTGGTTGGTAATTCTTGGTATTACTGATTCTTTGTTTGTTTTAATTGTGGCACTTCTTGGTCTTCATTTTATGAGCGCTTCAACTTTTGGCTATGATGATGTGGAATTATCACAGCTACTGCCCAAAATCGGAGCAGCATTCTTAGGAGCTAATGTATCACTCTTTTTAGCCGACTATGCGATCGTTACCGTTAATGCTTTAGTTAAAACCGTTTTGAACTCAACCGGTGGTTTAAATCACGCCTGGATTGTTGATGCCATAAATCCAGCCACGCTTATAACCGGTACCACTCCTCTAATTACTCTTATTTTTCTTATTCTATTTTTGATTATTTCTATCGTTTTGCTTCTTATGTATATCAGCCGTTTGATTATGATTTCCCTTGGCGCTGTCTTGTCACCCCTAATCTGCCTTTTATGGATTGTTCCCAAATTCTCTGATTTTGCTGAAATTGCAGCCAAAAGCTATGTAGTAACGGTCTTTATGGTTTTTGTCCATGTGGTGATTATCCAATTGGCCTCGGCATTTCTTGCTCTTCCTAACAATTCCGGAAACTCCCTTATTTCCATAGCTGTCGCAATTGGCCTTTTTCTAACTCTTCTTAAAGTACCATCTCTTATGATGCAAATGATTTTTTACTCCTCAAGCAGTGGAACCTTTAGGCGACTTGGGTCGCAGATCATTAACGTCATGAGTACCGACAACACATCATCGAAAACCCGTGAAACTGCCCAAAATCAGGCCGTAAAAACGCCTAGAAAGGTGGTTGCAGCATGAGAACGAAGTAATACCAGCTCAGATCACCACCGTTGAGGATAAAATCGCCGGTAACTTTAATCTAACCCAGATAATGATCCTTATGGTGCCGGTATTTTGGACCACTATTGTTTACACGATATTTATTCCTCAAATGCACCTTGCCTGGTATAAGATTCCACTCGTGTTAGTTGTTCTGGTTCTTTCACTCATTCTTTCTTTACGAATTAAGGGAAAAGTAGTTATTGAATGGCTAATGATACTTTTGAAATATCAAAATCGGCCTAAATATTATATGTTTGATAAAAATGACTCCTTCCTTCGAACGCTTGATCTTCCCCGTTTTGAGAAAAAGCCTATCCGTTTGTTTAAACCCAAAATCGTAACATTACAAGTAAAACGTCAAACGACAAAATTTGATATCGCGGATTTCATCAAACTCGAAAATATCATCGGCAGTCCTAAATATACCGTCAGCTTTAAGTCAGAAAGGAGGGGAGGAATCAATGTGGCCTTTGAACAACTCAAGAAATAAAGCCAGTTCCAGAAGGCAAATACGGATTAAAGAAGTAAAGGATTCAATTCTTGTCTTGCCTGATAATCAATACCGGGTCATTCTGGAAACCTCCTCTATTAATTTTGAATTAAAAAGTGAGGATGAACAGGATGTCTTAATTGATTCCTTTCAAAACTTTCTCAATTCCCTACCATGTGAACTGCAAATTCTCGTTCGTGTCCGTGAAGTTGATATTGACCACTATTTAGACGAAATCTCTCAAACAAAATCTCATGAAAAAGAGAAAGTCTATAAAGATCAGATTGGTAATTATTGCCAGTTTATTAAAACCATGGTATCGGGCAATAAGATTCTTTCCCGACGGTTTTATGTTGTCATTCCATATCACAACGTTGAACGAAACAATGATTTTCACCTCATTAAAGAACAAATCAATTTAAACTGCGATATTGTAAAACGGGCTTTGGAGAAACTGGGAATGAAGGCAAGACAGCTTGATAGTTTGGAACTTTTAGATCTTTTTTACAGTTTCTACAATCCCAATCAGATTAAGACTCAGGAATTAAAAGGTCATACTATTCAAATGTTACTCAAAAATAATTATGTTTAATTTATTTAATAAAGATAAAAAGAAATTAAAAAAGCGAAGAACTTCCGAGAAGGAAGTTCTTAAAAAGTCGTTGCAGTTTCATTATGGTGAACAGGATCAGCTTGACCTGATCTCATATTCCGGACTTCATGAAGAAACTTCATATCTTCAAGTAGGTGAAAAATTTGTCCGGACTCTTTTTATCTCTGGTTATCCGTATGTTGCCTCAACCGGATGGCTCAATATGCTTATTAACTTTAATCATAATGTCGATATTTCCTACCATATTGAACAAGTTGATCCGATTTTAGCTTTACCAAAACTTAATCGTAAAATTACTGAACTGGAATCTACCAAACGAACCATGCTTAAAGACGGGAAAGTTATTGGGAGCGAAATTACTGATCCTCTGGAGTCGGCCATGGAATTAAAAGATAAAATACAACGCGGTCAGGAGAAACTGTTTCAGGTTTCAATCTACATAACAATTACGGCTGATAGCTTAGTGGATTTAAATAAACTCACGACCATTTTGGAAACAGTAATGTCAACCAGGTTGTTTTATATTAAAACTGCGACATTTCAACAGATTGAAGGATTACAGTCTACTTTGCCTCGAGGAGAAAATCTTCTGGCTCAGAAACGCAATTTGGATAGTTCATCGGCGGCTCTAACGTTTCCGTTCATCTCTTCGGAATTGGTTCAGGAGTCAGGGATATTGTATGGAATTAATAAATCAAATAATTCTTTGGTTATCGTTGATCGGTTTTCTTTAAACAATGCCAATTCCATTGTGTTTGCTCAATCAGGTTCCGGAAAAAGTTACACAGCCAAGGTTGAAATCTTAAGACAACTTATGCAGGGAACCAAAGTCATTGTGGTTGATCCGGAACGGGAATATAAACAACTGGCATCCTCTGTCAACGGCACCTATATCAAGCTTTCCGCCAAATCCAAAGAAAAGCTTAACCCTTTTGATTTTTCCATGAGCTCCTCAAGTGGAGAAAATGATCTAGCCGAGCATATCCAGGATTTAACTGAAATAATTTCACTCATGGTTGGAGGTTTAACATCAGATGAAAAAGCCGCTGTTGATAAAGGCCTTTTACAAACATATAAAGAACATGGCTACGCGATGTACTACTCTTATACGCCTAAAGAAAATAGGGATGCTCGAGGCAGAAAATTGAAAAAGAAAACTTATCCGCTTTTAAAAGACTTTTACAAAACTTTAAAAGCCATGAAACAAAAAGATCTTTGCAATCGCTTGGAGCGATTTGTTAAAGGGTCACTTTCTACTGTTTTTGATTCACAAACTAATATTGAACTTGATAACCGTTTGGTAATTTTTGATATCAAGGATTTAAACGAATCCTTAAGACCAATAATGATGCTTGTGGTTGCCAACTTTGTCCATTCCCAGGTTAAATCCAAACCACAAAAGAGAATCTTAGTCATTGATGAGGGATGGATGCTCTTACAACAGGAGGAAAGCGCCAGGTTTATCTCTGGTCTTGTCAGACGAGCGAGAAAATACTATTTAGGAGTAACCATCATTTCTCAACAAGCCAACGATTTTTTAACCCAAGAATACGGCCGAGCCATTGCCTCTCAATCATCGCTTCGCATTTTAATGAAACAAGATACAACCACCATTAAAAAAGTGGCTGAAGAATTTAACTTAAGCGAATACGAACAGCATTTTCTATTAACTTGTGATCGTGGAGAAGCTCTCATAATTGCTGATCAAAACCATGTCGCCTTAAAAGTGGTTGCTTCGGAAAAAGAACATCCATTATTAACCACAGATCCCAAGGAAATTTATCTTTAATAAATGAATGAATTACTTCAAAATCGGCATCACGCTATGGTCTTTTAGAAGAGAACTTGGTTACGTTCTTCTTGCCTTTCTAATTGTCCTCTTGCTCCCCGTAGTTGCCGTCATAATTTTAATGAACACAGGAATTAATATTGTTTCTGATAAACTCGCAACTGTTGATACAACAACACAAACAGTTGAAATTCATGACCCCAAAGATGGATCAGTTATTAAGGAGATTAAACCAGTTGTTACTTGGCCGGTTACCGGAGTAATTACCCTTGAGTATGGAGAATCTGATTTTCCATACCAAATACTTCATAGCGGTATTGATATTGCTAATCCCCAAGGAAAAATTGGCGATCCTATTCATCCCTTTATGGACGGCAAGGTTATTTATGCCGGAGAAATCTTTTGGGGTTATGGCAAGCACATAATTATTGATCATGGAAATAATATAACCTCACTTTATGGCCATTTGGATAAAATATACGTTTACCCAGGACAACAAGTAACAATTTCTGATGTTATTGGCAAGGAAGGAACAACCGGCTGGTCAACTGGTCCGCATCTACATTTTCAAATTAATGTGTTCGGGATACCGATTAATCCGAGGACATTTTTAGGAGATCGCACAAAGCAATTGTAAAATTATATGAAATTTATTAATATATCCTTATGAATAAAATATTTCTTATATCTTTCGGGCTAATATTAGTTATTTTATCCTCATTTTTTATATTTAGGAACAAAGCATCTGTGTCTGAAAATCTGATTCAGATAAGCACTGCAGATTCAGGAAAATGGGTCGGTTTTGCTCCATTTTACCTAGCCAAAGCCAGAGGGTTTGATAAGAAATATGGAGTTAACCTTAAAATCGAAAAGGTTGGCAATTCAGACGCCAGAAGGACAATGCTTTCTTCGGGACAAATAGACTTTTTGACCCCAACTATTGATGGAGCAATATTTAATATTAATGCAGGAATGGATGTCAAAATTATTATGGCTTACGATACCTCATTTGGAGGGGACGGCATAGTTTCTAAGAATAATATTTTTAAATTAACTGATTTGAAAGGAAAAAGGATTGCCGCTACAAAAGGATTTACCAATTATTTTTTTCTGAAATACCTATTAAGTAAGAACGGTATAAGCGACAAAGACCTTGTAATAGTCGATATGCCTGATGAACAGATCGGGCCTGCTTTTGTTGCTGGAAAAATTGATGCCGGAGCAATGATGGAACCATGGATAAGTAAGATTACGTCGCAAGGAAAAGGAAAACTACTGGTATCAAGCAAAGACACTCCCAATATTGTTACAGATATTATTTTGGCCAGATCAGATAGCATAAAAAATAAAAAGACAGGACTAAGTGGTGTTGCGAAAGCCTGGTTTGAAGCTCTTAAGTATTACCAAAGTAATCCAAGTGAGTCTAATGAGATAATGGCTAAAGAATACGGCATGTCAGTTACTGAGTTTATAGAGGCAGTAAAAACTGTAAAATGGCTGACAAGAGAAGACAATTCCCGATATTTCAGTCATGAAAATAATGAAGGAATATATGAAATAACAAAATCAGTAATTGACACTGCATTAAAGGAAAATATGATTACGAAAAATATGAATGTGGTAGATATCATTACTACAGAAATATTACAAATAAGCAAATAATGTAAATGATGTATGTTTACAAAAAATGGAAATAAGTATTTAAAGAACCTTCTATTATCCCTTCTGTCTTTTACTATAGTAATAGTATTGTGGACCATTTTAAGTTACGGCTTTTCACTTCCCGAGATAACACTACCTTCGCCTATTTCTGTGGTAAACGACATTATTAGCTTATTTCTTTTAAAGAATTTAGCAAACGACGTGTTTATAAGTTTAATACGTATTTCAATTGGTTTTGGGACTGCATTAATTATCGGAATACCCCTCGGGATATTATGTGGTACAAATAAAAATTTCTCGATATTCGTAGAGACCAATATCAATTTCCTGCGTTTTATACCCGCAGCATCTATGATTCCTCTTTTAATTTTGTGGTTTGGAGTTGGAGAAATTGGTAAGATATTTTTAATATTTATTCGAGCCCTCCCATATTTAATCCTATATATCAGCAATGCCGCCTCCAGTGTAGACAAAGAATATATGGAAATGGCAAGAGTGCTGGGAGCGAAGAACAGCCAACTCTTGACTGCCGTTGTTTTTCCGAAAATAGTTCCTCAAATTTGGAATATTGGCCGCATCGAGTTCGGAAGTAGCTGGTCTACAGTAATTCTTGCAGAAGTATTAGGTGCAAATTCCGGTCTGGGATACCGTATAGTTTTGGCAGAACGGTATATCCATATCTCTGAGTTATTTGGCTTAATAATTATAAGTGGTGGTATTGCGTTATTAATTGATTACTTATTAAGATATTTGGATAAAATATTATTTCCCTGGTCCGACAAATTAAAGTTTATCAAGCTGTAGTATGAGTTTTTTACAACTTCTATCATTAAATCACGAATATATTGACGGAGAAAATATGGTTAGGGTTTTAGATAATATTAGCTGCGAGTTTGAAAAAGGGAGTATCCATGTTGTCTTGGGCCCGTCAGGCTGTGGCAAAACTACACTATTAAATATTATCGCTGGTTTGATTAAACCGGTTAGCGGCGAGGTTATTCTTAACAACAACCCTATTGTTAAACCGATACCAGAGATAGGAGTGGTTTTCCAGGATTTAAGACTTTTTCCATGGTTAAAGGTAAAAGATAACGTTGCGTTTGGTTTAAGGATGAAAAACGATAATAATATTGAATCTATAGTCGATAAATATTTAGAACTAGTTGGATTGACAGAATATAAAGACTTCTATCCAGCTGATCTATCTGGTGGCATGAAACAAAGACTGGCAATAATCAGGAGTCTTGTTTTAGAACCGCATCTGCTTCTTCTTGATGAGCCATTTGGCTCATTAGACCTTAAAACAAGAAAAAGTATGCAGGAGTTAATTACAAAGTTGCACAGAGAACTTAAAACAACGATAATATTTGTTACTCACGATATTGACGAAGCTGTCGTGTTAGGAGATTTTATATATATATTTTCTGGTTACAAAGGTAAAATCGACAAAATATTACGAACCTCAAATAACAAAATTGCCTTAAAAAATGAAATTATAAATAGCTTAGATTAACATGATCTACAACATTAATTCAGAATACGGAGAACTTCAGGTGGTAATCCTGGGAAATCCTGAAAAATTTACAGAGGGAGAACAAATAAATGAGGCAATGCGAAAATATTATGGAACCGACAATGCCCCTTCACGATCCGAATTACTAACGGAATATGAACGTATAAAAGAAATATTAATGGATTGTAAAGTTGAAGTTTATTTCCCAAAACCAACAGATAATGTTCCCCAGCAGCTTGCTCCTCGTGACATAGGTTTCGTTATTGGAAATAAATTCTTTATTTCCAACATGAAATGGCGGAGCAGGAAACATGAAATAGATCAGATAAAATATTTATTAGCTAATTTTAATGGAGAAGTTATTCAAACACCAGATAACGTTTATTTGGAAGGCGGAAATATTGTAATAGATGAAAAAACGGTATATGTGGGAATTGGCCTACGCACATCAAAAAATGCAGTTCAATTTCTTAAAAATATGTTGGGAAATAAATATGTGATTGTTACGATATTTCTTAATCACCAGGAAGAAATAATACACCTGGATGCGGTATTTAATATACTGGCGGGAAAAATAGCGATTGTTTATAAAGAAGGCATTATGGGTACTCTGCCAAAAAAATATAAATATATTGAGATTGATAAAACAGAGAAAGACCTTGGAGCTTGTAACGTTTTATCCCTTAACAGCAGAGACATAATAATTCGAAATAAATTAGACAGAATAGAAAATTTATTAAGAAATTCTGGTTTTACTATGCATGTTGTTAAATGGGACGAAATTAAAAAGACCGGAACCGTTGGTCCCAGATGCGCAACATTGCCATTAATGAGAAATTAAAGTTATAATAAAAATATTTACAGTATTGAAATAAAAAGTTTAACAATAATCGAGTATGTAAAGGTATATGGGCTCGAAAGAAGAAATATCAGAAAAACTGAAAAAGACCAGAAAAGAAGCACTTTTAACCCAGTTAGGATGTGGCTGAAAAAGCCAATATGAGCGTTAATTAATTTGTCTTTTCACCTTGTTTTTTTGTCACATCAGCTTTCGTCATTTTATCCAAAGCTACCAATCCCTGAATTAGAGTATCAACCTCAGTGGAATCATCATTAAGATTAAGTTCTTTTAGCGCCTTAAGGACGTCTTCACGACTGGTTATATCCAAATTGTTTTTTAGAGCGTATTGATAAACATCTAAAACTATATTGGCAACTTTTTGTGCGATTTCGTCTTGATTATTCATAATTTCACCTCCCCTCGATTATAGCATTTTTTAATAAATCCATTTACCCAATTTTAGAAACTTAAACATCTCCTTACTAAGACTACTGCTATCAATTCTTCTCATGATTTCCCGGCTATGAGTCTGAGATAAGATATTCAGGCTTCCTTCCCACAATATTTTACGATCTAATATGGCAAGTTTTCTGTGATGATTACCAACACATAATAAAACCTGCACTCCTATCGACTCAAAATAACAAATTTCTTTTTCCGATTGTGTTTCGTATTCCTCGCTGTGTTCTTTAGGATCGCGGGTCATAATAAAGACTTTTATTCCCTTGTTTATCAATTTTTCAAAAATAGGTCGAAGTCTTCTCATTCTATTGCTTGAAATGAAAGGACTTTCGATAATAACTTCGCTAGAAACAGCCGTTAAATCCAGGATAAACTGATTGTAAAAAGTTACCTCATCATATAAAATAGAAGTTACTAAGTCTGAGGATATATTGCTAGAATCGTTCGATCTTTTGAACCAGTTCATGGCTTTCCCTCCTTTTGTTTAAGATGGGAGATAGAGGCTATAAGATTAGCTTTTTCTTTAGGATCGATTTGAGAGGTTAAATAGGTTCTAACATCGTCCCAGATGGTGCACATATTTAAAACACAAGAATTTTGTTGAGTTCATTCTACCATAAAGTTATTTATTTTCTGCTTACCTTGTTCATTTACACTCATACTGCCACACATTGGAAAAAAGAACAGTGAGGCTTATGTTCTGAAGTTATGGCAGTTGACTGTAAAGCTTTGCTAGATATTTATCCGGATACATCTTTATCATTGCTCTTTGAAAGGCAATAAAAATAGAGTCTCTATCATGAATGCCGTAGTAAGTTTTAAGTAGATGCGCCATACTTGCTACTGTGCGCCTCTGAGCTTCGTCCCATATCGTTTCCCCCTCCATGGTGGATGTGGCTGCTACAAGCGAATGGTAAAGGCGAGGTACTGCAATATGGACACGTCCGTCTTTCTCCCAATAATGACGTGGATAGACAATTCTTTGAACGGTGGAACTAACGTCCTCCTTTGTTATGGGACCCTTGAATAACGTTCCGTCAAGCAACTTCGTTGGAGTGACCATTTCATTATGCATACCTTCATAATATGACGGTCTAACATATTTGAAATAGTCATAGTTTGGCGCTTCAATACTTGAAGCTGCAATTATGTCTGAATTTCTCATCCACTTTAAGTGATAGAACGTGCTATCCACCGCTGCTTCTGCAGTATCAGCAAGATGTATTTCCGCCGGTTGTGGATTTTGTAAGGTTGTAACTACCAAGTCTTTATCACCCATGGATAACCTCATATATGAAGGTCCTTCGTTCTCTAACCTGTCCAATATTTCTGGTAGGTGTGGCAACAATTCGTCAGAAACACCTACAGCCAAATCAATGTCATGGGGAACAACAGATGGGTCTCCATACACAAATGAGCCGTAAATTCCCAGTTGCATATGCTCTAGATACGGTAATCTTCGTTTGGCCTCTTTCCAAGGTTGAATAAAACGGGAATCAACCAATGATCTTACTGCACACGCTTTTTCGGGATCAATAACATGCTGCCTGTTTGCCATTATTCTGGCGTCAGTTACGATACTCGTAAGCAAATCTGGTCGCGTGATTTCTGATAATAGTGCCATATACTTTTTTTAGCTTTATCGATAAATACATATATATTTTATATGTATATTATGATATAATAGTTATTATTATAAGGCATTATATATGAATTATCAATATCAATAATTTATATTGATAATTAGCATATTAATGCTGTTGTTTTAACATATGTCAAATCAATTACGATTTTGTGGAGATGAAAATCCTGAGCTTGTTTTAATAAACACGCCTCTATACCCCTACTCCGATACGGAGGGGCAATCACATGAACAAGCGTATCATGTGCCACTTGGTTTGAGCTACATCGCTTCTTATGCTCACTCTATTGGTAAACGCGTTGCCGTCACCGACGGTGAAGCTGACCAGGCCTCAATTGAAGCCATAGCACGAGAGGTAAATAGAATCAAGCCCAAATGGTGCGGAATCAACATATTCACTGCCAATGCGGATCTCACAAGACAGTTAGTTGATCTTATTGATCCGTCTATAAAAATCATGATCGGAGGTCCCCATGCAACAACTCTTCCTGAAGACGTGTTACGTCATCCTACATTTAAGAACAGTGTATTAGTAAGGGGAGAGGGTGAGAAGAAGGTTGCAGCTTTACTACAGGATATACCAAAAAAACAGATCCCAGGCCTCTCATATAGAGAAGGAGATCAAATTGTTCACAACCCTGACAATACAATAAGCCCTGAATGGATCGTGGCAGACTTGGATACATTACGCCTCGATAGAAGATATGTGCCTAATCATCCCTTTGTTGGGAAGGATGGTGTTGTTCGCGCATGTGTGCTTGGATCGCGATCATGCCCTATGGATTGTACATTTTGCGCCGGGGCAAGACAAGGACGGGGAAACAAGGTGAGGCAAAGATCTCCTCAGTCAATTGTTGAAGAAATAGAAGAATTATACAAAGAGGGAGTCCGTGACATTAAATTTGAAGATGATCTTGCGCTAATATCGGAAAAAAGAATCAGGGGGATTTTTGAGGAATTGATGAGGCGGGGTATCAGCAAAGAAACAGGATTTAGTTGGAGGGCAAATGGCCGAGCAAATATAATCCAAAATCTTTCTGAAGACGTTTTGGATATTTTAGCCTTAAGCGGCGCCTCAAAAATTTTTATGGGAGTAGAAAGAGGATCTGATGCAGCATTAAAAGAAATAAATAAACACATAACTATGGAGCAGGTGAGAACTTCAATTGTTCGGCTCATTTCTCGGAAAATAGATGTTTTGGCTTACTTCATGTTGGGATTTCCAAACGAAACGGAAGAGGAAATGAAACGGACACTATCCTTTGCACAGGAAATTCATGCCTTAGCCGAACAACAAGGGGGGAAGCTTACTGTATCAGCTTATAAATATCGACCCTATCCGGGAACAACAGATTGGAACAGGTTGATCGCGGGGGGGAGAACGGCAGAAGAACTGCTAAAATATGAGCTCAGAGATGACACAGATACGTTAGTTGGTCGGGGAGCAAAAGATTATTACCCAATAAGTCAAATTAGTGCGGTTCCCCTTCAAAACGAGCTCAGATTACTTACTGACTTACGTCAAATAGGAAATCAGGTGCGCAGAAGAACAATTGAAGCAAAATAACGGGAATTGTTGATTTTCTCCTTCTTCCATGATATACTCCGATATAGAATGAATTTAATTGATAATTTCCTGTCTTCGTTATTTATGCCTCATGTACACATATGAAAGCAGAGGGACCTCCACGAATGGTGTTAAGTGTCGGGGGATCAATAATAGACAGACAAAGTGGTACAGGTCCCATTACTTTTAATACTCCCTTTCTTGGTGAATTTGCCTCCCTTCTTAAAGAATGTTCTAGACTTCCTGATTCTGCAGCATTTGTTGTTTGCGGAGGAGGTCTTTTGGCTCGAGCCGCCATAACTCTTGCCATATCTCAAGGCGTAACCAATGACGACGCCTTAGATAGGTTGGCTATTGAACAAACACGTGTTAATGCACGAGAAGTCGCCGCACGATTGGTAGAGGCAGATGTTGATGCAAAATATGTAAGATCGCGACGGGATATGTCAAAGTGTAAAAAAAATCATCGGGTGTGGGTGACTGCGGGGGATGGTCCTGGTCATACTACTGATTTCGTGGCTGTTAAAATCGCTGAAGAACAACAGATTGGTGTGGTAATTAACCTCAGTAAAACTTCTTTCCTTTTTTGGCCATGTCAGGACGGTACGCCAGATTTGTCACGACCAATTAAAAACATGACTTGGCAACGGTTTTTTGAAATTTTTGATACTTTAAAATATTCTCCCGGTCTTAATTTTCCAGTAGATCCAGTAGCTGCAAAAGCGGCTATGTCTGCTAAAATAGATTTCGTGTGTCTTAATGGTGAAGAATTAGGAAATTTAAAATACTATTTGGACACTGGAAGGATAAGGGGAACTCACTTAAAGGCAGTGTGATTATGTTCAATAAAAATGAAATAGAGGCGTTGACATTATATAGATGACTGATCTCTCTTAAAACAACCTCAAACATGGCTTTATAAAAGCTATACCGGATATGTATTTGCGCTGGTTATTTATATGTTTTTTTGTTATAATAATAGAGTTGCTCAACATTAATAATATGCTGAAGTAGTTGATATATAACTATGCTCAACGCAAAGAATATACAAAAAGACTTTCCAATTTTTGCTAATCGCAAGAAAAATGGACCTTTCATTTATTTGGATACCGGAGCAACAAGTCAAAAACCTAAAACGGTAATAGATGCCGTAAGCAGATTCTATGAGACGACCAATGCTAATATCCATCGTGGGATTTATAAACTTGCAGACGAAGCAACTACAGCTTATGAAGATGTCCGAACAAAGGTGGCAAAATTTCTTAACGCCTCTTCTTCATCTGAGATTGTTTTTACCGGAAACACCAATGAGGCAATAAATTTAGTTGCCACAGGGTGGGCAAAAAAGTTTCTCCAAAAGGGAGATGTCGTTGTTATTACTGACATGGAACACCATGCAAATGTCATTCCTTGGCAACGTCTTCGTGATGAAATAGGGATAGTGCTTTATTTTTTACCCCTTGACCAAGATTATCGACTTGATTACCAGGCTCTTCTTTCGGCAAATATCGATCTTAAGAAAGTAAAACTTGTAAGCATCGTACATGGATCTAATGTGCTTGGAACCATAAACCCCATAGGAGAAATTGTTGCATTTTTGAAAAAAGAGGGAATACAGGCAAAGGTACTTGTTGATGCAGCACAAACGGTTCCACATATGAAGATTGATGTTCAAATGTTGAATTGTGATTTTTTAGCATTTTCGTCTCATAAAATGCTTGGTCCCAGTGGTGTTGGGGTATTATGGGCAAAAAAAGAATTGTTGGAAGTTATGGATCCACTTTTTGTTGGTAGTCACATGGTAGGTAAGGTAACGAAAGAGAAAACTGATTTTGCGGATGTTCCGGATAAGTTTGAGGTAGGAACTGGAAAACTTGAAGCTGTAGTTGGCTTAGGTGCAGCTATATCATATTTGGAATCAATAGGAATGGACGCAGTTGAAAATCATGACAAAAAACTTGTCAAGCATGGTTTAAAACTGTTTCAACAAGAAAAAGATTTTACTCTTTATGGTCCAAAAACTGAAGATAATCGTTTAGCAATATTTTCTTTTGCCATTAATGGCATACATCCACATGATATTGCGCAAATCTTAGATCAATCCGGAATTTGTGTTCGCTCCGGAAATCACTGTGCACAAACACTAATGAGTATTTTAGGAACATTTGCAACAACAAGAGCATCATGTTATATCTACAATGAAGAAAGCGATCTTACCACGCTATTTAAAAAGCTTATTAATGCAAAAAAAATGTTACGTGTATAAGATATGAGTAATAAATTATATAGCGATATCATAATGGATCATTGGAAACTACCTCGTAATTATGGTGCTCTTTCTTCTCCAGACATTGATATTGAAGAGCTAAATCCACTCTGCGGTGACAAGATTCATCTGACAGTTGTCTTATCAAATTCAACAATCTCAAATCTTTTATTTACAAGTTATAGTTGTGTTATCGCAAAAGCCGCTTCATCTATTTTTTTTGACAGTATTAAAGGTAAACACATTGATGAAATAAAAAAAATTACTGAAGAGGCGTTTTTATCGCTTCTCCCGCCAAATTATATTTCAGGAAGAACAAAGTGTGCGTTACTTCCCTACAAGGCGATACAAAAAGGAATTCAAGCATATGAAACCAGAAGCTCTATATAAATCAGGAATACTGAAACCAGAAGTAGGGCTATTTAATGTTGCGGTTTCTGCAATTATAGAAAATTCTCGTGGTGAAATATTAATAACAAGACGCTCCATTCACCACATTCATAGACCGGGGGAATGGGAACTTGTTACGGGAAGGATTAACCAAGGAGAAACAGATATGATTGAGGCACTGAAAAGGGAGGTAGAGGAAGAGGTTGGTCTCCGGGTGGATGTTATTGCCCCTTATCGAACATTTTATTTTGAACACGGAGTTGATAAAAAACCACATTTTGGGGTTAATTTTTACTGTTCTTGCCCAGATGATCAAAAAATTGTTTTAGGTAAACATGAGGAGGGGGAACAAGAGCAAGATGCGTATAAATGGGTACTTCCCCAAGAAGCATTAACTGCAATTCAAGACGCAAATGTAAGAGAGGCCGTATTAGCATATCAAGAGTTTCGTCGTCATTTTTCATAAAATTCTATTTCGTTCTCACACTTTTTAATCTGTTATATTCGGAAATAACGTTATTTTGTAGATCCAAGTCTAAATCATAAAACAGTGGTTTGCGCGCTTGTGTCGATTGAATGGCTCCTCCTAGTAGCAGCGCTGAAGTAAGTTGAATATCTTCTGATGGAATGGGATTTATTTTTCCGGAAAAGTCGCTCGGAAATCCTCCATTTGCCAGATAAAAATAGGTTTGAGATAACTGAATTTTGTATAAAGAACGCCACGGCAATGGCATATAAGTGCTTAGATATTGTTTATCACTAGGCAGTATACATTGATCAACGATTTTTCCTTGTGGTCTTAAATTCCACGCACTAAATTCAGTGTCTGTCGATGCCATGTTGACTAGTAATGTGCCTTTGGCAAGAGCATTGTATTCTTCATGTGGAATCACTTGTGTACCCGATGCTCCAACAATAATATGTGCTTTGTCATATGCATTTGCTCTGATTGAAACTGTTACATATCCATCATCCATCGCTTTCTTTAATTTATTACTATCTGGATCATAAACGGTAACATTGAAGTCATAATTTTTCATCTTTTTTGCTACTTGCTCTCCAATATAACCATAGCCTAATAAAAGCATATTATTACCTTTTGCTTTGAAGACACCGCTTGCATCCCATCTTATTAAGGAGGTAACAAATTCATCCACCATTGATTTTGCAATCATGGGTGATTCATTGATGGTTTTTGCATCACTTCGGGCAACATTTACTATTGGACACTTCAGATCAATTGTGCTTACTAAACGGGCACCTCTACTTGTTTGTTCTACACCGGTAAATCTATCTGCTAATTGTGGATATAATTGGTGTAAAAGTCGAATTGCTTTTCCTCCATCATCAATTATTAATCCTCTTTTTTTCCCCAAATTATCGAGTAAGTTTTTAGCTGTAGAAATAATATGTTTCTCTAACGTGGTGTCATATGGCAGATTATCAATATGGTCAAAAACTTCATCAAACGTGACATTGTATCCCTTAGCTTGCAACAACTTTACAACTTTTGGATGTGATGAATATGCTTTGCCCACAATATAAACATCCTGTGGCTTCACTCCTCCCTTTTCAAGCATTTCAAAAAAGGGAATCGTTGAACCAAGAAGGTGTTGTACAGCTAAAATCTTCAAACCATCAAATGGACGTATTTTCTCAAGGTTGTAGAGATGACTAAGATAGGTGAGCGCGGGGAGGGAAGCTGGGATATCATTTTGTTTCGAGATGTCAACGGGATCTTTTTTTCTCGTTTTGTACTTCATAAGTATAACTTTAACACACTTAAAATCCTGTAAGCTTTCTAAAAGCGGTCACATTAGTTTTTAATTCATGCATTCTGTCAGGAGAGGTTAATCCACTTTCAACATCTCTCCAATGCCAATATGTTGGATCTTTTTGATCGTATACAACGTCTGCAACAACGAGCCGCAGTAACTGGGAAGGAACATTAAAAGATTTTGATTTTTGAACATATGTGTATGATATTGTTTTTCCTTCAGGAAAAATCATACCGATGTGCAAATATGGCTGCATTCCAGCAAAGCTAACGGAGTCAGTAAAAATATGTATCGATTCTACTGCATGTGATCTCGGATTTTTCCAACCATTAAGGATTAAAATTTCCTCCATTCGTTGTTGTATCATGTCAAAAGATGTTTTTTTTGGTAAAACCATAATATGGCCATGCGCATGATCCATATGACACCCGCCACATGCAATAGATTCCCCCTGGATAAAACCAGGACCATGTTCAAAGGTAAAAATTGGGTTATCAGGAAAATGTTTTTGTAGGGCTTCAACAATCGCATCTTTTGCTACCAACATGCCTTCTTTATCGGCAACAGAAGCCAGTGAGATATCATGGAGATTTGGCATCAATAAAATATGAGCCCCAAGTTCTGCAATTGGAACAACATCCTGTAAAACAGTAAATGTATTTGGGACACCGGGGATATTGAGAGTATGGAGCAAATCCCCATGCAGTTTTTTAAAGGATTCTGTAGTTTTTTCTTGAGGTATTAAACAAAAATTACAACCCTGTGGTTTACTCATATTTTAAATTTATTAATTTAAACTATAAAATCCAACAACCTGTTGTTTCACTATCTTCCATATGTATTAGATATGTATCAAATATGTATTATACCACAATACTTCCTCTTTGTATATTGAATGTACTGTATTTATATGCAACAGTATTCTATGCGGTATAGCTTTCTTGAAACAAAAAGGCATGGAAATATTAAATATTAATAATTGACCATTTTTTTGTTGTTGTTTCCGAGAATAAAAATCTATATAATTGTGTATCTAAAAAAATATGTGTCGCAAAGATATGAATTTAGCCCACGAATTTATTCAAAGGTGTAGTTGTTATTAGACTCGAGGTTCAGCCTCGATTTTTTTTTATCTATTATTATGTTTTCTAAAGAAAAAATAATCATAATCTCGGTTGGCGGATCATTAATTGTCCCCAACGGAGGGATAGATCATAGTTTTTTAGTATCGTTTAATTCTTTTATCAGAAAAGAAGTAAAGAAAGGGAGACGGTTTTTACTTGTTGTGGGAGGAGGAAACATTATGCGGCATTATCGGGATGCTGCAACTTCCGTTACTAAGGGCATCTCCAATGATGATCTCGATTGGTTGGCTATTCACATTACCAGAGTCAATGCACATTTGCTACGAACAATGTTATATGATATTGCACATCCACGAATAATAGAAAATTATGATCATAAACTGGAAAATTGGATACAACCTTTAGCCATTGGTGCGGGATGGAAACCAGGCTGGTCAACCGACTATGATGCTGTTGTTCTAGCAAGAGATTATGGAGGGAAGCTTATTATTAATCTCTCCAATATAGATTATGTCTACGACAAAGATCCCAATATGAGCAAGGATGCAAAAATAATAAAGGATATTACTTGGACTGAGATGGAAAAAATTGTGGGTGACAAATGGACTCCCGGACTCAACCTCCCTTTTGATCCAATCGCAACCAAACTTGCAAAAGAATTGGGATTAACCGTGATTGTTGCTAACGGCAAAAATCATGCAAATATTGATAAAATAATTGAAGGTAAAAAATTTACAGGAACCATTATTCATCCTTAATAAAATTAATATACATTTGTGTATAGGGATTTGTGTTTGTTAATTCAATCTCACGCCAATCCTGAAAAAGCAAAGGCCCTTCAGCGGTTTTTCAAGACGGGGAAGGGAGAGTATGCCGAAGGAGATGTATTTCTAGGCATTATGGTACCAATTCAAAGAAAAATTGCAAAGCAATTTGTATCTCTTGCCTTAAACGACGTTACTAAGCTTCTTCAAAGCCCTATTCATGAATATCGACTCATGGCTTTATTCATCCTTATAGAACAGTATAGGAAGGGAGGAAAAACACAAAAGAAGGTTATTTATGACCTATATATCCATAATACAAAGTGTGTAAATAATTGGGATTTAATAGATCTTTCTGCGCCTCATATAGTAGGGGATTATTTAGCAGATAAAGATATAACGACGTTGTACATATTCGCCAAATCTGCTTCTTTATGGAAAAAACGTATTGCAATGTTGGCAACATTTGCAGATATAAAAAGGGGAAAGTTTGACCGAGCTCTTGCAATTGCAAAAATTCTTGTGCATGATAAACACGATCTTATCCAAAAGGCAGTGGGGTGGATGCTGCGGGAAATAGGAAAGAGGGGAGGTCAAAAAGAGGAGGATGAATTTCTTAATAAATTTGGCAAAACAATGCCACGAACAATGTTTCGTTATGCAATTGAACGGTTTCCAGAGGAAAAAAGACGAAAATATCTTATGCTGAAATCAAAAATATTAAACTCTAAATCCTAACCAAATTGACACAAAATTCTAAATTCTAAGCAGCATACTTTGGGATTTAAAAGTTTTTATTTAGGATTTGTGTAGAGTTTATGATTTAGAGTTTAGGGTTTGTTATTGTACCTGTATAACTGTATAACTTACCTTTCCCTTTATTGTAATCACTTCCACTTTTTCTCCCGCTTTTCTCCCTATTAATGCCCTCCCAATAGGAGAATAAAGGGAAATTTTCCCTTTCATAAAGTCTGACTCATGACTATCGACTACTGTTAATTCTAAATCAGTTACGCCGTCGTTCACCATAATATGAGACCCAATCCCTACCCATCCATCGGTCCTTTTTTCGACAACCACCACTCTTTTTAACACTCCCTCAATATAGCACAACCTCCGGTCAATACCTGAAAGACGAAAACGTGCAGCTTTATAGGCTCCATTTTCAGATAGATCTCCCATATTTCGTGCAGTTTGTAATTCCTTCACTGCTTCTACTCGAGTTGTTTTCAGATTATTCCGTTCTTGTTCCTTTTCTTTTAACCCCTCTGGAGTGAGGAGAATTTTTTTTATCATACCTAATTATATATAATGTCTTATGCATTGTATTATTCTTGCAGCGGGCTTTGCTACACGACTCTATCCGCTTACACGTGACCTTCCCAAAGCGCTTCTTCCGATACAAGGGAAGGCTCTTCTGGACTATTTAATTGAAGATGTTGCAAAACAGAAAGAAGTCACCGTTGTTACCATCGTCACAAACAACAAATTTTATCCGCTCTTTCAAAAACATGTACGCAATGCATTTCCTGAAATAGACATTCATGTTTGGAACAATTGTGTCACAAATGAATCACAAAAAAATGGAGCGATCAAAGATCTGCATTTTGTTCTTTCAAAAGAAAAAGTTGATGACGATATTCTTGTTCTTGCAAGCGATACCTATACATCTCTAAAACTGCAAGATTTTATCCGTTTTTATAAACAATTTAAGAATGTAACAACAGCAGTGTATGACGGAAAAGATATTGAACGTATCCGAAATAAGCTTGGATGCATGAAGGTTGAAAAAAATAAACTTACTCGGTTTGCAGAAAAACCAGCCACTCCGTTTTCTACTTTAATGGCAATTCCATTCTACATTATTCCTCATCAAAAAATACCTCTTATCTCCTCCTACCTGCAAAAAAATGATTCAGACGGCCCGGGGAATTTTATTGCGTGGGCAATTCAGCAGACTCCCGTATATGCTTTCAATATTGGCACAGGATACTACTACGACATTGGAACTATAGAAGCATACGAAAAAATAAGAACCTTATAATTTAACTTGTATTAATTTTGTAATAGTTTTATAATGTAATTATTATTAGTTTATTATTTTTCTTATTATGGATAACACCGTTGTCTCAGAACTAAATAAACAAATCCAAGAAGAGTTTTTTTCTGCATACCTATATTTGTCCATGGCGGCATATTGTTCCTCAAAAAATTTGTTTGGGTTTGCGAGCTGGTTTACTGTTCAAGCAAAAGAAGAAGTGGATCATGCAATGGGATTTTACAATCATCTTGTTGCCCAGGGAGAAAAGGTAGAATTACTTGCCCTTGCTAAGCCTGCAGGGTCGTTTGGAACCTTACTCGATATTGCAAAAGCTACACTCTCCCATGAACAACACATTACTGCACGAATAAAAAAAATATATGAACACGCAAAAGAGGAAAAAGAGTATGCGACGGAATTGTTTGTCACATGGTATATAAAGGAACAGGTAGAAGAAGAAGCAAACGCAACAATCTTAATAGAAAAAATCAAAATGGTGGGAGACGATAAAACATCTTTATATTTGCTGGATAAGGAACTGACATTACGAACTTATACACCGGTCAAGATTGAATGATATCGTATGCATCCTTTTCAATCACAAGAATATAGGGGTTTATTTGTCCGTCATTTTATTCCCAACACCTCACAATTGGTTGAGGACTTTTTTGAACTCTTGTCCGACAAGCGAGCGGTGTTTATAGGGATGAAACCAGTCCTCAACGGACAGGAACTTACTGATTTTGGCGATATACCCTCCCCGTCCAAAGAGAGGGTGAAAGAATATTGTGACAATCTTAAAAAAATGCATGGAGCAACCTCTGTGCAATTTGACTATGTTCGGGAGGATTCACCCTTATTCCAAATTCTCTCCCACATCTCATCTGCGGCACCACTACAGCAGGCAGTATCTCCGTTTATTATGCTGCCAAATTCTTGGGAACAATATCTTAAATCGCTTGAACGTACTGATCGAAAAGAGTTAAAACGAAAATTAAAACGGCTCGGCTCTGTGCCGTATGCGGTTCAATATGCCGATAGAACAAATTTAAACGCATTTGAGGAGTTTGTAAAATTGCACAGACTATCTGATGTTTCAAAAAAACAGTTTATGTCTGAAAAAATGAAATCATTTTTTTATGATTTGTATACATTGCCAATTCCTTCGTGGCATACGAAGCTTGCTTTTTTAGAGATAGAACATACGCCAGCTGCAGTTGTCTATTATTTTGAGAATGATGAAGAATTGTTACTCTATAATTCAGGATATGATCCAGGGTATAAACAATATAGTGCTGGATTCTTGCTTTTTGCATATCTTATCAAAGATGCGATTGCCAATGGGAAAAAACGACTGGATTTCCTTCGAGGAAATGAGCGATACAAGTACGATCTGGGAGGAAAGGATCGAAAGTTGTACCAATTCATTATCACATAAAATACAATATCATCATGGCTGCTGGTAAATGGTTCTGTTATTTTACAAGATCAATATCGGCTTGAGTAATTGACCCATCTTTATTAAGGTCAAGGTCAAAAACATAGAGTGGATTATCGCCATCTTTTGTCTTTCCCACAACACTATTCCAACAGGGTTGGCCTTGAACACACCCCATTTGTTTTCGTATCATCATTCGATCTCCATCATCTGCAGATCCGCTTCTATCTATGTCTCCTCTGTTTACCGCAGGAGTTGGTGTTATTGTTTTTGTTGGTGCTGGATGAAGAAGAAGTGTGCCGAGGTATCCCAGCATACCGAGGATTAACACCGCTACTAAAATTCCTATCACCATCCCATTTCCGTTTCTGTTCATATTGTATATTGGTAATTTGTATATATGTACATTATTACACATTATCGTTTCGCTGTCATTGTGGGCTGAGGAAATTTAATGCAAAAATGAGTTATGAATTCTCATATATATTTTGGTTTCATCAAAAATATTTTTCTCGTTAATAGACGTGAAAAAACGAGGGGGACAACATCTATTAGCTTTGATTTTCTTTTTTTTCTATGCTACAGTTAGGGGTATGAACCGTTACAAGAAAATACTATTTCAGGTGGGAATCCTCCTTTTCGTCCTTGCGATATGTATATTTGTTCTTGAACAACGAAAACAATTTATTTCCATCGATTTTTCAAAACACTACAGCAATAATAAAACGATTGAGCTTTCAGGTTTTGAAGAAAGTGAAAAGTGGCAGGGAAATTATTCATATGATTCTGAACGTGTTTTGGAAGGAAAGACAAGTATTACACTCAGCTCCTGGTATGGAAAAGAAAACAGCATTCAGAGCGATCAGGTCACAATACTTCCACCGGGTTATGTTGATGGGTATTTGAGTGTGTATGTCCCTGGCAAACAAAATCTTTCATCGCTTGTATCATTCACTCTTAATCTCATTGGAGAAAAGGATCAAAAAATGGAATATACATTTACTTCTTTGATGCATGTCGGATGGAATCGTATCCCAGTGGCAATACCTAACTGGAAAAAAATTACAAGTAGATCATTTTCAATTAAATCTAAGCCGCAAGCGATTGCCGAGATTAATCTTGATCGCTTTTGGATAGAAAACACTACCATTTATGGTTCGGATATTTTTTCTACACACAATCAATCGCTGAGCTTGCGGACAATAGGGGATCGGACCTACTTATTCTCCACGTCCCCTGAACTGGAAAGCTACACCCTCACTACCCCTTCTTTCTTGCGGAGAGGATCTGTCATAATTTCTCTCATCCCTGAACATGCCAAAGAAATACGATTATCGTTAAATACCACTTCTTTGAAACTGACGGGAAAGCACATGAATGAATGCATTTTGTATAAAAATAACAATGCACCCACAACAAAGGTTTTGCAAACAGCTTCTGGAAAAGATGACTTGTATGTCTTTATCAAGGCAGAAGTACAGGGCAATAAAGTTGCCTATTCTCTTTCAAATAATGGAGTAGATTTTGAGTCGTGTGGATCGGTTGTTTCTTCGTACAAAAATCGGATACAACTTTTCCTTCAGGGATCTTACCTCATTGATTCTTATTCTGCAGAGTATTGATTTTATTTAGGGCTTTGTGACAATCTTTATTTGGTTATTGCTTGTTGACTTTGCATTTACATTTTTCATATATGCTAAGAGAGAGTGGGAGAACGGTGTCTCTTTAGTTTTCTTGTGAATTTTTCAAGTACTATATCACTGTTTCTCTCACTCGGCCCCATTACTTTATAATGTGTCTATCTGCATACTATTTGACATAGATATAAGTAAGGAGAGAATGAAAACGAGTGAAAGATTTCTTAACTTTTATTTCAATCAATGTTGGGGTATTTAACTTCATCCGTTCCAAACTATTTATAATACCGCTTATCGATGGGTCACTACTATTGCACGTTATCCAAAGATGGAAAGAAATTAATAATAATTGTTTCTTTCTAAGAAAGAATGGAAATTTATCTTCTCTTGTCTATATGCTCTATATAGCTATATTACATTGACACACTATTTATGGAAAACATTTCAATTGTTGGTGTATTGTAGTTTACAGTATGTAAATACTTCTTGCATTGTGCAATTATATGCTTTACCATGAAAAGAATAGGATCATACAATCAGAGAGGAGGGGAACGGTTGTTGTGTATATGGAGTGTGTATGTTTGTCCTATAGTATGGTTAGCAAACCACCTTAGTGACTGCTAGTTGCCGCTTTGTTTTCTTCTAGGCTGTCAGGACAAGTTATTTTGAATTTTTATCTACCTATATACATTAAGGTTGACGCCTCTAAAACTATAAGTTTACCTATAAAATGGATGTGATAAATCACATATTTTTATTGAATTAGCTTGTAAGGGCAGTCTATACTTGTTATATTTATACTGCTCTTATATGAGTTTTTTCTCACTTCTTTTTTTTAGTGTTTATGTTTCTCGCAAGACACTATTTATATGGTATGTGTCCTATCTTTCATCATTATTTTATCGGCTTTGTAGATTTTATATAATTGATGGTATATACTCATGATCTATGAATAAAAATCAAATTATATTTTTAACCCTTGCAGTTGTTGTACTTTTTGGCGGATTGTATGGCGTATATAAACTTCTCGGCGCGGGACCAGATGAGGCTCTTATCGCATCAATAAAAACAGAAAGACCAAAAGAACGCACTTTGTGGAATGGGGAAGGAGCTCATACACTTACCGTCTTTAGTGATTTTCAGTGTCCGACGTGTAAAGTGTTTCATGAATATCTTACCTCCTTTGAAGCCACTTCAAGTCCCACTTTTCCGGTTACCAAAAAGGTGGCATTTGTATTCCGATATTTTCCCCTCTATCAGATACACGAACATGCTTTTTCTCTCGCATATGCTGCGGAGGCAGCTGCACGCCAGGGTAAGTTTGAAGATATTGCCAAACGATTCTTTGCTGACCAAGTGGAACTTGAGAGCATAAAAGATCTTGATTCCTACCTCCTTATAGTTGCAAAAGATCTCAAACTTGATACTAATAAATTTATTGCAGATATGAAGGATGGGTCTTTGCAAGGCCTCATTCAGAATGATTTATCAATTGGGGAGAAGCTTGGAATAAACTCGACGCCCACTTTTTATTTAGACGGAGAAAAATTGGACAGCATGACAGCGCAAAATCTTTCACAATTATTACAAAAGCTCAATTAATGGCAACACCCATTGAGCAAGGAAAACAAATTGTATCGACAATCGTTGACAGTACAATTCATAAACTTGCGACGGGAGAATTTCCAAATGCGCTTCGGGGCATTAGCCATGCGGCAAATGAAATTAAGTCTGCCCTTGTGCGTGAAAAGCTGAACCCTGATGATTTTATTATGGCAGGGACCATTGGAGACATCGATCCACGCCTTTCATCCCAAGACCACATAGAGAAAAAACGATTCGGACATCTTGAGTCGGATCTTCTTCTTGATGCATCCTCTGAATTATTTCTGGAAGGGCAACGTATCGAAAGAGAATTATTGCTGGACTATAAAAAGAGGGGAATAAATATTTTTGGGTATGATTCGCAAGCGCGAGGCACTGCAGAAAGTAGAGAACTTATACGGATGGAAGGGTCCGCTATGGGAATTGAGACAACATCCATTGACGATGTGTGGCTCACTGATGGAGGGATGGGGGCCCTTGCCCGTACATTTCGTGCGCTCCATACCATGATACGAGGAAGAGACGGTACTTTGTTGTCTCCTGAAGTGTGTTTCCCTATGGCAACAAGCTGTGCAACCGATCATGGCCTGAAGGTTGAACTGGTTAAAACGGGTGATATGCCCGGGCAACAAATCAACGGTTATGCAATCAAACGTTATTTTGCAGAGGGCGGTCACACGCCGGACATTGTATTACTTACTCCTGCAGAAAACCCAACAGCTAAGTCATATGAACCACAGAATTTGCGTGAAGTATTAACTCTTCTTAAACAAAAAAATCCCGATGTGATTTTTATATTCGACATGGCATACATGGCGATGATCCCTCAGAAACGATCAGGTGAGCTTCTCCGGGTAATCAAGGAGACAGGCGCATATTCCCAGTCGATATTTGCCCTTTCTGAATCAAAACATTTTGCAGAGCCTGCATTACGTTTTGGAGCAGCCATTATTCCAGAAAACAAATCGCTCCAAACGGCATTTCAAAATGATACTATTCGTAATTATTCGTCATTTGGTTGGAAAACCGATGTGTGGTTTCAAGTATTAAATAAGGTTGTAACACCTGGCGTACTGGCAGACTACACACTTCTTCTTCGTACTCGGCAATATGCACTTCTTGAAGTGTTGCGTGACCTTGACCCCACACACAAATACTTCAAGAACCTTGAGAGCCTTTCTATCCCCGGCTTTCATGAAGAAGGGGACGGAACCATCGAAATGGATAATCCGCTCTACCTCTATATCGAACTACAGGAAGGTATATCTGCACTTGTCAACGTAGCAAAGGATTTGGGTATTTTTGGCGTACCGGGATCTGTGTTTGGAGATCAACACAACCACATGAGATTTTCATTGGGCGTTGTTTCGCTGGAACAAATCCTAAAACGCTCCCCACAGACAATGGATAGACTCAAAAATCAATTGTTTTCTTCCTAACAAAAAAACCTCGGGTATCCCCGAGGTTTTTTTAATTGATCTTTGAACAAATAGAACCTTTACGGTGTTGTGTTTACTTTGTTTGGATCACACTTCTCGATTGTTTTTACCGCTACATCTCCGCCGGTAATAGCATCCGTTACCCGCACCGTGCAAGTGAAATTATCTTTTGTTGCGCCTTCCCAGATTTTCATTCTCAAAGAGGCAAAGATACTTCCAAGTGAACCTGCCGTTGCCTCTTGTGCATCATTCATATCAGTACTGGGAATAACAACTACTTCACCTGTTTTAGCAAGTATCTTCATTGGTAATAAACTCTCAGGATAGTTGGGAGTAACTACCAGTTGAATTTTATATGCTCCTGATGAACCACCTCTATTAAAATGTCCCTGTACGACAAATGTTGCGTCTTTTTTGGTCATGCATGGGGGATATGTTTTTTCTGTAGCACTTGCTTTTTGCTCCATGCCCGCAGCCATGCAGTTACTTTTTATTTCATTGGTTTTTACTAAATTACATGCATTTGACCCATCCTTTGACCATAAAGCATAGTTGTTTCCATTTGGTTTACAGACCCATTGTGCGCCGTCCGTACCGCCACTACAATATCCAATTGGATAATCTACCCCAGCAACAGTACATTTATCTGTTTCAGACGCTGGAATTCCTGAAATTGGATCAATGTCTTGGCAGGACTTAAAGTTTTCATATGCTTTTTTAACTGTGGCTGCTTCTTGAGCAGATTCTTTACTCAAACTTTCATCAATTTTTGATGTGGTAGATTTTTTGCCCACATTTGCCAACACGTATGCACGAGTGTCCTCCGCAATACATCTGGCAAATATTATTTTGTCACGATCCGCACCATTGCCTGATAGGTAGGATGAGTATTTATTGCCTAAACATCTATAATTTGTATCCACTTGCCACTCACCCTTACATGTGACTGGATTAACGTTACAAATATATTGTTTGTTGTTTAATGGAGAACAACCTCCAATAGGCATACCGCCACTACACATCGTCAGGGTATTTGCGTCCCAATTACATGATGCAGCTTTGCTTGTTGTTGAGTAATTTTGTTTGTTCATATAACCTGCAAACAAAACCACCGCCAATAAAAGAAGCGACACGGAAAAAATAACCGCAATGTTTTTGCTTATACAAAATTTTTCGTTTTTCATATTATGCTACCTCCATGTGTTAATTGTTAATAATGTAAAAGAATTACCGAAAACAACAATCATATATATACATATCCAAAATAACTAATAATAACTCGTATACATTCATTTAATACATTCTGTGTTATCTTGTCAATACTTTTCACAAACTATTCCTTGTTACTCTGGAGATTGAAGCAATTACGTCTCCTTAGGTTATTATGTGAGAGTTTATATAAAAGGTTGTGGAAGGTATTTTTTGAGTTCTTTTATCACGTTTGGGTGTGCAGCTAAGAGTTCATACTCGCGTTTGGAAGAAGTTACGTCAAGAGTTATGACTTTCCCGGAAAGATCTGTACATACGCCTCCACTTTCATCAATAATCAAATATGCCGCAGCAAAGTCCCATAGATATATGTGTGCATAAAAAACGATATGCACGGTATTTTCTCCGTCAGCAAGGTGGACAAGATCAATGCATGCCGAGCCATATAATCTCAAACCTCTTACGCGAACAAGAATTTTTTCGATAAACACCATTTGTTTCTGGTGGTATTCCTTATGAGATGAAATGTACGTCAATATGACGGAATTTTCCAAAAGATCATCCTTTACCGTCAGTTTTACTTTTTTACCGTGTGCGTCTTTTTTATACGCACCTTTTCCTTTTGATGCAGAATACATTGTGTCCCGAACCGGCCAATAGATAACGCTGTCTGTAAGGACTCCCTTATTAAAGTACGCAATAGAGACTGCAAAATAATCAAGGCCTGAGGCAAAATTATTTGTTCCATCGAGTGGGTCAATGACAAACATATGTGTTGCGTTGCGCGTTGAAAGATTCTCTTCACTGATAAAACCAATTTCATTTTCTGAAATTCCTTTTTGGACCAATTTTTTCGTAATGGTGTCATGAATACACTGTTGGCTTGCAATATCAGCGGCGGTAACAAGATCGTTGTGTGACGTTTTATGTGTTATGTGAGACTCCTTATGAAAGTAAGAGAGGACAATTGCTCCGGCGACTCGTGCAGTTTCCTCAAGGGTGGTAAGCATAGATATACATTATATACCCCCAGCCACACACCTCACAAGAAGGGATGAGGGGTAGGGAATCAAGTGAATAATAATCAAATAATTAAATAGACTGTCATTGCGCTCTAATGCGGTTATTTGCGGGAATTATTTCTTTACGCCGAAACGGGAAAAACGAGGAAACAAATTAAGAGGGGAATTGAGAGGGGAAATAAAGAAATAAATAAATAAAATAATAATCAAATAAACAAATAATTTGTTTATTCTTCATTTGTTTATTTTACCCAACCCCCCTCTTTTGAGCCTGGCTGACGTCGTAAAAGATACATTATACGACGTTGTATATATCCTTCTCTCTGCGGGAATTTGTGTCACAAGTCTGCCAGTCGGCTGAACAAGAAATAAGTGTGTGTATCTTTCTTTCAGGGGAACGGAGATCCGCTTCTTCTCTTCACATACTTACATATCACATGTTCTTGTATCATCGCGCGAACATATAGTTGCTATTGGTTGTGGATACTTGACCACTTTCAATCAATAGATAAATACGACATAACGTGGCTATATGGTGTATGATTTAGCACATAATGTTGCTCTAAATTACCACTTTCAAGGCTATTTTTGGATATCACTTACGGTAGTGTGATCTTTATCACGCGACACCACAATACCCCGGGGAGTATCTCATGTTTAGAGCATTGTATCAATCTAATATTGCGTTTTTGAGGCTGTTTTTGCCCTCAAACTATATCAATATATAACATTTATTTAGATTGATGTATCGCTCTAGAGAAGAAGATATGAGGCTAAGTGTGAAGAAGTTATCCACATTCTCCCCTGAAGGGAGAGGTCCTCACCAAATGAGGTCCAACGGAGTATCTGTCGAAAAACATACGAACGTTAAAATAAAGTCCTATAGTAAATTAATTATTATAGGATACTATGGGATATAAATACTATAGGTCTATTATTCACGTTCGTATTTTTTCCTCCCCTCTCCCCTAGCCTGGGCTCTGTGCTTTGTGTCTTATGAAGCGGTGTGTGTATTTTACCAACTTATGGAAAGAAAAAGGATTACAAGAATGACAATCAGGATCGTTGCATATTCTCTCACACTGTGCTTGAATAATCGCTCATCAAGATGAAGGTGTGTAAGCCCAGCAACGCAGTAATATAGCACTGCAATGACCAGGGCGAACATGGACTCCTGAAGAGGTAAAAAAGACAACAGCAAACTTCCCTCACCCACAATGAGCGCGGTGAGCCAGGCATGATTTAATACTTCTTTTCGGATATGCATGTCAAGTTTAATACTCCAGTACAACTGAAGAGACATTGCTCCTGAAAGGAGACTAAATACAAGCGTGTTTGCCAAGAAGCCCCAATGGAAAGATGCCAGAACATTTCCTAATAAGAAAAACACCATTGTCTGTATGAAGTAATTTACCGAAAAGCCAGCTCTATAGAGCTGAAGATTTTTTTCCACCCCGACGTTAAAAATATTTGATGAAAGAAGCATTGCATACATGCTAATGCCATAAATGAGGATAAAGGGTATGCGGGTCAACCATCGTACCGGAAACAGAAAATAAAACAAATACATGGCAACAGAGAGCAATACGGGCATGAGAAACAACATATACCATTCTATTTTTTCTATCCCTTCAAAAAGTGAGAAAAATGTGGCGCAATAGCTTGCAAGGATAAGTAACGGAAGAAAAAAAACAGCTTTATCAAAAAAGAAAAATGTAGAAACAAGAAGAAGGAGTGTAAGGCTGACAGTTGAGATAACGAAGCGAATGCGTTTTTCTATCAGCATAGTAATTACTCAAGATTGCTAAAGACATTATGAACATCATCGAGTTCTTCTATGGCTTCCGCGAGCTCTATAATATGTTTTGCTTCAGCTTCAGAAGAAACTTGAATTTTACTCAATGGTTTATACTCAATGTCAAACACTTTTGGATGAAGGGTTTCTCCAAGTGTAGCTTTTGCTCTCCCGAATTGATCAAAGGGAAAATATACTGTAATAGTTTCCCCTTCTTCGTCAATATCGTACGCCTTTAGGGCTTGACCAAAATTAAATATCACGTCTTCTGAAGATTTTGATAAATCAAATTGCATTACTGCACATTTTTGAAAAAGATACCCAACAGAGCCCTGATTCCCCATCTTGCCTCCCCTCTTTTCCACGACTCCCCGTACTTCGTTATGTGTTCGTGTGGGATTATCCGTTGCGCATTGAATAATATATACTGCTCCGTGTGGTCCAAAAGCTTCATATATTGCTTCTTTTAGTTTTGATGAGTCTGGCCCGTGCCCCTTTTCTATGGCCCGTTGAATATTTTCCTTTGGCATGTTTGCAGCACGCGCTTTATCAATTGCAAGACGGAGTTTGAAGTTGGCATCAGGATTTACTATTCCTCCACCTTCTATCACAGATAAAGTAATGATTCGGGTGAGCTTTGCAAATGCAACTCCCTTTACTTTGTCATTTGCAGCTTTTTTATTTTTTATATTTGCCCATTTGGAATGTCCTGACATATGTGCCCTGATTATACTTTACCTTTCATAAAAAAACCATATTGCACACTTCTTATTACACTTTGTTCTTGTCACAATGCTCCATACAACTTAGGTGTCGTTAGACCTTTGCATTTCCAAATTTGTTGTGTATACTGTTTCGTATTCTAAGAAGCCATTTCTTAGTGATACGAAACATGTTATGTATTCGTATTGGTATTACCGGTGCTTTGCCCTATGGAAGAAATTGACACACTCGAAACACAAGCGATAGACGCAGCAATTCAAGCAAATTGGGCTTTGGCAATTGAGCTTAACTCAAAGATTCTTGGGCTCGACCGAAAAAATATTCAGGCGCTTCTTCGCATTGCATTCTCCTATCTCCAAACAGGAGATTATGAGCTTTCAAAAAAACATTATCATAAAGCCCTCCGTCTCCAATCAAAAAGTAGTGTTGCGCACCAATACCTAGAGAAAATTGAGATATTGGAACAGGGCAAAACTAAGCCTCAAACAAAAACCGCTTTTGATCCACATCTTTTCATTGAATCATTTGGTAAAACAAAAATGACATCATTAACAAATTTGGGACAAAAGCAGATATTAGCACGTCTTTCCATCGGCCAGCAAGTACAACTAAAGATAAAAAAAAGAAGAGTTGAAATCCGTACAGAATCTGATGAATATGTGGGCACATTGGCAGATGATATTTCAAAACGTCTTATTTTGTTTATTAAAGCAAAAAGTACATATACCGCCTTTATCAAAGAGGTTAATTTTACGAAAGTTATCGTATTTATTAGAGAGGATAAAAAGGGTCGCGCAGTAAACCACCATATTTCATTCCCGATAAATCTTCAAAAAAATATTGAGCAAATTGGTGATCCCACACAAAATCTTGCATCTGAGCATGCAGAGGAAACGGCAGGAGATGATGAAGAGGATAATTCACTTAACGATTGGGAAAAAATGGTTGCAGAACAAACCGAGGAAAAAGAGGAACTCCTCGATATTCAACCAGAGGACTTAGATGAAGAAGATGAGGAGTAATGTTTCACTTTCTTATTCTTAAAAAAAACAATTCTGCCTTTATATTTTTTATTATTAATGATCCGTTGTATCTCTTCCGGAACATGAAAGTCTTTCATTGAACGAAGAGCTAATATGAGCGAAATAAAAAATAGTGTGATGATAATGATGCTGTTCATAGGTGTTATTCCCATTCCCCTTCCCTTTTTCCCATCTCAATTACAATATCTGATACACGTCCTTTTCCTTTTTTAAGTATACAATGAAAAAAATGTGCTATCTCTTCTGCAGTAAGAGAAAAATTGTTATTGGTATTTTCTTTCACAACACATTCCGTTTTTTTGTATTCTTCTTTCGTTTTTGAGTCTTCTGTCACGTCAATGTCCACTACCCGTATTCCCTCGCCATCAATAACTCTGCTCATATTTTTTGCAGCGATATATGAGTTTGTATAGAGTAATTGGACCGTTTTATTCTCTTTTCGAAGAGATTTGTGATAAAAATACCCCAAATACTGTCTTGCAAATGTCACATCAGACAAAAGGACCGTTTCCCCTGTTTGGATTTTATTTATATGTATTTCTTCAAAATCGCTCAGATGTTTTCCCACAAACTGAAAATAAATATATAAACGATCAAAAAAATTAGCGTTTGATTCACATATAAAAAGGTCGCTTAAAGACGGGAATCTCACCTTCTCATCGGATCCATAATAGATAGCTTCGCTTTTTGGATAAAAATAATAATCTATCATTGACCCCGTGATACGAGAAAAAGTTCTTTTTAAGAGTTCTGGATTCTTTTCGAGCGTGACAAGTTTGCCAAGTGCCCCCATTCTATATACCCCATACCCTCCAGGCACAGCTGTTCGGCTATCAGCATTAAATGTTGTTGCGTAGTGCACCTCTCCACCTCGCTCTATGGAAAAGTAGATAGGTTCTGAAGAATATAAAAGAATGTTTATCCTATCTTCTTTCACAAAAAAGGCCGACGTAAATAAGTGGCGTAAAATAATGATAAGAAGAACAACTCCGCAAAGCAAAATGCCAATCTTTAGCACTGTCTTATGATGGATCGTGTTCATATTCCTTCGTGCTCTTTCTTGAAATATGCAATGTGTTTTATGATGTCATCTTTGCTGATTCTTTTTAACATCATAATCTTTTTTATAATTGAAAGCGATGCTTCAAATTCTGGTTGAATTACAACGTGCACTCCTAAATCTTTCATTCTTTTGTGGTCGACAATTCGATGAACGCGACTCATGACGACAATATTTTTGTTGAGTCTTTTTGCGTTCATGACTATGCTTTCCTGAGCAAATCTATCCGGCAAAGCCAGGACAATTGCTGTTGCACTCTCTGCTTCTGCATAATCAAGCATATCAATATCGGTTGGGTCACCATAAATAATATTTACCCCTAGTTTTTTTGCTTTTTCAACCGTGGCAAAATTATAATCGATTGCTACAAATGGGATATCAGCTAAGAGAAGGGCCCGTCCTACATGAGAACCGATACGGCCATATCCACACAGGATTATATGGTTTTTTATGTCCAGTGCATCGATGGAGGATTTGTCACGGTCAATTCGTTTTGTTACATAAGTATGAACAAATGGAAGAAAACGGGCAACGAAATGCCAGAATGCTTTATATACTTTTTCTTTTTTTGCAATCAACGTGGGAGTAAAGAGAAGGCTGATAAGTACGGTAGAGATAACAAACACATATTGCTGCTGTGTGAAGAGTTTGTTTGCATAGGCAACAGACATGAGAATAAATGCATCCTCATCAATTTGGAACAGAAAAAGTGAGAGGTATGTTGACAATTTTGAATGAAATTTAAAAGAGGTAAATATAAAAAAGATGGTAAAAGCTTTGATTACCATTACAATGACAGCAAAAAGAAGCATGGGAAAAAGAGCGGGAAAGAGGACTCTAAGGTTAATATTCATTCCAATATAAATAAAGAATATGACGGATAATATATCTCGAAATGGACGTATTTGAGAAAAAATGTGGTAGTGTTCGGCAGTTTGTGCCACAATGACGCCGGCAACAAAGATACTGATAAAGGGTGATATGTGTAAAAGTGTGGAGAGATAGGCGACCACGAAAATCGAGAGAATAATAAATATATTAAGCAGCTCTCGAGAAAGGAGTGCAAATTTATTAAATATATAGGGGGCAATTCGTTTCCCCATATAGTAGGAAAATAATAATATGAAACTTGCATAGAGAAGGTCAATTATGATTTTCTGTACGACCTGAAACACACTGTGATTTTGACCTGTGAGAGAGTTGAAAATTGCCATAAAAGGAATAAATGCCAGATCCTGAAACATGAGAATACCTATGGCCATCTCCCCCACAAAGCTCCCCTCCTCCCCTTTGTCCTGAATGATCTTTGCAACGATAGTAGTTGAGGAGGAAGAAAGAGCGATACCGATCAAAAGACACTGGACAAAATTAAAACCAAAAAAAGTACTTACGATTCCAACAAAAAGTGCAGAGAGTGTCAATTGTAATAATCCCCCCAAAAAAATATATCTCTTAAGTGCGATCATACGGTCAAACTGCGTTTCAAGACCCACCGTAAACATGAGGAGTAAAATGCCGAAATAGGCAAAACTATCGAGAGCTTCACGATTGGTAAATTTTCCAAAAAAATTTGAAAGGATTATCCCACCCAGCATATAGCCTACAATAGGTGAAATTTTATTCCTCTTAAATATATATGCAATTATGAGGGGAACCAAAAGGAACATTGATGCATTAAAAAAAAGTGATGCCGGCAATTCGCCCATATATCTTTTAGTATAGCGGATAAACTCCCCATGTGCTGCTTTTTATAAGACAATAACTACCCATAAGAGGCAATATCGAAGAGTAACAATAATAAACGGGGCCTTTATCTGCTTAGCGCCTTTTTACAATCAATGCAATAGCGTGCCTCCGGCACAAGCTCTAAACGAGCTTGAGGAATGTCTTTATTACAGCGTTCGCAAACGCCGTATTTTCCCTTCTTGAGAAGATCAAATGCAACTTTTAGTTCTTCCATTCTTTTAGTTGCATCTTTTATTTCCGCTTCGACTGTGTCGTGTCCTACCTGTTCTCGAACATCTGTATCCACAGCAGCATTGTCAGATGCATGATCTGGGTCTGAAAATGGATCTTCTTCTTTAAGATTTACTATTAAGAGTTGTAGTTTTTTCTGCTCCTCCTCTATGATGTTTTTCTGTTTTGTGAGAAACGTATTTGACAATTGTTTTGACATAGTTCATTTTCGAATTAATAAAGTCCCTACAACGCTGCCCAATTAAAACTCTGAAATAATACACAAAATAAAAACAAGATGTCAAGAGCAAAATAAAAAGGGCTCCTGTTTCTATGGGACTTTCGGTTATTAGGGAGCGCTTATCCCTAAGAAATTGGAACACTACATATACGAACGAATAAGACCCCAAAAAGAAGAATAATGGTGCACCTTTTTCAATTTTTTCTTTTCGAACGTTATAAAACATATGGAATGAAAGATAGGTCCCCACGCCAAGAAGAGTTGCTTTATAGAACGCAACAGGATGTCGAAACCACTTCCAGACAATGCCAGGCTCAGTCCCTGCAATAAAAGCTCCTAATTCTGCCGCCATCGCAAAAACAAAAAGTGACGGTGCTATATAGTCACTAAATTCTTGAAATTTTATTTTTCGTACTCGACACGCCCAATACATAGTGCCTACCCCACCAAGAAGCATGCCTACAGATGATATTCCTGGATATCCATTTGCCAAAAGATATTTTAGAATATTCAATCCGAATTCCTGAAAATGCATCAAACAATATATAATTCTTCCAATAACGAGTGCACCGCCAAAAGATATAAAGGTAATATCAAACGCATTTTCTTCTTCGAATTTTGAAATACGGATATGTTTCCAGATAAAAAAACATGCCCAAAAAAAACCAAGCATTAAAAAAACGCCGTAGGTATAGAGAGAAAGCGAACCAAGCTGTGCAAAGAGAGGTAACATATGCTAAGTATAGCAGTTGAAACTGGAAACTTAAAGATGCCGATATCTGTAGTCTTATCATTTTTTTAGCGTGTTGGAGGAGGAAGAGTGTGAACCCAAAAACTGAATACGTTGGCTTCAGGGTATACCTTGGGACCTGTCGAATTGAAGGGCCATCCTTCAAAACGGACGTTGCGTGTTGCCTGAGATACGCCAAAAGATTTTTGATCATTGGTTATAACAAAAGAATGACCGGTAAAACCTCTCTCCTGCTTTGTTATGTAGTCCTGCGAACTTACTCCCAAACCGATTGCGTTTGTAGCAAGTATTCTTCTTAACTCTTCTTGGGTATTAGCTTTTCGCCAGCCATATTTCACTCCGTATGTTTGCATCCATTTGTCAAGGTTGTTCGCATGTAGAAATAAATAGTCGTTTGATAGGGCTGGATCGTTTGGCCCCCTCACTGAGGGCATCCCTGTTTTTTGTGAGTAGCTTGATCCGATATCATGATTACCAAGAACAAGCCTCAGAAGATCTAGTGCATAGACATTGCATACATATACTCCTTGTACATCAGTACTATAACGGACGGAATTCTCAACATCTAAAAAACCGATTGCCTTTAATATCCGTTCTGTTGGATCCGGGATGGATCTTATTTTTGTAACACGCTCATTTCCCGAATATGTTAAATCAATCCCCGGTATTGTGGTATTAAGCATGTGTATATCAGCTTCAGTCCTCAGAGAGGTTCCCTGCACAAGTGTGGGGAGTACGGGCGATATATCAGCTGATGCTACGGGAAGCGGAGGTGGGACATGTATTGCCCCACTGGAAGGAGCACGACCGGTGCAACCGGCAGCAAGCATAAAGGCAGCCATGGCAAGAAGCTTTACGGGTCTTGTAGGGTGCGCTTTGTGGCGCGCAAGAGAAATGGCTGAATCTGCGTATATTTCCACCACAGTATTATATACTATAGGTTAATAAATATCCAATAAGTTAATATATTTTAATGGACTGTTTAATCACTAACGAGGGTAAAGTTATATCTTGTACAGTGTTATTTATAGTACAATATCACTCATGACCAAACAATCCTCTCCCCTTCGTGTTGGGTTTGATATGGATGGTGTCCTTTTATACAACCCTGCTCGCATTGTCCGTCCCATCATTTCATTTATAAAACAAATTTTTCTTCACAAAAAAAAATTGAAATTTTATTATCCAAAGACACCTCATGAAAAATTATTTTGGCGGCTTGTCCATAAATCCAGCATTTATAATGCGCCCGGTATTCATGAAATTACCGATCTTGTTAAACAAGGAAAAATAGAGGCATATCTTATTACGGCCCGTTATGGTTTTCTCGGTAAAAGTGTTGAACGATGGGTAAAGAAAAATAAATTAGAAAAGACATTTAAGGGCGTATTTCACAATAGTAAAGATGAAGAACCACATCTATTTAAGGAGCGAATGATAAAAGAACTTCGTTTGGACATGTACGTTGAGGACAATTTCGACATTGTTGATCACCTTTCCAAAAACACCCCCGCAGAAATTCTCTGGATATATAACATTGTCGACAAAGGAACAGAGTTTCCTAAAAAATTTCCAAACCTGGCATCCGCAATACTCATGATGAAAACATGGATAAAATAAGCAGTAATATGCAACAGAAATCATGTAAGGTACTCTTTTTTTCTCCCTATTTTTATCCTTACATTTCAGGAATAACACAGTATCCATACAGGCTGTTATGTAAACATACATTATTGTGTAATACTTCTTGTCTCACGTTTCAATATGATGAAAATTTGGCAACCGAAGAAACAATAAATGATCGCTGTATTATATATAGAATGCCTTTTTGGCTTCGCATTTCAAAGGGTTTTATCTCTCCGATATCCCTTTTCTATTTTTGGAGGGAGGTAATCAAAACAGATATAGTCATAATCAATCTTCCAAGTATTGAGGGAGTTGGTTTAGCGCTTATCGCAAAGTGTAAAAAGAAACCTATTATTACATTTTTACACTGTGAAGTAGCCCTCCCCTTTTCACTCATCAATAGTGTTATCAATTTCGTCCTCAACTGTGGCGTTTTCTTACAACTTCTTCTTGCAGATAAAATTATTGTAGAGACAAAAGATTACTATGAACGGAAGTGGCCGTATACATTGTTCTGGTATAAGATGCATGAAGTATTTCCTTTGGTGAATACCGCCATACCAGATGTATCGTTTAAAAAGAAACTGACTAAATTAAGAAATGAGCATACATATTTAATAGGTTTTTGCGGAAGGATTTCAACTGAAAAAGGAATTGAAGTACTTATAAAGAGTGCCAGTACGCTTAAGAATATTATCCTTATTTTTGCAGGTCCTACTGGAAAAAATGTTATTGGCGAAGAGTCATATTATACAAAAATACGAAATCTTCTTGAAGAAAAAAAGATACCCCATGTTTTCTTAGGCACTTTATCCGAGGAACAATTGAGTGCTTTTTATAGTGGAATTGACCTTCTTGTTCTTCCTTCAATTAATAAAACTGAGGCATTTGGAATGGTTCAGGTTGAAGCGATGCTCCAGGGAACACCCGTCATAGTGTCTCGTCTTCCAGGAGTAAAAATCCCCCTTCAGCTGACAAAAATGGGCGTTATCACGACACCGAATAATGCAATGGAAATTACTACGGCTATTAAACACATTCTCAAAAATAAGGCACTCTATTCAAACCAATATTTGATCAACCAAGCAAAAAATATATTTAATCCTCAAAAAACGTATGATAGTATTTACTCTATTATTTGCCAAGTAATATATCGTCAATAATGAATACAATTACATCAATAATAAAAAGATATTTGAGAGAACGACCATATTTTTATGCGTATCTACGACCACAGGAAGCGCTGTTGTTTTATGAACGAATAAATAAGATGAGGGGACCTATTCTGGACTTTGGATGTGGTGATGGATTTTTTGCAAGTACATTTTATAGAAAAAAGTTCATTGATGTAGGGATTGACCTTCCCTCAAGCAGAATTGGAGAATCACTTAAAACACAAGTATATATACAAATAACAAAATATGATGGACATGTCATTCCGTTTGCTTCAAAAACATTTGGGACCATTGTTTCAAATTGTGTATTTGAACATGTTCCTCACATTGCGAAAAGTATGCGAGAAATGTATCGAGTAACAAAAAATGATGGACTTATTATGACGACAGTTATGTGTACTAGCTGGAGTAATAATTTATTTGGAGGAAAAATATTTGGAAAAAAATATGTCAATTGGTTTAATAAAATGCAGCATCATGATTCACTTCTTTCGAAAAAGGAATGGATATATCTATTTAGCAACGCGGGATTTGATGTGGTTGAATCTGTGGACTATCTGTATGAAAAAGCGGCACACAAAATTGAATTGCATCATTTTCTCTCCGTTTTTTCATTGTTTACATATATATTATTTAAGAAATGGAGGGTGTTTCCCTTTGTTTTACAAGGTGAGATAAATGAAATCAAAAAGCTCATTGCGGAAGACAAAAGAAACCCTTCCGCTTGTTTTTTTGTACTAAAAAAAGTTAACTCTTCTTAAATATCATTATTTCTGGATGGTCGTACACAGTAAATGCCTCTTCTGCCCATTGGTCCGGGAAATCAAGAGGAATGCCCAAATAGCGTAATGAGGGATACGAGACAAATTTACTTACTAAGATGTATCCTTGTTTGTTGGCGAACATATTTCTATAGAATTGTGAGGAGAGTGGATATTTTTCTGGAACTTCCATGATGCTCCCCCATCCCCTGTTGGATGACATAATATAATAATTGGCATTTTTTAATTGATTATTTATCGTTAGCCATTTTTCTTTTGTATCAGGATCAAAAATGTGTACTTCGACTCTGTTGTATTCTTTACTTGCTGAATTTTCTACAGTGAGGGGAAGCGCGTCATCCCAATATTCGGTGAGAATTGTACTTCCGGATGGAATAGTATTATATATCCATCGGGAGGCAGTTACTCGGGAATGGTCTTTCGTATAGATAGACATGAAGGCAACGGGCCAAATAAGCACAGATAATAAACAAATGACAAATGAGAAATAACTAAATTTTTTTGATATTTTTTTTGTTTTATCAATAATAAATACCATTCCAACCGCGGCAAACATTGCCAGGAACGGATAGAAAAAAATGAGATAGCGCATTGTTTTTGCAAATTGGATGGATTGGGATGTGAAAAATAGTCCCACCCAAAGAATACATATCGTTACAAATATATTTCTTTTTTTTAATAACGAAAACAATCCAATAAGTGAAAGCAAAAAATAACATACTCCAACTCCGAAGAAGATTACGTTTTTTATAGGGAAATCAAATGATTTTGAAAGCCATTGGATTGCGGGAGGAAAAAGAGCCTGAGGGTTTTCAAATGATTTTAATGTTTGAAGATTATTGACAAAAACACTGCTTAATTGGGGGTTAAAAACGGTGTTTGTCTCAAAATAATAGGGAGACCCAAGTCGAAGAGCGAAGTAACAGGAAAATAGGAAAATTGTTATTCCTGCGCAGGCGGGAATCCAACCTCTAATATCCTTATTCAAATTGAAAATTTTAGACTGGATCCCCGTCTTCACGAGGATGACCCGATACATCCCGAGCAAGATAAAGACTCCAATGAGTGGAGCAACGTAAATTGCACTTATTTTGCATGCCAATGCAAGCCCAAAAAACACCCCCGACATACACACATTAAACAGTAATGTTTTTTTCTTTTGTATAACTGTTTTAATTGCGTAATATAAACTTAACCAACAAAAAAAATTGAGAAATGTATCCACTGCAAAAAAATGTGAAAGCTGTATAGGAAGAACTGCTATTGCATAAAAAAAGGCACTAAAATATTTTATCGAATAAGGGAATTTTAATTTTTTTTCTACTAATTCTATTAATTTATAGATAATTATTATCACAAAGAAATCAGCTATGCCCGACAACACTCTCCCCTGCAAATTAAATAAATCATAGGTGTCGTTGTAAAGATATTGAGCAAAAAGCTTATTAAGAAGGACAGGAAATGTTCCATAAACGTAAAATGAGTGCCCCTTATTGACCGGATTAAATGATGAGGTAGACGGGTTAAGGTACTCTTCTATGGAGGAAGGGATTTTTACGTCTACTCCAACCATCGTGAGAAACCGTTCGTCCGGATGAAGGTGCCACCCTTGATCCCAATTATTTCCATATAAACGAAAAAAAAGACCTAAAAAAAGAATGCCAACCAACACTATTTTACTTTTTTCAAACACAATTGCGTTGTAATGCGTTTCTAGTAATTAATTTTGTTCAGTTTTTACTTTCTTCAGCACTCCTTCAAGATTTCTTCCCTCTTCTACAACTACTTTTGGCTGCCCTTTTTTAGGAATAAGTGAAAGTACAACTTTAAATAAATTTCCATCCTTTTCTTCTTTTACAAATAATTTTGCTTTTGAAATATCTTTTTTTTTCGTCAATCGTTCTTTAAGCCGTTCAAAAAATCCTTTTGTGATGATAGAACTTTTGAGCGAAAGGTTTTGAGTAGACATCTCCATTTTTGCCACTGTTGGTTCATAAATAAGGAGTCCAAGCAAATCTCGCGTTGTAAGGATATCGATAGGTTTGCCGTTTGTATCAACAACAATGATGCTGCCAATTTTTTTCTCTAAAATTAGATGAAGGGCATCTCGTGCAAAATCGTTGGGGCTTAAGGTGAGAACATATGATTTAAGATAGTGTTTTACCCGTTTTGTTTGGAGCGAGGATTTATCCGTATTAAGTGCACCTCGTTCTTTTTTCTTTGGAGCAATCAGGAAGGAAATAAGATCATAATAACTAAGAACCCCCTTCAGTCGCCCTTCCTTATTGACAACCACCAACTTTGAAAGCTTTGTTTCCTTAAATAAATGCAATGCCTGACCAATTGTTTCTTCTTCCTGGACTACAATGAGGGGTCGTTTTTTCGCATGTATCATGTCACTTAATCGAACGGTAAAAACATTGTGAGATTCATACGTTCTTAGCATATTTCGTGCCGACACCATACCGATAAATTTATCTTGATCATCGAATACGGGAAGGTAGTGTACTTTTGACTGGATCATCATTTCTGCAATTTTTCCAGCGGTATGTTGCATTTTTATATGAGGCGCATGAAACAGGCAATGTTCTATCTTTATATTTGAAGGGTGAGAAGACTTGATTACAGAATAATATGGGTTAATAATGCCAAGATACTTTTGATCCTTATCGAAGATAAACGCCGCTGAGTGAGAGCTCGGCAATCGACTTAACACTGAAGAGAGTATTTCGTCAGGCGCTGCTTTGATGATGCCGTCCGTTTGCATGAGTTTTGATGTCTTCATACTTTTGTAAATTGTTCGAGAAAATATATAACTGATAAAACTCCCCATCCCGATGCCCCTTTTTTATCCGTATGAGCAGGTCCCGCAATATCAATATGCATCCATTTTGCTTTTTTTACAAATTCTTTTAAAAATAGTGCAGCTGTTATTGCTCCCCCGTATCTTCCTCCGCCGATATTTTTTAAATCCGCAAGTGTGCTTTTCATCTGAGACAGATATTCACTATGGAGTGGCATTCTCCAGTAATCGTCGTTGGTAAGATGCGCGGAAATACTATATTGTTTTTCAAATATATCATTGTTACAAAATAACCCGGCAAGGTCTGGGCCAAGAGCTACCATACACGCTCCTGTGAGTGTGGCCATATCGATAATATAATCAGCCTTGAGCTTTGTTTCTGCATATACGAGTGCGTCTGCGAGAGCCAATCTTCCTTCCGCATCTGTATTTAATACCTCTATCGTTTTTCCATTTAATGCCGTGACAATATCTCCTGGTTTCATTGCTTTTCCTGACGGCATATTTTCACAGGCTGGTAAAACTCCATAAACGTCGGAAAAAGCGGATATGTGAGGTTTTTGAGATGCTAAATAGTCAAATACTCCAAGTACCGCAGCCCCCCCCGCCATATCAATTTTCATATCCATCATCCCCTCACTTGGTTTGAGGGAAAGGCCTCCTGAATCAAAAGTGATTGATTTACCAACAAAAGCAAATTTTTTCTGTCCACTTCCTTTATAGTGAAGGATAATGAATGCAGGCTTTCGTTCACTCCCCTGCGCAACGCCCAAGAATGCACCCATCCCTTCCTTTTTACATTCTGTTTCTTGGAGGACTGTGACTGTGACTGCCCCCTCCGATTTTTTTTCAATTTCTTTCGCCTGCACCACAAGAGTTTCTGGATGTAAATGCGAGGCAGGAGTATTGACTAAGTCTTTCGTCAAAAGGACTGCAGTAGCCGTTTTAATTCCGTGTGAAACAGATTTTTTTGTTTCTTCAGTTTCAGGAGTTAGCAAATATACATCTATAATGTGGGGATGTTTTTTTTGAGATTCTTTACTTTTAAAAGTATCAAATGAATAATCACCCAAATAAATGCCTTCTACTATTGCCTGTATTTTTTTTGTGTGTGTTTTTACATGCACCGTTATTTCCTGTGCCTTAACTTTTCTGGCAAGCTCAACGGCCTTGCTCGTTTGCCTTCGAATTACTTTCAAATCATGCGTTGATTCCTCCTCCATACCAATAACGACTACATGCTCTATCCCTTTTTCTGAAACAGTTTCTATATGGATAAGTTCACTTTTTTTTCCAGAAAAATCATCTTTTTCCGCTTTAAATTGAATGCGTTTTTGAAGCTCTGGGGGGAGATCTGCGAATGTATTTTTTCCGCTGTGTGAAAAGAAGATGTGGAAGGATGTGGGGTTTACATATATTTCATGTATACGTATCCGTGGTGTCATAGTGAAACTATATTACCTCTTCCAAAAAACAGAGTCAAGGGGTGAATAAAAATATTACTATTGACAAATGGAGGAAAATAATCATAATGTACCTATATAAAAATGAAAGAGGAAAATATTGACACTTCAAAAATGAATGGACAGCTTGCGTCCAGAATAAGAAACTTGAAGAGGAAAAAAAACCACAATGAACTCGTAGTATACATCTATAATGTTGTTGAGGATGAGTGGTCATTTATCACAACTATTTCAGATAAAGAAGAACGAAAAAAAGAAATTGAAGGTTGTAATAGTTCTGCGGAGTGTTATTTATTTGCAAATGCAGACGAAAATGAATTTACTTATATCTCACCAAAGCCAATTTCTTCAGAATTCAAAAAATATTTTCAACGATTAGTTGGTGCAACAAAAATTGATATTCTGGTTCCAAAAGTTGGCTGTCATCTTATTTGTAAAGATTTTTACAATGACAAAGTTTTGTTTAATAGATTTTTAAAAAAAGCGAGAAAATATAAGAGGGTTACCCTCGTTAGTTATGCAACTTCCCCACAGTTCCTTGATTTAAAAGAAAAACTGAAAGAGAGAAAAATCAATGTGGTTACTCCAGAAGCGCCTGAGGTTGATTGCGCGTGGACCGTAAATTTTTACGGAAGTAAATCTGGTATTCGTCAGCTTGCCCAACAAAGCACTGCTCTTGAACCAGATTTTATTATGCCGGAGGGAGTAATTTGTGTCGGAAAACTTGATGCCGCAAAAATTGCTGCAAATAGATATATTAATGATAATGGAGTGGTAATTAAAACAAATAAAGGAAGTAGTGGTAATGGTGTTTTGATATTTCGAAACGGCGATTTACCAAAGGTATATAAAGAATGCGAGAAGGCTATTTATACCATTCTCAATAAAAATGATTATTGGGATAGATACCCAATTATCATTGAGGACCTCATTAATGTCGATGTCAATAATGGAAGCAGTTTTCCCAACATTGAGTTTAGAATAAATAAAAATGGAAAGATAGACATGCTTTATTATTGTCTTATGTTGGTAACAAAGGAGGGCGCGTTTCATGGCATTGATATGCATGAAGATGTGTTAAGTGAACGACTTGCTGCCCGTATTATTGACACGGGGTATTATATTGCAGAACGCTATGCTGCTGCAGGATATCGTGGACATTTTGACATCGATATGATAGCTACGAAATATAATCAGGTATTTGTAAACGAATCAAACACGCGAAATACCGGTGGAACTGACGTATTCAAGGTGGCTCTCGAACTTATTGGTAAAGATTTCTTTTCAGATTCATATGTTATTAGCAGAACAAAATATAAATTATCTAGTATTTCGCGCCCCACTTTCTTTAAAATAGAAAAAATCCTAGAACCGATTCTTTATAATAAAAAAACAAAGGAGGGGGTCATGATCACATCAGAAAATATCATCAAGCAAGGAGAGCTTATTTATAATATTTTTGGAAATACCAAAAAAAGAGCGTATCAAATAGAAACAGAGATGAAACGCCTCCTTCAAAATGAGTAAAAAAAGAATCGGTACATTTTCTGTCTATATTTATAATTCGATTGAAGACGAGTGGGATTTTATTTCTTCGTTTAAAAAAAGTGATCAAAAGCAATTAATTCATGATTCAAATCGGTTTGCAGATTGTTCTTTATTTGTCAATACTTTTCTTTCTTCTTTTACCCTTATTTCTCCAATCAGTATCGGTCTTACTTTCAAAGAATATTTTGAAAAACTGAGCGGCACTCAGTGTACCGTCTTAACCCCAAAGGCAATAACACCCTTCATGTGCGACAATATCGCTTATGACGAAGATATATTTTCAGTTATCCTCTCTGGAGCAATAAAAGCAGGATCATTAACGCTCTATGCATACGCAATGACTCAAAAAGTATTTGACCTTAAAAAAAGGTTTGAAAAAGCGGGAGTAGTTGTTTTTATCCCCGAAGCACCGGCAGAAAAAGATCTGTGGACGGTGGCACATTACGGGAGCAAAAGTGGTTTTCGTGCATCATTTGCTCCTCTTATGCCCACAGGAAGCATTGAGCTCGATTATAAAGCTGCACAAAAAAATGCCCTTTTTCTTTTTGGAACTTCACCCGGTATTGTTCTCAAAACAGATAAAGGTAACGCAGGACAAGGCGTTCATATATTTAGAAAAAATAAAATAAAAACCAAAGAAAGACTTCGAATAGAATTACAAAGAGTATTTGATAAAGAAACCTATCTTAAAAAACATCCGCTCATTTTAGAAACGTATATTAATACCAGTAAAGAAAAAAAGAGTCCCTACCCCAGCATAGAATGTTTTATTCATCAAAATGGGAAAATTGAGCTTCCCTACTATTGCAACATGATCGTAACTCCAGAGGGCGAATTCTATGGCATGGAAATGCACCGCGATGTATTCACAAAAAAAGTAAAAAAAGATGTAATAGCCATCACTATGAAGATCGCTAAAACATATAGAAATGCGGGATATCGAGGGCGGTTTGATATCGATATGATCAACGATGGAAAAAAAATATATGCAAACGAATCAAACACGCGTACAACAGGAGGAACCGATACTTATTATATGGTTAAAAAGATTGTTGGAAAATATTTTTTTTCTCAAAGATATGTGTTGAGTAGCTATATGGATCTGCCCGCCCGGCTTACACCTTCATTTTCTGCTATTAAACAACTTTTTATCCCTTATTTATTTAGTAAAAAAACAAAAACCGGTCTTATTATAAATTCTGAGTCGGTAATTAAGAATGGAGGATTTTCCTATATTCTTGTGGAAAAAAACAAGAAAAAAACCCTTTCTTTACACAAAATAATAAAAAAGATATTGACAAATAGAAATAATCAGTAATAATGTTCTGATACACATGAAAAAAAACGAAAAAAATGCGTCCGAAGATGAGCCCCCCAATACAAAAAAGAACATAGAAACAGTTTATATCTCTAATATTTTAGAAGGATATTATAAAAGCTATGATTCTCTTAAGTCTAAGGAAGAGTGTGATTTTTGGAAAAAGTACGATACGCTAGACAGCAACCGTGCACTTCTTTACGGAAAGGATAACAAAATTATTATCACTTCATCCCCCATACATAGACCGCATTTTAAACACATAAAAACTCTTATGGGGTGGAAGAATGTGTTCAATATATGTCCCAATAAACCATCTCACTCGATCTCAGAAGATTGTAGGATCAATAAAAGTTTACGCAATGAAATCATACGAGTAATTAAGAATAATCCGGGAGTATCTCTTATTCCCTACCGTTATACTCCTCAATTTCAAAAATTAATACATTTTTTACAGACAAAAGAACTTCATTTTAAAACGCCTGAAACAATACCAGAAAATAAACAATTTATTCTTAATTATTTCAATACAAAGCGGGGGTTTCGTCATTTATGGCACATATCACAGGCAGATAACCCTCCCTATGTACAAATCCCGGAGGGGTTTATTACTCAAAATAAAAAGGAGTTAATTGACGCGGCGTGGTGGTTTAAACAACATGGGGAATCGTTTGTGATTAAATATAACTCTGGGGTGCAGGGTATTGGAATAATACTCGTCGATCACATGATGCTCCCCGATGACAAAAAAAGGTTTGACGCATATATGAGGAATTTATTGAAGGACAACATGTGGAACGAGCCCATCATCATTATAGAAAAAATGATTCCTGCAAATGAAAAGGCGGAAAGCATCTCCCCCAGTCTTGAAATATATATTAATCCAAAAGGAGAAGTGTCCGGGTCATACGCGTGTGACCAAATTATGGCAAATGATAAGTGTACATACCGCGGTATATATGTATACCCGGAGCTCATGACAGATCTCGCAATAAAAAAAACGTTTGATGCGGGCGTAACATTTGGAAAAAAGCTTGCTGAATATGGGTATAGAGGTGTGTTTGATATTGATTTAATTCGAAGCAAACATAATGAAATCTATGCAGTGGAGGCAAACCTCAGAAGAAATGGGGGGACCCACCTTCATGAGCTTTGTCTTGCGCTTCTTGGTGAACAATATGGCAGTAGTTACCACACTCTTATTGAAGATATCATTCTTAAAAAAAATCATACCATCACCTATCAAAAATGTCTTTCTCTTTTTGCTGATCATCTCTACTCCCATGAAAAACACTCAGGAATTATATTTGCTAATCCGGATATGTTAAACGTACATATTCTTGTCGTTGTTCTTATTGCAAAAACAAGAAAACACATCCAAGAATTACGAAAGATCATCGATACTACTTTAAAAGGGACAATTAAAGATTAAAACTAACTACCTGTTACTGTTCGATTACTACCTGCTTAATGGAAATTAATGTTTACGAACATGGCCTTGGTCTGATATAATTTGACTTGTCTTTGCTGGTAACGGGTAAGGGCGCGTAGTTTAATGGTAAAACAGTTCTCTGATAAAGAACAGAGCGAAAGTTCGATTCTTTCCACGCCCACCTGTGCCCCGCCGTAGCTTTAGCGAAGGAGGGCCCATCAGGACTCGTAGCTCAACGGTAGAGCGCTTCGTTTACATCGAAGATGTTGGGGGTTCAAATCCCTCCGGGTCCACACGTCCCCAATTATGGTAGATTTTTATTCTCTCAATTTACTTCGTTCCCAGTCTGTTGGTTCTTTAGTGTCCGTCCATAGACAGGCTACACTGGAATATTTTGTCTATGGTAATAATCCCCGATTATTTATCTCTTCTGGAATGCATGGAGACGAATATAAAATAATATCGTCTGTGTGCAAGTCTATAAAATTGAATCTTAAAAATTTACCAAGTTTTATTTTTGTCCCCATTGTTACACCAAGCGCGGTTGAAAAAAAAACCAGAAATAATAAGATGGGACAGGATGTTAATCGAGGATTTATTGTAAACGGCACCACTGACGAATCAAAAGCAATGATAAGCATTATCGGGTCAAATAAATTTGATCTTGTTGTTTCTTTTCATGAAGACTGGGAATTCGGAGAGTTTTATATGTATGATGAACTTGCTGATGATGAAAACCGGGATATTTCTTCTTTATATACAAAATTTAAACAGAAGTTGATAAAAAATGGTGTTGGCCTATTTAATGGTATAGACGACCCAAATGACCCCATCTTGGGATACAAATTTACTGACGGGTATGCAACTACTCGGCATAAAAAAAGAGAGAAAGAAAATGGCCCATTCGAGTCATGGGCCATAAGTCAGGGCATAAGTTCCAGATGTTTCACTCCTGAGATACCAGCAAAATTGAAACAAGAAGTTAAAGATAAGATTGTTGAGGCATTTTTTACTGATCTTATCATTCCTTTTTTTTAAATTCTCCTTGCTTCTTTGGCTTGTTTCTTTCATAATGAATATATTCCTATAAAATCACATGAAAAAAGACATACGGCAGCAGGCGAGACAGTACATAAGAGACTATATTGAGGCTATTTCTGCGCTCATTTTATTCTTTCCCTATTTCTTTTCCTTTACTCCTCTTCTTCAAACGCTTTTTTATCCTTGGAAACATATTGTCGTAAAAAAAGAAACGAGGGGGTTTTCTTTTTCAGAATACTTCAATCGCCTTTTTCTCAACCTTATGTCTTCCTTCATTGGAGCGTCCATGCGGCTTTCTCTTATTTCCTTTTGTATTATTTTTGAAGTCGGATATGTTATATCTCTTCCTATTATAACTATTTTATTTATCTGCATTATTCTTCCTGTCCAAATTGGATTGTATTCACTCAGACCGACAGATGTAGAGATAAAAGACAAAGAAAAAAAGTTGTTTTTGGCTTCTCATTGCCTCAAACCAGAAAATAACAGTGCAGTTACAGAGTGGTTTGAAGAATTGTGGCAAAGACAAATGAGGGAAAGGAAGTGGTGGGATAAAAAGGTGTTATTTTCCTACCCTCCCCTTGCGAGAGATTGGGCGGTTGGATATACACCAACACTTGATTCTTATGTGGAAGATCTCACAAGTTCATCATACCAGTCTTCTCCGCGGCATGTTGTGGGAAGAAAAAATGAGTTGAGGGAGATGCAAGAAGTCCTCAGTAAATCCCAGGAAGCAAACATTATTCTTGTTGGTGAAGAGGGGGTAGGAAAACGTACTGTAGTTGATGCATTGGCGCGTCTTATTTATGAAGGTCAAACGGGCAAACAATTAGCATATAACCGTATCCTTAAATTGAACATGGAAAAAATTCTTACCATCTATACGGATGCAAAGCAGCGTGAACAATTCTTTGAAGATTTACTGGGAGAGGCAGTGCAAGCAGAACGCGTTATTCTCTTAATTGAAAACATCGATAGATATTGTGCAGGTGGAGAAGGACGTATTGATTTGACGAGTTCTCTGGAAAAATATGGCCGAGAAAGCACGATACAGTTTGTGGGAATTACCACTCCATTTTTTTATCAACGATTTATTTTTTCGAATGAAAAAATGAATCGTCTTTTTACACGAATAGATGTAAAAGAAATTTCAAAAGACGAAGCGTTATCGACCATTCTCCATATAATCCCTCAATTTGAATCAAAATACACTCTGGTTATTCCCTTTGAGACGGGTCAAACTGTTGTGGAAAAGAGCGAGTTTTACATTACCTCCATCCCCTTCCCAGAAAAGGCAATAGAACTACTTGATCAAACAGCAGCCCATGCATATACACAGGCACAAAAAAGTTCCCCATCACAAAAAACAACCATTCTTCCTGAATGGGTTGACACTGTCCTCACCGAAAAAACCCACATTCCCACACGTCTTACAGATGAGATGCGAAACAAACTCCTGTCACTTGAACATCTTCTTGAGGAGAGAGTTGTGTTCCAAACAGAAGCGATTACGAGGCTTTCTGCTGCTATTCGCAGATCATTTATACTTCTGGGGAAACGAAAAAAACCACTTGCCACATTTCTTTTCCTGGGACCAACGGGTGTAGGAAAAACTGAAACAGCAAAAGCTCTGTCAACCATATTCTTTGGAAGCGAATCATACTTGACTCGTTTTGATATGTCGCTCTACCAATCAAAAGAAGATATTAAATCGCTCATCGGATCACTTGAATCGGGCCTTCCAGGCCTCCTTTCAAAAGCCATTCGTGAACAACCCTATGCGGTTTTGTTGCTTGACGAGTTGGAAAAGGCTCATCCGGATCTTATTAATGTATTTCTCACGGTGATAGATGAGGGATATTTTACAGACGGATTTGGTAAACGGGTAGATTGCAAAAATTTGATTATTATTGGAACATCCAATGCGGGGGCAGATTACATATACAAGCAAAATCAATTGCTGAAAAAAATAGACCATGTCATCACAAGCGAAGACCAATCACCCCCAAATGAGACCGCCCCCCTCCCTCAAACACCTGCATATAATGACGGGTTTATTGACTATCTCATAAAAAATAAATTGTATTCTCCCGAATTTTTAAATCGTTTTGATGGTGTGGTAGTGTACAATCCCATTTCGGACAACACACTCCTTCATTTGGCAAAAAGGATGACAACATCGGTTCATAACATGATCTATTCCTTGTATAAAATTCATATAGCAGTAAAGGATGAGACATTAATTGCGATAATAAAAAAACACTACAACCCTGCTTTCGGCGCCCGCAATCTGGAACACGTCATCACCCAAGAAATTGAAGACAAAATAGCCACACTCCTGCTAGAAAAAAAGATTTCAGAAGGAGCTGTAATAACTCTTTAGTTTACGGTATAATGCTTCAATGAAAATGTATTTTACTGCATCAACCTCGGGAAACGGGGATTTGGTTCCGCTTTACGCCCACATCATTCACCTTATCAAGCATCATGCGGTTACACTCACCTCCGGGCAGCAGATCATTTCCAAAAAAATGCTTAGTAAAGACAAGGAGCTTACTTCAAAACAAATTTATGACCGGCAGCAAAAACGCATTGAAGATTCGGACCTAGTTATTGCGGAAACGTCTAAACCATCCCACGGAGTGGGAGGAGAAATAGTGTACGCGCTTTCCCTTGGTAAACCAGTATTAGCTCTCGTACATACCAAGTTTGAAGATCATATCTCGCCAATGGTGGCAGGTAATCCATCGGAAAATTTGTTTATTGAATTTTATGACGAAGACTCTATCAATAATAAACTCAGTGATTTTATAAAACATATCGAAAAAATCAAGAAAAGGAAAGGAAAACTCATTGTTATCGATGGAGGAGATGGATCCGGAAAAACAACTCAGGCAGAACTTCTTGTAAAATACCTTAAATCACAAAAAATGCCGGTTAAATATATGGACTTCCCTCAGTATTACAAATCGTTTCATGGTAAGACGGTAACAAAATTTTTAAAAGGTGATTTTGGAAAAATCGATGAGGTATCTCCATACCTTTCATCCCTTGCATACGCCCTGGACCGTGCATCTGTAAAGCGGGAAATGGATGATTTTTTAACACAAGGAGGTTATATTGTAGCTAACCGCTATGCAACATCCAACATGGCCCATCAAGCTGCAAAATGCAAAACAGAAAAGGAACGGGGAGAATTTTTGAAGTGGATTTATGAACTGGAATACAAAGTGCATAAAATTCCTAAAGAAAACCTCGTCATATATCTTCATGTCCCCTATCAATATGCGGCAGAACTTATGAGAAAACGCTCTCTCCAAAAAGGCGTCGAACAGGATATTGCGGAGAAAAGCCTCGATCATCAAAAAAATTCAGAAGAAATGTATCTTATGTTGGCAAAAAAACATAAACATTGGAAAATGGTTGAATGTGTAGAGAACGGAAAACTTCTTTCCCGTGAAGTAATATTCGAAAAGATTTTAGCTCTTGTAAAATCCCTGGTAAGATAAATGTCTTTAATAGTGAATGAGCCCACATGCGGCGAGTTGTATGTTTTCTGGGGTATCAGCAGAAAACTCCGCAGTTGCGGTTTGTCCCGGTCTTGCTTCCCAATTTGGTTCAAAAATAGCGGGGTCTGTACCGGGGTTTACTCCAGTATATCGTGTTACAGTTACAGGGATTGTGTTCTTTTCTTTGACAAGAAATCCCGTTATATTATAGGTAATTGTGCCTAATGCTATTTCTGGATTTTTTTCAAGATTTTTCACTAATTGAGCCATATCAAATGATTGAACTATACCAAGATCCGCCACACTTGAGTACAATTCGGTGGTATTTGTGTTTCTATCGTACCGTACCGTTCCGGCTGTAGAATAGAGGTGTGCCTTCTGTGTAGTACTGGCCCAGTATAGTAGTTTTGCTATTCGCTCAATATCCTGGGGAGTTTTAGGTTTGTGTATAGTTATCTCGTCTCCTTCATGGCCATCAAACCTTAACATGTAGCATGCATCATGAGTGATAAATGAGCTGTGACATTCATTATTAACTTGAGTAGGGTCCGCGTTTTTTTGCATAACACCCACGGCAGCTTTCATTTTTTCAGAAGCCAATACAAGCGGATACGGGATTCCTTTATCGGTCATATAGGGACCGATTATTGAGTCTCCGTGCCGCGCATGATATTTATCTTCTGCCCTATCAGTAGCCGCTTTAATTTCCCCATCAGTTATACAAATATCGATGCCAATTGCCTGTAGGTAAGGAGCTTTTCCCTTTGACCCATTCGTTATAAATTTTGGCCGTTTCAATGTGGTGGGGCTTGGCCTAAACGGATTTAATTCATGAGGAATTTGAGGAGTCACTGCAATTTGTCGTAACGCTTCGTTGGTCATATTTGATACAGCCGTATATCTCAAATAAAAACACAAAAAACCATGTTCTACACCTGTCTTGAAATCAAAATACACATTTTATGCAAAAATAAAAACCCGCCTGCCTGGCGGATTATACCATTCACAAAAAAAGGTCTTTATTTGCAGAAGTATACCATATTCAAAATGTGTCAATGGGAAAAATGAATATTTATGTTCGTCTATATTTATTTATCTCGTCCCTGAGTTTTTGTGCTTCCTCTCCCGCTCTTTGAGCAAAATCCTCTCCCTTTGAGGCAAAAATAATACCTCGGGCGGAGTTTATGATCATTCCTCTTTTTCTGTCGTCCATTCCCGCTTTTACCGTTTTTTCTACATCCCCTCCTTGTGCTCCGATACCCGGTACAAGAAATGGCACATCTCCAACCGTTGCGCGGACCTTTTTCATTTCTTCAGGATAGGTTGCTCCCACAACAAGCATGCAATTATTGTTTTTGTTCCACGTTTTTGAAACCAAGCGCGCCACATGAATATATAACGGGTTGTTCTTTACTTTTAGATCCTGTAGTTCCCCTGCCCCGGGATTTGACGTTCTGCACAAAATAATACTTGCCTTGTCTTCCCTTTGTAAAAATGGTTCAAGTGCCTCTTTTCCTAAATAGGGATGAAGTGTTACGCAGTCGGCGCCCAAATAATCAAAAATGTATTTTACATACCCTTCATTTGTTGAGCCAATGTCTGCCCGTTTTGCATCAAGAATTGTCACAATTCCAGGATACGTGGTATGGATATAATCAAAGGTCATTTTAAGCTCTTTAAGCCCCTTCTCTCCTCGCGCTTCATAAAAGGCACTGTTTGGCTTATAAGCACATACGAATGTCGCTGTAGCGTCAATAATGGCTTTATTGAATGCAAATTGAGGATATCGTTCGTTTTGTAAATGAGATGGGAGTTTTTCAATTGCACTATCCAACCCCACACAGACAAGAGAATCTACCTTTTCAATTTTGTTATTTAATTTATCGATGATATTCATTATTGTTTATTTAATGAATTGATAATTTTTTTTACCTCAAAGTTACGTTCTCCCAATTCGGTGGATCTTGAAACCACAGATCCACTGATTTTTTTTGTGCTTCAGTCAGCAGTCCCTTTTTAAATGCCTGCTCAACAATTATTTTTCCTGTTGTAAGAACGATTAATTTTACGTTATTTTCTTTTAATAATTCTTCAGATTTTTTTGTTTCATATGTTGTTGTGGCTATACAATATTTAATTTTTCCTTTTAGCTCTTTTATTGATTGTGCATTACCGGATACACTTACTGCGGTTGATATGTGATCTTCGATTATTACCACCTTGCTTCCCGGTTTAAGGTACCCCTCAACTTTATTTCCCTTGCCATATGTTTTTGTTGTTGGTCTGACAAAGACCATTGGTATATTTAATTTATATGCTACAAACGAGGCTTGAGGAATAGCCGCACTTGCCGTAGCTGATACGTAGTTAACATTCGATAATCCGATTTTCTCTTTTAGTACTAAAATATAGCTATTGACTATTGTACTCCTTACAGAAGGGTGTGACATCACTAACCGATTGTCTAAATAAATGGGGCTTTTGAGACCACTGGTGAATGTGTAAGGAGGATCAAATCGGAAAGTGACTGCCTTTATTCCTAATAAAAGCTTTGCTGTTTTTTCTGCAATTTTTTGATTATATATCATAGGTTAAATAATAATTTATAATAGCTTACTCTTCGATATTATCTAATTTACTGACTCCAACCTCAACAAATATGAGGGCGCATATCTCGAATAATGATTTTGTTGCTGAACGTTCTGGTACTCCAATCAATTCTCTCAAATGGTAGTGGCTTGCCAATCGTGAGGGTATTTTTGCAGGAATATTGATACAATAATGAGCTAGTTTTGCCAAAGGCGATTGCATATCCGCTGTAAGGCCAAGCACTTTTGTCCCCATCATCCGAGAAATTTTTACACTGTCAATTATATCTGTCGTTTCTCCTGATCCGGAAATGGCGATCAACAGATCGCCTTTTCTCATTTTTGGATTCACTGTCTCATAAATAACATATGTTTGTTTATGTATCCGAGTTAATCGCATTGCTAGGTTTTTTGCCACCAATCCAGATCTGCCAACGCCAATGACAAATACCCGTTTAGCTTGTTTAATTTCAGAAACAAATGTATCAACGCCATGAGTATCGATTTTTCGCATAACTTTGTTTATTTCAGTAAGAAATGGTTTAAACAGCATATTAAATTATACCGATAATTTTTTTTAATGAATTTATTTTTTCTGCCTTTAGATATTCTTTCATTTCATCGTTAATAACGTTAAATACCTGTTGCCCACCTTGGTATATTGCTGATCCTATTCCAACGAGAGTCGCTCCTGCCATGATCATTTCGATTGCATCCTTGCCTGTTGAAATTCCTCCCATGCCAATTATTGGGATATTAACTGTTTTATAGATGTCATTGACGCACCGAAGTGCGATTGGTTTTATTGCTCGACCAGAAATCCCTCCAACTCTGTTGCCCAAAATAGGTTTTCTCCTTTTTAAATCGATAACTATTCCTGGACCCACGGTATTAATTGCCGATATCGCATCGGCTCCAGCCTCTTCGACCTCGTGTGCGACTCGTTTTAAATCTGGCGTATTCGGTGTAAGCTTTGCGATAATAGGAATGTTCTTTACCACTTTTTTTACCTCCATCACGGCAATTGCAGAAAGAAGCGGGTCGGTTGCAAACGATCTCCCAATTTCATCATCTACATTGGGACAAGATAAATTGAGTTCAATAAAATCTGGTTTACTTTTTGCTATCTCACTTGCTAATAGGGGAAATTCCATCATTTGAAATGCAAAAATGGATGCAATGATGGGCTTTTTAATTTCATTTTTTAGTTCCTTCATCTCTAAGATAGCTGCTTTGATACCGGGGTTTCGCAGTCCAACAGAATTTATATAGCCTATCCCAAAACTGGCAACTCTGGGAATGGGGTTTCCCTCTCGCGGCAAGATACTCACCGATTTAGTCGTAACTCCTCCAACTCCTTTTAAGTGTGCGAGTTTGATTATTTGAGGAACGTCAACAACAACACCCGATACAGATATCAATGGTGTAGGAAACGTAACATGACAAAATGAAACTGTTGTTTTCATACAAATAAATAATTATTAATTGACTCTCTTCACTATCTTTCCTTTTACCATTCTTCCTTCAAACGGCGTCCATTTACATTTCGTGTGCATATTTTTTCCACGAATCGTATAACGAATACCCATATCGATGTAAATAGTACCGGTATTAATAGCTTCTATATGTAAAATACGACGAGGCCCCTCATAACAGAGCCGTTTTATGTCTTCAATCGTCATTCGTCCTTCACTAACTGCCGTCAGAAGAAGAGGAAGAGTTGTTTCAAGCCCCGGCACTCCAAATGGTGGCGTGGTACATTCTTTTTCCTTTTTTGTGTGAGGTGCGTGATCAGACTCAATAACATCAATATCATCCAGATGCTTCCACAGATATAAAACATCTTTCTTTTGCATGAGCGGTGGTTTCATCATTCCAAATGACCCTAGTCGCTTAACGTCTTTACTCGTTAAAAATAAATGGTGTGGCGTCACACCACAGGTGATAATGAGCTTTTCCCGTTTTGCAGCCATAATAGCCTCAAGCACTACGCGTGAATGGATGTGGCAGACATGCGTTTGTTTCTTTGTTTTTCGTATCACATCAATGAGTGTATTGATATGTTCGTTTTCGCAGTGAACTAAAATGGGTTTTTTCGATTTCCACGCCTTAAAGACTGAAAGAAGTTTTTCTGTACTGAGAATATATCCTCCTGTGGTGTTATCCAGATATACTTTAAGTCCGGCAACAGAGGAATATACTTTTTTAAATTCTTTTAAGTTGTCTCCTATTGTGCCAAAATAAAAAAGCACTGTGCAATGGGCTTTTTCTTTTGCCATCTTTATTTTTTCTTGCAATCGTTCATGGGTAAAAATAGGAAGTGTGTTATTTGGCATGTCAGCCACAATCGCAAACCCTCCCGCTCTTGCAGCCTGAGTACCGGTCGAAAAATCTTCTTTTTCTGTTTGTCCAGGATCACGCAGATGTACATGCATATCTATGAGTCCTGGCAGCGTTATCATGTTTATTTTATATATTCTTTCCAACTTTTAATTTGGAGATCTTTGAGTTCATATTTGTCTATCGCTTTCACAAAAAAGCGGGCAACATTAAGGTCTGTGATCAGTGGAATATTATTATCAACGGTTGCGCGGCGAATAAGATATCCATCCGTTCCCTCCTTTCTATAGAGGGAACTATTATGATAATCTTCGCTGAGATTGATCACGAGAGATACTTTATGATCTTTGATAACATCCACAACGTTGGGCCGTTTTCCCTCATATACTTTTGACACCAGTTTCGTCTGCACTCCTTTTGACTTGAGAAATAGGTGAGTATTGTGTGTTGCGTAGAGCGTAAACCCCATATTTTTTAAGCGCCATACGCTTTCTGCAAAACGAAGCTTATTCTCGTCTCCTCCAACCGTGATAAGCGCAGATTTTTCTTTGAGTGAGAAACCAGTGGAAATAAGGCTCTTAAGGTACGCTTCCTCAGCTGTTTCACCAAAACAAGCAACTTCGCCTGTTGAGGACATCTCAACACGAAGTACCGGATCCGCGCTTTCCATGCGTGAAAACGAAAATTGGGGAGCTTTAACTGCAACAAAGTCCGGATACGGTATTGTATATGTCTTCGCTTTCCCAAAGAAGCTATCAACGAGCACTCCAGCAAAATTAACTCCAGTTACTTTTGAGATGAAAGGGAATGTACGGGAAGATCGCAGGTTCATTTCAATCACGTAAACGATATTGTCTTTTACCATAAACTGTATATTAAATGGACCGGTGATATTGAGAGCTTTAGAGAGCTGTGAAGCAATTTCAATCATCCGAGCGCCACTGTGATAGCGCACACGCTCTGCTGGATACACGATTGTTGCATCACCCGAGTGTACTCCGGCGTGTTCAATATGGTTAGCTATTGCGTATACCTTTACCACACCCTTTTCTGCTACCCCGTCAAATTCAATTTCTCGAGCATTAGAAATAAATTTTGAGATCATCACTGGATGTTTTTTGTTTATTGCGGTTGCCTTTTGGATAAAATGCTGTAAATCAAGCTTGCTATAACATAAATTCATTGCAGCTCCTGATAGAACGTATGAGGGACGAATAAGCACAGGATATCCCACCTCAGCCGCAAATAGAAGGGCACTTTTCATATCGGCAAAACTATTCCAAGGAGGCTGCTTGATTGTGAGACTGTCAAGAAGAGTGGAAAACTTATTACGGTCTTCTGCACGATCTATATCCTCTGCTCTCGTTCCCAGAATGGGAATACCGTATGAATGAACCTTTTGCGCAATGGTATTGGGTGTTTGACCACCGACTGAAAGAATAATGAAATCTGATCCTTCAAATTCATAAATATCGGCAACTCGTTCAAATGAGAGTTCTTCAAAATAAAGTCTGTCTGACATGTCATAGTCAGTGGAAACTGTCTCTGGATTGCAATTAACGATAATGGATTGTTTCTTGTACTTTTTGAGTGCAAGTGAGCTGTTGACACATGTCCAGTCAAACTCGACGGAAGAGCCAATTCGATAGGGGCCGCTCCCAAGCACCATCACTCCCCTCTTTCCTAAAGGAGTAACATCGTTGTGAGAGCCGCCATAGGTTGTGTAGAGGTAGTTAGTTTTTGCGGGGAATTCTCCTGCGAGGGTGTCTATTTGAAAAATGGAGGGGGTAATTCCCCATGATTTTCTGAGCCGGCGCACTTCCAACTCCTTTTTCCTCACAATCTCACCAATTCGTTTATCAGAAAACCCCAAATTTTTTAATAGTGTCGTGTTTTGACGGTCTAATATGGGTTTTTTGATCAACTTATTTTCTGCTTCAACAACAACTTTAAGTCGTTCTAAAAACCACGGATCAATACCGCTTAGTTTATATAGGTTTTTAGTTGATATGCCTTGTTGTAGAGCCTTAATGAGAAAAAATAACCGTTTGGAATTTGCCTGAGCAATATGTTCTCCTACGTTTAAATCTGCGGGAGTTTTAGACATATCAGTAACACCACTTACTCCGATATCAAGCATCCGAACTCCTTTTTGGATAGCTTCTTCAAAACTTCGTCCAATCGCCATAACTTCACCGACAGATTTCATTGCACTCCCAATTTTTTCCGTCGTTCCTTTAAATTTGTCCATGTCCCAACGGGGGATCTTCACAACAATATAATCCAATGCCGGTTCAAAATACGATTGCGTGGTTTTGGTTACTTGGTTTTTGATTTCGTTTAGGGAATATCCCAAAATGAGCTTTGCTCCTACATAAGCTAGGGGATATCCCGTTGCCTTTGAGGCAAGAGCGGAAGAACGTGAAAGTCGTGCATTTACCTCGATGACGTAATATTCAAATGTCTTTCCCTGAGGCGAGGGGTTAAGAGCAAACTGCACATTACATTCTCCCACGATATCAAGACTTCGTACCATTTCAATTGAGAGTCGACGAAGTTCGTGATATTCATAGTTGCTCAAAGTTTGGCTTGGCGCTACCACAATCGACTCTCCCGTATGAATACCCAGCGGATCCATATTTTCCATGTTACATACAGTAATACAGTTGTCATACCGGTCACGTACCACTTCATATTCAATTTCCTTATAGTGGTGCAGGTATTTTTCAATAAGTATTTGGGGAGAAAATGCAAGCGCCTCCGTGGCAATTTCCCCACATTCTTTTTCCGTATATGCAACTCCAGATTTTTGGCCGCCGAGGGAAAATCCCGCTCGGATCATCACCGGATACCCTATCTCTTTTGCTTTTTGCATTCCCGCTTCAACTGTTGCGACGGCAAAGCTTATTGGCGTCGCGACTCCGATTTTATGGAGATGTTGAGCAAACTTTGCCCTGTCTTCAGTGAGAATAATGGATGATACGGCTGTCCCTAAAACGCTTACATGAAATTTTTTCAAAGTCCCTTTTTTATGAAGCTCCATGCCGCAGTTGAGTGCAGTTTGCCCTCCAAATGAGAGGACTAATCCATCCGGCTTTTCCTTTTTTATCACTTCGGTCACAAATTCCGCCGTGACGGGAAGAAAATAAATGGTGTCTGCAAGTTCATGGGACGTTTGAATGGTTGCAATATTGGGGTTGATAAGCACTGTTTTTATTCCTTCTTCCTTAAAAACCTTGATTGCCTGGCTGCCGGAATAATCAAACTCCCCTGCTTGCCCTATTTTCAGTGCCCCAGAGCCTAATATGAGTATTTTTTTATATTTTTTTTTCATAATATATCCAAAAATTGGTCAAAAATCCAAGAAGTATCCACGGGTCCCGGCGCCGCTTCGGGGTGAAACTGTACGGACATAAACGGCAGTGTTTTATGGATGATTCCCTCATTTGTTCTGTCATTACAGTTGATGAACCAAGGTTTAAAACCCGCGGGAATTTTTCCGATCGCGAATCCATGATTTTGGGTGGTGACATAACATGTCTTACTTCCCACAAGTGAACATGGTTGGTTTTGACCTCGATGGCCAAAGGGAAGCTTATAGGTGTCTCCCCCACCGGCGAGCGCAAGAATCTGATTGCCAAGGCAAATCCCTAAAAGAGGAATTTTTTTTGCCAATGCTTTCTTTACTATTTCAACAGTTTTAATCGCCATTTTTGGGTCTCCGGGCCCATTTGATATTAACACTCCGTCACACTGTATTCCTTTTTCAATAAAATCAAAGTCCCATGGGACACGAATAACGGTTACGTTCCGTTTAAGTAATTCTCGAATTATATTTTCCTTAACACCACAGTCAAGCACCACAACATGTTTGTTCCCGTTTCCAATTGTTTCTACAGAATTGATGGAAATCTGAGCTACAAGATTTTCTTTATTTGGATCAACAAAATCAATTTTTTCTCCAAATTCAATCTTTACGAGCATTGCTCCTTCGGAACGAATTTTTTTCACGATAAAGCGAGTGTCTGGTATTTCAAGTGCAGGAATACGCTCCTTTATTAACCACTCAGAAAGCGACATGGTACTCTGAAAATGAGAGGGAGTGTTTATATATTGAGAAACAATAAGCCCGCTTACCTGAATTCTCCCAGATTCCCACATCTCCCTTCTCGGAACACCATAATTTCCAACAAGAGGATAGGAGAGAGTGAGAATTTGTCCCTTATAGGAAGGATCGGTGAGGCTTTCCGGATAACCCATCATACTGGTTGAAAAAGCTATCTCGCCTGCCTTTGCTCTTTCAAATCCAAAGCTTTCCCCCTCCATGGCTGTTCCATCCTGAAAAATTAATCGTCCCCTCATATTATCCAAGAATCAAACTTAATAAAGCCATGCGGACATACAGGCCGTTTCTCACCTGATCTGTGAGATATACTGCTCGTGGATCTGTGTCTATTTTGATATCGATTTCTCCCACTCGGGGGAGTGGATGCATGAGAATCATTTTTTTATTCCCTTTTTCGCTGAGAAGTTTGTTTGTCACGACAAATTTATGTTTTAACTGCTCATACTCTTTTTTGTTGGTAAATCGTTCTTTTTGTACTCGTGTCCAATACCAAAAGTCGGCAGAAGCGGGAATATCTTTTTGGGAAAAAATCTCAATTAAGCGGACTCCTTTTTTTTCTATTTCCGTTTTGAATTTTTTTTCAAGTCGTAGTTGCTTTGGAGAAAGAAGATAGATGGTGTTATTTTTATAGAGAGATAACAGTTTTAATAGCGAATGTACCGTCCTCCCATTGAGCAAATCCCCTGTCATGAGACCTGTGAGGTTAGAGAGAGATTTTGTTTTTTTGAGGATGGTGTATGCATCAAGAAGAGCCTGTGTGGGGTGCTCTCCAATCCCATCTCCTGCATTTATAACGGGAATTGATACGGCATTAGCTGCCCGTTGGAGCGTTCCTTTTTCGTAGTGTCTCATCACTATGGCATGTGAGTAGTTTTCAAAGACGCGCATTGTGTCCTCCAGTGTCTCACCTTTTACTGAAGAGGATGTTTGCAGGGGGTTTTGATATTCAATTGTCATTCCTCCTAGTTTTTTGATAGCTGCAGAAAACGAGCTAAATGTCCGAGAGGAAGGTTCGAAAAAAAGAAGTGTAATAAGTTTTCCTTTGAGAATTTTGCTCGTTTGGGCAAAAGACATTACGCGCATTTTGTCTGTGCGTTTAAAAATTTCCCCGATTATTTCTGTCGACAACAAATCGATAGAAATATATGATTTGTTTGAAAGAGCCGATTGAGAATTCATACGCATAGGCAAAAAAAAACCGCCCCTTCCAGGCGGTGAAATTTCTTTGAAAGAGTGTTAATAATTTGTTTAGTCCTCATCAAAAAGATATTTAACCAGATTGCATCATCAATGTCAAAACTATTTTTTCAGGGATTGTTGTATTGCGCTGACGACCAGTTCTATTCCCAAAATATTCTCTCCCCCATGAGGCAGAATGATGTCTGCATATTTTTTTGTAGGTTCCACAAATGCAAGATGCATAGGGCGTGACATGGTGAGGTATTGATTGAGAGAAAATTCTAAAGTTCTCCCTCGTTCTTGAATATCTCTGCTTATTCTGCGTCCAAGGCGTATATCTGCGTCTGTATCGATAAAAAGCTTGATATCCATCATATTGCGCAAAAGTGTATTTTCAAAAAGAAGTATTCCTTCGATAATGATGATTTTCTTCGGGCTTGTGGGAGTTACCTTTTTTGACCTATTATATTGAGAAAAATCATACGTAGGAACCATAATTTTCTTCCCCATTTTGAGTGTCTGTAAATGCTTAATGAGAAGAGGTGTATCCAGTGAGTCGGGATGATCATAGTTGGTTTCCTTGCGAACATCCATCGCAAGATGAGATTGATCTTTGTAATAACAGTCGTATGCGATACATGCGCAATTTGCTTGGAAAAATGAGGCTATTTTGAGAGCAACTGTTGTTTTGCCCGATCCTGTTCCCCCTGCAATGCCGACAAATAAAGGATTTTGTTTCATAGACTCCATATTATATAATCTATTCTGTTCAATTGCGTGTATGGCCGGGTGCTGAAATGCTCAACTCGCTGTTTCCGATGCGAAGCGAGGATTTACAGCGAGTTAGTCCCCGAAGGGGGCTCAACGCAGTTAGTCCCTGAAGGGGGGCAGACATGGAGATAGGTAGGTTCAAAGAGTTTGAAATTGCCGGGGTGCTGAAATGGCAGACAGGCTAGTCTCAAAAACTAGTGAGGGCAACCTCGTGAGGGTCCGACTCCCTCTCCCGGCACACTTACCAACTTCCCCCTCCCCCTCCTCCGCCACCGCCTCCTGAAAATCCCCCACTAAAGCCTGAAGAAAAGCCTGAACTGGAATGAGTCGGCGTCATTGCTGTCGTAAAGGTTGATACCGAGCGGTGCATGGTATTGGCAAAATATATCGCGTTGAAGGCAGAATTGTTATAACCTGTATACCAACTTGGGTTGGCTAGGGACATGTCTTTAAACCGTTCTACCCATATTTTTTCTACACCAAACGCAATTGCGTATGGCAATAGTTTTTCGAACATCACCTGCCCGCTAATGCCTGAGCCTAGCGATGGCAGGCGGGTTTGATTCTTCGCTTGAAATTCTATTTGTCGCTCTTGGGAAGTAAGAAATGTTTTAAGTGATTTTGCTATGCTTGCCTGTTGTGCTCCATACTCTGTTTTTCTGGGCATATTTTTGCCAAAAAGAAAGGCAATTATCCCCAGGAAAATATTACCGGTAAACAGGGCCAGTCCCGCAAGGGCATAATACATTGTGCGTACAGAATTGGGGTTTTCCGGGAAAAACTCATCCTGAACAACCTGGGCATAAAGTTTTTTTGATATATCCGATAATTCTTCTGCAATTTTTATATCTTTCACTTGTACCTCGTTTTTATCCTTGAAAATAGAACTTAATAGTTTTTTTTCAAAAGGAAGGAGTTCTTCTCCAGCAGGTTTTCCCTCAACAAGCGTAAATTCGCCTTTTTTTACCTCGGAAATGGAAAGATATCCCCGTTCTGCAAGCTGGATAAGAGACCCAAAAATATCCTTTATATCCGCAGTTTCATCAATTAATGTTCCTGTCTCAGCGGGGGTAAGTTCACGCCCTTTTTTTGTTTTGGGTGGATCATACCACACCCGTACGTTTTGAGAGGCAGGATCACGACCTGTAAGATACCATCTTACAGGAATATAAATGGGCAAAACAAAATACCAGATGAAAGCCAGTATTCCCAGGACGGTAAAAAAAACACCTAAAATGAGCTTCCCATACCATGTATCTTCAAATGCGATGTAGGGCTTTGGTTCAAGGATTGCCACGAGCCCTTTGGGAAAACTTACCACAAGAGTAAGCCCGCTCCCTGCTTCAAGGTGCGCAGTTGTAATAGAAGTACTGTTGTTTTCTGGTTTGACGGTGCATTCTTGTGCCGTACTTCCGATGGTGCCGGTATAACAAATAGTCTTCACCGAACTCATTGGTATTCCTTCAGGAAAGCGTACGGTAGCATTCACATTTTCAAGATTTATCACCCAATCGTTTCCTGTGCTATTCCAATATAGTTCGTCGTGGTCTGAATAATAGGTTAATGCTCCCCTAACAAGATAGCTTATGATGTAGCTGTGAAGACCAGTAATTGTCCTGTTTGCATCGCCAACTTTAATACGCAGTTTGTTGTTTACCCGCGACTCCGAATAATTATATGCCGTTCCCTGTTCATTTTTCACGCTTTCTACCTGCACAGAAAGCTCATATTCTTTATTATCACTGTTCTTTTTTATAACAGGAATTTCCCGGTAAATGCCGTGTTTATACGCATCTTCAAAGTCATAGTTTATCTTTTCCTTCACTTGAATGCTTCCATCCTTTTGAAGGGTAATTTGGGTGTCATAGCTACGGACAACTTCGGCATAAACGAGAGGAGAAAATATAACTATTATGACCGCCATAAAAAAAGTTATTAGTACATTTTTTTTCATATAGCAATAGTATACCACCGACATTTGATATGATTATTTCATGTATTTAATTATTGCATTTGTTGTTTTTTTGTTTATCATTGTCATCCTCTTCTCCTTCCCCCAATTCTCTCCCATTCCCTACTTCCCTTCAAATATAAAAGACTTACCACTCATTCTAGATGCGTTAAGCACACACAACAATCAAACAGTCATCGACCTGGGTGCCGGTGATGGTATTGTAATCTTGAAAGCTGCAGAAAAAGCATATCAGAACAAACTAAATACACAATTTATCGCAGTGGAAATTAATCCGGTACTACTCCTTGTTCTTTACACGCGGTGTTTTTTCCATCCCAATCGAAAAAATATACAAATTGTGAATACAAACATGTTTTCAATGGACTATTCATCATTAGTTACTAGCCACCATTCACTCATTACTTTTTACATCTATATCTCTCCATGGTTTATCGAAAAGACTGTCGCAAATATCACTAAACAGATGGAAACATTTAATCTTGTGTCATATTTCTACCAAGTAAAGTGTCTTCAAAAATATAAGGAGGGAATAAAAGAAGGTGTACACAAAATATACAAATATACGAATGACAAAATTCAAATCACAAATAACAAATCAGGCATAAATTACAAATCACAAAAAATTTGAAATTGGTTATTTGTTATTGATTAGTTATTTGAAATTTGTAATTTGTTATTTAATAACGTTCAGGAGACCAATTATATCTTGAGGCTTTGTGACGGTCCATTGTGCCCCATGTTGTTGAAGAGCGTTGATTGAATTTAATCCCCATCCCACGGAGATGCAGTCAAGTTTTATTTTTTTGCATGCATCGATATCCCTCATTTCATCTCCCACATAAATTGACTGCTCTATGGGCATTTTGAACTGTTTGAGAAGGGAGAGGAGTGCTTTATCTTTCCCAAAAAGATTGAGCTCGCTATGCACGAAATCGAAAAGCGATACGATATCATTTTTGAGGATAAACTCCTGTATCAAATCGCGACTGCTGGAAGACAGAACAGCAAGTTCGTATTTATCTTTTTTAAGTTTTTTCAAGGCATCGATCATTCCTTTACACGGAGGGACAGAATACATCTGTTTTTTCATTTTATTTCTCCCCTCAAGAAGGATGTAGGGGATTTTGATAAGCGGGATATTGAATTTTCCCAGGATATCCTTAAGTTCATGTTCTCGCACCCAATCCCAGTCTGCCTGGGTGATCGGGCGGCTGTACCCAGCCTCTTTTGCTATCTCTTGAGTGATCGTAAACATAACGGGAATACTGTCTGCTATCGTCCCATCGAAGTCGAAAATAATATATTTTTTGTTTTGCATTGACAGTTAAACAATCAAACGAAATAGGTGGCACGAGTAAAGGGTACCCGGCAGCGCGCACAAAACTCCAAGCCAGCAGGCTACCTGGAGGTTTTGGAGCACTGACGGGGGAAATTACGAGTGACGGAATCTATTTCGTTAAATTTTTATTGGGCTTTTCCCCCACATTCTCCTCCACAACATTCCCCATCTTTATCTCCTCCGCAACATTCAACTCTTTTCCCTTTTTCATCATATTCGTATATCTCATCATCTTTTTCATCAAGAGTTGCCATATGTGATCCATCACAGAAAGGTTGATTCTTCGACAGTCCACACATGCAAATATGAATTGGTTTTTCAGATGGCATGATTTCCAGTGGCCCTTTTGCGGTTTTAACAATAAGTCGTGGCATAATCGGATAAAAAATGAAATGATAACAATGACATTATACGGTAATCGTACTTTTATCGATAGAGTAGAATTTTACGCGATCACCACGAAACATCAGGTCCATTTCACCTGTTGAACCGTTTCGGTGTTTTGCCATATAGAGTTTTACCATGCGCTTACTTGCATTCAATAAGTCTTCACTTTCGTCTTCATAATATAAAAACATTACCACGTCCGCATCCTGTTCAATGGCGCCAGATTCACGAAGGTCTGCAAGTTGTGGTTTTTTTGTTCCTCGTTGCTCTACTGCTCGTGATAACTGGGAAAGTGCAAGTACGGGGATTTTTAGCTCACGGGCAAGATTTTTCAGGCCTTGAGAGACAAATGATACTTCCTGTACACGTGATTCAAAACGCTTACCCGCATCTGCAAGCTGAAGATAGTCAACAACGATTAGGTTTATGTCTTTTTCTGCTTTAAGTTTTCGAGCCTTGGTACGCATCTCAAGAATTGAGAGGCCGGGTGTATCATCAATATAGATGGGAGCTTCAGATAGCTCCCCCATTGCCTGAGTAAGACGTCTGTAGTCGTCATCGGAAAGTTTTCCGGTTTTGAGTCGCCATGCATCAATGTCTGCTTGTCCAACGAGCAAACGATCAACAAGCTCTTCCTTGCTCATTTCCAGAGAAAAAAATCCCACCCCTTTTTTGGCTTTCAATGCAACATTTGAGGCTATATTGAGTGCAAAGGTGGTCTTTCCAATACCAGGTCGTGCTGCCAATATGAGAAGATTTGAAGCTTGCATTCCTGCTAGTTTGTTATCAAGATCTATAAATCCTGTTGGCACTCCTCGCATACCGGATCCATTCTTCATAAATTCCTCAAGTCGTTCAAAGCTGTTTGCTACAATCTCTTTTAATTCGATAAAATCACGATGAGATTGTGACTGTGCAATAGCAAAAATGTCTGATTCGACTTCGTCTAACATTTGTTTAATATCTCCCGTTTCGTTAAATGCCTGTTCTGCGGTGCGTGAGGCAAGCTCAATGAGTCTTCGTTTGGTGCATTGATCCTTGACTATGTGTGCATAGTTTTCAATATTTGCAGAAGTGGGTACGGCGCTAATAAGATCGGAAAGGTATGGAGCCCCACCAGCATCTTTTATGCTCCCATTCTTTTGAAGCTGGTTTTTGAGCGTAATGACATCAATTGGTTGTTGTTGTTCAAATAATTCCAACATTGCAGAATAGATAAGCTGATGGCTCCGAACATAGAAATGACTAATGTGAAGGAATTCAGCAACCAGGATTATTGCAGAGGAATCAACGAGAATTGCTCCTAATACTGATTTTTCTGCATCAAGATCCTGTGGGGGGACACGCAGAGCTAGCGAAGCGGACGAGGACATAATTGATTATAAATATCAAATATAAAATAAAAATCCAATCTTATTTCAATACAACTACTCGCATCGCGGTATCTAGTGCAAAGTCTTCTTTTTTTACCACAAGTTTATCAAGCGGTTCAATTGGTTCTCCTCCCATTTTTTTCAAGAATTCTTCAAGAGGAGCGAGTCCTTCAAGTGCTATATCGGGGCGTCCATAATGCATTGGGATGACAATTGCCGGTTCAACCTTTTTTATCAGTTGAAGTGCTTCATCGGCGGTGATTGTATATTTTCCTCCAACGGGGACTAAAAGAACATCTACATCACCAATATCGTCAATCTGAGCATCTGTTGGCACCACGCCTAAGTCCCCACAGTGAAGAACTGATACCCCTTCTGATTCAATTTTATACATCACGTTTTCTCCTCGTTCCTTCCCTTCTACTTTATCGTGATAGGAGTTAAATCCCCAGATGCGAACACCTTTCTTTTCAAACTGGCCGGGCCAGGTGAGAATTAATGGTGCTCCTTCAATGAGCTCAGTGTGAGAATGATCTTTATGCGAATGAGAAATGGTGACGACATCTGCTTCTTGTCTGGAAAACTTCAGTCCCACAAATTTAGGATCAAAGGGGTCCATGACCACTTTCGCATCTTTTGTTCTAATGAGAAAAGATGAGTGAGAAAGATATTTTATTTCCATAGTGGTATAAAGATACCAAAACGACCTGTTATTTGCAAATTGCTTTTTTTATGAGGTCTTGTTGGTCTTTGGGAAGGGTGTTAATGTTTTCAAGGACTTTCCCCAACGTATTGTCAAATACAAATTCTTTTGCTTGGTTTGCCGAAGTTGAGGCAATGTTTTGTACCGTTTGTTGAACTGTTTGTTGAGCGAGGCCCAGGACTACTCCTGCCTCCTTTTGGAGTTGGTCTGCCGCTGGCTTTACAACGGTATTCATTCCTTCATTGAGTTGCTTTTTAATGACTTCTACTCCCAATGTAGAGCCAATTGATTTGCTTTTTTTTGCAGGTATTGGAGTATTTTTTGCGATAAGCGGAACGACAAAATAGCCTAAAAAAAGAAGAGCGATAAGAAGAGCCGGTTGCCAAAGGGGTATTTGTCGTGTGGCAATTTCCTCAATTTGTTTCAGTTTCATACAAATGTTATATCATATTCCCGAATGAAAAACTTCATTACTCAATATGTTGTTCTGATTGGGTGTCTGTATGAACAATTCGCAAATCCGGTTGATATAATAATGAATGCCAAAAACAAATTCAAAGGTAGTAGTTCCCCTCACCACTATTAAAGCTGCTATTTTCGATATAGATGGAACGATGGTTGATAATATGGAGTATCACAAAAAAGCTTGGAAAATGTTTTATAATATTCACCAATTGCGAATAACAAAGGATATATTACGGCTTCTTACCCAGGGAGGAAAAAGAAATGATGAAATTCTTCGGGAGGTTTTTGGCATTATTTCAAAGGATTTGATTAAACAATATGGAAGTGAAAAAGAACAGTTGTATAGAAATATGTATACAAAAAAAATAAAACCAATCAAGGGGCTCATCGACACGCTCAACTATTTTAAAGATAATGGTATTTGCCTGGCCGTTGCCACTTCTGCTACAAAAGTTAATATGGATCTTATTTTAAAATCGCTCCACATTGATGGCTATTTTCAAGTAACCGTTTGTGGAGATGAAGTTACAAAAGGAAAGCCAAATCCCGAAATTTTTCTCACAGCGGCTGAAAGACTGCATTTGAGGCCTCCTGAATGTGTTGTTTTTGAAGATTCAGTGAGCGGGATATCAGCTGCCCATCAGGCGGGTATGACATCTATTGGAGTTCTTTCCGGCGAATCACGAGAAAGATTAAGGGCAGATTATTTTATAAATAACTTCGACGAACTTGAGTTTGTGTCATGACATCCCCCCTGAACGATAGGTGAGAATATTTTTCGTTTTAGTTTGTATGGGAGCTTTACCTGCTTTGGGGTGACTGACGGGAGTTGAACCCGCAACATTCGCCTCCACAGGGCGACGCTCTAACCAGGTTGAGCTACAGTCACCAATCACAACTCCCTATTATACAAGGAAACGGTCTATTTGACCATACCTGAAAACCCAAAAATGCTTATTCTTTAAGCACGATGTCGAGGCTTCTTAATAATGAAGTAGCTTCGGGAAGGGAAAATTTCGCTTTTTTTACTGTATTAAAGGTAAAATCAATACAATAATTGAATGCTTTTCTAAAATCAGCTTTTGTTAGATTGGTACTGGAAAATACTGATTTTGAAAAGTCGGTTTTGGTAAATATTCCATTTGTTAAATCAGCCTCATTGAAGTTAACTTCCTTGGCTGCACATTCTACTATTTTAAGATCGGGCAGTTTTATGTAACTAAAGTTGGAATAACTTATATCGCATCGTTTAAAGGACAGTAAACGAATACTTTTAGCTTTTGTCCAGTCAAATCCCATTATCTTAGAATCTTCAAATGAGATATTAATAAATTGAGAGTTGTATGGTTTATTTGCACTTATTGAACATCCAGAAAAACTGCTGTCAATAAATCGACAGGTATCAAATACACACTCTATAAATATGCATTTTTCAAAAGTACAATTTTCAAATTCTTTATTCTTAATTTTCTGACTGGTAAGGGTTATTCCTGTAAATGTTTCTTTATAAAAAGACGTGATTTTATCTGGTATATGGTCCATGGAAGCAGTATACCATTTTGATTTATGATCCTCCTTACCAGTCACCCATTTAAAAGGAGTATAATTGATACCATCATACCCGCGAAAAAGAAGTCTACTATTGTTTTTTTAAGTACATATCCTCCACGTGAATGCGGAATAGCGACATTTACTCAGGATTTGCTCTTGTATTGCGCAAAATTTCTTGGAGATCGCATTCAATGCAAAGTTGCCGCTTTTAATCTTACCCCACTTGATACATATAAATATCCCAAAGAAGTGGCATGGGAAATTGATCAAAATAGTAAAAAGGAATATATAAAACTTGCAAAAACACTAAACGATGATGTGAATGTTGTAGGAATAATAATACAACATGAATATGGTATTTTCGGAGGATTAGAAGGAAATAAGATTTTGTATTTTATGCAACAATGTACAAAACCTATTCTTGTAACGCTCCACACAATCCTCCCTTCCCCCCTTCCCCAGATGAAGGAAGTTACGGAAGACATTGTGAAACGAGCAGATACGCTCGTTGTTCTTACGGAGCGTTCAAAAGAAATGGTTGAGCAGATGTATCCCAGAAGTATTGGTAAAACATTTGTTATTCCACACGGCATTCATCCAACTGAATTTTCGTTACAAAAAAAATATAAGGCAAAGCTAGAGCTACAAAAGCGTACCATTTTGACAACATTTGGACTCCTTAGTCGCGGTAAAGGTATTGAATATGTTATTAATGCGCTGCCTACGGTTATAAAAAAGCATCCATCCCTATTATATCTCGTGCTCGGAGAAACTCATCCTGTAATTCGAAGAAACGAAGGAGAAGAATATCGTATAGAACTCATAAAGCTAGTCAAGAAATTGGGCCTCCAGAAACATGTAAAATTTTATGACCAATATTTAAGTTTACCCAATTTATTTGCTTTTTTAAAAGCAACTGACCTCTATATTTCCCCTTCTACCAATCCAAATCAAGCGGTGAGTGGTACGTTCTCGTATGCATTAGGGACGGGACGAGCTGTTATAAGTACCCAGTTTTCTCAAGCTAAAGAGGTGGTAACAGGAGACATTGGAAGATTGGTTCCAATAAAAGATTCTTGCGCAATAACAAATGCATTATTAGATTTACTAAATGATAAAAAAAGACTCGAGCATATGCATTTAAATGCATATAACAAAACCCGCTATATGCTTTGGAGTAATGTTGCGGAAAAATATATAAATCTACTCAAGTTATGATGCCGCCTCTCAAATTGGATCATCTATATAGAATGACAGATGAATTTGGCCTATTCCAATTCGCTTCTTATATTACTCCAGACAAAAATTTTGGATATACGTTAGATGACAATGCGCGTGCACTTATTGTATGCTCATGGCTTCTTGAAAAACAAGACACAAAAGAGCTTAGAGCCCACATCACTATTTATTTTAATTTTATAAAAAAATGCTTGCAGGAAAACGGTACATTTATCAATTACATCGGTTTTGATAAACTTCCAACCTCACAGAACAGACGTGAAAATTTAGAAGATGTACAGGGACGAACATTATGGACATTTGGTGAAATGATGAATAATAAGACTCTTTCTTCTCAATTAATTGATGATGCAAAAGAAATATTTCTCATGGGACTGGAAAAGGGGTTACAACTCACCCATTTACGCGCCCAAGCTTTTGCTATTAAAGCTTTTGCTCTTGCTTTAAATGTATTACCCGATTGTCGGACGAAATTATTAGAATATATAAAAAAGTATTCAGACTCTTTGATAAATGCATTAAAGCAACATTCCCTCTCCTCTTGGAGTTGGTTTGAAAATCATCTTACCTACAACAATGGACTACTTCCAGAGAGTTTACTTATTGCAGGAGATATATTAAAAAATAAAGAGTATACTGACGCAGGAGTACTTTCTCTTACGTTTCTTATTGATACAACGTTCTCTGAGGATATATACTACCCGATCGGAAATTCTCACTGGTATATACGTAATCAAAAAAGAAGTTATTATGATCAACAGCCTGAAGACCCAACATCTATGATACTCACCCTTGTTCGCGCATATAAATACACTCATAAAGAAAAATACAAAAACCTTGCAATAAAATGCTTTGATTGGTTCTTAGGCGCTAATTCGCTAAATTTATCCCTATATGATGATAAATCCTGTGGATGTCATGATGGATTGCAACCTAATAGAATGAATTTAAATCAAGGAGCAGAGTCACTTATTTCTTATCTCATGGGAAGAGTGACTATCCAAGATCTTAATGAATAGCATACAATTCAAACAAATCTTCCCGAATACGCTTGTGGCCCGCTACAACTTAGCAGTTTGGCAACAGTCTAGTCAAGATTCATTGTTTTTTATTGGTCGGGAAGTTGCCCATGCAGCGGTAACCGGTGAGCCAGATAATGGAATACTAAAACTGTTTGAAATAGGTAAAGATGGTGATTTGATACAAGAAAAAACTATTTGGAAACCTATTTTTGATGGAATAAATCTCGAAGATCCTAGGGCTTTAAAATTAAAAAATGAAAACCTAATAATTGGACTTACCGCAGTACTAAGAAATAAACGAGGTGTGCCGCTCCCCTTTCCGGCACTCGTTAGAATTGATTCACTGAACACGTGGAAAAAAGAACTCCCGCCTGTCCTTATTATTGATACATTCGGACCAGGAAAAAATCTTACTCCCATCGATAGTCATTCTTTTTTATTTCGACCAGATATGGAAGCATATAATTATAAACTACTTGTATTTTCGCTTCATTCACAAATACCGGAAAAAATTGCTGATATAAATTTTCCAATCAACCTTCCTTGGGCTACTTTAAAGATTGGAACTACAATGCCCCCACTTTGGATTACCCCTACTGAGGCACTTTTTATTATCCATGGCATATCTCTTAAATATATTGAAGGAAAAGAAAAATTTGTATATAGTATTGGGCGCGCCAAACTCACTCGTAAAAATAATAAATATTCTGTTGTTGTCGTGCAAAAACCTATCCTTACTCCCGATGATTTCTTAGGTATAAATGGGCTTCCCTTTATTGAAGAATTACATCCTGAACTTCGTCGTGTTGTATATTCCTGTGGGGGCGTGATACGAAAACAGTCACCAGACAAACTATCACTCTATGTAAATGTGGGAGATAGAACAACGGTTGAAGTAACATTCTTACTAAGCGAACTAAAAGACGGATTGTTTCCAAAATAAACCCATACACCCTTGATATTTCTCCCAAAAAAATGATATTATGAAAATACGGCTATTATTTTGTCGTATTTTTTGTATGAGTCCGCTTGAGAGGGTAAAGTTAAAACTTGTTGGTTATTTTTCTGATTCTGCAAAAGCAGAATATATTGAACCAATAGCAATCTTTCAAGAAAAGAAAAAGATTATATTTCTTCAAAAAAGAAACGAGGAAGTACGAGTATTTTCCAGTGAGGATGGCGTTTCGTTTTCTCCCTCGGAAAAAAAATATATCGAACCAAAATATATCGAGAATTTTCCTCACCTAACCATCATTCCTAATACAAAGAAAAAGAAAGAGGCATATTTTGGTGACAGAAGTATCTGTTTTGCTACTTCACTAGATGGAAAAATATGGGTGCAACAAGAAAAACCCCTTATAATAAGCTCACGCCCCTCTGAGGCTTGTGCAGTTTTTGTTCGGAAAGAAGGAGTTCTCCTCATCTATTTTGAAAAAGAGATTACCCAAGGAATCCTTTATTATTCTGTTCATGCTGCTCTTTTTGACAAACAAAATCCTGATGTCTTGCTCTGGAAAACAACTGAACCTGTCTGGAAACAAAAAGATGTGTGGATGGGTAAGACGGCCTTTCCTATTGGGACAATATTGTTAAATGAAAAAATTATTTTGTATTGGTTTGTTGATAAAACTGCTGTACATTCTGTAGCTCTTTCTGGATTTATCTATGATCCAAACTCAATTCAAAAAAAAGAATTGCTCTTAGAAAAACATATCGAAAATCCAATTATTAGCCCACAACCCGAAAATGATTGGGAAGCATTTAATACGCTTAACCCAGCAGCAGTGTATGCAGGAAACAAAGTACACATTCTCTATCGTGCACAAGGGTACGACTATATTTCAACTGTTGGTTATGCAGCAAGCAAAGACGGACATACTATTGATACAAGGCTAGACCAGCCAGTTTATACGCCTCGAATGGACTATGAAAATAACTATACGGGGAAAGTAAATCATGATTTGATGTCTGGAGGAGGATACGGAGGATGTGAAGATCCACGCGTCACTCTTTTTGGGGATAGAGTCTATATGACGTATGTTGCATTTAATGGATGGTATTCCATACGCTTAGCACTTACTTCAATATCTCTTAATGATTTCCTTAATCAACGGTGGAATTGGACAAAACCAATTCTTATTTCTCGCCCAGGAGTAATTGATAAAAGTGGTTGTCTCCTTCCAGAAAAAATTGATGGCAAATATGTTTTCTTTCATCGTATTTTTCCCAATATTCTCATTGATTATGTAGATAGCTTAAATTTCAATGGGACATCAGGCTGGCTAAAAGGCCAATATGAAATCAAGGTGCGCAAAGATAAATGGGATAGTAGAAAGATTGGAGCGGGTGCTCCTCCAATAAAAACAAAGGATGGATGGCTTCTTATTTATTATGGTGTTGATGATTCCGATGCAAGCAAGTACCATATTGGGGCAATGCTCTTAGATTTAAAAAGGCCGGAAAAAGTACTTTATCGTACCGACGTTCCTATTTTACAGCCAACTGAAGAGTATGAAAACACGGGATTTAAGCCGGGAATTACCTATCCCTGTGGCGCAGTTGTTGTTAAAGATCAGTTAATGGTGTATTACGGAGGAGCAGACTCAGTGGTGTGTGTGGCAACAGCACACCTTGATACCTTTTTACATGAATTGACTTCTTCTCAGCCGGTTCACCTCCACAAGATACAAATTAAGGAAATATCGTATTAATACATGACAGTAATGCGATGTTTGGAAAACCCCATACTCAAACCTGATCCAAATCATACGTGGGAAAATTATGCGACATTTAATGGTTCTGTAATCAAAGATAACGGTCTTTACCATCTTGTATATCGTGCAATGGGAGATGAACAAATAATACGTAAAAGAAAATTAAGGCTCTCGGTTATTGGAAAAGCTGATAGCATCGATGGAATTCATTTCCAAAACAGAAAAATATTTATCAAACCTGAATATAAATGGGAACAATATGGGTGCGAAGACCCCCGTATTACCAAAATGGATGGCAAATATTACATATTTTATACTGCCCTATCAAGTTATCCCCCAAACTGGAAAGGAATAAAAGTCGCGCTTGCAATTTCAGATGATCTTAAAACAATTTCAAAAAAACACCTCATTACTCCCTTTAATGCAAAGGCTATGACGTTGTTTCCGGAAAAAATTAATAATCTCTATACTGTTCTACTTGCGGTAGATACCGACAATCCTCCATGTCATATTGGATTTGCGCAGTTTGAAAAAATGGAAACACTGTGGGATGAATCGTTTTGGGACAACTGGTATCGCAATCTCAATACCCATCTTGTTCGCCTAAAACGAGTCAATAGTGACCAAGCCGAAATTGGTGCCTCTCCATTAAAAACAGAGCATGGTTGGATTCTTTTATATTCATATATAAAACACTATCTAAGTGAACGAGTGAGTAAAAAATTTAGAATTGAAGCTGTACTTCTTGATTTAAACAACCCAAAAAGAATTATTGGACGAGTTGAAACTCCCCTTCTTACTCCTGGAGCCGATTACGAACTTAACGGAACAGTCCCAAATGTTATATTTCCTGAAGGAGCACTTATCGAAGATAATACGATAAAAATATACTATGGTGGAGCTGATACTTGTTGTGCTCTCGCCACAATTAATCGTGACGATCTCTTGTCCCAGTTTGAACTGAGCACTGCATATACATTAAAATGCAAAAAATTTCCCAATAACCCCCTTCTTCTCCCCAATCCTAAACACAAATGGGAAAGTAAGGCTGTTTTTAATCCAGGTGTTGTTGAGATTGATGATATTACTTATATTATTTATCGAACAATGTCTGAGGATAATCTTTCTTATCTAGGCTTGGCGATAAGCTCTGATGGAATGTTTATCGATGAACGACTTGATGACCCAATCTATCCCTTTCGAAGTCCTTATGAAAAACCAAGAAGAAGTGGCCTCCCGGGAGGATGTGAAGATCCACGTATCACACGGATCGATGGGATGCTTTACATGTGTTACACAGCCTATGATGGCGAGCTTGCGCGACTTGCAATGACCTCAATATCTGTTGATGACTTCGTCAAGAGAAATTTTTCTGCATGGGCAGAACCTAAAATTATATCTCCTCCTAACATAATGGACAAAGATGGAGTTCTCCTTCCAGAAAAAATTGATGGAAAATATGTTTTTTTTCATCGAATTGAGCCTAATATTGTAATTGACTCAGTAAATGATTTGGAATTTAGAAATAATGCGTATTTAGGTCAACAAGCATATATCGTTCCACGCAAAGAAAGTTGGGACGGAGTAAAGATTGGAATTAATATGGCACCTTTAAAAACAGATAGGGGGTGGCTCGCATTTTATCATGGGATAAGCGCAATTGATAGAAATTATCGTCTGGGAGCTCTATTACTCGATCTATCAGATATCACAAAGGTAATAGCTCAAACTCCTTACCCCCTCCTTGAACCCGAAATGGTATTCGAAAAAAAAGGAGTTGTTGATAATGTTGTGTTTCCCTGTGGATGTGTTAAAAAGGGCGATGATATTTTCCTCTATTACGGAGGAGCAGATACAGTGGTCTGTGGGGCAAAAATAAATCTTACTGAACTTTTAGCATATCTTTTTAAGAGTACCTCCAAAACATATATTAACCGTCTTTCATAAAGGATTTTATCCTAATAAAAGGAAACGTTGTATAATGAGCTCTATGGGAATTTTTATTAATCTCCTTATCAATGGTCTTGCAGTGTATGTTACGGCTCGCATCTTACCTGGAGTGTCTGTTGATACTTTTATTACAGCCATTATTGTATCTGTTGTTTTGGGTGTAGTAAATACTTTTTTAAAGCCAATTTTGTTCATTCTCACGCTCCCGGCGACAATTCTAACTTTAGGCTTATTTACTTTCGTCATTAATGCATTAATGGTCTATCTTGTGGCAACGTTTGTACATGGCTTTCATGTAAACGGCTTTTGGTCTGCCCTCTGCTTTAGTTTAGTATTGTCTTTGGTGAGTTGGATCTTGCGCGGATTAACGAAGTAAATTATTGTCTATTTTAGCTTCCTCCTACCTTTTTGAGAAAGATGTTTTTTACAACCTCAACAAGAAATAAATAGGAAGTGACAAGTAGAATGAGAATAATGAAATAGGCCATTGGCAAAGGAACAAATCCAAGTGTACCGCCAAGTGACGTATAAGGCAACCCCACTACAAGAGCTACTAAAGCGATACATGTTGTCAAAAGCTGTGGGCTGGGGTTACTGAGGAAAAAAGGAGAGCGAAATGTTCGTATCACAAAAACAACTAAGATCTGTGTGGCCATTGATTCAATAAACCATCCCGTTTGAAACAAGCTTCCGCGCGCATGAAAACCAAAATAGAGTATGCCAAATGTAGCAAAATCAAAAAGCGAGCTTAACGGCCCGAAAAAAAGCATATATCGTTTAATAAAATTTACATTCCAATGTTTCGGTTTAAGAAGCGCCTCCGGGTCAACATTGTCAGCTGGAATACCTGTTTGTGAAAGATCATATAATCCATTAGTAAGAAGTATTTGCGGTGCAGTCATGGGGAGAAAGGAAAGAAAAAATGAGGCACCCGCTGCTGAAAACATATTTCCAAAATTCGAGCTGGTTGCCATGAGGATGTATTTGATGGTGTTGTTGAAGGTTTTTCTCCCTTCGATAATCCCATCTGTAAGTACCCGTAAGCTTTTGCGCAAAAGAACAATTGTGGCAGCATCTTTTGCTACATCCACCGCAGAATTGACAGAAATTCCTACATCAGCGCTGTGTAAGGACGGAATGTCATTTATTCCGTCTCCCATATATCCCACCACATGCCCATTTTTTTTCAACGCAAAAATAATGCGAAGTTTTTGCTCCGGATTGACGCGCGCAAATACCGTTGTTTCATCAACTTTTTGTACCAACTCCTCATCGTTCAGTCGTTCAATACTGGGCCCAACTAATATATGTTCTGTATTAATCCCTACTTCGCCGCACACGTGACGTGCTACGATTTCGTTGTCTCCCGTGATAAGTTTTGTTTGTACATTAAGACGTGCTAATTGGGTAAGCGCATCTTTCGCAGTTTTTTTAGGGACATCGCGGAAAGTGATGTATCCTTCAAAAACAACGTCTTTGACGTCTTCCCAAGAATAGCGAGCCTTTTTTTCTATTTTTTTTGAGGCAATGGCAATTACGCGCATACCTTGAGAATTTAAATCGATAAACTTTGAATGAAGTATTTTTTTGTTTGTTGACTCGTCACAGAACGCAAGAATACTGTCTGGTGCTCCTTTAACAATTATTTTAAGGCCGTCAGAATCATCCACTACACAAAACATTGCTTTTCGTATGTAATCAAATGGTTCTTCGTCTAGTTTTTTTATTTTTTTATTAAGGACTATTTTTTCTTTCAGTGCATGTTCCCAAAGCGCAACATCAATTGCATTTCCTCCCACAGCCTTGTGATGAACAAGGACGCTATTACAGAGGAGCGAATAATGTAATACCATTTCGTTACTCTCTTCTTCTCTTCCCACATACGAAACCACGTCAATTTTCCCTTCAGTGAGCGTGCCTGTTTTATCGGTGCACAATACGTCCATATTTCCCAGGTTTTCAATTGCGATTAGTTGTTTTGCAACAACATGCCGCTTTGCAAGTTTGCCTGCACCGTGAGACAAACTAATAGTGACAATGACCGGAAGAAGCTCGGGGGTGAGGCCAACCGCAATTGCAAGAGAAAACAATAACGAGTCAATAAGAGCGTGCCCCAAAAATGCATTGACCGCAAAAATAACAATGGTGATAAAAACAATAATCCAGACAATCATATTGCCAAACTGCATTAAACCCCTTTGAAACTCAGTGATTGGTTTTACAAATATAACGCTTTTGGCGATCTTTCCAAATTCGGTATCTGTGCCAATCCCAACTACTACTCCTCTTCCCATTCCGCTTGTTACTTCGGTTCCCATAAATCCGGTATTTTTATATTCACTAATTGTTTGAGGCTTTGTATCAAGCTTTTCACTCGTTTTATACACAGTTTTTGACTCTCCTGTGAGAGATGATTCATTAACTTCTAAGTTATTGGTTTCAATGAATTGCACATCTGCAGGAATAATTGATCCCTGAGAAAGAAGAACAATATCTCCGACTGTTATGTGGGAAGCAGGAATTTGAATTTTTTCATTATTGCGAATAACAAGAGTCGTGGGAGAAATTTTCTTTAAAAGATTGTCAACTGTTTTTTCTGCACTATACTCATTCCATAATCCAAGTCCAATGCCGAGCATAATGGTCCCAAAAATATAATAGGAGCTTGTCCTTTGCCCGAGCAAAAAGGAAATACAGGTGGCAATGACGAGAATAAGAATGAGAGGATTTGAGGTAAATTGTCGAACGAAGACGGTGATAATATTCAACTTCTGTTTATGAATAATGTTGAGACCATTTTGTTTTTGTCTTATTTGCGCTTCATGTTCTGATAATCCGGATAAAGAAGTGTTAAGTTGGTGAAGCAATTCTTGGGAAGTAGCATTCCATAATAAGGGAGTCTTGTAAGTGTTGCTTTTCATCCTAAATTCATTATACTCCAAACCGTTGTACGAGGCCTTGCGACTCCGCACAACGGGTATATTGAGTAAAAAAAGCTAAGGGGTTCGTTTGTTCTGCAAAGCAGAACAACTACGGCCCCTTGTGCCGTACACGGCCTTAGTAGCTTCTTCTGTTGTCTCTTCTGTAGCTGTCTCCTCCTCCGGTTCTTTCTTCTCTAGGTTTTGCAACGTTTACGACGATTGTTCTGCCTTCGATTTCTTTTCCGTTTAATTCGAGTGCTTTTTGTGCAGCTTCTGGGCTTGCAAAAGAAACAAATCCGAATCCTTTTGATCTTCCTGTTTCACGATCGTTGATGATTATAGCTTCGGTGACTTCACCAAATTCTGCAAATAATGCCTTCAAAGAATCGCTTGTGATTGACCAAGGTAAGCTTCCGACGAATAATTTATTCTTGTCCATATATATCACCCCCTCTTCATGTTGGAAAACTGATAGTTCTGTATGCGAATGTTGTTGAATGAAGCTTTATTTTGCCGAATGAAGCTCGTTAGTAAATAGATCTGTAGAATAGATTTCATTATACCATACAATTTTCTCCATAATGGACTAGATTATATTGGTCTTGGTATAGAGTACTAGTGCAATGTAAAAATAAATTACTTCTCCATAGGGAGAAAGCCTCAGTGAAAAATGAGAACCAGAAAGAATAATAAAAAAGTATCCGTTAAAGTTCAATTATTTAAATAATTGAACTTTTTTCGTGCAGGAATACCTTCCAATACAAATAAGTCCCCATGAGGGAGAAAAGCTGGGCGACAAACAAGGCTTTTGCAGAACCAATGTGGTCTCCAATTGCTCCGAGAATATATGCAAAAAAAGCAAAACAAAGACTTTCCGCAAGAGAATTTAATGATGAGATGGTAGCACGTTGATGAGGCGTAAACTCTTTCTGAAGTAGTGAGTTTTTTGCAACAGTTAATGATCCAAAAAAAATAGAGGTGGAGGAATATAAAAGCGGTGATGCTTGAGTCGGGAATAATACAGCTAATGAATTAATAATTCTGCTATATATATTTCCTATTAAAATAACTTTAATTTCTTTAAATTTATTAATAAATGGCCCACTAAAATAAAAGCTTATCATTGCTCCAATATAAGATACCATTTTTGCTATTCCAACAGCCCATAATGGCCAAAGGGTATTATAGAATGCTGCTTGCATTTGGAAGGTTGCCTCCCCTATTGAGGAACTGATTATCCCCGCAATGCTAACTAACCGTAATTTTTTATTTGTTTTAAATAATTGCAGCGCTTCTTTCATATGTTCATAAATATTGGTGCTTTTTTTGACATGAATATGTGGCTCAATCATCCACAAACTAATAAAGAAGCACATTATTTGAGACAGAACTGATAGCCACATGACAAGTGCAAAAGAGCTACTTGCCAGAATACTACCTAAAACAGTACCGATGGCAAGAGCCAACTGAAAAAGAGAACTTAGCTTGCCTAAAAATTCGTGATATTGTTTTTCCTTACCACATTCAGTTAAACTATCATGAAGGAATGCATCATTATTTCCACTATAAAATGCCACAGATAACCCTTGAAAAACTGCACCAAGAGCTAACATCCAAAAGGACCTTCCGAGTGCAAAACAGATTGAGTAGAGTATGCTCGCTAGAGCTCCCAATATAATCGTCTTTTTTCTTCCCACACGGTCGGAAAGAATGCCTGTTGGTACCTCGAATATGGCATCGGCAATATTTGCGATGGAGAAAATACTCATACCTAGGGCCAATGAGTGGGTAATGGAAGAAAAATAGATAATAGCAATCCCTCCGTATAATTTAAAGTCGGTGAAAAAATTAAACCATGCCAAGAGTTTTATATTTTTTTGTGAACCCATTAACATAATTGTATCATTCCACCTATTCAGTTATTTTTCAGAATGAGGGATTATGATTTGCTATTATTAATAGTTTTTACACCTCTATATGAGATATTTTGATTATTCTCCCATGTATTATCACTCCTCGTTTTGGCCGGGGGGAGCAATTGCCCTTGTTATTAATGTTCTTTTCTGGGCTGCAATTGTCTTCTTGTTTGTGTTCCTGTTTCGTAAAATATCAGGCAGTCATGCCGGGTGTTGTGGGATGCATGGTGGCCATGATCAACTGGAAGTTGAAGATATGCCTACCTATCTAGATATAATCAAGGAGCGCTATGCTAAAGGAGAAATTGACAAAAAGCAATTTGAAGAACTGAAAAAAGACTTGTCGGAATAAATACATCAAAGAAACACCGTTGCCATAAATGATGTGTTGGATCGGGCAGGTCATTTTCAATCTCAATCGCCCGTGTTAACTATTGATTCATAATCTACTCACATCACCTGTACGTCATGGGGGTGGCTTTCTACAAGTCCGCTTTGGGTGATTTGCATAAAGACAGCTTTGTCCCACAACTCAAGTATCGTTGAGGCTCCAGAATACGATAAACCAGAACGCACCCCTCCAATCATCTGTGCTAATAAATCATTAATTCCTCCTCGATATGGCACTACACTTTCCACGCCCTCAGCGGCATAACTTTTAAGGTCTTGAAGTACTTTTGTATCTCTATATTGCCTGTCATGATTAGCCATTAGAGATGCCATTCCTCTGGTGAGTTTAAATTTCCGGTTGCTTCTAAAAAAGGTAAGTGCTGGGCTTTCTTCACATCCTGCAAACAGGCTCCCAATCATAACTGTAGATGCCCCGGCGGCAAGTGCTTTCGTAATGTCTCCGGAGGTGCGTATACCCCCATCTGCTATGATGGGAATTCCATGATCTCGAGCAACTTCTACACAGTCTTCTATTGCTGTAAGTTGAGGGACACCGCTTCCAGTGACAATTCGTGTCGTACACTGCGCTCCAGGACCTATTCCCACCTTTACTGCCGATACTCCACAGCTTATTAAATCTGATGTCCCTTCTGCCGATGCAACATTGCCGGCAATAAATTCCATTTTGGGAAATTTTGCCACGAGTTCTTTTAGTACTTTAAATAGATGAACGCTGTGCCCATGAGCAATATCCAGGACAATCACATCTACTCCCGCCTTAATAAGAGCCGTTGTACGATCAAAATAATCGTTTTTTATCCCAATTGCCGCGCCCACTAAGCATCCTTCTTTTTTTACCATCTTCACCTGTTCTGCTTCTTGTTCTATGGTCAAAAATCGGTGAATAAATCCGATCCCCCCCTCTTTTGCCATCGCAATCGCCATTCTCCACTCAGTAACTGTATCCATGTTTGCAGAGATAATGGGCATTCTTAATTTTATTTTGGGCGTTAACTGAGTTGATAAATCAATACTCGAACGAGATATTATCTTCGTTTTCTGCGGTATGAGTAATACATCATCAAAGGTGAGCCCCTGTCGTTTTACTTTTGTCATGAAAAATAACTGTTAAATAATAATATTGCGTTCTCGTTCTGGGCCGGTTGAGACGATTTTAATAGGAACGTTTAGGAATTTTTCAATAAATCGTAAATAAACCTGACAATTTTTTGGAAGCAACTTGAATTTGGTGATTGTGTGGATATCTTCCTTCCATCCATTAAAAGTTTTGTACACTGGTTCTACTTTTCCCAACTCAATATAACCACAACTACTGTAGGGAATTTTTTTACCATTCAATTTATATCCAGTACAGACTTTTATTTTTTTCAATCCACTCAAAATATCAGTTTTTGTAATAGCAAGACAATTGGTGCTTGTAATCTGGCAAGCGAACTTAACCGCCTCAAGGTCCAACCAGCCAATTCTGCGAGGTCGTCCTGTTGTTGTCCCATACTCATGTCCTTGTTCTCTAATAGAGTGGGCTATTTCATCGTCAAATTCAGTTGGTACAGGCCCCTCCCCGACTCTTGTTGTATATGCCTTCACGACTGCCCAAATTTTATCGAGCTTGTTTGTGGGAAGTCCGCTTCCCGTGTTAATGCCACCTGTAATGACGTTAGAACCGGTGCAATAAGGATACAATCCCCAGTCAACGTCTAACATCGCTCCATGCGCTCCTTCAAATAGGATGTTTTTTTTCTTTGCTAATGCCTGTGAAAGGATGGGAAAGGTATCAATAACAAAGGGGGCCAAGGCTCGCCTGTATTCTTTGAATTTTGCCAATTCTTTTTCTATATCAATTGGTGCAACGTTAAACAACTTAAGAATTTTATTCTTTATTCCTGCTTGAAAACGAAATTTTTCTTCAAAGATTGCAAGGTTAAAAAGTTCATACAGGCGAATTCCGTTATAGCTCACCTTATCGGCAAACGTGGGGCCAATACCTCGTCTTGTTGTCCCTAACTTATTTTTTCCTCGTGCATTTTCGTATGCTTCGTCCAATGCTTTGTGGTATGGCATGATCAAGTGACAACGGGGTGAGATAATTAGTTTTTTTGTGAGATTCATTCCTTCATCTTGGAGTTGTTTTATCTCTGTGAGGAGTACTTCTGGGTCAATAATTACTCCATTTCCAATAATTCCAACTGTGTTTTTATTCAAAATGCCAGATGGCATGAGATGAAAGGGGTATTTTTTTCCCTTTACAATTACTGTGTGCCCTGCATTGTTTCCTCCGTGGAAACGTATGGTATAATCAGCACGACCCGCAAGAAAATCAACAATTTTCCCCTTTCCTTCGTCTCCCCATTGTGATCCAAATACAAATTGCATCATATGAGTAAATAAATTGATAATAAATCACTACTACAGCGATATTTCTTATTTTGTAAATAAGGTGTTGAAGATTTTATTATTGATCGTATACAAAATGCCACAGCGAACTCATTTAAACAAACAAAGAATGTTTTGTCAAATGAGTTTCGTCATTGTGCTAATAATTAGTGACCAAATTGATATAATTTAGCATGTCTACCTTCACTGACGACGAAATCATGCTGAACTGTCCTCACTGTGACACAAAATCGTTCGCGCTTAAGTTCCCTCTCCAAGAAACTCATAATTTTTGGGTTATTTGCGACGTTCATCCGCTGACGAAGGGACATATATTAATCATGCCCAAAAAACATTTTTCCTGTTTTGGGGAGTATCCACAATTTTTACTTGATGAATTTCATACTTTGTATAAAAAATGTTCAAACTTTTTACTTGATTCCTACGGTTCTGTGAGTTCTTTTGAACATGGGAAAATTGGTCAAACCGTATTTCACTCACATATTCAGATGTTCCCCTATTCGGGTATTGAGACACAAATTGTTCAGGAAGGGCCTTCTGTATTGACAAAAATTAAAGATATTAATGAGTTACGAAATGTGTTTGAGGAAAAAGGAATGTACTTATTTTTTTCAATTGGACGAAATATGTGGATTGTTGATATACACATTGGGACACCTCGTTTTTTTAGAGATCGTTTCGCACAAGCGCTTTTCCACCCCGAAAGAGGAAATTGGAAAGAGATGCGCAATAATAAAGAGCTCATGAAAGAAGCGCAAGATGATATTACGGATCTTATGTCTCGATGGAAAAAGGCATTTAAATAGGTTTTTTATGAAGCAATTATTTTCCCCCTTTAACTTTTAATTTCACTGAATTTGCATATTTGAGGAGATCTGAATTAAAGGTGTGGGTATATTCTTTTTTCTTTTCATATTTTTCTTCTGCGTACCCTATGAGTTTAGTAAGAAGTTCATCAAGCTCAATTCCACTCGCCTTCCAGAGATGGTGATAAATAGTGCCAGGCAGAGTATTTACTTCATTTGCATAAACTTTTTTTGTTTTTGTGTCATAGAGAAAATCAACACGCGCTATACCAGAGCACCCAATAAGTTTGTACGTCCGTATTGCCATAGCCTGGATCAATTGTGTAGTGGAGCCATCCAATCGTGCAGGAATAACAATGCTATTTTTTGCGTTCCCCAATTGAGCCCCCCCGTCTTCTAAATACTTGTCTTCGTAGCTAAATACATCATCCGCAAATACGGATTCTTGTAAAAGTGATGCAATGGGTGTGCTATTTCCAATCACAGCACAGGTAACATCCATGAGATTGGTGATACATACCTCAACGAGTACTTTTTCGTCATAGTGGAGGGCCACTTCGACGGCAAATTTTAAGTCTTTTTCTGTTTTTGCCTTTGTAATGCCAATGGAAGACCCAAGACGTGCTGGTTTTACGATAACGGGCAGCTTTAAAGTATTTACAATATTTGTAACGATGGTTTTTTTATTTGTTTCCCATTCACTTTTGGTGAAGTAAACAAACTCGGTGGTGGGAATGTTTTCTGCCCTGTAGAGCAGTTTTGTGAGAACCTTGTCCATCGTCACCGCTGAAGAGGCTACATCACACCCGGCATAGGGAACATTCAAAAGTTCGCAGAGCCCCTGGAATGTGCCATCCTCTCCATTTTGCCCATGAAAGGCAGGAAACGCGAGATCGATTACATACTTTTCCCCAGCAAATCCTTTCCTTTTAAAAACAAGTTTTCCTTGTGATTCTTCTAGATCGATATACCATTCTGTGTCTTTTGGTTTAAAGGAAGAGCATGGGTCGGTAAATTGGGCAAGATGTCCAAATCGTTCTCCCAGATACCATTTTCCCTGTTTATCAAGGTAAACCGCTACTATGGAATAGTTTAATTTTTTTAGACCAGAGATAATGAGTTGTCCGGTAATGATAGAAACGTCATGTTCGGGATTGCGACTACCGAAAAATACGCCAATTGTTTTTTTCATAGTATGCATATTATATATGATTTCAATAAATCAACAAATTCGTATCATAAATGACAGTCCCGCGGAGTTTATTATTATTTTGTGCGCCTCGAACTCCCTGTTGTGTTTTGTTCGCGAAGCAACAAAATGATAATAAACGGAACGAAAAGACTATAGAGACAAAAAATACGGAACACAATTAATGTAAATTACCGACTGGATTCCCACCTCCGCGGAAATAACATATTAACGATAATTATCCGGCCAATCATTTTGGAACAGCACCACATCATTTGGCTCAATGATTTCCCCCATTGCCTCATGAGCTTCTCGGGCACTTTTAAACCAAATAATGTGATTTTTATCGAACCCATGCTCCATTAATCCCTGTGCAATATATGGTGAAGCGCTATTTTTTATCAAAACCACTCTGTCTGCAACCGGGGCAAGTTCTTTCCCTATTTTTCTGTGTACTTCTTCGTTTTTCTCTCCTGTTTCAACAAGTCCAGGAGTAACAAATACCTTTCTTCTTCCTACATAGGTGTTCAATAAACGTATTGCCTCTGTTACTCCTTCTGGATTGCCGTTATAACTGTCGTCAATCACCAAAACACCCCGTGCTCCTTCAATAGGTTGCAATCTATGTGGAAGAGGTAACACTTTAAGAGCGCCTGTTTGAATCTCTTCTTTTGTGAGACCGAGATAACTACCCACAGCCGCACCGGCCTGTAAAACTTCTGTCGCATACCTCCCAAGAAGTCCGCTCTGGAGGTGACATTCTTTTTTTCTCGATATAAACTCTATCTTTTGTGTCGTTACAAATGAGTGATAGTTTTCTTGTACATAATGATCGTCCTCATTGAGAACAAGGAGGCCCTTTTGGTCCATATATTGGGCTAGTTCAAAAATAGCGGCAATAGTGTTTTCAATGCTCCCCATGCGCTCTAGATGTGCCTCATTGATACCGGTAATAATTGCAGTTTGAGGCTTTACAAGGATACATATATCGTATATGTCTCCCCGAGTATACTCCCCCATCTCAACGACAAAAACTTGTATCGAGTTATCAAGTTTATTTAAAATGAGTTGTGCAATACCAAGAGGTGTATTCATGTTTTCAGGAGTCTTTAATACCGTGTATTTCTCTGAAAGAATTGTTGAAATAGTCTCCTTTATGGTGGTTTTTCCATAACTTCCTGCAATTCCAACCACTTCAAGGTGTGGAAATTGTGCAAGCTTGAGTTTTGCACGTCTGATGAGAGACTGTTTCACGGAATGGTCAAGCGGCATGAGTGCGATCACGACAAAAGTAATGGGGATAAAGGACAAATAAAACAAGACAAGAAAAAGGGGTGACAAAAGGGCGGCAAGACCCACTATCAAACACCCAGTTATCAGTGCAATAACGGTCATTTTTTGCGTCCATACCAATTTTTTTCGTAAGACTTTTCGCGGAATGCCGTTTACCCAAACTGTGCGTAAATAGCGTCCTATATTGTATTCTTCAAGCTGAAGAAGATAGAGATGATAGTAAAAATAGGCAAAAGGATTAATTTTTTCCATGGATAGATATAAGAAATTCCAATACTGTCTCATAAAATTCCTGTCGGTTATCTAAAAAACAATAGTGGCCTGCATCTTGAATAATGTGTTCGGTGACATGAGGAATAAGACGTTTAAATACGATTACGTCGCTTACCGGTGTATAGGAATTTTTATCATCTCCCCCCCATATAATATGTGTTTTGCTTTCAATTTGAGGTAATTCAAATTCAACGTGTTCACGGACAACATTAACAAATGTTTCTCTGAGCCGAGGAAAAGCAATATAATCATCACTTCCTGATAAACGGAGCAGGTTTGATTTAACTCCCTGCATAAAAGGAAGATTCATGAGTGGTTTTACTGTTTTTGCAATGTTAATTTTTGTTTGTGTCACAAACGAGGTATGGGGCAAACCAGAAGAGTCAACCAATACGAGTCCTGCAATTGGTGGTGTCTTTTTTGACGCAATACGTATAGCAATTTTCCCTCCAAACGAATGCCCGATAAGAATTGGATTTGATATATGAGTTTTTTTTATAAAGTGTATTACAACATCAGCATAATCCTGCAAATGAAATGCATTCGTGGGAAGTTGGGATTTTCCAAATCCGGGAAGATCGAGAAAATACAACTCATACCCTTCTTTTGCAAGTGCGAGAGTGGAGGGAAACCAAAGAACACTATTTGACCCCCATCCATGAAGAAATATTAGTACATTTTTTTTCTGAGAATCAACATCTACGTGATAGTAGTGTATTAGTTGGCCGTTTACAACGATATTTTTTTCAACGGGCTTTTGCATACTCTATTGTAGCACCTTACACCTCTCTTGTGCTGGTTTGTCCCGTTTGACTGAAGTAAAATAGCTGGGAGGAAATACCCGGGATATATTGTACAATGTCACTATGCAAAAGACGCAGATGTTTCGTTCTATTATTATTGATGTCATAGGCCCAAATACTCACGT
>JAZDOY010000047.1:0-11521 GCA_043798165.1 bacterium | reverse complement strand
TATTATGCGCAGACCGGACTTTAATACTGCTCAATTTGACATATGGATGCCGGTACTTGCTCCTTCACATCAATTACTCACTGATATCCATGAAAAAATAATTGATAAACCGGAATATAATCGTAGATTCCATACAGAAGTAATCCTCGGACAAGCGAAATTAGTAAAATTGTTAGTTGATATGGCATTGAAACAGGATGTAACAATACTGTGTTGGGAAGAGACTCCTGAAAAATGTCATAGAAAACTGGTTGCAGAAGAGTGCAAAAGAATTAATCCAAAACTATCGGTTGTCCTAAAATAAACGGAGATATTTTTAAAAACCCCTGGCTCGCATTGAACCAGGGGGACTTAGCAAATCAAAAGTATCTTTCGCTTGAACGATACGGAATGAGTTTACTAGAGACTTCTAGAAAAAACAACCTCAATTATTCCCGATATTTTATACAGATTATCTGCTGATTTCCTAATCTAATACAATCTAATAAAATCTAATATAGTCGAAAGTAGTAGATTAAACTTTTTTATTACTGAGTTTGGAAGAATTCAACTCAATGATCAAAGTTTGGTATATAATACTTCTGAGTGGACAGCTGGTAAAAGGTTCTAATTTTGTTCACTAGTGAGCTCAAATTTGTATACAAATTTGAGCGAGGCTCGTCCGCCTACGGCGAGACGGCCCGCTCCACGACTATGCCTACCGTTTATATACTTCAAAGTTTGAAAGATAAGAAAACGTATATTGGATATACAAATAATTTTGAAAGACGTTTTAATCAACATAATTCTGGTCAATCCAAATCAACGAAACACCGATCGCCATTTAAACTGCTATTTAAAGAAGAATTTAGTAATTCTAGTGAGGCAAAAAAACGTGAATTATGGTGGAAGAGCGGTATAGGGAGAAGAAAATTAAAAGAATACTTCAACACTATTCAAAAGTGAAGAATATACAAAAAAATTCTCTTAATTACTTCTTATTTATCCTTTTGTAAATTAGTACATCGTTATTTTCAAATAAATGCATAAAATGATTTGAGTCAAATTTAGTTTTATAATACAGATCATTTGATTTATTGATATAAAAATAGTCTGCATCAATCAAATAGGGAGTGGAAAATACGTTTTTATCAATGATTTTTTTTCTTGGTGCATAGTCTGTAAATGTTAAATCAAGTTGATGATATGTCGAATAGTACATTTCTTTTTGCGAAATAACGGGTACATACACCGTATCTATTGCATCTTCAACTTTTATGCTTGTTGTTTTTCTAAATCGATCGAAGGGAAGGGTAAAGACAGAACCACTGGGCAATTTTTTTAAGTAGGATAATGCCGCCAATTGATTGGTAGATAAAACTAACGCCGATTTATAAGTAAACCTTTCCAAAAAGCCCTGCAGTGAGTTATGCATTGATAAAATAATCACGATGAATATGATGACTACTTTGATAATTGGTTTTTTTCTTTCAAAAAACTTTGTGATGCCAAGTGCGGTGTAGAGACTCAGTATGATTTTTGGATAATCCAAAAACTGTGCCGTATTCCACCATTCAAATCGTTGAATAAACATTGTTCCCCCAATAAGACACGCAAAAACAGATGAGAGAAGCGAAATGTCAATTAAGGATATTTTTCTTTTAACCAATCGTACAACAATATATATGAATCCCAGCATGCGAATGCCAAATGTATAGGTGACATATAATATCCATGTAAAAACCTCGATTGTCAAGAGTCGAGGCCCCCATCCATGTTCCTGCAGTGAATAACGGGCAAGTGTTAAATTGGGAAGATATATTAAATTTTTTTCTTCAATAAGTGAGTGTACAAGTGCGAATGGGGAAAAGATAAATGTGCTTTTTGCACTGCCTTGATTGCCAAAGGGATTGTAAAAAAATAATACGGATACTATCGAGAAAAAAATAATCGTAAATAAAAATAGGAGGTGGGTTTTATTCTTTGTTTTAAGAAACTTCAAAAATTCAAATACGCACAGCATAATCGCTACGGCATATCCTCCGTAAAACTTACTTCCCCAGGCAAAGAATACAATACCTATTAAACAGAGAGCTCTCGGTGCAACAGAAAGCTTTTTGCTTGCATAGAGGTAACACACAGAGAGAAGGAAGGGAATAAGTGAAACGGCAAGGGGCATACTTTGAAAATAATCTATTGCCTGTCGGCCTGTCATCACAAAGGGATAAAAAATTGGCAACCTATGGTATAAAAGTAAGAGATAACTAAAAGACCCTCCAAAAAAGAATAAAAAAATAAATAAAAATGTAAATATGTTGTTTTTCGAAATCATTCGTGATAAGCAAAACAGTGTGATTGACACCACATCAAACCAAATAAGGGGAAGAATGCCATAAAAAATAGTGTGAAGAGGAATTCCAGATAAGGAGATGATATAGATTATGAGAGCAGAAAGAAAATGATAGCCTTGGAGAATTGCTCCAGAATAAAGTGGCATGTGAAATGGATATGATTTAAAGGCAACCGATGCTATTGCCATAGTCCACGAGTCATCATGGGCTGCAGAACCGTTTGGGAACCAATATCCACATAGTCCCGTTCTACACTGATAAAATGCATAGGGAAGCATCATTCCCATCTGAAAAACAAATGAAAGTGTTAAGAGGAAAATAATTATTTTGTTTTTCTGGATACACCGAAGTACAGTGTGGATGTTCTTTTCCATACTATTTAATTAATTCATTTGCATTAATACTGCAGTTCTTTTCCGACGGTGTTTTTGATTTATATTCATATACAACTTTTAAATCACTTCTTTCTGGAAAGTAATAAGAAAGGAAAGAATCCCCGGAAAGGGTGAGAGCGAGCTTTTCGGACCCTTCCCATGAGCTTATTTTCATATTTTTTGGATCCTCGATATAAAGTACTTTGCAATTTTCAAACCGTTTTTTATTGCTAAAGATGATGCCGGCTTGTTTGGTTATTGAAGATTCTCGCGTGTAGGTACTGATTATTTCGTGTTGTTTTATCCCAAAATAATTCCAAACAAGATAAAGAATAATAAGTAAAACCACAAAGGGTTTGGTTCTTTTTTTCTTCCACAAAAAAGCGAGAATAAAGCCTTCGATGACAGATATAAATATAAGTGGGATAGTGAGACGCACCATCCATTTATGAATAATGGGAAGAACCGGAAGAAGAAAAAATACAAACAAAACAATTCCACAAATAACATATGTTGCGATAAGACTTCTTTCTTTTCTGTTTTTTATAAAAATAGAGAAGGAAAAAAAAATAAATAACACGGAATATGTTGCCATTCCAAAAAAATAAATACAAAATGTGGGTTGGGTAAAATAATTCCAGAATGCACCAAAGGGAAGAGAAAAAATACTTCTCATATAATCAGACATCATTGCCGGGAACCCGAGTGACCATAATCCATACCAGAGAGCATTGTTAACAAAAAGTTTTGGGCTTAAATGGATGATGTATTCCGGAAGGATTGGCATTCGTGAATTTACAAACAGATGAATTCCGATAAAGATGCAATCTAAGATTATGTAAATAACAAAGAGGGGATGTATTTTTTTGTATTTAACAAAATAAAAAAAGAATGCAACCAATGGAAATAAAAGTGCTTGTTCTTTTGACAAGAGAGCAAGTAAAAAGAGGAAAATACTTATAACAAAACGTTTTTTCAAAATAAAATAAAGACTACTAATGAGAAGGGCGAATTGAGCAACTTCTTGAAATGTTGCGAACCAATATAACTGGTAAACATGTGAAAAATGAAATAGATAGAGAATACATGAAAATAAAGATATCTCACGATTATTGATGAGAACGAGAAGGGTTTTATAAAGAAACAACACTCCCAGTAAAAAGACAATGAATACAATTATGTGGCCCGTGATGGTGGGGAGAGGGAGTCGTTGAAGAATGAAGTAAAAAAACTCAGTTGGAAGAGGCCTGTAAAACGTTGTGCGTAAGGGGGAAAGAAATGAGAATATATCAAGCTGCTTACCTAATGCTAAAAATTTAAAATCATCTGAAAAAAAGGAGGTACTAAAAGCACCACGGAAAAATACCACAAACACTACAAGCATCACAAATAATAAAAAATTCTTTTTCATCTTCTATTTAGGACATCCCCAATTTTAACCTTTACATAATCTATAAGTTTTTGTGGATTGAGGAGACATGTTTTTATATTTTTCTTGCAATCAAGAACAAAAGAAAGAGGAAGAAGTGTTTGTTTTTGTGAATCAAACGTAAGAACGGGAGTATATGTCCCTGACGTATTTTCTTCAATATCTACATAATACATGCCGTCGAATTCCCCCAGATGTCCTTCTGTTTCGTGTATTTTTACTGAATCAAAATTCCCCTTTGTATGTGTTATTTGTAAATTTTGAATGCGTGCCGGGTTACTGCCAGAATCCTTAGATACGACAACAATTCTTGCCGGATTCCTCCCCATGAGACTGAAAGGTGCATTATAGATGATGGTTACTTCTGAGGGGTGTGCCGCAGTTTTGTTCTGAGGACCTTCTGTGCTCTGACCGCTTTGCTCTTCCGAAACAAGAAGCGGTGTGAAAAAGACACTGTCATTTTTTTGTTCTTGTGTCAACTTGGTGTTTTGTCCGATAGACCCTTTTATTTGATATCCATTCTTTTCAACACCTTTTACAATAAATGCATTGTCTGAGAATATAAACATAATTTCTGTCCCATTTTGTTGCGTGTATCGCAGGATGATAATGCCATCTTTTTCTGTAATTGAAGGGTGCATACCATTTTTTAGTTGGGGAAAAACAATACCATTTATTTCCCGAAGAAATTGTTCGTTCACCACGGGGTTTGTTCGTTCTCTTATCCAATCTTCATTACCAAAAAAACGAAACAATTCTCCCGTTTTGACCGAAAGTGCATTTAGTGCCTTATGGACGCCGTTTTTTGATGAATCAAATACATAAGGAGCTTCCCAAAATGCAGTTTTTTCACCACTTGGCGTAGAGAAATAGGGATCTTTCATAGTTTCTGCATATATGCGCAAATCGGTTAGTTGAACATAATCATCTTTAACTATAATTCGTGCCCTATATCCGGTAGTTTGTATCCAATAGGCGGAATATTTTTTGTTTTCAAAGTCCGTGCCGAATACAAAGTTTTGTTTTTTAATATTTCCAATTTCGCGGGGAAAAATGATGTTGTTTTTATCAATTACCCTACCCACATATGCTATTTGTTTTTCGTATATGTCTTGGTATTTTTTTTCGAGTGAATTTTCCAACCCCAGTATCGCAATCGGTTGAGAGCTTTGTTCAACTTGTCCCAGGAGATGTTTAAAATAATCAAAGCTTTTGGTGCGACCATAATCATTTGGTTGGGATGTATATCCGCTTGTCAAATCTCCATAATTGCGCACAGGGTCGCTCACTGTCTGTCGCAGAATACGAAGCGGCAATGAGTCGGTTGTAGATTGTGCAGGTATAAAGACCCATTCTTTTGATGGATTGTATAGAGATGGCACGGATCCTCCGTAGAGCGCATATCCGTCCGTTCCCCATTGTTCGCGTGTTATCTCATGCGTTGTAACTCCGTATGTATTGCTCAAATAATTTGCAGAAAATGTGTCGATCATCCATCCGCTAGTTGTTTTTGGATAAGAGCCAAACTCTCGTTTAAACTGAGTCATTACGGTGTCTATTAATTTTTTCCGATCCTCTTGAGAATAACCAACGAGATATGCATAGGAAGCCCGATACCATCGCTCCTGCGATCCTTTATAGGCGACCCCTGCATCCTTCGCAAGGCGGGGAGTTATTTCAAAAAAAATTCCATAATCAAATCGATTTTTTGCATACGATTTAAAGAGGTTGATAAACGCATTATCGATAAGAGCGTCATAGCGCAGGACAAATGTTGCGGCAAATTTATATTTCTTGAACAGTTCCAGTTGTTGTCTTGTAAATTCCAGTGAACCTTTCTGGCAACATTCAAGCCCTCGCACTTGATTAATAAACACTATTTCTGCATTTATTTTCCTTTCTGGAGCATGCAATAAAAAGAAAAGGGTGATACCGACAACTACAACAAGAAGTGCAGATATTTTTTTCATTACAATGTATATTATATAGAGTGGGGTTTATAAATTGTGTAGATACTGTATGAAACGCATTGGAATTATTGCAGCCTTCTTGTTATTATTTGTCGGTATTATTGTCACGTTGGCCAATCAGTATGGGCGCCAAACGGATAAAACAACAGATCTTGGCACTAGTTTGGCTCAACAAGAGGCTGAAAATCGAGGTAAAGATGAGATACCGCAAGTCACACAAAGCGATGATATGAAAAAACCAAAACTGACCATTGATAAAACAAAGAAATATTCTGCAGTTATAGAAACATCTGTGGGAGATATTGAATTTGAACTTTTTGCCGACAAGACACCTATTACCGTGAATAATTTTGTAACCCTTGCAAAAAAGAATTTTTATAACAATGTTATTTTCCATCGCACAATTAAAGGGTTTATGATCCAAGGCGGAGATCCAACAGGGACAGGGAGCGGGGGACCGGGATATAAATTTGCGGACGAAAAGTTTGATGGAGAATATACGCGGGGAACTCTTGCAATGGCGAATGCAGGACCCAATACCAATGGAAGCCAGTTTTTTATCATGCATAAAGATAACCCATTACCAAAAAATTATGTCATCTTTGGCAAAGTAACAAAAGGCTTAAATACGGTTGATGCAATCGCAGAAGCTCCCACTAAGCCCGAAGGGGAGGGATCATCGCCGGTTAACCCGGTCAAAATCCTTTCTATAGAAATCTCAGAAAAGTAACGAATACGGAACAGGTCATTTCCAAAAAAACCTCTTGACACTACTTCTTTTATGCCGTATGCTATACCTATACCCCAGGTATGGGTTATTTATATTACTAATTAGGAATACATACATATGGACAAAAATGAAAAGACGCTTATAAGCTACAAAAAAGCAAAAAGTCTTCTTGAAAAAATTATTACCATGATGGAGAACGGAGAGTATTGCATCGACATCATGCAACAGAATTTAGCGGTGATAGGTCTTCTTAAATCTGCACATCAGCAACTTATGGAAAGCCACCTCAACTCATGTTTTAAACACGCCATGAGCACCAACAACCAAAAGAGAAAGGATCAGATGATAGAGGAAATATTGAAAGTTAGTAATTTGCTGAATAAATAATGAGTACAAAAACAATATTTATTAGGGGCATGCACTGTAAATCGTGTGAGCTACTCATCGAGGATGAGTTAAAAACAATTAAAGGAGTGTCATCTGTTGATATTAGTCATCGCACAGGATCTGCAACTATTCACTTTGAGGGAAAACGTCTTAATCATGCAGATGTGGTCAATGCAGTAAAACAAGCAGGATATGAACTGGGGACAACAGATAAATTACCGTTCTTCTCAAAAAATAGCAATGATTATATTGAATTGGGGTTCGGATTAGTTATCCTCATACTTGTCTACTATATTGCAAAAAGCCTAGGCATTTTTGACTTTAATTTAATGAGATCAAATAATTTTTCAAGCCTTCCAGTTGTGTTTTTAGTTGGTCTCACTGCAGGTGTTTCAACATGCATGGCTCTTGTGGGGGGAGTGGTTCTCGCAGTAGCGGGCCGCTTTTCTCAAGATAATCCAGACGCGTCGCCAGGCAAAAAATTTGCTCCCCATGTTTTTTTTAACCTGGGAAGAATTGTGTCGTTTTCTCTTCTTGGTGGCGTCATAGGACTTATTGGATCTGCTTTCCAGCTTTCCACCAGTGTCAACGGATTGATTGTTGTACTTGTTGGGATAGCGATGATAATTTTAGGGTTACAGCTTACCAACATTTTTCCTCAACTCACTGCAGTATCTTTAACTCTACCTAAGGGTCTTAGTAAATTTTTTGGAACGTCAACTCATGCAGATAAAGTCTATTCGCATAAAAGTGCGGCGCTTATGGGAGCTTTAACGTTTTTTGTACCTTGTGGTTTTACTCAAGCAATTCAGCTTTATGCAATGACAACGGGCTCCTTTACAACAGGGGCTCTCACAATGGCGGTATTTGCTTTGGGCACGGCGCCAGGACTTTTAAGTCTGGGAGGGGTTACTTCCCTTGTAAAAGGAAAATCGTCTGGGCTTTTTTTTAAATTTGTTGGACTTGTTGTGATCGTAATGGCATTCTTTAATATTTCAAACGGTCTTACGCTTGCTGGAATTAAAAAAAGTACCCAGAAAACTATTGTTCAAGAACAAGATCCCAATGTAAAAATGGAAAATGGAGTGCAGGTTGTATATATGGAACAAAATGCACAAGGGTATTATCCAAATGTGTTTACCGTGAAAAAAAATGTGCCTGTGAAGTGGATTGTGAAATCTGTGTATCCATATTCATGCGCAAGCAGTCTTATGGTACAAAAACTCAATATCAGAACCGTACTTACCGAAAAGGAACAGGTATTTGAATTCACTCCAAAAGAATCTGGAGATATACCTTTTAGCTGCAGTATGGGAATGTATAGTGGGACAATTATTGTGCAATGATTAATTTGAAATTAAAAATTAAAAATTTGAAATAATTATTATGCCTCAATCAAAAACCATCCTTTCACTTTCCGGTATGCACTGCACCGCTTGCTCCACGCTCATTGAACGGTCACTCAATAAAGTATCTGGTGTATCTCAAGCAACGGTCAATTTTTCTTCAGAAAAGGCAATAGTATTTTCGTCTCCTGATATGGATAAAAACTTGCTCCTTGAGGCAGTAAAAAAAGCTGGCTATACTGCAGAAGTATTGAATGAACATAATACAAAACAAGAAGAACAAAAAAAAATAAATGAATTTGAATCGCAAAAAAAGCTTCTCATCATGAGCGCTTTATTAAGCTCTCCCATGATGTATTTTATGTTTCTCGATTTTTTTCCCTGGCTTCCAGGACAAAACTTATTTCCATTTATCGGTATTGTTTCATTTTTCCTAACTACTCCAGTTCAATTTATCATAGGGAAAAATTTTTACAAAGGTGCTTGGGCTGCTTTACGCATGAAATCTTTTAACATGGATAGCCTTGTAGCGATTGGAACTTCTGTTGCATATACATATAGTTTTATTCAACTTGTTATGTATGCGTACGCAAATACATCTTTTATTGGGCTGGCGGGGAAGAAAATTCCGGATTTGTATTTTGAAACAGCTGCATTTCTTATTACCTTTGTCTTACTTGGCAAACTTCTTGAAACTAAAGCAAAACAACGCACAACGGATGCCGTACAAAAATTGATTCACCTTAAAGCAAGGGTGGCACATGTTATTAAAAATGAACAGGTATATGATACTGTAATCGATGCTGTGCAAAAACAAGATCGAATTCTCGTTCGACCAGGAGAAAAAATACCTGTGGATGGAAAACTAGTAAAGGGTAATTCATATATAGATGAGTCGATGATGACTGGAGAAGCTATGCCAGTTGAAAAGAAAGAGGGAGATAGAATAATCGGGGGAACCATAAATAAAACGGGAAGTTTTGAGTTTATTGCAGACAGAGTAGGGGCAGAAACCATGCTTGCACGCATAATTCAATTGGTGGAGGACGCACAAGGATCAAAAGCCCCCATTCAAGCTCTTGCCGATCGCATTTCTTCATATTTCGTACCTGTAATTATTGGTATTGCTCTTCTGACATTTTTGATTTGGTATTTCCTTCTTGGTTCACCTTTGTCTTACGCGCTCATGGCCCTCACCTCAGTCATTGTTATTGCATGTCCCTGTGCTTTAGGTTTAGCTACTCCTACTGCGATTATGGTGGGCACAGGAAAGGGAGCGGAGAATGGCATATTGATAAAAGGGGGAGAACCGCTTGAGACAGCAAGTGCAATAAAAATTATTGTCTTTGATAAAACAGGCACCATTACACATGGAAAACCTACCGTTACAGATGTTATTGGAAGTAAAGATCTTCTTAATATCGCAGCATCTCTTGAGTATCATTCCGAACACCCCCTTGCAGAGGCAATATATTCTCGTTCCAAAAAAAGGGGGCTTATACTAAGCGAGGTCGAGGGATTTAAGTCGCTATCAGGAAGGGGGATTGAAGGAACTGTACATAAGGAACAGTATTTCTTTGGAAACAGAACTCTCATGAGTGAAAAGAATATTTCAATAATCCAAAAAGAGAGAGATATATATAATCTTGAAAAACAAGGAAAAACAGTGATGATTCTTGCCAGCAAAAAGGAGGGGATTCTTGGGTTCATTGCAGTTGCGGATACGATAAAAGAAAGTTCAATAGAAGCTATAGAACAACTAGAAAAAAAGGGGATAACCGTCTATATGCTTACGGGAGACAATACAGAAACGGCTCATGCAATTGCAAAACAAGCCGGCATTACTCATGTCGTAGCGGATGTACTTCCAGATCAAAAAGCTGCAATAATTAAAAAATTACAACTCAAAGGAAAAGTGGCGATGGTGGGAGATGGTATTAACGATGCGCCAGCACTGGCTCAGGCTGACTTGGGGTTTGTCATGGGCAATGGTACTGATGTGGCAATAGAAACGGGGGATATTGTGTTAATGAAAAATGATTTGCGAGATGTCGTACACGCAATACATCTCTCAGAAGAAACCGTGGGCAAAATAAAACAAAATATGTTTTTTGCTTTATTTTACAACGTCATGGGTATTCCTGTTGCAGCTCGTATGTTCGCCGGATTTGGTATTATTCTCAAGCCAGAACTTGCTGGCCTTGCAATGGCTTTATCGTCAATTTCCGTTGTAACAAACTCGTTACTTCTTCGTGGATATAAACCGGGAAAAAAGAATATCTTTTCGACATTGGCGCCACTTATTATGATTTTGCTATTTTCTTTTATTTTTTTTGAATTCGCGCGATTCAGTTCAGGAATGGCTATTAAAGGAGCGGTATTAAAATAAGAGTAATGATAAGTTCATTTATTTAAATAAATGAACTCCTTATAGTACAATTGTTTAAATGAAAAGAAATGTGGTGGTGACGCTTGAGTGTTTTGTGAAAAGGGGAAATAAATATCTCCTTCTTCATAGAAATCCTGCAAAAAGAATTATGCCAGATATCTGGATGGCGCCTGGTGGTCATCGGGAGTTTAATGAAGGATTGTTTGCGTGTGCTCGTCGGGAAGTGTTTGAAGAAACAGGATTGCAGATTAAAAATCTACAAGTGAAGGCAACGGGTAATGCATACGTAAAAGACATTAATCAAGAATTTTTCTTTCATATGTTGACGGCTGATTATGCGAGCGGAGAGCTTAAAACAAACAAAGAGGATGGAACATTTGCATGGCTCACAAAAAAACAAATCATAAATCTCCCCAAGCTTCTTCCAGAATTAAAGTATATTCTTCCTCATGTGTTATCAAATAAAAAGAATGCTATTTCATATACCGCATTCTATGAGACAGGAGTTAAAATGACTTCCTTTTGTATTGAAGAATAATCGGTTATTAAGCCACATATTCACGAAG